>CALWOU010000007.1 GCA_944383245.1 uncultured Clostridia bacterium | reverse complement strand
GTCCTAATGATTGTTTTATTCTATCTCAGTGTTAAATATAAATCAAAAATTGACATAATCATAAACAAAATCTTCAGGCGAAAACCCCAAACCTCACAAACCCCAACCTTAACGACCAAAAATGCCCAAGAAACCACCACCGAACAACAATCCGCTAATATCACTAAACCACAACTAACCACCGAAACCGCACAAGTAACCACCACCGAACCCTTATCAATTGAACAAAACACTCAACAAAAAAACAATGTTAAAACCGAAGAGCAAACCACTATTAGCACTAAACCGCTATCAATAGAGCAAAACAACCAACAAGAAGATACCAATATAACAGAATTGTCAACAACCACCGAAAACAAACCGCAAGCAACTGTTGATACTTCAACTAACAATAAAGATAAAATATCAGAAAACTCATTAAACAATAAAAATATAAATATCACTAACAATTCAGCAGATAATAAAGATAAAAATAATGATTAAAGTTTAATTAAACAATTAGATAATAAAAATATAAAGCAAAATAGATAAATAAAAAAGCCAAGGGCAAATGAAGTGAACTTCAAAGTGCCATTGGCTTGTTTTTATAACTTTAATTATATGAATCTAATTATTAGCAATTTCTATTTTTGATATGTATATTTAACTTTCTTGTTTCTATTTTTAGTATATAAATTTATTTTGTAATTTTTATTGTTAATACGTGACTCTAATTATTTGGTGTTTTCGTTATTTAATTCATCAACTAGGAAATTAGTTCCGACAGGATTATAGCAGGTTACAGTGGTGTAATTATTCAAATATTCATCCAAAGCCTCTTGCGATGCAATTGTTGTTTCATAAGGATAGTAACAAACGTCATCATATCTAAATTCAACCTTATCAATTTCAGTTGGCTTTAATTTTATTTGGCGCACTGTGCAATTATCACTATTTTTATCTAAATTGTAAGAATAAATATTAAAATATAACAGACCATCACTATAACCTTGGTATTCTATATTTGTTTGATTTTCACCATTATTTAAATTAAGTTCTTCAGACCCATTTATATACCTGTCAATTCTATTTTTAGTGCCGAGTACAATTTTTGCATTATCAATCACCTCGGCTTCTTTTTTGTAAGATAAATTTTGAATAAATAGCGCTGATTCATAATAGTTATTTTCATTAAAATATTTAAAGTCTGCCATTTCTTCATCAGTCAATGTATATTTTAAAGTTGTGTAGGCATAATAAGGGGTTGTCATTTGAAAATGAAACCGTACATTGAGATAAATATCATTGCCGTTTTGATTATTTGTGTAAATTAATTGCGTTGAAGGTAGTACTGTATTATCATAACCTTCACTTTCTATAAAACCATATGGAATAGGCTGAAACTTATACAATGTTGAATTAGGATCAGTTTTTCTTTCTTCAATTAAATTTTGATAATATTCATCATTTAGCATATCAAGTGTGAGTTTGCTAAAAGTGTGCTCATTCTCACTTTCATTAGGTTTTTCATTTGGCAATTCAATTTCACCCTGAGAGTCTCCAATGCCTTGGTTATTGTTATTATCCACATTTGCGCCGAAATCACATCCTGCTAGGGTAATAGCAGAGGCGAGCACCAATCCAATTGCGCCTTTAGCGGATACTTTTTTTAATTTTTCGCTCAATGCATCTTTAGCGGATACTTCTTTTAATTTTTCGCTCAATTTTTTGAATAAACTCATATAATTCTCCTTAAATTTAATTAATGTTATTTTTAGTGTATCACTTAAAAAAAAACTTGTCAAGTTAATATAAAAATTAAATTTAAAATTTTTAAGCAATAAATTTTTATATAAATGTAAAAAAGTTTATTAAAAAGTTTGTAAAAATGTGTCGAAAGTGGTAAAATACTATCAAAAGATTTATCTAAATTTTTAATTTAGGGGGAAATATGACTAAATTAGCCATAAAAAAAATAATTATTAGTGCAATTGTGATTCTTTCCACAATCTGTGGCGCACTTGTTTCAACATCTGTTTTTAATTCTGTGGCGGCCATAGAGAGCACATCCTCCTCATCTGCAGTTGTTTCTTCATCTAATACCACTCCAATAAGCCCTGATAGTTATGAAGGTTTGGCTATATATGATTTAGACGATTTAGTGAGATTTCGCGACAATGTTAATAATGGTTATTCATATGCAGACTATGACACAAGTGGCAATATGACTAAACAATACACAGTAACATTAATGGCAGATATTGATATGTCAAGCATAGATAGCTGGATTCCGATTGGCTATTCGTATGGTTTTAGGAACAACTTTGAATTAAACTCATTTCAAGGAACATTTGACGGAAACGGGCATATAATCTCAAATTTAAAAATTGAAAATTTTGTTATTTCTTCTAACGGTCCAATATTTCTTGGATATACTAATACTTCAAGAATGATAGCAAATTTAGATTATTATGATGTTGCAACAGCATTAGGATTATTCGGCTACGTGGATAATGCCAGCATTAAAGACTTAATGCTTAATAATACAACAATTGATATGACAAGCAATGCGTCAGTTTATGGTAATAATTTTAAAGCAGATATAACACCTGCTTTGACTAATGCTATTGGGTCGTTAGTTGGAGCCGCAAAAGGCAATACAACAATAGAAAATTGCATGTCTGTAGGTTTAACAATAAATCTTGATGAATCTGATGGTTTGATTTATATTGATAATCAATATGGATTTGCAGCACAAGAAGTAAGATCTTCCCAGTACTTGTTAGGAGTAGATTTGTCTTATTCTTGTGCAAACACAATGGATAAACAAAGTGCTGGTGGTTTGGTTGGATGTTATATCGGTGATGGTAGCAATTATAATCAGGTGGGTGATCCAGACTCTTCTTCGATTGGGGACAATACTAACAATAGAGAAAATATAAAATTAATCATTAAAAATTCCGCAGTTCAAACAGAAAATGTTACAATTACAGATAATGGCTTTTTTGTCAATTTTGGAGGTATTGTTGGAATTAGTTGTGGAAATATAGAAATCGGTGCATCATATTATATCGGCGAAGAGAATATCCAATTGAAACATGTATATAGTAGAATCTCTGAGTATACTTTTAACGGCAAGGATGGCTATTTGCAAATTAGAACTGCTGGTCGTGATAATATTGGTAATCTAAATTTTATAACAGATGACGGTGTATATACTGCAACTGGTATGCCATCTTTTAATACCAGTACTAATTTTCATGGAATTTATTTTGGCGGATTGCTTGGAATATCTATGATTAATAGGCAGAGCATATCTTTACATAATAATTTTACCTCTTATCCAGGAGTTGATTATACAGTTTTGGATCCTCATGCTTATAATTATGTTTACGAGTTAAAACGCATGTATTTAGAGATGCCGGGTTTTAGTCTAAGCCAGTTGGTTTTGAAAGGAATAGATGCAATTTTAAAATATTTTGATCGTAATGAAGACACTGGAGTGAAATTTGAATTCATTGAAAGTGTGAATAACGATGTTTTAAATTTTGGAAATGGTACAAAAAATTCAGGTCAAGAGCCGGAAATGAGACCATATGTAATTAAAAATTTTTATGCATCCCCATCTTGTACTATAAATCAAAATGGTGGATACTTAGGAAATGAAAAAATATTTTCAACTGCTTATAATGATTACTCACCAGTATATTTTTCTTCACATCCGTTTTATGGAGGCTTTCTAACAGCTGGACTTAGCCATATGTTTGGAGGAAATTTGGGCTATAATGATGAATATTTTTTAATAGATAATGATTATGATGGAACCAATAACGGTATAAGCTTGATTTATGGCTCTGAACATAATGGAACTATTTATTATACTTATCCTGGTATAGATTACGACCATCAAGCAAAATATATACATCCTGTGTCTTATGAACGTTGCGGATTTAATTATTTCTTAGATCCTGGCACAAATACTAATTTGTATGCAGCAAATATTTATTCTCGTGCTCCATTTGATTTTGATGAAGAATCATTTGTAGATAATGAAGAAGATCAACAGATTCCTAATGATGACACTGTATATTGGAAAATGAGTACCGGCATAAGTAGTGCCTTTGATTTTGAGTGTGGTAATTTACCTGATGAAATGTATGTAATCTTAAATATGCTCACAAACACTTCTCAATTTAACATTAGCAAAACGTCTAATGTAGATCAAGCTAATTTATGGAATACAATTAATATAACTGTAAAAGATGGTTATCATATGTCGGATAGTCAAGTGCAGTCGGGATTACCGCAGGTTGGATACGGATATAACACAAATGTTTCATCTGTTGAGCCAACATCGCTAGGCTATGTTGACGTTGAATCAGGAGAGGAATTAAGTGATCATTCAAAATATCCTACAAATGTTGGAATATTTAAAGGATATCAGCGAACTGGTTCAATTTCACAAAGTGCAACGGACACTTTCAATTATGACGGAACAAATAGAGTTTTTGATCCTTTAACTATTAATAATTGGGGAAGTGATCCTTCTCGAATGTGGGGAATGAATTGTGAGCTTAATGAATCTTCATCTTCGCTTTGGTATTTGCCAACGTATCTTGGCTCTAGCACTAACGTTTATAGATATCCTGTGTTAAGAATGTTCTGCGAAGATATTGCAATTCAAAATTGTGATATAGAAATCACAAATTATGAAATCACTCATTATGACGAGCATAATATTAAGCTTGGTACGTTATACGGTTATTTAATTTGGGGAAATTATACGAACGTAGGATGGACTTCGGCCCAATATTATTATATGCAATTTTGCATTCCAAGGTTTATTGCGCCAGATGATGTTGTTAGATTAAGCAATAATGTTTCGGCAAATGAAGTAATTTGGATGAGTAATGACTCTGACTTGATTGGCAAAGATTATGTTAATGTAAATGAAACCGAAACATTGCCAACGTTAACTATTGAATATCAATTTGATTATTCTAAGATTTTGGTTCAAATAACAGACAATGAGGATTATGTTTTAGTTGATACGCAAATTGATACAGAAGATGGTAAAGAAATCTATATTTATGAAACAACTATGAATTATGTCGGAGCTGATGGCACTGAATTTGAATATAAGATAAGAGTTAGCACAAAACTTAAGCCTAATAGTAAGACTATGGCACGATTGGGTGTGCATGAATTAACTTCATTTAATGATAACGGAGACTATTACATACAAATAGAATATAACGGACAAAAGGATTTAGACATTATGTCAAATGACGACGATTCTCTATATCTACCGGATCATATTACTTTGTTTGTAGAAGTAATAATTCCTATTCAATATCAGTTACAATATCAGGTTCAATGGGGCGGATCTAGATTAATACAACGAACTTCAATTGTATACGAACATCAATTACCCCTTGAGCCTTTCAACGAAACAATATATCCAACATACCATTATTATCTCGAACCTATTATTAAAGAGAGAGATACATTAGAAGTTCAGTTCCATTTTAATGGGGTAAGTGGTATTGAAGATGCAAAAGGTGAGGAAAGTATTGATCCTATAGTTGTTTATTTGCAAAGAAATGATGTTATATTGTCACCAATTTATGAGTATGATGCAAATGAAGATGATTATATAATAACCGGGTTTAATGTTAGAAATGGATCATTTAATGAATCAACTGAAATGATAATTTATCCGCCGTGGATGGATAGTCAGCCTGTTAAATGGACTTATTCAATTGATGATGGTACAATATATGAGGCTGGCGAGTACGTTAGCATAGGAATACCTTATGAGTTTGTTTATAATGCTGATGTGATACACGTTTATATAACTCCTGATTATGAAAAGTTTACGTTGAATATGTGGGCAGATATTTATGGCTTGAGTGGTTTAGATGATGAGAAGAGTGTTAAATTTCAATATAATTCAGGAGATATTGATTTAACCGATTCTGAGCCAGATGATATAGTTTCAGTTGGTGGCAATTTGAAGTATTTTGGAGATTGGATTATTGGATTCGATGGAGCTAGCATATTAGATTACAATGGAAATGCTATCAATGGAATGAGTTATTCATATGATGCTAATTCGGGAATTTTAGATATATATTATGCAATACCGGGAAAAACATATCCTGAATGGGTACAAGATAAATGGTATGACGGGCATTGGAGTTTCACAGTATCTGACATATTCACTGCTCTTAATGGCAACACATATTATGTGGTCACAGAATTGCTTAGTGGAAGTTGGGGAGATATGCCGGCAAAATTTATAACTGCATATTGGTCTAACACATACACATTACATATAGAAAATGACGGAACTGAGGGCTTAGGATCTAGCATTTGGGACAACTTATCAAATCCTACTAATTATTATGGAGTGGGTGGATCTGGGTCTAATATAAATGTTGATTCTAATTTAACTGAGTTAGATATGACAATTAGGCACAGTTCAACTTATGCATATCCATTTATGACAAGTGAATATAACAATAGAGGCTTGTCTATGCGAACTAGGGATGATTTTGAGAGACTAAGTGCCACTAATCTTCCAAACTGCAACAGAAACTACTATTACATATTTAATTATGGTTATAGAATCAGAGGATATTATATATCGTTTATATATAATAATAGAACATATTATCTAACATACCAAGGAGGTGCTTGGGGTTGCTCAAGTAGTCGAACACCTGTTTATATCTCCAACTTATCTAATGATGATTTGGCGGATATGTCGTTGTACGCAGAGAGGTTGGACGAATTAAATGCTGGAGGAGTTCCATCAAACACAACTATAACGATGATTCCAATTTGGCAAGCGGTTAATATTCAATTGACTAGTTCTAACCGAATTTGGCAAGGAAGGTTTAATACTAATTATAATACATCTAGTTATGTAAACACTAGCCTTGGCACAACTTTAGGCTATTTCACAGCGGGTGCATCCGGTGTTTATATTATGCCTTCAACAGGAAATATTCCTTATAACTATTATAATATTCCATATAATTTATACAGTAATTATAATCGCAATTATTCTACTTACACTCTTTCGATATCTCCGCATCAAGTTAATAATATTTATAGGGTAGATTTAACGGGGTATAAAGATAAGGACAACTATTACACTTTGATTGATGATACGGATTATTTATTTGTTAGTCCAACATTATCCACCTATCTCATCACATATCAGGATGAGGATGGTTATGAAACATATTCGAGAGCTAAGTATAGATTTGCAAATGACTATGCGTCATACATTTACGATGTGATAACAGATTATGAAAGTGATATTTCTAACGGCAGACACGACGCGTTAAGAAAAGTGTTTGTGAATGGTAGGGCGGTTACAAATGAAAGAAGTGTAAATTCAAGTGGTGTAACCGGAATGTATATCTATCTAGCAAACAATTGCCCTACAGGAGACCTTCCAATTTTCGATTCGACATATGAGATTTTGATTTATTGGGCGAATACCGAGACTTCTTCAAATGGTTCACGTTATGCCTACACAACGAGCGCTTATAATCAGCACGATCACGGTATACCTCAATATGCTGAAAATAGTTATTATGCTACTCACAATCAACCGATTTGGCAGTTAACAGATGGTTATCAAAGCATTTCTCAAGGTAGTTCACAAATAGCTAAAGTTACATTTGAGGCATTCTATTTTAGAAAAGTTTACTATATGGATGTTTCAACAGCGTTTGATAACACAAATGATGTTAATCAATACGGCTATGTTAGAATCGATGTAAACGATGCAACTGAGGCGCTAAACACTGTTGACGATAAATCGGCAGATTACCTTGTCATTTATCTTAACGACGGTATGAAATATTATGATGTTACAGGTATGAGTTTCTCATCTATAGCAGATATTAATTTCAATAGATTGACTGAGTTGGATGAATTACCTGTTTATGCAGGTTGTGATGTTACAATAACAGCATATGACCAAAGCAAAGATTCAAGGGCTATGCTAACCGGCTACTATTTCGACCAAATCGGATACAAATATGGCGAAATTGCGTCGAATAGAGATGTGTTTGATTCAACCGCATATTCTCATTCGGCAACCGCTGAAGAGATTGATTCAGAAAATATGGATACCGGCGATCACATAAACGTTACAGTATATTTTGATTATGTTAATTATAACCTTTCAATTAGAATGGAGACGGGCGACAGAACTGAGGGAACTTTTGTTGTAACTTATCGTAATGGTGCGGTAAGTGGCTCGTTAACAACTGCTAGTTTAACAGGTTTAAACGTAAATAACACCGTTCAAATCACTTATCGTGCGCTTTCTGGTTATGAGTTTGACGATGTAGCATTCAGTTTGTTGTTAAACGGAAGAGAGATTGAACTATTGTCTTATAATGAATTAAAATCGGCAGGTTCGCAGACTTATGTTTTAACCTTAGATGCAGATTGGTTGTATAATATCTATTATATCAATTTCGACACAACTTTCAGCATTGAAAACACTAATCTTGGCACAATTCAATTAAACACTGACGAAATTGAGTTTGATTATTATGTTAAGTTGATTAATGGCGAAACAAACGAAGAATTAGAAAATAGATTGCTAGACACTTGGCAAATTAGTGACGACACTGTAAGTCTAGCAAATGCATTCACTAATAATGGCGATATGGGTTATGTTATTAGAATTAATGGCGAATATTATGCAGCGACTTATAGTTACGCATATTTGCCAAGAAATCCGTCTAATATGACCAACCATTATCAATCTTATAATTTCCTACTCACTGAACTACCAAATAGAGAGTACTCAATTTCGACCGATTTGTTAAGTTATATGACTTTATCAACCATATATGAAATATTGGATGAAGATTTGCGCGATATTTATATGGTTGTAGTTGTTAGAAAGATTGTAACAATTCAATTCGAGGTCAGCGAGGTAACGCACGATCCAGACGGAGAAAGAGTTGTAACAATCACAAATGGAAATTCAAATAGCAAGCAAATCACAGTTTCATCTAACTATAACACAATTGGAACAATTTATTCGTATGTTGGTCAACAAAATACTATAAGTTTAACTTACAATCAAAATATGTATGAGGGCGCAACCTACACATATAACGACTTGCAAATTGATAGCAGTTTTGTTGCTACTGTTGATGGAACTATAATTATTGAATTTATTCCAAAACCACTAAATGTTAGAGTGGAATATTATGTAAACGATTCGTTGCAGTCTGACATTTCAGATAAATTAGATATAGAGTTTAACCACGCTAATGAAGTTTACTATTGCACAGAATCTAACCACACGGACGGTCAAATTCAAATCATATTCACGCAGAAAACACAAGATTATGATTTATATATCTATATCAATGATGTAAATCAAATTTCAAGTTATAATATCAACACTCCACACGTTATAAATTATAGAGTCACTCGCTCAGACGTTGAACTTGGAGAAATTTATATTAAAGTGGTTGAGGTTGAGCATAATAATGAAGAAATCACTATTGAATTCGCATTAGTTGATAGCAAATTAAGTTTGCCAAGCGACAACTTTGGCTCATACACTGTGATTATTAATGACGTTGCAGTTGAAAGTGCAGATAGTTATAGAGTGTATGAAGGTAGAAAGTTGCAAATTCAAATTGATTTAAACACAGGATATACATATTATGGTGTTATGCATAATAATGGTCTAATTACATCTCTAGAATTGAGTGACGACAATATTATCACAATAACCACCTCGTTCACTGAAAATGACGGAGGTAGATATAGAATTTATCTAAATAAAACCCGAATTAATGCAGAACTAAGGATGGTTGGTGACACTCACAGAATTTACACAATGGATGCTAATCAATCCGAGGGCGACGGAATTGTTAAAACAACTAGTCAGGACGGAAGTGTTGTAAGATTATCTAATTTATATGTTGGAAAGATTATAACATTCACCCGTTTGCAAGATGATAAATATCAACAATTGAATTATTACTATTATGTAATTACAACAAGTAATGAAACTATCTATCAAACTATTGAAGGCAACACACTTGCAATAACAAGTTCATTGTTGAATAATATTGAAGGCGATTTAATAATCTACGTTAACACAACAAATAAATATATGGTTGACCTTCAAGTTATTGAAGGCAGTGACTACGCAAATATTGATTACGAGCAATTTTATACAAACGGCAATTTTGTATACTTCACTGAAGGCACTGTAATTCCATTTATAATCACAACTATTGAAGAGGGTAGATATGATATCGTTGTAACGGGCGACTTGCAATGTACAGGTGATGATATAAACACAAAATTTACAATAACCAAAGATATGACAATAAGAGTTAGCATTACACCGAAAGTTTATAACACAGATGACGTAACCGAATATGTGTTTATGGAAATAAGTGACCTTGAAAATAACGACCCTCAATTAGTTGGAGAGGAAGATAGAAATCCGATTATGTCATCAAACCAAACATACAATCAAGAGGCGTATGTTCGAATTGATATGAACTTGTCAGATAGGGTGTTATACATTGTTAAATTTACTTGTGAAGATATTGAGTTTACTCTAAATTTAGAAACGAACGAAATGACCGCAAATGGCGAATTCACTTATGAAAACAATGTGTTAACTATAAATAGTAGAACTTATCGCATATCTATTACAGACAATTTGCTTGAAATTAGTTACACTTCACACGGCGATATTCAATTAGAATTAACTTATAAAAGTGTTAAATTAATTTATCCTGCAGGTAGTAACGATTAATTCAAATCACAATATAGAGTGTATTATACTTATTAAATACACTCTATTTTGTTTTACTATCATATTCATAAAATTTTACGAAATTTTTATTTTGTACAAAATTTTATCAATTTGTAATTTAGATTTGACAAAGATTGTCGAAAATGCTAGTCTAGTTGGTAGGAGAATATATGTTATCTAAAATTTTATCGTTTGCACTCAATGGAATTTCTGGTTATCCGGTTGAAATTGAGTTAGATATAAATCCGGGGCTTCCGAGTTATGATGTGGTAGGTCTTGCCGACCTTGCAATAAAAGAGAGCAAAGCGCGTGTCAAGTCTGCCATTCAAAATAGCGGATACAAATATCCAATTCATAAGATTATCATTAATTTAGCGCCAGCGGACACGAAAAAAGAGGGCAGTATGTACGACCTACCTATTGCACTTGCAATTTTAACTGCGTCAGAAGAAATTCCTAAAGAAAAACTTAAAAATTTTGTGGTTTTAGGCGAACTTAGCCTTGACGGCGAGGTTAGAAAACTAAACGGAATTTTGCCTATGATAATTAGTGCAAAACAAATGGGTTTTAAAAAGTTTATTATTCCTAGCGAAAACTCAATGGAGGCATCATATATTGATGATATTGAAGTTTACGCAGTTGCGACGCTTAAAGACACTGTACAATTTCTAAAAGGAGAAAAAGAGATTGAACGTTTAAAAGTAAAATCGTTTGAAAGTGCGCTAAGTGAAAGGACTTACAAAAATGATTTCGCTTACGTTAAAGGTCAAGTAAGTGCAAAACGCGCACTAGAGATTGCAGCAGCGGGCGGGCATAATATTTTGCTTATTGGCCCACCGGGTTCGGGAAAAACTATGCTTGCTAAATGCTTTCCTTCAATTCTTCCTGATATGACATTTGAAGAAAGTTTGGAAGTTACAAAAATACATAGTGTTGCAGGACTAATCGACTCACAAAAAGGCATAGTTGTTGAGCGCCCATTTAGATCACCTCACCACACTGCAACTTTAATTGCGTTAACAGGCGGAGGGACTAAAGCAAAGCCGGGCGAGATAAGTTTAGCGCACAATGGTGTGTTGTTTTTGGACGAAATGCCAGAGTACGCACGCAACACTATTGAAACTTTGCGCCAACCAATGGAGGATGGTTATATCACAGTTTCGCGCAACGCAAACACTGTGCAATATCCAGCAAGTTTTATTTTAGTTGCTAGTATGAATCCTTGTCCGTGCGGTTATTATGGAAACGGAACAGACCAATGCAAATGTTCGCCAACAGCAATTCATAATTATTTAAATAAAATAAGTGGTCCACTTATGGATAGAATTGATTTGCATATTGAAGTTGATAGTGTGAAATATGAAGATTTGTCCGACGATAGGCTAGAGGAAAAGAGTGCAGACATTAAAAAACGCGTAGATAAAGCAAGAAAAATTCAACTAGAGCGATTTAAAGACACAAACATTTATTCAAACTCAAAAATGGGCGAAAAGGAGTTTAAAAAATTTTGTAAACTAGACACGTCTTGCACAGACCTAGTTGAAATGGCTTTTAGAAAGTTGAATTTATCCGCTAGGGCATACAATAGAATTTTAAAAGTGGCACGCACTATTGCCGACCTCGACGGAAAAGAAAACATTGAAAAACAACATATTTTAGAGGCAATTCAATATAGAACTTTAGATAAAAAATATAAGGTGTAGAATGACAGTTGATGATAACAATATAATTTGGTTAGATTTATTTAGTTTTTTATCTTATTCCAAAAAAGCAAAACTAATAAACCTATTTAGAGGCAAAAATATTCGCGAAGAAATTGTGAAATCACAAGAGGTGAAAGAGATTTTGTCCGACCACGATTTAAATCAAATGTGTTTACTAACTAGTGACGTCTATTTTTCGCGCCAAGTTGAAAAATTTAAATCAGACGGAATTGAAATGATAACAATCAATGACCCGCGTTATCCGTATTTATTAAAGCAAATTTATGACCCACCTTTTTGTTTGTATTGCAAGGGTAATGTTGACTTATTAAACACTTATTGTGTTGGAGTTGTAGGTTCAAGAAAGATAACCGAATATGGCACAATTGTCACGAAGGAATATGTTAAAGCGATGTGTGAAAATAACATTACAATCGTTTCAGGCTTGGCTGCGGGAGTTGATAGTGTGGCGCACAAAACTGCGTTAGAATCTGGCGGAAACACAATTGCAGTATTAGCGGGCGGGCTTTATCATATTTATCCGTCTTTTAATAGTAATCTAGCAAAAACTATCACTGAAAACAATCTAATTTTAAGTGAAAATAGCCCAGACTCTCGTCCTCTTGCATACTTTTTCCCAATAAGAAATAGGATTATAGCAGGACTGTCAAAAGCGGTACTTCTAACTGAGGCGGGCAAGAAAAGCGGTGCACTCCACACAAAAAATTATGCAATAGATAACAACCGTGAGGTCTTTGCAGTTCCGGGTAGAATAAATTCTCCGATGAGTGAGGGAACAAATGCTATAATTAAAGAATTGCAAGGTGCAATCACTTTGTCGCCAGCAGATATGCTTGAAAGTTTAGGTTTTAAAAAGATTGACAAAAAAGAACAAAACGTCCAAGTTGACTTAACCGACCAGCCTATATTAGACTTTATCAAGTCTGAAAAAAAGACTTTCCAACAAATTGCCGACCACTTAAATATGCCTGCGAACGAACTTAATATTAAATTAATGGAACTAGAGATGGAAGGTCTTATTGAAAAATTGCCAAACAATAGTTACATTTCTGCCAATTTATAGACAGATTATAGTTTTTTGTTTATAATTTTATAAAAATATTTTTTAAAAAATAGTCCAAAAACTCAAAATTAGTCATTCGCTTTGATTGATTTATGTTTGTTTGTGTGTTAAAATGTTTAGTCAATTGTGGTTATTACGGTTGACAAAATAAAATTAAATTATTATATTTTTGTATAATTTGTTATATTTTTAAAAATTAATAGTAAGATTAGGAGATAGAATGAAAGTTGTTTTTATAGAAAGCCCGAATAAACGTGAATCAATAAAAAAATATTTAGGTAATGAATATGTCGTGTTCGCAACGAAAGGTCATTTTAGAGATTTGCCTGCAAAGTCTTTTGCTATCGACCTAAATAATAATTATAAACCATCGTTTGAAATTATGCCAGCGAAAAAGGCAATGGTCGCTGAAATGCAAAAATTATTCGAAAAAGCAGATGCAGTTTATCTTGCAACCGACCCGGATAGAGAAGGTGAAGCAATTGCGTGGCATATTGCAACAATTTTAAATTTAGATAGCAAAGCGCAAGTTAGAACATCTTTTAATGAAATATCTAAAAAAGCAGTTTTAAATAGTATTGAAAATCCTAAAACTTTAAATTTAAATCTTGTTAAGGCGCAGATTGGTCGCCGTGTGTTAGATAGAATTGTAGGTTATAAATTAAGCCCGCTATTAAGCCGAAAAATTCAAGGAAATTTGTCCGCTGGTAGGGTGCAATCAGTAACACTAAAATTAATCGTAGATAGAGAAAAGGCAATTAATTCTTTTGTGCCCGTAGAATATTGGAATATTTCAGCAATATTGAAAAAGGGCGAAATGAGTTTTAAATCCGACCTAACACAATATAAAGATAAAAAGATAGAAATCTCAAATAAATCTGAGGCAGATAAGGTTTTATCTGACCTTGAAAATGCCGAATTTAAAGTTGAAAATGTGAAAAGGCAAGTAACTTATTCAAAACCACCGGCACCATACACAACATCAACTTTGCAACAAGACGCAATTAGAAAACTTAAAATGACCGCTAGTTCGTACACAAAATGCGCACAATCTCTATACGAAGGAATAACTATAGCAGGCGAGGGCAAAACTGCGCTTGTAACATATATAAGAACGGACTCAACACGTGTTAGTACGGACGCACAATTTATGGCAAGAGATTATATTTTAAACACATTTGGAAAAAATTACGCGCCAAGCAAGTTCAATGAGTTTTCAACTAAGGAGCACACTCAAGACGCACACGAAGCAATTCGTCCAATCAATTTAAAGTACACTCCTGAGAGTTTAAAAGGCAAAATTGAAGAGCAGTATTTAAAACTTTACACTTTAATTTTCAAACGTTTTGTGGCAAGTCAAATGAATTATGCGCAGTACGATAGCCTCACAGTGGATATTTTAGCAAACGATTATAGATTCCGTTCAAGCGGAAAAGCGCTTTTGTTTGACGGTTATCTCAAAATGCAAAAAGACGACACAGACGACGACAAAAACGGCATAAATATTCCAGATTTAGTTGAAGGTGAAGTTGTTATAAAAGAAAAAATTAACGCAGAACAAAAGTTCACAAAACCACCTGTTAGATTTGCAGAAGATACCATAACAAAAGAAATGGAAACTCAAGGAATTGGTAGACCAAGCACTTATGCAAACACAATAACTACACTTTTAAACCGCGAGTACATTAAAAAGAATGAAAAGCGCCAACTAATTCCAACCGATTTAGGTGTTCAAGTAACAGAATATCTGGAAGAGTATTTTAAAGATATTATGAACGTTAAATTTACTGCAGAAATGGAAACAAAACTCGACGAGGTTGAAGAAGAAAAAATTAAATGGCAAGATATTGTTGACCAATTCTATAAAGGCTTTGAAAAAGAACTAGAAGTCGCGAGCAAGCAAAGTGGTGTTGCAATGCCAAAATCTGAACCAATTCCAAGCGATATAAAATGCGAAAAATGTGGTGCGATGATGGTGTATAGAGATGGAAAATTTGGAAAATTCTTGGCTTGTTCAAACTTCCCTCAATGCAAAAACACAAAAAACATCCCAAACCAAAATGACATTTTAGATAAAGGTGTTTGTCCTAAATGTGGTGGAGTGGTTAGCGCAAAACATTCAAAACGTGGCAAACTTTTCTTTGGTTGCGATAACTATCCAAAGTGCGACTATATTTCGTGGGATTTGCCTTTAAGCGAAAAGTGCCCTAAATGCGCTTCTCAGTTGTATTTGAGAATTAGCGCGCGCGGAAAACGAACCATACTTTGCGTAAATAAAGGTTGCAACTATGTTAAAGAAGATTAATATAATTGGCGCGGGGCTTGCTGGAAGTGAATGCGCACTGTATTTGGCAAATCGTGGGTTTAAGGTAAATTTATATGATATTAAAACAAAACAAAAAACTCCCGCTCACCACTCAGATAATTATGCTGAAATCGTGTGCAGTAATTCTTTAAAAAGTGATGACCCAACCACAGCATCTGGTGTACTTAAAAGAGAACTTACACTACTTGGCAGTGAACTTATAAAAACTGCATATAAATTTAAAGTGCCAGCAGGGTCGGCTTTGGCGGTAGATAGAGAGGCTTTTTCAAGTGAAATAACGAAGAAAATTAAAGAAAATAAAAATATCATAACGCACGTTGAAGAAGTTGATTCAATTGATGAAAATGCAATCACAGTTGTTGCAACAGGTCCGCTAACAACACCAAAAATGATGAACGCACTTAAAAGTCTTGTTGGTGCGGACTTTTTGTATTTTTACGACGCAGCATCTCCAATAATATCAGCAGAAAGCATAGATTACAACGTCGCTTTCTTTGCTTCTCGTTATAATAAAGGCGATGCAGATTATTTAAATTGCCCGATGAATAAAGAAGAGTATTTGCGCTTTTATAACGAACTAATCAATGCAAAAACTGTTCAACTTCACGATTTTGAAAAGAAAAATGTGTTTGAAAGTTGTATGCCGATTGAAATAATGGCGCATCGCGGAGAAGACGCAATTAGATTTGGCCCACTTAAACCTGTAGGGCTAAAAAATGAAAAAAATCTTAAACCTTATGCTGTTGTTCAGTTGAGAAAAGAAAATAAATGTGCTACAATGTATAATATGGTTGGATTTCAAACAAATCTAACTTTTCCCGAGCAAAAGCGAGTGTTTCGCTTAATTCCAGGGTTAGAAAATGCCGAATTTTTGCGCTATGGTGTAATGCACACAAATAATTTTATAAATTTTCCAAGATGTCTGGACAAATTTTCGCGCTTAAAACAAAATCCAAACATATTTATTGCAGGTCAACTAAGCGGGGTTGAGGGCTATGTTGAAAGTATTGCAAGTGGGCTATATTGTGCTATAAATATTTGCCAAATGTTAAATAATGATGAATTAATTTCGTTTAGTGCGGACACTATTATTGGAGGTCTATACAATTATCTAATTCACGCAGAAAGCAAAAACTTTCAACCAATAAATGCAAATTTTGGTGTGCTTAATCCAATCATCGAGCGAGATAAAAAGAAAAAAGGAGAATTGTATTGCTCGCGTTCACTAAGCGAGATTAAAAGTATTAAAGATAAATATAATATCTAATATATTTTTATTAAACTAATAAAATTAACTAATAAAATCAAATGAATTAATTAGTTTAAACACATTGATAAAAAACAATTTAAAGTATTAAACGCATTATTACAAAAAGGAGATAATATGGAACAATTTAGAGGTACAACTATAGTGGCAGTTAAAAAAGACGGAAAAACTGTTATCGCAGGTGACGGTCAAGTTACTATGGGAAAAGAAGTAATATTTAAAGGAAGTGCAAAAAAGGTGCGCAGGCTTTATGACGATAAAGTGATTGTCGGTTTTGCTGGTGGCACAGTGGACGCATTCGCTATGTGTGAAGAATTTGAAAAATTATTAAGCAAATATAGCGGTAGTTTAATGCGCAGTGCAGTTGAATATGCCAAAAACATTCGTACGGGCGGAAAGGCAAACTCTGAGGCTATGATGATTATTGCGGATAAGGACAATTTATTTATCTTATCTGGAATTGGTGACGTAATTGAACCAGACGACGGAATTTGCGCTATCGGTAGTGGTGGAAATTATGCGCTCGCTGCTGCAAAAGCATTACTTCAAAACACAGATTTATCAGCACGCGAAATTGCAATGAAGGCAATTGATATTGCTAGTGATATTTGCGTGTTTACAAATAAGAACTTTGTTGTTGAGGAGGTGTAATATGATGACTTGTAAAGAAATTGTTAAAAACCTTGATATGTATATCGTTGGTCAAGCAAAAGCCAAAAGAGCAGTTGCAATTGCTCTTAGAAATAGATATAGAAGAAGCAAACTTCCAAAAGAGTTGAGCGATGAAATCACTCCAAAAAATATAATTTTAAAAGGTCCAACAGGTGTTGGTAAAACTGAAATTGCAAGGCGTCTTGCAAAACTAGTCAACGCACCATTTGTTAAAGTTGAAGCAACTAAATACACTGAAGTAGGTTATGTTGGTCGTGATGTTGAAAGTATGATTCGTGACCTTGTTGAGGCGTCAGTTCGAATCGTTAAAGAGGAGCATTCAAACAAAATTAAAGAAAAAGCGCTAGCAGTGGTTGATAAAAAAATCACAGATATTTTATATCCACTAAAGAAAGCCAAGAAACCAGAAGAGGTTGACACTGAGAAATTTAGAGAAGAGTTTTATTCTGACTATAAAGCAGGCAAATTCGATAATGAACCTATTGATATCGACGTAAAAGAGCAACCAAAATCACTAAATTTAATGGACGGAATTGGTGCAGAAATCAACATTGGTCAAATTATGGGTGGTATGATTAAAGCACCTAGAAAAATAAAAAGGATGAGTGTTGCGCGCGCTCGTGAAATTTTGCTTGAAGAGGAGTGCGACCGACTCATCGACCCAGACCAATTAAACAAAGAGGCAATTTATCGTGCTGAACAAGAAGGAATTATCTTTATTGACGAAATTGATAAAATTGCAGCAAAGAAAAATAACGGACAAGACGTGTCACGTGAAGGTGTACAACGTGATATTTTGCCTATTGTTGAAGGTAGTGTGGTAAACACAAAATATGGGGTAGTTCACACTGACTATATTCTATTTATTGCGGCGGGTGCTTTCCATATTGCAAGTGTTAGCGATTTAATTCCAGAACTTCAAGGTCGTTTCCCAATTCAAGTGGAACTTGATAGTTTAAATAAAGATGACTTTAAAAAGATTTTAACAATTCCTCAAAATGCAATCACAACTCAATATCAAGAACTATTGAAAGTTGATAATATAGACCTTGAATTTACCGCTGATGCAATCGACACAATTGCGCGCCTTGCAGAAGATGAAAACGAAACAAACGAAAATATAGGTGCAAGAAGATTACAAACTATTATGGAACTATTAGTTGAAGATATTTCTTTCAATGCAAGCGAAGAAAATCCGATGACAAAAGTTAAAATTGACCGCGCATTCGTTGAAAATGCAATGAAAGATATGATTCACACTCACGACTTTAAAAAGTATGTTTTATAATACTGTAATTTAATTCCAAATAATTAAACTTAACAATATGCAAAATAAAAGCGAATTTTTAGATAGATTTAAAATTATGATAGGAGAGGACGGAATTAAAAAAATAAAGTCCGCTCGTATCATAGTTTTTGGTGTTGGTGGGGTTGGTTCGGCGCTCGTTGAGTTTTTAGTGCGCTCTGGTGTAAGCAATATTACAATCGTGGATTTTGATAAAATTGATGTCACAAATATTAATCGTCAACTTGTTGCTTTTCAAGATAATGTTGGAAAAACAAAAGTGGACGAAATGGAAAGGAAATTGAAAAATATAAATCCTAACATTAATTTAAAAAAGTATTCAACTAAACTTACTAGCGAAAATATTAACGAATTTAATTTGTCAAATTACGATATAATCGTTGATTGTATTGATGACTTGAATGCTAAAAAATCACTCATAACTAAAGCAAACGAATTAGGTGTTTACATTTTATGTGCGTGTGGTGCAGGGAATAGGTATGCTGAAATTCCTCATTTTGAAATTGCAGATATTTATAAAACAAGTTATGACCCAATCGCAAAAATTCTAAGAAAATATTGCACTGAAAACCGAATAAAACATTTAGAAGTTTGTTATACTAAACAAAAAGCAACCAAATTTGATTGCAAAATTGTGGCAAGTGTGGTATACTATCCTATAAATATGGCAACAGTTATGTGCGCAAGAATTATTCAAAAAATTTTAAAAATTTAAAAAAAATACATATTTTTATTTAAAATTACAAAAAAAATAGCATAATTTTTGAAATTTTAAAAAATTTATTTGATTTTGTATATTAAAAGTATAACAAATAAACGATTAAAATTAATAAATTAACACTGTATTTAAATCAATTTTATTATATAAAAATAATAATTAAATAAGTACAAATTAACAAATAATAAAAGTAAAAAGGAGAAAAGTATGGAAAACGTAACAGAAAAAAATTTTGACGACACAATCAATTCAGACGAACTTACTATAATTGATTTTTCTGCCACTTGGTGTATGCCTTGCAGAATGTTAAAACCAATAATGGAGCGCCTTGCAGATAATCACAAAGATATCAGATTTTTTAACCTAGATATCGATGAAAGTGAAGAAATTGCAAAACGTTATCGCGTTTTCAGTGTGCCAACTGTGGTGGCTTTTAGGTCAGGAAAGAAAATTGATAGTATAGTAGGTCTTAATCCATACGAAAATATGGAAGAATTTGTTTTGCGCTGTAAAGACACTAAAATGGAAGATTAATCTAACTAATTTTATTAATGTTAAATTTTTATTCTAATAGTTTAACGATCTAAAATTTAGTTTAAATCTTTAAACGAGATGCAATATAATTTACCTCATTGCAACCTTGTTTATTTTTACAGATATTATACTAATCTCGCTTTTAGTATTATTGAATTGTACTTAATTTTTGTTAAAATCTTGGTTAATGATATTTAATTTTTATAAATTTTAAAAAATTTTTATTATTTTTAAAAGTATGGTCAAATTTCTGACCCTATTTTTTATTTTTAATATTGACAAAGTTGAAAACTTATGATAAAGTATAGTAACAAAATTTTGGAGAGAAATATGGAGAAAATTTATTTTGACAATGCGTCAACAACAAGTTTAAACGCAGAAGTTTTAAATGCTATGCTTCCGGTTATGACAGATAGTTATGGAAATAGCGAATCCGTTCATTTGTTTGGAAGAGAGGCACAAAATTTAGTTGACAGCGCGCGCGACATAATTGCCGAAACTATCAATGCAAAATCTAACGAAATTTATTTTACCGGCAGTGGCAGTGAAGCAAACACTTGGGCAATTGTCGGTGTTGCTATGGCTAATCGTGATAAAGGAAATCATATTATTACAAGCAAAATTGAGCACGTTTCAGTGTTAAATGCTTGTGCTTACCTTGAAAAAAACGGCTTTGAAGTGACTTATCTTGACGTTGATAAAAACGGTTTTATTCGTTTTGATAAATTGCAAGATTTAATCAGATCAGAAACTTTAATGATTGCCATAATGGGCGCAAACAATGAAATTGGCACAATTCAAAACATTAAAGCAATCGCTCGCACCGCACACGAAAAAAATATTATTTTTATGACAGATGCAGTTCAACTATATGGTCATATGGAAATTGACGTTCAAGATATGGAAATTGATGTGATGACAATGTCCGCTCACAAACTCAATGGTCCGAAAGGTGTTGGCTGTTTATATTTAAAAAATGGCATTAAAATTGACCCTATCATATTTGGCGGAAATCAAGAGCGCGGAAAACGTGGTGGAACTGCCAACACTCCAGGAATAGTTGGTTTTGCTCGCGCTAGCGAAATCGCACACTCTAATATGAGAATTTTTAACCACAAATTAAAAAGTTTATCAGACTACTTTGTTGCAAAACTAACTGAATCGGTTGAAAATATTATAATTAATGCAGAAACAAGGCAAAAACTTCCACACATTATTTCAGTTACATTTGTTGGTGTGGACGGCGAAAGTTTGATGACAAAACTTGATATGAACGGAATCGCTGTTTCAATGGGTAGCGCTTGCACGTCTAATAGCCTTAAAGTTTCTCACGTTATTTCAGCCATCGGAATTCAAGCGGACAATGCTCGCTCAACAATTCGTTTTAGTTTCTCAACTTCTAACACTTTTGAAGAAATTGATAAAGCAATTGCAATTATTAAGCAAGCGGTTGACGAGTTGCGCGCATATTCATCAACTTATAGTATGAAGATACGTAAGAGAAAGGGGGATAGAAATGTATAGTAATGTTGTTTTAGAAATATTTAATAACCCTAAAAATGCGGGAAGAATTTCAAAGCCAGACGGAATTGCAGATAATTTTAATGAGGACAGAACTGCGCACGTTGAATTTTCACTTAGAGTTGATAGCGGAATTATTGTTGACTGCAAGTTCCGCGCTCAAGCAAATCCATACGTTATTGCAATTTGCTCAACTATGGCAAATATGGTCACAGGTAAAATGATATCTATGCTTTTCTTAGACCAACAAAACATTAAAGAAAATTTAGGTGATAATTCTGATATTGACATCACATTCTGCATAGATTGTATGAAAATGGCAATTCAAGATTATATTGAAAAATTTGAAAAAGCCAACAAAAAGAAAAATGAAGAATAAAAAATAAAATATCAAAATTTTCGTAAAATTTCAATAAAAATTTAAAAAAACAGCAAAATTTTAAATAATTTTAAGTAATTTTAAAAAATTTTCATAAAAATATATATGAAATCAAAATTTTCATTAAAACAATTTGAAAGTTTTGATTTTTTTAATGTTTATTTAAATTTTAGCATTACATATTAAATTCTATTACATAATTCGTCACTTTCTGCAAATACTAATTGTGGGAGGATATATGAAAGAATTATTAATTGGTATGGGCATTGGTTTTGTTGTTGGTGCGGTGGTGTGCAAGGTTAATAAACCTATGGAAAACACTATTGAAAAAGGTGTTGAAAAGGGTAAAGAAATAATAGAGGACATCAAAACTGAAATCAACGAACAACAATCTAAACAAAAACAAAAAACTAAATAAATTTAAAACAATTAAATGTTTAAAAATTTTAAATTCATCTAACTAATTTTGAAAAGTTATTTCATTTTAGTTAGGTGTTTTTTATAAAAAATTTTTCAAAATGTTAAAAAGATTACTAAATTTTTAATTTTTTTATTAAATTTTATGCTATTTTATAAAATTTTTTTATTTTTTGATTACAAATTAATTCTAATATATATTTTCGTACAGTCTTTTTAAAATATATATTGACAGATTTTTATTTTGTGTTAGAATAATTGCAACAAAAGAGGTGGCTATGATTAACAATATGATAAATAGAGATTATTCCGACGTTAAAATCACACGCGACGAATTTAATTCATTGTATCCGAAAGTTATAAATGGTGATATGATCGCTGTTAAAATAATGGCAGATAGTTTGCAACCATTTGCTGAAGAGTATGTTGTTAGGCATTATGGGAAAAGGTTAAGTTTAACGATTGAAGAATTGGCTTCCGATATTTATGAAACTGTATATAACTTTGTAAAAACAACCGCTAAAAAGGGTATGAAAGAAAAAGATTACATTTCTTTTCACACTCAATTAAAAACCTACATTAAAAGAACAATTGAGCGAATTGAAAGAAAAGAAACTAAGCATTTACTAACTTTAGTTGATTTAGACAATGTAAAATCCAATTCATCAGTTGATAAAATTTTAGATGATAACAAAAATGAAAAGATTAATGAAGTTTTAAACACTTTAAGTGAGAGAGATAGAAAAGTTGTTGTATTGCATTTAGGAATGTACGACGGAAAACCAAAAACTTTTAATCAAATTGCAAAAATTTTACACATCGGTCCATCGCGTGCGCACCAAATTTACGTCCGTGCAATAGGAAAACTTCGCGCGCCACAAAATTCAATCAAATTAGTTGATTATAACGTTTAGGAGATTAATTATGGAAAAGTTAGTTAAAACATTATCTGACCAAAAATTTATGGAACAAAAGTTAAATAGCAAATTATTTAATGAATTATATCCGCGCGTTATAAACGACGACCAAGAAGCAATAAAACAACTAATTAATGCCACTTTTTCTAAATACTATGTTTACGTTGGAAAAAATTTCAAAACAATCAAAGAACCTAGCGAATATGCTTCATATATTTACGAAACGGTTACAAAAGCAGTTTTAAATTTAAAAAATTCAGAATCTTTAAATTATAATAGTTTCATCGCTGGATTATATAAATCTATCAAATATAATTTAGAATCAATCATTAAACGCGAAAACGAATTTTATAATCAAACAGTGGCTTATTCAACTCAAAATAATTCTAACAATAATTTATCAAATGTCGACTTAGAAATTGAATTAAAAAAACTTGACAACTTGTGTGATGATATGCAAAAAAGTCGTTTAAAAGAAACAATTAATTCCACTCTAAATGATTTATTAGAGTTGGGCAGATTAACAACAAAAGAGATAGAGATTATACGATTGCATTATGGTTTAGTTGACGGAGAGAAAAAGACATATGTTGAAATTGGAAACCTATATAACCTAGATAGAGAACTTATCAGACGCCTCTGTGAACGTGCGTTAAAAAAATTGCGTATGCCACTTTATAAAAATCTTACAAAATAAGTTTACTAAAGAAATCAATAATAAAGAATTTACTAATAAAATGTATATAATAACAAAATTATTTTAAAGTATTATCACTACAAAAGCATATTTATTAATTTTAAAGTATATTTATTTATAAAAAATTTGTCATGACAGAATTAATTTACAATATTGTACTATTAAAAGTAAGTTAAAATAGTGTAAGTAAAAATTTTTGCACTTAAATTTAATTTACTTTTTTTTATTTTTTTGTTAAAATCATTCTATGAAAGCAATGGGTATTGATTTTGGACTAAAACGAATCGGTATAGCACTTTCTGATGCAACAAAATTTTTGGCAAGCCCGTTTTCAACCTATCATAGAAAGGATGAAGAGGCGGACATAAACTATTTTGTAGACCTTATTGATAAAGAAAAGGTGGATGAGATTGTGTGCGGTCTGCCACTCAATATGCAGGGTGAGGAACAAGAAATTGCCCGCCTAACGCGTGAATTTATGGCTAAAATCGCGAAAATAAAACCGATTAAAATTTCGTTTGTTGATGAACGTTTATCTTCGCTAATGGCAGAAGAGTTGCTAAAACAAACTGAAAAAGATTGGAAAAAACGAAAAGAAAAATTAGATAGTGTGAGTGCGTCAATCATATTGCAAGAATATTTAGATAAGGAGAGAAAATGAAAAAAGAAAATGAATTTAAACCCGTTCCAAATCCAATCGAGCAGATTTTGGACGAAAATTGTGTTGATAATATAATTTTAATGGATAAAGATAACAAACCTATTGAATTTGAACAAGTCGCTTTAATTTCACTTGATGATTCAGACTATTACTATGCAATGCTATTTCCTGTAACAAAAATAGAGGGAGTAAAAGAGGATGAAGAGGGCGAAACTCTCTTCGTGCTTGCAATTGACACTGAAAATTCCACCTACCGCCAAGAAACCAACCAAGACGTAATAGATAAAGTTATCGACGCCTACGAAAAACTTTTGCAAGAGAGTGAAGGCAATAAGTAGCAAAATAATGATAAACACTTAGACTTATTTGATTTAAATTTTTTATATATAAAGGTTTAATATAAAGTAAACTTCACTAAAAATTAAATCAATCCTTCGCTTAAACAAATAAAATAACAAGTGCGTTTTTAATGTATTTAAATAAAATTTGCAAATTGTGTTGACAATTTTTGTTTGATTTGGTATTATAAACAAGTTCAATGAATAGCACCTATTACGATTGCCATTCTTGTTGCCTAAAACTTGTTTATTTAGTTTAGTTAAGATTTAAAATATTTTTGCATTATTAGTGTTATTGAAAGTCTTAATGTTGCAATATAAATCTTAAATAAACAATATGTTAACATTATAATTTTGCTGTGATGTAAAGTTAAAAATAAACTTTTTAGGTTGTTTTGGTAAGACGACTAATGGGGAAGAGACAAACAGGAGGTTAAAATTTATGTCAGTTATTTCAATGAAACAATTATTAGAAGCAGGTTGCCATTTTGGTCACCAAACTAGGAAGTGGAATCCTAAAATGAAAAAATATATCTTCACAGATAGAAACAACATCCACATTTTAAATCTTGAGGACACTCAAAAGCAAATCGATGAAGCATATATGTTCATCAAAGAAAAAGTGCTTGCTGGCGCTAGTGTGTTGTTTATCGGCACAAAGAAACAAGCGCAAGAAACAGTTAAGCAAGAAGCTGAGCGCAGTGGAATGTATTATGTAAATTCACGTTGGCTTGGCGGAACACTAACTAATTTTGTTACTATCAGAAAGAGAATTGATAGAATGAACAAGTTAAACAATATGGAAGCATTAGGCGATTTCGACCTTCTTCCTAAAAAAGAAGTTATCAAACTAAAAGCAGAACGCGACAAATTAACAAACAATCTAATCGGTATTAAGGATATGACAACTCTTCCAGGATTGATTATCTTAGTTGACCCTCACACAGAACATATCGCAGTTAAAGAGGCAAAGAGATTAGGCATCCCAACAGTCGGCATTGTGGACACTAACAGTGACCCGGATGATGTTACAGTTTGTATCCCAGCAAATGACGATGCAATCGGTTCAGTTAAACTTATTCTTTCAACTTTAACAGATGCTATTATGGAAGCAAAGGGCGGAGTTGTAATTCACGATATTAACGCAGAAGATGATGAAGTTTCAATGGCTAGTATGGTTACAGGTGATATTGTAAAGGACGAAGAAAAATCAGAACCTGTTGAAGAAAAAAAGAAACGTCCAGCAAAAAAGGCAAAAGCAGAGAAAAAAGAGGAAGTTAAAGAATAATGTTAGAAATAGTTGGTTGGATAGGTAGTGTCCTAGTTTTGATAAGTATGTGCTTTAAAACTAACACAATTAAAAGTGGACTATATCTTAGAATTTTTAATCTAGTTGGCACAATAATTTTATCAATATACGGCATTCTTTTACCAACTTTTAGTATAGCATTTTTAAATATTGCTTCATCGATTGTAAATATTATTCACATAATCAATTTATGTAAAATTGCAAAAAAAAAGAATGATAAACAATAGTTCAATATATAGTGTATTATATTTAGTAAATACACAATAAATAGATTAAAGGGAGATAAATTATGATTACAGCAAAAGACGTTGCAAATCTTAGAGACATAACAGGCGCAGGTATGATGGACTGCAAAAAAGCACTAACTGAGGCAGACGGAAACGTTGATAAAGCAATTGAAATTTTGCGTGAAAAAGGCATTGCTAAGGCTGCTAAAAAGCAATCAAGAATTGCTGCAGAAGGTGTGGTAGGTTCGTTCGTTACTGATAAAGTCGGCGTGCTTTTAGAAATAAATTGCGAGTCTGATTTTGTTTCAAAGGGAGATAAATTCCACGAAATCGTTAACAATATCGCAAAATTAATCGCTGAAAAGCAACCTAAAGACGTTGAAGAATTAAATAATCTTGCTTACGATAACGGAACAGTTGCTAGTTATATCGCTGAGCAAACTGTTGTTATTGGCGAAAAACTTTCTATTCGTAGATTTGAGATTTACAACACAAATGGTAAAATCGAGACTTACATCCATATGGGCGGAAAAGTTGGCGTTATGGTTGAGGCTGACCCATTCACATCTGGGGAAGATACTTTGCACGATGTTGCTCTTCAAATCGCCGCTATTAAACCAACATATGTAAGAGAAAGTGACGTTCCAGCAGACGTTATTGAAAAAGAAAAAGAGATTATGATTGCTCAGCTTCAAACTGACCCTAAAAATGCAAATAAACCAAAAGAAATTTTAGGTAAAATTGTTGAAGGCAAAATTGGCAAGTTCTACACTGAAAACTGCCTACTTAATCAACCATTCGTTAAAGATGACTCTCAATCAGTTAAACAAGTTATCGGCAATAAATTCAATGTTGTTAGATTTGTTCGCTGGGAAATGGGTGAAGGCTTAGAAAAGCGTGTTGACGATTTTGCAGCAGAAGTTGCTGCTCAAACAAAAGGAAACTAATAAAATTGCACTTTCTAGTGCAGTTTTTTTTATGTAAAAATCAAAATTTTTATAAAACGAATTTTTTATATTGATTTTTTATAATAAAGAGTAATCAATATAAAGCAAAATTTTATTTTGAGTTCAGGTTATTGCGTTTTTAGTTAAAAGTAAATTTTCTTTGCACCATTATAATTTTTATATATTGACAAATTGGCAATTCCGTGCTAAATTATTAACTAGTTATGGAAAATTTAATTGTTAAAGCAACAAGAAGACAAAGGTTTGATTTTGACCTATTTTTTTCTTATCTTTTGCAATATAAATCAGAGTTTGGCAATTGTGAAATACCACAAAATTATATAATCAATGGGTATAAACTAGGGAAAAAGATTTCAAATATTAGAAGTGGTAATATAAAACTAAGTGAAACCCAAAGATTAAAATTAGATAGAATAGGATTTGTTTGGGATACAAAAACATATAATTTTGATAAATTCTATAAATATCTAATTGAATACAAAACAAAATTTGGTAACTGCCTAGTCTCTATAAATTACATAATTAATGGGTATAAACTAGGGAAAAGGATTTCAAATATAAGAAGTGGAACTATAAAACTAAGTGAAACTCAAAGATTAAAATTAGATAAAATTGGTTTTGTTTGGAATAATAGATTTTATTTTGATTTTGATAAGTTTTATAAATACATAGTTGAATACAAAACAAAATTTGATAACTGCCTAGTTCCTCAAAATTATGCAATTAATGGATATAAACTTGGGAAAAGGATTTCAAGTATAAGAAGTGGAGCTATAAAACTAAGTGAAAAACAAAAATTGAAATTAAATGAAATAGGTTTTGTTTGGGATGCTACATATTATTTTAATTTTGATAAATTCTATAAATATTTAATTGAGTACAAAACTAAGTTTGGCAACTTACTAGTTCCTCAAAATTATGTAATTAATGGATATAAACTAGGGCAAAAAGTTGTATCTATCAGAACAGGAAAGACAATAACAAACAAAGAGCAAAGGGCAAAATTAGATGATATTGGTTTTGTGTGGAAAACTAGATTTACAAATAAAAATAGAAAATTTAATTTTGATGAGTTTTATACATACTTAAGCAAATATAAAGATAAGTTTTCTAACGTGAATGTTAAATTCGATTACGTTATAGAAAATTATGAACTAGGTTATTATGTTAGACAAATTCGAACAAAACGCATTAAACTAAATGAAGAACAAATAGGAAAACTAAAAGAACTAGATTTTGTTTTTGACACGCACAATCAATTCTATTCAAATGTTATTTATTCAATAAAAGATAACTCAAATTATTTAGCGCAACATATGTTAGATGGAGATATGCTGGCTAGAGTTATGCTTTATAATAAATTTACTCCAGCAATATATTTTTACGCAAATAAAATGCCTAATAAAACACTAAGAGATGATGCGATTTCATATTTGAGCGAGTGCCTTTTATCTATATTAGACCGAATAAATATTACTGATAAGACTGACTCATTTATCAATAAATCAATGAAAGGATATTATTTACTTTTTCTAAGAAAATATTATAAAAACAAAGAAATTAGCATTTACGCACCAAAACAAGGAACTGATAATTTAACAATTGAAACTCGCCTTAAATCTGATGAAAACGATAATCCTGATATAATAGTAAATTCTAAAGTGTTCAATGAACAATTAATTGAAACACTGAAAGAATGCTTAACAAAGAGTGAATTTAGATTAATCACATATTATTTTGGCATTAATTGTGAGAAAAAAACGATTGAAGAACTAGCAGAAAAATATAATGTGTCAGAAATAAAAGTAAAAAAAGCAATCGCTCGTATTGTTAAATCTTTAAAAACAAAGTTAAATGAAAGCGAGTGGAGTGATAGTTATTAATTTAATAATTAAATTTGATTATTAATTGAAGATTTTACTAGAAAGTGCCGAAGCGAATTCTGCAAAATCAATATTAATCAAGCATATGCCACAATTTATTCTGGTAAATGAGTCATCATTTATAAAATTTTGCGTTGGTAAAATTCAACTTCCAAATATATATTGTCTGAAGATTTCGTATTAAAGCATCGAAGGTATTACAAGCAAGTTCAGTCTATATTAAGTAAAGTAGCGATTAAAAAGCAATAATTTTATTAAATTTGAGTTTGGGTTGTTTTTTAGTTGCTATTTTTTGTTAAATTGTTTAGTATATTTAAGAATTTACTTATTAATTTTAGTGTGTTGCAAACAAAATATTTTTTAGTTTTTGTTGAGAAAATACTCTAAAATACATAATTACTATAAGGAGATAAAATGACAGAACAAGTTGATATCACATTAATGGAGTATGAAGAAAATTTAACCAAACAATTCAATAGGCTTATTGATGAGTTTATGCGCATTAGAGTTGGGCGCGCCAATCCAAAACTCATTGAAAACATAAAAGTTGACTATTACGGAACAATGACGCCAATCAATCAAACGGGCAACATTATGGTGCAAGACGCAAGAATGTTGGTGGTTTCTCCGTGGGATGCATCCACTGTGAAAAATATTCGCACAGCGATTGAGAGTGCAAATTTAGGCGTGAGTGTTAGTGACGACGGAAAGATTGTCCGCGTTGGTTTTCCAATGCTAACAGAGGAGAGAAGAAAAGAGTATTCTAAGGACGCACGCAAACTTTTAGAAGAAGCAAAAATTGCAATGAGAAATGCGCGTCGCGATTGCTTGGAAACTTTCAAAACTATGAAGAAAAATTCTGAGATTAGTGAAGATGAACTAGCGAGTCTTGAAAAAGAAGTGCAAAAAACACTAGATAATTTCACAACTAAATCTGATAGCGCTTGTGAGAAGAAAGTTGCTGAAATTATGGAGGTTTAATGAATATAGATAAGATAAAAAATGACCCGCGCCTTCCAAAACATATGGGCATTATTATTGACGGAAATGGTAGGTGGGCAAAATCACGCGGACTTCCTAGAAGTGCAGGGCATAAGGCTGGTTCTGATAACCTAAAAAAGCAAATTGAATTTTTGTTTGATTTAGGTGTCAAAAATTTGTCGCTTTACTGCTTTTCATCCGAAAATTGGAAACGACCTGAGCAAGAAGTTGACTATTTAATGCAACTTTTTGATGAAATGCTTGATGAATACAAAAAAGATTATATCGACCGCGACGTAAAAATCATCATATCTGGCGATTTGTCTGATGAGCGCCTTCCAATCAATGTTCGCACAAAAGCAAAAGAATTAATCGACATAACTAGTGGCAAAACTAGTAATATTTTAAATCTTTGCATTAATTATGGCGGACGTCAAGAGATATTAAAAGCGGTTAGCGAACTTGCACAATCTGGCGAAGAAATCAATGAAAAAACGTTTGAAAAGCATTTGTACACCTATGGAATGTTGCCACTAGATTTTATTATTCGCACATCTGGTGAAAAGCGCTCAAGCAATTTTCTTCCTTGGCAAGCGACCTATAGCGAGTGGGAATATCCTAAAAAATGTTGGCCGTCTTTTTCAAAAAGGGATATGATTAAGGCGATTAAGTCTTTTATGTCTAGAAATAGGCGATTTGGAGGACTAAACAAAAATGAAAAAAAGAACAATAACTAGCATTTTTATAGTTTTAGCAGTGGCGCTTGTAGTGGCAAGTAAATTTTTGCCGTACAACATTGGTGATTACATTTTCGATACTTTCATAATTTTCATAGCAATAGTTGCAGGGTTTGAAATGTGCCACATTATGGAGAACACAGGTAGAAAAGTTAATAAATATTTAACTAGTATGTACTCAATTTTTAACCTCATCATTTTGCTTATTTGCTTAAGCGCGGTTGATTATGTTTTCATCCCATTAATTCAAATTGCATCGCTTGTTGTGTACTTTTTAATAATTTTAATTGTTGAAGCAATAAGAAATAGGAATAAATTATCTTTTCTAGACTCTACCAAAATTTCTTGGAACAGCATTCTTGCTTGCATTTATCCGGGACTATTAATTTCTTCAATGTTATACATTAATCACGTTGATATTTATGCGGGAATTGGTGGTTTTTCAATCGCATTCCTAATAATGATTTTTGCTATCACAATGCTTACGGACACTTTTGCATACCTCATCGGCAGTTTAATTAAAGGTCCAAAACTTGCACCAAGTATAAGTCCTGGAAAAACAATCAGCGGAGCAATTGGTGGCTTAATTGGTGGTATTGCTGGCGCAATGATTATGTACGCAATCATTTATAATGTTGATTCTTGGTCGGCAATTTTAAATATGTACTCACTAACTTGGTGGCATTTCTTGATTATAGGTTTAATTGGTTCAATTTTAGGTCAAGCGGGCGACTTGTTTGAAAGCAAACTAAAACGTATGGCAGGAATTAAAGATTCTGGCAAAATAATGCCTGGTCACGGCGGAATGCTTGATAGGGTGGACGCAATGATGTTTGTTTCAACGTTTATCTATATCGTCACAATGATAATCGTGGGTTAGTTATCACACATTTTTAAAAATTAAATTACTACATTTCAATTAAAATAAAACTAAAAATATTTTATAACACCAATAAAACTACCAAATTATTGCAATATTATGTTTTAAATAAAAATCAAATTAATATAAACGCAAAATCAAATACACATTCTAAAATTGTAAAATTTGTTAATAATTATTACATTAATCATAAATAATCAAAACAAATAGTATTATCTTATAAGGAAAATATGACTAGTTTGCTAAGTGTATCTTCAGTTTTTACGTATATTGGCTACATTATTGTAGCCATTCTTGTTTTGCTACTTATGGTGCTAATTCACGAACTAGGTCACTATACTGCTGGAAAAATTTTAAAGTTTAAGATAAACGAATTTAGTGTTGGATTTGGTCCTAAAATAATTCAAAAAACTAGAAAAGACGGCGAAAAATTCACACTTCGCGCTTTTCCACTTGGCGGTTATTGTGCGTTTGAGGGCGAGGATGAAGAGGGTAATGCTAGCCCAGATGCGTTTAACAATCAAAAGTCTTGGAAACGACTAATTGTTTTGTTTTTCGGTGCGTTTTTTAATTTTTTAAGTGGCATTATCTTTTCATTTATATTGCTTATATCAACAGGCTACGACTTGGTTGAAGTGCAATCAGTTAATTCAACTTCAATCAACTATGAGATATTGCAAACGAGCGACGTTATAGTAGGAATTGATAACACAGAAATTGATTTTGTTCACGATGATTTTATGAATTCACTTATTAGTGATAAAGTTAATCGCAGTTATTCAAAATATTTAGGCACGAATGAAGAATTGTTGCAAGAATATTCGTTCACGCAAGACGGTGAAACATACTATATGGATTTAAGACCTTTAATTTTCAACGTTAGGCGCGACGGAGAAATTATTGCAATTAATGGTTATATAAACGTTATATATGATGATAGTGGAGAGTGCGCGGGGTGGTCACTTTTATCAAGCGAAGAAAGTGACGATGAATTTATAATAGGAAATTATAAATACTCATTCTTTGAAAGTTTAAAAGAGGCGATACCATTCACTTGCAAATGGGCTTGGAAGATTTTGATTATTCTCGGTCAACTTTTGACAGGTCAATTGTCAATAACATCACTAGGTGGACCGGTTACAACAATCAATATGATAGCGTCATACACTCAAATGAGTTTCTCATATCTTTTGCTGTTGTTGCCGCTAATTGCCGTGAATTTGGCGGTGTTTAATCTTCTTCCAATCCCAGCGCTAGACGGATTCCAAATGATATTCGTTTTAATCGAATGGATTAGGAAAAAACCTGTTAAACGAACAGTTGTAAACGCAATAAACAATATTGGTCTATTTGTGCTATTAGGATTTGTTATTTTAGTTGATATACTGCAATTTGTGTTGTAATATCATATAATACACAACATATTGACGTGCATTATTAGTCAAAGCAACACATCAAAAAACACGATAAATTAAAACAGCATATTTAAATATGTAACAAATCAACTATGTTATAAAATGAACTAAATTATTATCTATAACGAATTTAATTATAATCTACAACAAATTAATTGACTTATATAACAGACTAAATTGATATTTAAAGTTGAAAGTTGACAACTTTCTTCTTTTTTGTTACAATAATATGCGAGGTTTTATGGTAGATAGATTAGAAGTTTTAAATAGATTATTTAATGGATTAAAGTTTAAAGACGCAGAGTATAAGGAGAGAACAAATGTCTGTGTTATGAATTTTTTGTATAATCCTGAGAGTTTTAATACAAATGATGAAAATAAAAAAGTTATAATGGACAAAGTGGTGGAACTTATTGGCGATTTTGTTAAATATGAGTTAAATTTTATTCGTTGTCCGCTTGATAAACGCGCAATTGCAAATCACACTTATTCAACTATAGTAAACAATTTTCCAGCAATCAGTAAAAATTTCACATTTGACGATGTGAAAGTTGAAATTGAAAATATGAAAGTTGATATAACGTTAAGATTAAATCCAATGTCATATGATTATGCGGTCAATAATCGCGAACAAATGATTGCAGATAAATTAAAAGAAAGTTTCCTTGCAGACTTCACTGTTAAATTTGAAAGAAAAGATGATGTTGTTGGCGATGAAAACGCAATTGAAAAGAATGTTGAACTAATGTCAAGCATAAAAGAGGCAGAAGAGAAAACAGTTTATGAACTATCTGAAATCACTGATATTATAGGTAAAAATGACTATACAATCGCATCCGACTTCACGAAAATAAACGCACCAATTGAAAATGTTGTTGTTTGCGGTGAAATTACCAACATTCAAAAACGTACATACAAACGAACCTACACAAAAAATGGCGAAACAAAGGAAATTGAACATATTTTTTACACTTTCTCTATCAGAAATGAAGGAAAAGTTTTGTATTGTTCAATTTTTCCGCGCCAAGCAGACGAAATGAAGGGCGACCTTATTACAATCGGTATGAAAGTTAGTTGTTTAGGTTCGTTTAAAGAGTTTAACAATAAATTGAATTTCACTGCAAGTTCAATTGCGCGTTGTGAGTATAAAAGAGAGGAAATAAAGTCGGGTTTCAAGCACGTAAACGTAGATTATCACACAGTGTTCCCTCAAAAATACGTCGATATGGAACAAGCCGGTTTATTTGATGAGGAAAAACACTTTGACGGCACTTTTGTTGTTTTTGACCTAGAAACAACAGGTCTTGAGGCTATGAAAGATGAAATTATTGAAATTGGTGCGTGTAAAGTGGTGGACGGGCGAATTGACGAAGTGTTTTCAACTTTTGTTAAGCCAAGCAAACACATTCCAAAAGAAATAACCGACTTAACAGGTATCACAGACGATATGGTTAAAGATGCACCTACAATCAACTACGTTATGCCAGATTTTTATAAGTTTTGCTATGGTGCCACATTGGTTGCACACAACATTTCGTTTGATATTGGCTTTATTTATAGTTTCGCTAGAAAATTGTCTTATAACTTTGATAATCCGTTAATGGACACACTCGAAATAGCTCATCAAAAGTTGCCAGGACTAAAAAATTACAAATTGGGCACAATAGTTGAGCGATTAAACATAACACTAGACAACGCGCATAGAGCAATCAACGATGCAACCGCCACCGCCAAAGTGTTTATAAAATTGAAGTAATAGATTTATATTCAAATTTAAATTTTATAATAATTTATAGACTGAATATATAAAAATTAAGTAAAATCAATCAAATTTTATTAAATAATAAAAAAACTATTGATTTATTTTTATCTTTGTGTTAAAATAACTTTAGAGTGTAGGAGTGGTGAGCCACTCCTAAATTACTTTTTATAGAATTAGTAAAAAAGGAGAAGTATGAAAGTTGCAGAAATAGTGCGTGAAGCAATTGAACCAATGTTTAACAAAGATATAAAATTAGTAGACGTTGAATATGTTAAGAAAGTTGACGGAATGCACCTAATCGTTTATATTGACAAATTAAATGGTGTTAATATTGATGATTGCGTTGCAGTCAACGATATGATTGAACCTGTTTTGGATGAAATTAATCCAACCGGTGATGCTAGTTATGTTTTAGATGTGTCATCTTGGGGGCTTGATAAACCTTTAAAATATGATTGGCAGTTTAAAAAATATCAGGGCGAAAAAGTGGACGTCAAGTTGTATAGAAAAGTGAACGGAAGAAAAGATTTCACTGCAACCTATATTTCGCAAGATGATAAAAAGTATCAATTCAAGTCGGACGATGAGGCTTTTGAGATTAATAAAGAGGATGTGGCTTACATTCTGCCACACGTAGAGTTTTAGGAGGAACACGTGGTTAATAAAGATTTTTTCGAGGCACTTAAAGATTTAAGAGAAGAGCGCGGTATTGAAGAAGATGTTTTCATCAAAGCATTAGAGCAGGCGCTCACTGCTGCTTATAAGAAAAACAGCGGAATGGCAAAAAATGCAGAAGTTAGGCTATTTCCAGAGAAAAACACAATCAAAATTTATTCATATAGGACAGTTGTACCTGTTGTTGAAGATGAAGAAAAGGAAATTAGCCTAGAGGACGCAAAGCAAATTAAACATTCATACAAGGTTGGCGACCAAGTTATGCAAGAAGAGTCCACAAAGGACTTTAATCGTATAGCAGTGCAAACAGCAAAGCAAGTTATCACTCAAAAAATCAAAGAGATTGAAAAGCAATCTATTTATAAAGACATTGCAGATAAAGAGGGCAAACTAATCGTTGCAAACGTTAAGCGTATTGACGGCGATAACGTTTATCTTGAAATTGGCGGAACAACTTTGGAAGGACTCCTTACAAAGCGCGATATGCTTCCAACCGATAAATTCAAAATAGGCGATAGAGTTAAAGTGTATGTTCGCCATATGAAGGAAGATTTTAAAGGAACTGTTTTGCAAGTTACTCGAACTCATCCAAACTTTGTTAAAATGCTTCTTGAAATGGAAGTGCCGGAACTAAATAATGGCGACGTGAACATTGTCGGCATTGTTCGTGAGGCAGGACTTAGAACAAAAATTGCAGTTTCAACAAACATTCCTAATCTTGACCCTGTTGGTGCTTGCATTGGAAATAAAGGTGCAAGAATAAATTCGGTTATCAACGAACTAAATGGCGAAAAGATTGATATTATAAATTATAGCGACAATCCAGCCGATTACATCGTGTCAGCGCTTAGCCCAGCAGAAGTTAGCGAAATTACGGTTGACACAGCAGGTTTGGTTGCTAACGTAAAAGTGCCTGAAAATAAATTGTCACTAGCAATCGGAAAAGGCGGACACAATGTTAGACTTGCCGCTAAACTCACAGGTTATAAAATAGATGTAAAACCAAGCGAAAAAGAGTCGCACGAGAAAGAAAAAACTTCCGAAATTGTGGCAAATAACGCAAATATCATTCTAGACGACAACTTCTTTGACGATATTGATATCGACGAATAGGTGAGTATGCACGAGAAAAATTTTAGGCGCTGTGTGGCGTGCAGGCAGTCAAAACACCAAAACGATATGTTAAGATTATCACGAATTAATGGCGAATTTGTGTTTGATTATGAAAATCGTTTAGGTGGTCGCGGAGCATATGTTTGTAAAAATGAAGATTGCATTAAATTAGCAATAAAAAAGCGATTATTTAACCGTTCGTTTAAATCAAACATTCCGATTGAGGTTTACGAAAATTTGGAGGAGTATGCGCAAAATAATAAGTTATCTGGGGTTTGCAAAGAAATCAAATAACCTTATAATTGGGCAGTCTCCCATAAAGCGGACAGATAAAAAATTGTATTTGATTTTAACTAGCGCTTCAGCAAGTGAAAATTTAGACAATTTAGCAAAAAATGTTGCAAATAAGCATAATTGTGTGCATTTGAAATTAAATTTAGAATTATCCGAATTAATAGATCTTAAAGATATAAAAATAATAGGTATAACCGACTACAATCTAGCAAAGGCGATAATAGATAATAAGGAGAGTATAATTGGCGAGCAATAACAATCAAGAATTCAATAAATCAATTAAACAACTTCAATCAATGGTGCGCGACAAGATGTTCATATCTCTTGCCGAGAAGTTTTATAACCTCAAGCAAGAAATGAATAACTTAATGCGTGCTGTTAAGGACAAAGAAACTAAATTGTTGGTTGAAACTAAGAAAGCAATTGAGCCTAAAAATGTTGAAGAAAAGGTGGAGGCTGTTTCACCTGCTGTTTCAAAGATTGACAATGGCGAACAAGCCAAACCTCAACAACAAAAAGTTGAAACAAAGCCTAATGCTAGCAGTCAAAATAGAGATAATCGCAATCAATTTAATCCTCAAGCGAACAAACAAAACAATAAATTTGATAAGCGACCTAATCAGCAAGGCGGAAAACCTAACTTTAACTCTCAATCGCGTCCATATCAAGGGCAAAATAGAAATCCCAATTTCAAACAAAATCAAAATCAAAAGCCTAATCAAAATAATAAACGTCCGCAAATCAATTATGCACAACCTATTATTACCGCAAGTCCAACACGCAATTTTGGCAACAAGAAGAAAGAAACCGAGCATTATGAAGAAAAGCGCGGTTACACTAAACGCGATTTAATTAAACGCGGAATGATTGCCGACGAAATTGATGAAGATAGAATTATTAATAGAAAAGTTCGAACTAAGAAAAAAGAAACTCAGTCGGTGGCGGTTGAAAAGCCAACAGGTCCAGCAATTATCACAACCGATAACATCACAATTAAACTTTTAAGCGAAGTGAGCGGAAAGCCTGTTAGCGAAATTATAAAGAAGTTTATGATTTTAGGTATGATGGTCACAATCAATTCAACAATCGACTTTGCAACTGCCGAACTTGTTATGTCCGATATGGGTGTTGAACTCATTCAAAAACTAGATAAAACTAGCGAAGAAAAATTAAAAGATGTACAACAAAATATTCGTTCTTATGACCAAAAAGACGCAGTTGTTCGTCCGCCTATTGTTACAGTTATGGGTCACGTTGACCATGGAAAAACAAGTCTACTTGATTATATTAGAAAAACTAAAGTCACTCTTGGCGAGGCAGGCGGAATAACTCAAGCGATTGGTGCATATAGGGTGCCTGTAAAAGATAAATTCATAACATTTATTGACACTCCAGGTCACGAAGCATTCACTGCAATGCGTGCGCGCGGTGCGTCCGTTACTGATATCGCAATTTTAATCGTTGCAGCAGATGATGGTATAATGCCTCAAACAGTGGAGGCAATTAGCCATATCAAATCTGCGGGAATTCCTATGATTGTTGCGATCAATAAAATGGATAAACCACAAGCAGACCCAGATAGAGTTTTGCAACAACTAGCGGAACACAATGTAATCCCAGAGGCTTGGGGCGGAGATGCAATTATATGCAAAATTTCAGCATTAACAGGCGAAGGTATTGATAAACTTTTAGAAACAATATTGCTTGTTGCAGATATGCTTGAATTAAAGGCAAATCCTAACGTGCCGGCGCTCGGTACAATTTTGGAAGCACGTCTTGATAAAGGTCGCGGTGCTGTTTCATCATTAATTGTGATTGATGGTTCGCTCCACATTGGAGATACTATCGTATCTGGCACTAGCATATGTAAAGTTAGGGCAATGATTGACGAAAATAATAAGCAAGTTAAAGTTGCCACACCATCAATGCCTGTAACCGTGCTTGGATTTAATGAAGTGCCTAATGCGGGCGAGAGTTTCACAGTGGTTGATGAAAAACTTTCAAAACAAATCGTTGAAGAAAGAAAGGCAAAACAACGCGAAGAATTATTAAAAAATAGCGGTGGCAACACGCTTGAGGACCTTATTCAAAAAACAAGCGAAAAGGATGTTAAAGTGCTTAACATTATCCTTAAAACCGACGTTCACGGTTCGCTTGAGGCAATTAGGTCGTCAATTATGAAACTTGCCAACGATGAGGTTAAAATTAATATCATCCATAGCGGGGTTGGCGCAATTAGCGAAAGTGATTTAATTTTGGCGAGTGCGTCTAATGCAATGGTGATTGCATTTAATGTTGGCCAAGATAGCAAAGTTAAAACCACTGCCGACAAAATGAAAATCAAAATTTATTCATATAAAATTATTTACGAACTTTTAGACGAGATTGAGAGAGTTATAAAAGGTATGAAAGAGCCAAAATACGAAGAAGTTTATATGGGAAGAGCAAACGTTATTATGGTGTTTAAACTCTCAACTTCTGGAATTATTGCTGGTTCAATGGTTATGGATGGAAAAATTGTTCGCGGAGGCAAAGCACGAATTTATCGCGGAAAAGATGTTGTTGCTGAAACTGAAATTAGGTCGCTTAAAATTGTTAAGGACGACGTTAAAGAGGCAGGAAAGGATAGAGAGTGCGGTATTAAAACCGATTTTGACGGTGTTCAAGTTGGCGATGTGATTGAGTGTTACACTCTTAAAAGGATTGAAGAATGAAAAATGTTAGATTAGAGCGAATTAATTCTGAAATCAAAAAAACACTAGCCCATATTATCGACACTGAACTACGCGACCCACAAATAGACGCAATGGTTAGTGTATCTGACGTTGAAATTACACCAGATTTAGCGGAAGCAAAAGTTTTTATCACTTCAATTGGAAAAACGCCAAAAGAAGAAGTTTTATCCCGCATTAAAGGTGCTGGCGGTTTTCTTAGAGGTAAATTATCTAAGAAAATTAAACTAAGAGTCACTCCAAGATTAAATTTTTATTTAGATAATAGTATGGAATATTCAAATAAAATTGAAAACATATTAAAAAATATAACCTATTCAACAAAGCCTGATGATAATTTTGAAGGCGGGAGCGATGAGAAATAAGGGTATAATTGTTATTAACAAGCCAAAAGATTGGACTAGTTTTGATGTTGTGAACAAAATTAAACACTTAACTAAAATGAAAAAGGTTGGTCATTTAGGTACGCTCGACCCTATGGCAACGGGAATTTTACTTGTAACTGTTGGAAAAGCAACAAAATTATTCGATATTATGCAAGAAAAGAAAAAAACTTACATTGCAACTTTTAATTTTGGATCGGAAACTGACACGCTTGATTCAACAGGAAAAATTACATCATCAAATGAAAAAATTGTCACACGAGAAGAAATTGAGAATGTATTGCCAAATTTTCTTGGCGAGATTTCACAAATCCCACCAAAATATAGCGCAAAGTCAATTGCTGGCGAGCGAGCCTATAAAAAAGCAAGAAAAGGCGAAGATTTTGAGTTAGAACCTAAAATTGTAAGTATTTATAGCCTAAATATAATAGATTTTAAGGATAATTTATTAACACTTGAAATCACTTGCGGAAGTGGCACGTATATTCGTGCGTTAGGTAGAGATATTGCAAAAGTTATTGGCACGTTCGCCACAATGACCAGTCTAGTTAGGACAAAAGTTGATAAATTTGACCTAAATACGGCGCACAACATATCAAATTTATCTAATGAAAACATTGATGAATTTATTTTACCTATTGACAATGTTTTAAATTATGAAATAATAAATTTAGATAGTGATGAGAAAAATAAATTATTAAATGGTCAAACCATTAAAACAAATCTAAGAGACGGAACATATAAATTAAATGACGAGTTTGACACGATTGCACTTGTTCGCGTTTTGAATAATAACGCAAAAATGAGTTTGTTTTTAGGTTAGTTTACTTGTCAAAATAACTTAAATATGTTAAAATAAACTAGAAAATTATAAAAGTAAAGGAGAAATTATGATATTAGCAGGAGATGTAAGGAAAGGAGTTATTTTTGATGACGGAAAGTCAACTGACCCTAAAAAACCAAGTTTGCAATTAGTGGTTGATTTCCAACACGTTAAACCTGGAAAGGGTGCTGCATTCGTTAGAATAACCCAAAAAGATATTTTAACAGGAAAAGTTTTGGAATTAACTCATAATCCAAGCGAAAAATTAAACGATGTAACAATTGAAAGAAAGGAAATGATGTATTTATATAACGAAGGCGGGCTGTACTATTTTATGGATAACGAAACATACGACCAAATTCCTTTCAACTATGATTCAGTGAAAGACGCATTAAATTTTGTTGTTGAGAACACAAACTGCAACGTTCAATTTTATAACGGCGTTCCAATCAATGTTGAACCACCTTTATTTGTTGAATTGACTATCACTAAAACAGAGCCAGGTGTTAGAGGTGATACTGTTAAAACAGGTGGAAAACCTGCAACTTTGGAAACAGGTTATGTCATCCAAGTGCCTCTATTTGTCAACGAAGGCGATAGAGTTAGGGTGGACACTAGAACAGGAACCTACATTGAAAGATTATAATTATATAAAAATCTCTTAGAAATAACTAAGAGATTTTTGTTTTTTGTAATTTAATTTTTTATTTATTTCTTATTATTTATAATTTATGTTTTTAAATCATTTTAATTATTTATTTTAAATTGTTATATGTTTTTAAATATGTTTTTAACCTTTTATACGTGCGTATTAATTAAAATACTAATCTAAATCATCTGGTGTAAATCTATAAATTGGATTTTTTGCTTTGTCGTTTGGGTTAACCTTACTAAAAAATCCTTTTACTGATTGCTTAAATTTTTCAAATTTGCTTTTTAGAGTTGGAGTATTTTCATCACGATAAGTGTCAATATTTTTTTGGAATTTTTTGCGTCTTGGTTGTTTTTGTTGTGTAGTTTGATTATTATCTACACTATTAGTTGTATTTTCATCATTATTTTGATTATTGTTTAAATTTTCATTTATAGTGTTGGAATTTGATAAGTTATCTGTATTATTATTTTGATTATTATTTTGATTAAAATTCTGGTTTTGATTATAATAGTGATTATTCCTATTTATGTTTTCATAATTCTGATATTGCATTATATTTGGATTCATATAACCATATCCATAACCATTGTTTCCATACATAAATTCATTATCTAGTAGTGCAGTGTTGAAAAATGAATCAATGTTATGTCGATTGGTGTTTTGATAAGTGTCAATATTTGCTTTAAGTCTATTATTCTGGTAGGTATCAATATTTGACCTTCTATTTGTATTATCTAAATCATTTGTGTTGTTAGTTGATTGATTAGTATTTGCCAAGTCGGAATTATTGCTTGGTGTAGTAAAATCATTACCATTACTTTCATTCATATTATTTGAACTACTATTATTAGATAAATCGTTATTATTTAAATTGTCATTGGATAAATCATTATTTGTTTCATTGTTATTAGATGAATTATTTGATGAATTATTGTTATTATTGTTTGTTGCGTTGTTAAGATTGTTTTCTGTATTTGTTGTGTTGTTAAGATTGTTTTCTGTATTTGTTGTGTTGTTAGGATTTTCTGTTTCATTGTTAGATAAATTTTCTTTAATACTGCCGTCATTATTTATTATATAATCTTTCATTATAGGTGGTTGATTGCTATTTCTGAAACCATAAACAATTCTACCTCTAGCATTTGGTGGCAAGGAGCGGGAGTCCATATTAAACATTGAATTTATTAACCTTAACGAATTAAGACTATTTTCTAGCATTTCATTTCCATTAATAAGATTATCTAAAACAATCATATATTTGAAATTTAAAGTGTCCATATCAATTGAGCCATCTGAATCAAATAATTTTGAGATGTCGCTAAGTGAAATTGCAAGTTCAGTTGTTGAACGTGAAAGTTGTTTACCAAGTTCTTTCAATTGTTTTGTTTGCTCAGTAATGAGAGTGCGTCCTTCGTCCGTTAATTCTATTTCATTGTTTCTAACCTTATTCATTAAATTTTGAGTTTCATCAATTGCCTCAACTAATTTTGTTTTTAAAATTGAAAATTCACTTGTGCTGTCCTCAATATCTGAAGATAGAGAATATAAAGTTGATATTTTTTCTTCATTTTCAATGATGATTTCATTATTTTGAGAATTATTGCTTTCGTTGTTTATCTCTGTGTTTAATTTGTCACTAACAGATTCATTATCTATTGTAGCATCATTATTTAAATTAGAATTATTTTCTATTGAACTAAATTCATTATTTAAATCTAAACTAATTTCTGTATTATTTAAAGCAGTGTTTTCCTTAGTTAAATCATTTGTAACAATTTGATTTTTTTGTAAATTTTTTAGATTATTTTTTAGAATTTCTCTATTTTCGCTAAAATTTTCAATATTTTCACTGCTTTTTTTAGAATTTTCTAAAATTTTTTCATTATTTTCAACATTTTTGGTTAAATCATTTGCATTGTTTGAATCCGCAGAATTCAAAACATTATTATCAATAAGTTTAATTTCATCATTTTCAATTATTGATAATTTGTATTTGTTAAATGCTATTTTTGAAAAATTTTCCTCGTCAATAGTAGAAAGATTATCAATATGCTCTCTAAATTCCATAAGATTTGATTGATAATCTGCTGGCTCAATTTTCTCAATTGTATAACTGCAACCTGTAAGCATAATTCCTGTGGTTGTCAATGCTAATAATGGTATAATTTTTTTCATAATATCTCCTTTATCTTTATAACATCATAAATCTAGTTTGCTAAAAATTTTTTAATTTATTTATTTTTTATTAAATTTTTATAAAATTTATTGTTATTTGCTAACTTTTTTAGTATTTTTGAAAAATTTTTGTCAATAATCGATTAGAGGTGAAAAATGGATAAAGAAGAAAGAAATTCAAATTATAACTTATACGTAGAATCAAAAATACCAAAAACGCGCGCTTGGCCGTCGCTTTTTAAAGCATTTTTATTAGGCGGATTTATATGTGCGCTTGGTCAAGGTTTTTATGATTTATATAGTTACCTATTTCCAAATTTAGCAGAAAGTGAACTCTCAACTTGTATGCTTATGACAATAATTTTTATAACCTGCTTTTTAACTGGCCTTGGCGTTTACGACGTGATTGGTGCGTGGGGTGGTGCTGGTTCTGTCATACCAATCACGGGTTTTTCAAACTCGATTTCAAGCCCTGCGATTGAATTTAAAAAAGAGGGCATTATTTACGGAATTTGCGTTAAAATGTTCACTATCGCAGGTCCTGTTATAGTGTGCGGTGTGGTTGGTTCAATTCTTTGCGGAATAGTTGGATTATTTATGTGAGGACGTATGCAAACAATAATACTTAAAAATGAAACATATCTTTTGGAGGGTTACAGTATGGTTGGTCCACTTGAAGGAAAAGGACCACTCAAAGACTATTTTGATTACGTAATAAAAGATGACACGTTAAAAGAATCTAGTTTTGAAAAAAGTGAAAGAAAACTTTTATTAGACATCATCACTGGCGCAATCCAAAAATCTGGGCTAAATATATCCGACATTCAATTTTTCTTTGGGGGAGATTTATTAAATCAAATTGTAAGTTCATCATTTACTGCGCGCGAGCTCTCTCTTCCATTTATCGGGCTTTATTCTGCTTGTGCCACAATGACTGAATCACTTGCGCTTGCATCAATATTTGTAGACAACAATTTGGCAGAAAACGTGGTTGCTGGTACTTGCACACACTTTTCGAGTGCGGAAAGGCAGTATCGTTTTCCGCTTGAACTTGGCAATCAGCGCCCTCCAACAGCGCAATGGACAATTACAGGCGGTGGAGCCTCTATAATTTCAAAAAGAAAAAGCAATATTCGAATTAATAGTGTAACTTTCGGAAAAGTTGTAGACTTTGGAATTAGTGACATTAACAATATGGGAGCCGCTATGGCACCTAGTGCTTGCGACAGTATTCTAACTCATATAAAAAATCGAAACCTTAAAAGCGAAGATTATGATATGATTTTAACGGGTGATTTAGGAAAACTAGGAAGCGAAATTTTGATTGATTTAATGGAGCACAATGGGGTGGTGCTTGGAAAAAATTATTCTGATTGTGGTTGTATGATTTTTGATAAAACTGAACGCGTTTTTATGGGAGGAAGCGGGGCTGGATGTAGCGCTAGTGTGTTAAACTCATATCTTCTTAAAAAACTTAAAAATGGCGAATTTAAGCGAGTATTACTTGTTTCAACGGGTGCGTTAATGAGCACAACCACTTCTCAGCAAGGTGACACAATTCCAGGTATTGCACACGCTGTTGAACTTGAATATGTTCCAAATTTTAAAAAGCAAAATGTCGATTCAGTTGTTTTTGGCGTTAAAAATGAAAATGTTAAAAATACAAAAATTAAGAAAAATTTTAAAAAAAGTGAAAAAATAGCGCAAAAATTAAAAAATAATGGGAAAAATAGCGCAATTTTAGAAAAAAATTTAAAAAATTCTAATGTATCATCTAAAAATTCAAATACTTCTAGTCCTTCGTCAAAACAAAAGAAAACAAATTTAACAATGCAGACTTTAGATAGTGCAAATAAATCAAAAAGGAGAGAAAAATGATAAATATTTGGGATTATGTTATATCATTTCTTGTTGGCGGGTTTATCTGTTTTCTTGCACAAATTTTGGTGATTCGAACTAAAATAACAACCGCGCGTATACTTGTGTTATTTCTAATAATTGGTATGATTCTTGAGGTGTTAAATATTTATGCACCATTTAGAGAGTTTGCAAAAGCGGGCGCAAGTGTTCCTATTATAGGCTTTGGTGCCACACTTGCTCGCGGTGCAATCACTGCTGCACAAGAAAGCGGATTTATAGGAATATTTACGGGAGGATTATCAGCTGCGTCAGGCGGAATAGCAATGGCAATATTTGCCTCATTTATATTCGCATTAATATTTAATAGCAAAACCAAACGAGGAGGGCACTAGACCGCTAAAGCGAAAATAAAAAATAAGAAAGAAGAAATAAAAGTATTGGACGAATTAAGACTATGTGCGCAAAAATGAGAAAAAAGAAAAAAGTGTTGGATGATTTATTATACTAAAAATAAAAAATAAAAAACAAAAGTATTAAATTTAAACTATATAAAAAGAAGAGTATATGGTAGTTGAGCGATATAATCTAATTAAAGTTAACTTCATAATTGCTCTTCTTTTTTAATATATATAAATGAGTGAGAAAGGGTAAGAAAAAAATAAAAGCATATATTTGTTTAATTTTTATATTGGCAATTTTGTTGTGCTATTATTTTTTTGTTATAAGTCCTATTATCATCACTTATTCAGAGGCGGAAACTAGGCGCGTTATTGAACAAGCCATTAATTTAGCGGTTAGTAACGTTATTAATCGAACGTTGAGTTATGACGCATTAATAGATATAACCTATAATGATAGTGGTGAAATTCAAACTATGAGTGCAAATCAATATGAAATAAATAGTATAACGCGAGAAATAGTAAAAGAAGCGCAAATTGAGATGCAAAGTCTAGGCGAGGACGGATTAAGGCTCAATATCGGCACGCTAACAGGTATTCCTTTTTTAATTGGACGAGGTCCTACAATCGGACTTAGATTAGTTCCAATTGGTGCTGTTAGTAGTGATTTTGTTAGTGAATTTGACTCTGTTGGCATTAATATGACAAAACATATGCTATACCTTTATATCAACATACACGTTAGCATTGTTATGCCAATAAAATCATATGATGTGTATTCAACTAACCAAGTTATACTTGCTGAAAGCATAATCGTTGGAAAAGTGCCTGAAGTTTACCTAAATGGCGGAAGCCTAGGCGAAGCGCTCGACCTCGTGCCATAAACAAAAGTAATAGTTTTATTAAATATACTAGTAAAATTAGCTCAAGATAAAATGTATAGGTAATAAATATAAGCGAATATATGAAAAGTTAAACATATAGTTATAAATCGTTTAAATTAGTAAAGTGTGAGATAAATTAAATTTATATAGTAAGTTGAACCAAAATGTAAAAGTTTATATTTAAAATTATTGAAGAAATTTATTGAATGTGATATAATAATCAAATGAAATATTTTGATAATGCGTCAACGACGAAAATAAGTGAAAATTCATTAAATTCGTATGTTTCTTATAGCAATAACTTTTATAATCCAAGCGCACTATATGCTGAAGCGGTAGATAGCAAGAAATTGATTGAAGATGCGCGAGAGTTTTTTATTAAATATTTTAAGGGAGATAAAAATTCAACATTTATTTTTACGGGGTGTGCTAGCGAGTCGAATAACGCGGTACTAAATAGTTGTATCATTAGAAAAGATAAAAAATACATTATAAGCGCGGGCGAGCATAGTTCAATTCATAATACAGCAAAACATTATCTCGAATTAGGTTACAATGTTGTGTTTATTCCGCTAGCAAGCAATGGTTCAATTGATTATGAGGTGTTAGAAAGAGAATTAGATAGTAGTGTGGCACTCGTGTCGGTTATTCACGTTAGCAACGAAACAGGAGCAGTAAACGATATAATAAAAGTGTTTGAATTAGTAAAAAAACATAGTCCTAACGCGCTAATTCATTCGGACGGTGTGCAGGCTGTAGGAAAATTAGACATTAATTTAAAGGAATTAGGAGTAGATTTTTATACAATTTCAGCGCACAAAATTCACGGACCAAAGGGCATAGGCGCATTGTATATCAAAAATATTAATAAATTTAAACCATTCATACTTGGTGGCGGTCAAGAAAATAATTTGCGAGCCGGCACAGAAAATATACCTGCAATAAAGTCTTTTGAGGTGGCGGTTCAAGACCTAACAAAAAAGGATTTTAGCGCGCACAAAAAAGCGTTTTTAGATAACTTATCAGGCGATTATTATCTTGTTTCAGACGTGGGTTGCGTTGATAACATCATTTCAATTTGTTTTGCAGGTGTAAGAGGCGAAACGATAGCACATTTGCTTGAAAGCAAAGGTTATTTAATTGGAACGGGGTCTGCTTGCAATAGCGGTGTTAAAATTAACCGAGTTATTTCATCAATTGTTCCAAAAAAATATGCTGAGGGTGCAATTCGAATTAGTTTTGACGACGATATAACTATTCAAGATTGTATTGATCTTGCGCACGAATTATCTAATGCGGTTGAAAATTATAAACAAATTTTAAAAAGGTAAGATATGGAAAAAGTTATATTAATTAGATTTAATGAAATTCATTTAAAAGGCGGGAATAAAAAATATTTCCTCAATTTGCTATATAATAATATAAAAGAGGCAATTAAAGATTTTGATTGCAAATTGGAAAACATTCAAAATAGGCTTATTGTTCGCGGATATAACGATAGCGAGGAGCAAGATATAATAGACGCACTAACATCTGTTTTTGGAGTGCATTCTATCTCGGTTGCAACTGAAATAAATTCGGACGAAATTGAGATAAAAGACTTTGTTTCAAAATTAAAAATTAACTCAAGTTTTAAGTGCGACGTAAATCGCGCGGACAAGTCATTTCCAATTAAATCCAACGATTTTGCTGGCGACCTTGGTGAAATTGTGCTAAAAAATAACGAGTCTGCACGCGTGGACATTCACAATCCTGAAAAAATTATTAGTGTTGATATTCGAGAAAATGGAAAGACTTTTATTTTTACTGACACTATACACGCATATTCGGGTTTACCACTTGGCGAAAAGGCGGACGGACTATTGCTACTTAGCGGTGGTATTGATAGCCCTGTTGCAGGGTTTTGTATGGCAAAGCGCGGGCTTAAGCAGGATGTTTTGCATTTTGATAGTTTTCCTTACACTAGTCCGCAAGCAAAAGAAAAGGTTATAACACTTGCAAAAAAGATTAAAAAGTTCATTGGTGCAAAATATATGTATATTTGTTCAATGACTAAACTTCAAGAGGAATTTCACATTCATTGCAGTAGTGAATATGCCATAAATTTATTAAGACGTTCAATGATTAGAGTTGCAAACTACCTTTGCGAAAAATATAAATACAAAACAATTGTAACAGGTGAGAGTTTAGGTCAGGTTGCTAGCCAAACAATAGAAAGTTTAAATAGCACAAATAGTGTTGCAAAAAATATAGTTTTGCGTCCGCTAATAAGTTTTAATAAAGAAGAAATAATAGACATTGCTAAAAAAATTGGCACGTACGAAACAAGTATTTTGCCATATGAAGATTGTTGCACTGTGTTTTTGCCTAGAAATCCGGTTATTAAACCTAGAATTAAAGATGCAGAAAAAGAAGAATCAAAAATTAATTTAGATTATATTTTAAATGAAATCGTTCAAAATATTGAAGTTATCGAATTGTAGCAATCATATTTCTTGTGTATTTTATATGTTAAATACACAATATTTAGTAGTGTAAAAAATCAAAATTAAATATAAATGTAAAAACGTAAGCAAATTGCGTTTTTATTTTTCATTTTTAAATATAAGTTTGCTTGACATAGTTATTTGATTGTTGTATAATAATAATGTCTTATTTAGACATTAAAGGGAAGGTACATTATATGGTAAATTTAAGTTTGCTGTGTAGTGTAAGCGTCACTTTAACTGTTATTTTATCAATAGTTATGCTAGCAATTGGTGTAGGTGCCGGATTTGGCATTTATGCTGTTGTTATTTATAAAAAGAATAAGTCAGCGAGTATAAAAGCAGATAAAATCTTAAATGATGCTTACGCTCAGGCGGAAAAGATTAAAAAAGAACAAGTTGAGCAGACTAATAAAGAAATTAGTATTTTAAAATCAACATTTGAAGAGGAAAGCAGAGTTAGGCGCGAGGAAGGTAAACGCAGTGAAGAGCGCTTGCTTATGCGTGAAGAGCACTTAACAAAACGCGAAAATGCGCTAGACAAGAAAAGTGAAGAGTTAGAACTAGCGAAAGATAAAATTCACAATCAAATTGAGGCACTAAACAATAAAGAAGAGGCACTTGACGAACTTCAAAATAGTATTGTTAAAGAACTTGAAAAAGTTAGCAATATGACTAAAGAAGAAGCAAAGCAAGTTATAATTGACCGCTACACAGAAGAAGCAAAAATTGACGCAGTTAAAATTGCAAAAGAGATTGAAGATAAGGCGCGTCTTGAGGCTGATAAAAAGGCAAGAAATATTATAACACTTGCTATTCAAAAGTGCGCGGTTGATAACACTAGCGAAGTCACAACAAGCGTTGTTGCATTGCCAAATGAAGAAATGAAAGGTAGAATTATTGGCCGTGAAGGTAGAAACATTCGCGCCCTAGAGGCTGCAACGGGCATTGACTTTATTGTGGACGACACTCCAGAGGCAATCACGCTTTCTGGTTTTGACCCTGTTAGAAGAGAAGTGGCGCGTATATCTCTTGAAAAACTTATTATGGACGGACGAATTCATCCAGCGCGTATTGAAGAGATTGTCCAAAAAGTGCAACGCGACGTTGAAGAAACAATAAAAGAGGCGGGCGAAAATGCTTGCTTTGATGCAGATATTCATAACATTCACCCTGAAATTGTTAAGGTTTTAGGCAGATTGAAGTATAGGACAAGTTATGGTCAAAACGTATTAAATCACTCACTTGAAGTTTCATATATTGCTGGAATGTTAGCAGCAGAAGTTGGCGCAAACGAAAAAGTGGCTAGACGTGGTGGCCTTTTACACGACCTTGGCAAAGCGGTTGACCACGAAGTTGAAGGAACGCACGTTTCAATCGGTGTTGAACTAGCGCGCAAATACAAAGAGAGTGAAGCGGTTATTCACTGCATTGAGGCGCACCACAACGACGTTGAACCTAAAACATTAGAGGCAGTTTTGGTTCAAGCAGCGGACGCAATTTCAAGTTCACGCCCAGGTGCAAGGCGTGAGTCTATTGAAAACTACATCAAACGTTTGCAAGACTTAGAAGCAATAGCAAACGAATTCCAAGGTGTTGAAAAAACTTATGCAATTCAAGCGGGTAGGGAAATCCGTGTTATGGTTAAACCTGAACAAATTAGCGATGATGAGGCACAAGTTTTAGCACACGACATTGCAAAACAAATCGAAGCAAAACTAGAATACCCTGGTCACATTAAAGTAAACGTAATTCGCGAATCTCGATTTACAGACACCGCAAAGTAAAAGAAAAGGAAGTGAATATAATTATTTCCACTTCTTTTTTACTCTAATTTACTAATAATAATTGATTTTTTTAATGAAAGTGATAAAAAAGTATTTTAATCTTTAAATAATTGACACAAGTCTGAAAAATTTATGATATAATTAACTTTAATAGGAGTTCTAATGAATAATAAAGATATTTTACCAATTTTAATGTTTGGTGATGACAAAAACGAAATTACTTCTGCAAAACAATATGCAGAACATTTTAAAAATGAATTTAAAAACGTTGAAAAGATAAAACAACTAAATATACATAGATGTTATATTATTTTTCATGACAATCAAAAAAAATCTAAATTTTTAAAAGATTTGGAAATGATTTATGAATACCATGCGGGTAGTTGTACAACCGGAGTGTTTTTATACAAAAATTCTCTTGTTGCAATTGCTCAACTCGGTGGCCCAGCAGCAGTAAATCTTATGGAAGAGTTATCAGTTTTTGGCATTGACGAATTTGTTGCAGTAGGTTCAGCAGGTTGTTTGGATGACAAGGTAAAAAATAAATTCGTGCTTGTTAGTAAAGCAATTCGAGATGAAGGTGCTAGTTATCATTATTTAAAACCTTCAACATTTGTTTTAACCTCTTCTGAACTTAATAAAGAGATTGAAACATACTTAAAAGAGAATAAATTTGATTATACAAAGGGTATAACACGAACTACTGATGCATATTTTAGAGGCACACAGAAAAAGACAAAGTTAAGCAAAAATTTAGGTGCTGTTTGTGTAGAAATGGAATGTGCTTCGTGGGCTGCTTGTGCTAAGTTTAGAGGATTTAAATTCAGTCAAATTTTATATTTTAGTGATGTTGTTATAAATATTAGACAGCAATGGCAAAGAATAACAAAAACAACGAAAGAAGCATTAGATAAAAAAGAAATTATCGCTCAATTTGTAAAAAATATGATAGATGATTATTCAAAAAAATAACATTATTATTGATGTTATTTTTTTTCTTAGATTTTAAGGTTAGAAAAATTACTTAAATACTATTTACAACTATTTTTATTATATACATCATTTGCATTTTTTATATATTCTTTGTTTGAGTAAATTTCAAACAAAAATGTCAAAAAAAATATATAATTCATAATCTTTTCTTGACAATGAATTTTAAGTATTGTATAATAAAGAAGATAGGGGAGTGGCTCAACGGTAGAGTAGCGGTCTCCAAAACCGTAGGTTGCGTGTTCGAATCGCGTCTCCCCTGCCA
>CALWOU010000006.1 GCA_944383245.1 uncultured Clostridia bacterium | reverse complement strand
GTTTCAAGAATATTAAGAAATGAAAACTACAAAGGTTGTGTATATGCAGACAATACTGTTTACACAAACATTTTTCCCACAATAATAAGTGAACAACTTTTTGATGAAGTAAATAAAAAATTAAAAATTTCAAAAAGGACTTCTGCTCATCACAAAACAGAAGTTAATTATCATTTAAGTGGCAAGTTAGTTTGTGGCAAATGTGGTAGTTTAATGACCGGAGATAGTGGAAAAGGTAAACTTGGCACAATTTACAATTATTATAAATGCTTTACAAAAAAGAAAAATAAATCTAAATGCGATAAAAAATCTGTTTCAAAAAATTACATAGAAGAAATAGTTTTGTCTGCAACACAAGAATTTATGCAACATACAAACTTAAAAAGTATAAGTAAAGTATTGGCTGATACATATAACAAAAGCATTGAAAAAGACACAATTTTAGAAAGTCTAAATAAAGAACTTCAAGACAACAACAAAAAGTTAAAGAATATTTTAACTGCCCTTGAAAATGGAATTTTTAACGACACAACAAACGATAGAATGAAAGAGCTTGAAGTTAGAATACGAGAAATAAAAGAAAAAATTGCTAGCAGACAAATGCTAACAATTAAGCCATTAAGTGAAAAACTTGTATATGAATATTTGAAGTCTTTTAAAGATTTAGATTATTCTCTTGAAAATGCGAAACAAAGATTAATTGATATGTTTGTAAATAGAGTTGTTTTATTTGATAATCACTGTGAAATTTATTTTAATATAACAAGTGATAAAAGTAAACAATTAAGGTTGAGTGAAAAGCCAGATATATCAAAAGAAATTGAATATATAGAAAATAAAAAGGAGCAATCTTCCCCAAAGGGTTCGGATTGCTCACAATTGGCGGAGAGTGAGGGATTTGAACCCTCGCGCGCCGGAACGCCTACGTCCTTAGCAGGGACGCCTCTTCGACCACTTGAGTAACTCTCCATTTCGAATTTTTTTGATTAAGATATTTTTTAGAATGATTAGTATTTATACCTAGTTTAACAAATTGAATTGTTTAATTTCCATCCTATTTTTTTAATCTTAAAACGATAAGGCAAAATTTGTAACACATATTTTCTTAATTTACATAATTTTTTCAAAATAATTAGTATTTTTCTTAGTTTAACAGATTATTCTATTTATTCTGCCCCATTTTAGTAATTACGAAATAATGAAATAAAAGTGAAACATATTTTTTGACAATATACATTCATTTTAGAATGATTGTTGTTTTTACTTAGTTTACAAACTATTATTTGTATTATTTGTTCTGCTCTGCTTCTTTAATCTCTAAATGATAAAAGAAAAGCATAGCATTTTTTTAAGATGAATTTTTTAGAGTGGTTAGTGTTTTTGCTTTTGTTAGTTTGTTAATTAGGTATTATGTTTTGGTGCTGTCCTATGATTTCAAGATGATGACGCGAAGAGTATAACACACGTAAAATATGATTGTCAAGCATTGAAACAATAATTATTTTAAAATTTTTTACTTATCCACATTTTTTACATTAGTGTTTGATAATTTTAGCAAAATTCCTAGTAAATTTAAGTTTTTAAGTGCAAAAATAGTCATTTTGTGAAATTTTGATGAGTAATATTGAACAAATGTTGAGTTTTTCTTGAAATTTTTAAAAATTTTGTTGACTTTAAAAGATTTTTAATGCTAGTATGAACTTACTGAAAATGAAAAAACGCCTTTTAAGTTATAAAAATTTAAGTGATAATCTAGTTTTTAAATATTAATATTATTTTAATACATTTATAATTTCATATTAATTTTTATTCATTACTTACATTACTTAAAATGTTGGATATAACATACATAGTTAACACAATTTTTGTTAAAATTTGGTCATTTTCAGTGAAAAATATGAAATAAAAGAGGAAATATGTCAACAAAAATAATAATTGATTCAGCCTGCGACCTAACAAAAGAAGAAGCGGACAAGTTAGGAGTTATACTCGTGCCTATGATAATCAGATTTGATGATGACGAGTATTTGGACGGGTTTAATATCTCAAAACAAGAATTTTACGAAAAACTAATTGAAAACGCAAATTTGCCAAAAACAAGCCAGATAAATCCCGAACGATTTAAAGAAGAATATGAAAAAGTGGTTTCAAATGGCGACGAAGCGGTTGTTATCACGATATCATCAAAATTATCTGGCACATATTCAAGTGCAGTGAAAGCAAGCGCAGAGTATAAGGACAAAATTTTTGTGGTGGACAGTTTAAATGCGAGCCTAGGTGAACGTCTTTTGTTTAATTACGCCTACAGGTTACTAAACGAAGGAAAAAATGCAAAAGAGATAGCGAGCGAACTTGAAAAAGCAAAAAAACGCCTTAATCTTCTTGCGATGTTGGACACACTCAAATATCTTAGAAAAGGCGGAAGAATTTCTGCTTTAGTTGCGTTTGCGGGCGAGATGATGTCAATAAAACCTGTGATTGCAGTAAAAAATGGTGAAGTTAAACTTGTTGGAAAAGCAATAGGTTCTAAAAAGGCAGGAAATTTACTAAACAAACTAGTTTCAGAAAAAGGAATTGATTTTGAAATGCCATATTGCGTGGCTTATTCAGGGCTTAGCACTCAACTTCTTGAAAAATATGTGATCGATAGCGAAGCCTTATATAAAGACCACACAAAAGATATCCCTCGCTATGCAATTGGAAGCACCATTGGAACACACGTTGGACCTAACGCAATAGGTGTAGCGTTTTTTTCAAAGGAAGAATAAGAGATATGAAAATAGGAATACCACGCGCTCTACTCTACTATAAAAACGAAAAACTTTGGACAAAGTTCTTTGACGAATTAGGAATAGATTACATAATAAGCCCTGAAACCACAAAAGAGACAATTGAAAATGGTTCAAAGTACGCAATAGACGAAACTTGCCTACCAATTAAAATATTTTTAGGTCACATTGATTATTTAAAGGACAAATGCGACTATATATTTTTGCCACGCATTGAAAGAGCTCAAGATAGAGAAACTTGCCTAAACTTTCGCGCACAATATGACCTTGTTAAAAACGCGTTTAGAGATTACAATTTAAACATTTTGTTCTACAATGATATGGGTCACAAAGAACACAAAGAAGAAAAGGCATTTAAAAAATTATGCAAATATTTGCACATTAAAAAGTCAATCGGAAAATATGCATATAAAATAGCAAAACAAACGCAAATGTACTATGAAATGTTTAGAAGTGAAAATCAAGAAAACATATTAAAGTCAACCAAAAAACCTAAAGTTTTAATATTAGCGCACGCCTACAATATTGGAGATAAGTATATTGGCGAACCAATAATACATATGCTAGAAAAATTAGGAGTTCAACCTATTATTGCTGAGTATTTTGACCATAAAAAGTGTGTTAAAGAATCAAATAAAGTTACAAAAACTCTGCCTTGGTCGTACAACAGGCACCTTGTTGGCGCGCTTGAACTATATAAGGACGCGGTTGATGGTGCTGTTATACTAACCACCTATCCTTGCGGGCCTGATAGTATGTGCAACGATATGATGGTGCGAGACTATAAAGACATTCCACTCATCACTCTCACAATAGATGCGCAAGATGGTTCGGCAGGACTTGAAACAAGGCTTGAAAGTTTTACTGACATTTTAAATTACAAAAGGAATAATAACAATGAATAAAGAAATAATAGCGTGTTTCCCACAATGGGGAAGTTATTCGTGCGCATTTAGATATTTATTTGAAAATGGATTTGACGTAAAGTATATGACTCCCCCACCCATCACAAAACACACCCTAGAAGTTGGAAGTTTAAATAGTCCAGATTTTGTTTGTGTGCCATTTAAGTACTGCCTAGGTTGCCACATTGAAGCGCTAGAAAATGGCGCAAACTGCCTTATGCAGATTTATGGCAGTTGTAGACTTAACTTTTACGGCGAACTTGAAGAAAAAATACTTCGCGATTTAGGTTATGATTTTAAATTTTTCAATATGGCGGAAATCAATTTTCGCTCGCCTAAGTCAATAATACAAAATTTAAAAATAGTTAATCCAAATTTGTCATTAATAAAAGTTGCAAAAACAATTCCAACAACGATTGACATAATAAAAACAATAGATAAAATTGAGGATTTCATTCGAAAAAATGCAGGTTTTGAAATTCGCGAAAATGAAATGGAAGATTTGTTTTCTGAGTTTAAGAAAAAACTAGATGAAACAACAAATAGTAAAGAATACAAAAAACTAAAAAAAGAGTATTTAAAAAAGATAATGTCCGTTGAGATAAACAAGCCAAAGCACCCAATTAGAGTGGGACTTGTTGGCGATTATTACACCGTTCAAGAGCCATACAGCAATTACTTTATGGAAAAAGAACTCGAAAAAATGCACATAGAAGTACATAGAGAAATGAATTTAACAAACAGCATTATTAAAAGCAAGTATAAAGAATCGCGAAAATATGGCAAAAAATATGTTAAATTTAACATCGGCGCAACTGCAAATTACACTGTTGCGGAAGTCTTAAAATATGCAAAAAATGGTTTGGACGGAATTATTCAAGTGAAATCTTTTGGTTGCACACCAGAATTAAACGCGCAAACTGTTTTGCAAAATATTAGTAAGGACTACAAAGTGCCGATCTTATATTTTAGTTTCGACTCGCAAACCAGCGAAACAGGTATTAAAACGAGATTAGAAGCATTCTACGATATGCTATCAACTAAGAAAAAAGGATAAAGGAAATTATGAAAGGATATTTAGGAATAGATATAGGTTCAATTTCAACAAAAGGTGTTGTTATTGATGAAGATTTAAACATTGTTGCAAGTGAGTATCTTTGGACTGAGGGCGACCCTATGGGTGCGGTTAAAAGGTTATTAAAAGTGCTTGAAAATCAACTTAAAGATAAAGATATAAAAATTGTTTCGGTTGGAACAACAGGAAGCGCTAGAAAATTGATCGGTGTTATGACTAATGCAAGCGTTGTTAAAAATGAAATAACAGCGCACGCAGTTGGCACCACCACCCTGCATCCTGACGTTAACACAATCTTTGAAATAGGCGGTCAAGATTCTAAAATCATCATAATTGAAAATGGTTATGTAACAGATTATGCTATGAACACTCTATGTGCTGCTGGCACAGGTTCGTTTTTATCTTCACAAGCACACAGGCTTGGTGTAACTGTCGAAGAATTTGGCGAAATTGCTTTAAAATCTCAACACCCTACTAATATCGCCGCGCGTTGCACAGTGTTTGCAGAAAGTGATTTAGTTCATAAAGCGCAAATCGGTCACAGCAAAGAGGACATTATTGCAGGGCTATGTAAGGCAGTTGTAACAAACTATCTAAACAATATTGGTAAAGGCAAAAAATTCCGCCCACCTATCGTTTTCCAAGGTGGTGTTAGCAAAAATGTTGGTGTTAAAAAGGCATTCGAAGATGCGGTTGGCCACGAAGTTATAGTTGATAAAAACGGACATTTAATGGGCGCGTTTGGTGTGGCAGTGCTTGCTAAAAAATCAGGCATTGAAAAGGACTTTTCTTTCGACGTTGCAGACATTAAATTCAGAACCACGGGATTTGACTGTCCTAAATGCGCTAACCACTGCGAAATTGTTTGCGTGTTTAAAGACGATAAACTTATCGACTCTTGGGGAAACAAATGCGATAACGGCACAGTTAAAATCAACTAAAAAATTTTGCAATTTAATTTATTAATTCAATTTTAACAATAAAAATTAAAGCGAGTGTTACTACTCGCTTTCTTTATTATTTACGTAAATATAATTTTTTAATTTAGTTACAAATTAATCTTTTAAAAAGTTATTAAAATTTTTATTTTTTATCCTTTTTGTCTTAAGTTAAAAATCTTCTAGTTCTTCACGTTTTGGTGCTTTCTTTTTCTTATAGCCAAATAGTTTTAATTTACCCTTTGAAAAAACTGTTACAATTAAAATATACACAGTTGCAACACCAATAATCACATAAATTATTCTACTAAAAACATTTGCTTGCGTGCCAAAAATTCCCGCTATAAAATCATATTGCAATGCACCTATCATCAACCAATTTATTCCACCTAAACAAGTTAATAAAAATGCCACCCATCTCATAATTTACCTCTTAAAATATTTTGCAAAAATAATTTATATTTATACCTAAATTTTTAAAACTATAAAATTAATTAATAATAAAATAAACCTAAAATTTATGAAAAATAATAAAAAATATTTAAAAAATTAAAAAATATCAATAAAATCATAATTTTTTTTGAAAAATATAGCAAAAATTTAAAATTTTTAAAAATTTTTATTGAAAATATTAAAAAATTAAAATTAAATTAGAAAATCACTATAATATAGGCAACTTTAAATAATAATTAAATAATAAAAAAATAAAAATTATTAATAAAAATTAATAAAAACCTAAATAATAAATCAAAATTTATAAAAAATTAATTATTTTTTTAAAAAAATTAATAAATAATGCAAAATTTAAAAAATTATTAAAAAATAATTAAAAGTTTTCACAATTAATTATTTTTTTCTATATTAAATTTTTCTATTTTATTGTGTGTTTTTTTGTACTTTCTTGGTTCTATCATTTCAACAACATTATACGGGCAAGCGGTGTGACATTTAAAGCAGAAAATGCATTTTGAGTAATCCACGTGCGCATATAGTTCGCCATTTTTATCATACTTCATAACTATTGCACCTGTTGGGCAAATTTTGCTACACACTCCGCAACCCTTACAAGTTTTATCATCTATAGCAACTCGTTTTTGGTGGTCTATAAAATATTTTTTTAGTTTGCGTTTATTTTTGTGTAAGTTTTTAGAATCATCAATTTCTGATAAAGCAAAATCTTCCAATTTAAACTTTTCAATTTCATCTCCAACAACTTTGATTTGTTCGCTTAAATCAATTAGACCTCTACTCTCTGCCTCTTTTAAAATTCCCTTTGATTTGTTGATTGACAAAATGTCCTGCATAACAGAATCCAAACTATAAGGGTCTTTGCTAATCGCAATGCAGTATAGTAGGCGCTGAGTGTAATCCTTTTCGAGAGTTACAATTGCATCCAACACATTTAGCACCAACTTTTCTTTAATAGCCTCAGCAATATCAATGCAGAAATTAGAAAAATCTTTTTGTTTACTTAACCTATTTAAAATTTCATATTTAATCTCGCCTGGAACAAGCCCGAAAAGATTAGTTGTTGCACCAAGGTATCCAAGGCGGTTATCCATTTTCACTTTACCAACATTTATAATTGCATCCACGTCGTTTATAACATCTAATAATTCAAGTGACTTTGCTTTTACACCATTAGGTATTTCTATTTTAAAAGTCTTTAGGTTGTGATTTAACTCGCATTTTGTTTGGTTTGCAATTGATAACATACCCGTTTCAAAATACAATTCATCCATTTTATTTATTGAATAACCACGCATAGGGCTATCTGCTATCACACAATCAATGTCCATTTCATTAAGCACTTTGATTAGCGCGCAAGTGACAAGCGGGTTTGTTACTAATCCACTATCTTGATTTGCACTCTCTGGCAAATTTACTTTAATCAACACTTTCATTTTTGGCTTAAGAGTTTTAAAGACGTTCAAAGAGGCAAAACTCTCTCTGAATGCATCCATTAAAACATTTATATCGTAACTATCAACATATTTGGTTGAAACTAATTCACTCATAGTTTATATATATCAAAATAAAAACAAAATGTCAAATAAAATAAGAGTAAGTAAAATTAATTTAGTTTTTGTTACTAATTTTATGTTAAAACAAATTAAAGTGGTAGTTTATAAAATTGATTTAAAGATAGCCCAAATAAACTAATCGTTTGTAAAATCAAATTGGTATTTTGGTTTAAAAATTTACATTTATATTTTGAATAAATAAAAACACAAAAAATAACAAATTAAACACATTTTTATTTGATTTTTTTTAAACTTTTATTTAAAATAGTACTATGATTAAGATTTGGGGAAAAGTGATGAGTCACGACCATATAATCAAACAAAAGACGGTTGAAATTGATGAAAAATCGTCCACATTTTTTGATATGCTAAAAGATGTGTGTGTTGCGCTAAATATTCCTACCCCTGTGTTGCTTGATAAGCACGTTTATGACTTCAATCTTTTCCACACTTGCATTTTCAAGCCTAGCGATTTTGTTGAAAACGTTGTTTTTAGTGAGTTTGTTTTGCAACATATTGGTATAAAATAATAAAAAAATATAAAATTTATCATAATTTTTACAAATTTTAATGAATTTTATTGTGTTTTTTAATAATTTTTAAATTTTTTATATTTTTTTAAGTTGTAAATTTTGATTTAACTTAGTTTATGCAAATTGTTTTAAGTGTATATGCAAATTGTTTTTAAGTGTAAAGGAGAAAGTATGCAGATTAAAAAATTGGCAATTTTAACAAGTGGTGGCGATGCACCTGGTATGAATTCTGCCATATTTGGTGCCTATCAAGAGTGCGAAAATAAAAACATCGAACTTTTTGGCGCAATTGGTGGTTATGACGGACTGATTGACAACAAATTTATAAAAATTGACTATTCACTTTTGTCTGGGCGAATAAATCGCGGTGGAAGTGTGTTGAAATCGGGAAGAAGCCCTAGGTTTATGCAAAAAGTGTATATCAATCGCGCGGTAAAAAACTTAAAAGCCAACAATTTTGACGGACTCATCGTGCTTGGCGGAGATGGAAGTTTGCGCGGTGCGATTTCTCTTAGAGATGCGGGAGTAAACGTGGTTGCAATTCCTGCCACTATTGATAACGACCTAAATTTTTCCTACACTCTTGGTTACGACACTGCAACAAACAACATAGTCAATGCAATAGACAATATTTTAGATAGCCTAAATGCATTTAATTACGGCGCGGTGATTAAAATTATGGGTAGAGATTGCCCCGACCTTATAAACTGCGTTGCCGAGGCTGTCGACACTAATTTGGTGGTTAAAGACAAGGATTTTGACCTTAAAGATTTAATAAAAAAAGTCAACCAGGTTAAAAATAAAAAAACTTGCCCGCCGATTGTGTTGGTTTTGGAGGACTGTGCGGACACAACCTCGCTTGCCTCTACCCTACAAAATGAATGCAAAATACAAATGCGACCACACATTTTAGGTTATATTCAGCGCGGTGGTTCGCCCTGTGCCTACGATAGGCGCTATGGTATTACTGCTGGTAAAATGGCAGTGAACACATTAAAAAATCGCGAGTGCGTGATGATTGGAATATGTAAGGATGAATTAGTGAAAAAACCTTTTGAAGAATGTTTTAAAATTTAACATTTTTGTTTGACTTTGCATAAAATTATAGATATAATCATATCATACAAAATAAAATTTTAGAGCGAGCAACGTCGCTCTATTTATTGGAGGCTAATATGGAAGAAAAAAACTTTATGACCCCTGAGGGCTATAATAAAACTAAGGAAAGATTAAACTATCTTTTAACCGTCAAAAGGCAAGAAGTTGCAAACAAAATCGCAGAAGCAAGAAGTTATGGCGATTTGAGTGAAAATAGCGAATACGAGTTAGCGCGTGACGAGCAAGCGCAAGTTGAAGCAGAAATTTTTGATTTAGAAACAAAACTTAAATCTGCCGAAGTTATCGACCCTAAAAAGATTAACACCAAAAAGGTTGGTATTGGTTGCAAGGTTAGTGTTACAAATTTGCAAACCAAACAAGATTTTGAATATAAAATTGTTGGTGACACCGATTCTGACCCGCTAAAAGGACTAATTAGCAACACTTCTCCTATCGGCGCTGGACTTATGGATAAAAAGGTTGGCGATGTTGCAGTAATAAAAACACTTGCTGGTGTTATGCAATTTAAAATAAACAAAATTAAAGCATAATTTTATGCTTTATTTGTTTTAAATCATTTTAAAATTGTTGAAAAATTAATTACAATCTAAACTAAATAAAAGCAATAAAAAAGGAAGAAAACAACTTCTTCCTTAATTTTTTAATCAATTTATTCGTTTGACACAACTACAGTTTCTTCTGGTGCTTCAACAACTTCAACTGGTTTGTTTTTCAAACAAAGTGCAACAATCATAAATGCAAAAGTGATGTTATTTGCAGTGAAAATTGAAAGCACTAGAAGCGCGATGATTGCGCCTTTATTGTTGTTACCTGTGTTTTTCATAACTTTTATAGCCACAGGAATTGTTGCAATAGCAAGTGCAACAACATAAAAAGCCATAACATTGAACATCATTTGGATTAGTTGAACCATTGCTTGCAATTCTTCTTCTGCAACTTCGCCAATTGTTGGGTCACTTGCAATAATTTCGCTAACCATTCCGGTTGTTACCATATTTGACGCACCGAAAAGAATAAGACCTACCAAAATCAAAACACCCGCTTCAACAATAGATAAAATTGCACCTGTAAGCATAAAAGTTTTTCTAGTTTTATTCATTTTGGTCTCCTAGTTTATTTTAACACCTATGAAAGATAAAGTCAAAAGTTTTAATAAATAATTGAAAATTGTTATTTATTATGTTATAATATACGTATGCTGGACTGCATTAAGAACACTAATTGCTATAAATCTTTGCGCCTGACGGACAATCACGCATACTTGTTTTATTCGTTAGACTCATTTTTGAATAAAGAGATAGCACTAACGCGTGCTGGCGAGATATTGTGTGAAAATGGTTCGTTTTGCGGAAAATGCCCTGCTTGCTTGCAGTTTAAAAGTTTATCCCACCCAGATTTGACGATAATCGAGCAAGATAGCATTAAGGTTGAAGATATTTCAAAAATTGTGAATTTGATTTCAACTAAACCTGTGCAATCCAAAACGCGTGTTTTAATCATTTTTAATGCGGACGTTATAAACGAAACCGCGCAAAACAAACTATTAAAATCGCTAGAAGAACCAAATGATAGCACTGTGTTTATTTTCACAACGAATAAAATATCTAAATTGTTGCCAACTATTTTAAGCAGATTAAACAAAGTGTTTGTTTCATCTATTTCTCTTAGTGATAAAAAATTGATTTCTAACGAACTAAAGAAAGAAAATATCAATATTGAACCCGTCTTAAATCAAGATTTTAACCTAACAGAAAGTATAAATTTAGTTACAAATAATGATTATTCAAACACGTTAAATCAAGTTTTCAACCTTCTTGAAAATTTGAACACAACTGCGGATATATCAAGTGTGGTATCTAGCCTTGAAATTAAAGATAAATCACTCTTTTTTAGTTGTTTGATGGACATTTTTTTAGATATTTTAACACCTAAAAAATTCGATAAAAATAAAATCCTTACTTTAAAACTAAAGTATAACGATAAAGCGGTCATTAAAATTTTGCCACACATCGATGAGGCATATAAATATGTAAATGCAAATGTGAATTTTACTTATGTATTAGATAATTTACTATTCAAAATTCTTCAGGAGAAATTTTTATGCAAATAGAAGTATTACTAAACAACACCCCCGTGTCAGTTAGAATTGAAACGGAAGAAAATATTAAGCCAAAAACTCAAGTTGTGATTTCACACTCTGGCAGTCTTGAACTTGGAACAATTAAGGGAAAAACAAAAAATTTAGAGTTAGATTTGGCAAGTTTTGTGCACGTTGCAACTAAAGATGACATTTTAAAAAATTGCGAAAATTGCAAATACACTCGCACCCTACTTCCCGAAATTAAAAAGATTGCTTCGGATAACGGGCTTGATATGAAGATTGGGTTTATTTCAACCAATTTAGATAGGTCAAAACTGATTGTAAACTACACGTCTGAAACGCGCGTGGACTTTAGAGAACTAATAAAAGTTTTAGGTGCAAAATATAAAACGCGAATTGAGATGCGCCAAATTGGAAACCGCGACGAATCGAAAATGCTTGGCGCGATTGGAATGTGTGGGCGAGTTACTTGTTGCAAATTGTATTTATCTGATTTTGACAAGGTGAGCATTAAAATGGCAAAAAATCAAAATTTAACTCTCAATCCAACGCGAATTAATGGAATGTGCGGTAGACTTTTGTGTTGCTTAAAATATGAAGATGAGTATTATAGCGAAATGAATAAACTTATGCCACGCGTTGGTAGCATTGTGAAAACTCCAGACGGCGAAGGCAAGGTTACTTCAACTGACATATTGCGTGAAATTATTAAAGTTGAGTTTTCTAATGAAGATACAACTGAGATAAAAACCTACCCATTATCTGAAATAACTTTTAAACTAAATAAAAAATAAACAAAGGAAAAATTATGAAAAATCTTCTTAATTTGAGTCAATTGAGGTGCGTGTATGCCTAAGTTTGACAATTTTAAATTAGAGCACTTCCCAAACAACGTTTCATTTAGCGTGAATGTTTGCACATTCCCGGGTAAATTGAATTTCTCTATACCGAGGTGGACTTATGCCTAAGTTTGACAACTTTAAATTAGAGCACTTCCCAAACAACGTTTCAATTTACCAATCGGACAATCTATACAAATTCACGCAAGACGCAATAATGCTCGCCAAATTTTGCAATATTAAGCATAGTGACGACGTGTTGGAACTTTGCGCTGGAAGTGGAGTTATTAGCCTTTATGCGTATTCAAATTGTGCTTTTTCGCACCTATATTTCAACGAAATTCAAAAAGATTTGTGCGAAATCATTGAGGAAAATATCAAATTTAACAATTTAAAAAGGCGCAGTAAGATTTTTAACTGCAACTTAAAAGATTTAAAATCTAGTGATTTCCCTCGCAATCCAGACGTTATAATTTGCAATCCACCGTATCAAAAAGTGAATGAAAAAAGCAAAATCAATGAAAAGCGCGAAATTGCAATAGCGCGCCACGAAATTGAGGCAACATTAGAGGATATAATTAAAAAAACAAGCGAACTTATAAAAGATAAAGGTAGATTTTACATTGTGCATTTGGCATCTCGTTCGGTTGAACTCATCACACTTTGTTCAAAATACAATATGGAAATAAAAAGACTAAAATTCGTTTTTAATGGCGACAAAGAGGCGTACTTAGTGCTAGCAGAAGCAGTGAAAAATGCGCGACCTGGAGTTCGTGTTACAAAAAATAAAGAATAAAAAAGGACTAAATTAACACAAATTAAAATAGTCCATTTTTTTAATTTTTTAATCGTTTGAAAGGTTTATTTCTCTTCTTTTAAAACCACTTGCGGATTTTATAAAATTATCTTCGAATAATTGTCTAATAGAAACATAATTATCATTAAGTTTGCTTTTTAACAAACTTATTTGTCTTAAATTAGAATTTATCCTTTCTTCAAAAAACTCGCTCATTTCTTCGCCGTCTTTAATAAATTTTCTATCATCGTAACTTAGGCGAGATATATCGCCTTTACCTTTTGCTTTTTTGTTTGCAATATGATTATTGATTGTTTGGATAGATGCTCTTAAATCTTTAACTTCTTTTCTAAATGAAGTTATGCGGGCTTCAATGTTTGTGTTATCTCCTCCCAAAAATAGCGAACCAAATTGCCTTAAATTGCCGACGTCCTCAAGTTTTGATTTTCTTGCAAAAATCTCATCACTTACAATCTCTAAATGTCCAAGAGATTTTATGTTCGTTTCTTCAATCCAAAGCGAACCATTAACCTCTTTTAATGCGCCTAAATCTTGAATTTGTGTGCCTGTAAGCATTAATCCACTGCCTAAAAACTTCACTTTTGCTAGCGACTTAATTTGTGTTCCATACGCATTAAATGTGCCGAAAACAACTTTTAAATTTTTTAAATCCTTTATCTTAGAACGATATAAATTAATGCCTAAATAAATTCGCTGATTTTGCGCGTTAGTTTCTAACGTTTCTTTTCCTACAACAACCTCTAATTTTCCTAAATCTGCAACTAAAGAGTCCTCAAAATTTGCATAACCCATTATAACTTTGTATGGGCAAACTGTGTCGCTCGTTTTTCTAGCAATGTAATCAGATAAGCAAATCTCATCCTCTCTGCAGTGAAACAATTTTGCAAGTTCACTAACACTTTTTTCTTTCAGATTTATAATTTTTTTCTCTAAACTTGAATCCATCCAATCCTCCGATGTTGTTTATTTTATCATACAAACGAAACTTGTCAAGAGGTAAAACAAAATTAGTGTAAAAATCTTAATTTGAAACGAAATCTTAAAAATATTTATATTGCTTGTTTAGAAAATTTATGCCAATCGCATTTCCTTTTTCTTTACAAATATATCTATTTTCGTTATAATAACATTATGTTATATTTTGTGGCAACACCAATTGGAAATTTAGAAGATATTAGCATACGTGCTATTAATGTTTTGCGTGAGTGCGACGTAATTGCCTGCGAAGATACTAGGCACTCTAAAATTTTACTAGATCATTATTATATTTCAACAAAAACTATTGCCTATCACAAGTTTAATGAAACAAATAGCGCGGACGGAATTATTAAACTATTAAAAGATGGAAAAAATGTGGCAGTTATCTCGGATGCGGGTATGCCCGTTATCTCTGACCCTGGGCAAATTCTAACAAAAAAATTGCTTGAAAATGACCTGCCTTTTACTGTTGTTCCAGGCGCAAATGCTGGGCTTAGCGCACTTATCTTAAGTGGTTTTGATGCAAGCAAATTTGCATTTTTTGGTTTTTTAAGTGAGAAAAATAAAGAGTTGAAATCAGCGCTCGAATCTATAAAAAATTTTGTTGGAACTAAGATAATTTACTCTTCAAAATATAATATAAATAAAGACCTTTCTTCTCTTTACTCCTTTCTTGGAAACGTAAAAGTTGCAATTGCAAGTGAACTCACTAAAATGCACGAAAAAGTTGAGTTTTTCACTCTCCCCGCTCAAATTGATGAACCAAAAGGCGAATATGTTATAGTTGTTGAACAACCAACTAAAGAAGAAACTAAAGCAGACGATGAAACTCTATTAAAAGAACTCAAAATCTTATTAAAATCTAACACAAAAACTGACGCATTTAAATTAATTCAAAAAAAATACAATATAACAAAATCTTATATCTACAACCTCTACGAATCCAACAAATCAAAACTAATGTAATGTGTTACTAAGTCTACCTCTCCGTCAACTGCGTTACACTCCGTTGCCACCTCCCAGAGCACCACCCCACTGCGACGATGTCTTGCGGGGAACCCCAGACGTGGAGGCAAGAAATGATGAAAAATAAAATTAAACCACAAAAAGTAAACAACACAACTAACATAAGTGTAAGATTATAAATTTGGCATAGAAAAAATAGCAAAGTGAATTTGCTATTTTTTAGTTTTTATTTTTGTTTAGTTTTTGTTGATTTAGATAGGTGTGGCGCCTATTTGTTGCGTCTTTTTCACTTTCAATGTAAAGTTCGTCTTTATTATTTGCGTTCATTTTAGATAAAATTGAGAAGCGGTTTTCGCTATCTAAAAATTCAGAATAATTCATCGTTGGCTCGAAACTATCAACGTGCATTGGTTCATCCGCGTTAGGATTATATCTAAATAATGTGTTATACCCGCTTTTTACTGAATCAAACGCGTGTTTTGGACCTTTTCTTAAATCGTAGCCGTGAGAGATGCAAGGAGAATAAGCAATTATCACACTTGGTCCGTCAAACTCTTCTGCCTCAACAAAGGCGGTTACGCACTGGTCTGGATTTGCACCCATTGAAACGGTGGCAACGTACACGTCTTTATACGTCATAAGCATACTAGCAAGGTCTTTTTTCTTTGTTGTTTTACCCGTTAGATTGAATTTTGCGCTTGCCCCACGCGGAGTTGACTTGCTTGTTTGACCGCCTGTGTTTGAATAAACTTCAGTGTCCAAAATTAGAATATTAACATTTTCGCCACTTGCAACCACGTGGTCAAGTCCGCCAAAACCGATGTCGTATGCCCAACCATCTCCGCCAATTATCCACACGCTTGGGCTCGTGATTAATGCTAGATTGTCAAACAAATAGATATCATCGCCTTTTATAATGTGACCGCGCTTATAATCTTTTAATTTTAATATCAATTCTTTGTTATATTCGTGATTTTCGCTGTTTTCAATAAATGGGGCAATCAATTTTTTAATAGGTGCGCTAAACTCTTTATTTTTTAGTTCGCTAATAAATCTATTTCTCTCTGCCCTTCTTGCAACCGCTATGCCATAGCCGAATTCTGCGTTATCTTCGAATAACGAGTTTGCCCAACTTGGGCCAAATCCTTGTTTATCTTTGCTATATGGGCAAGTTGGATATGTTCCGCCATAGATTGACGAACAACCCGTGGCATTTGCAATCAACATTCTATCGCCAAACAGTTGAGTGGCAAGTTTGATATAAGGAGTTTCTCCGCAACCTGCACACGCGCCACTAAACTCAAAATATGGCTTTTTAAACTGCACACCTTTAACAGTGTTTGGAGTGAACGGTGTAATTTGAGGAAGAGTTAGCAAAAATTCTTCGTTTGCAATCTCTTTATCGCGGATTTTATCGCTCTCTGTCATAATCAATGCTTTCACAGGGCAAATTTCACTGCACACTCCACAGCCTGTGCAGTCAAGAGTGCTAACTTGCATTCTATAATTGCCTTCTGTGATGAATGCTTTTCTACTCGTAAACGTTTTTGGAACTTTTTGCTTATCACTAAAAATCACAGGTCTAATTGCTGCGTGCGGGCAAATCATAGTGCATCTACCGCATTGAATGCACTTTTCGCTAATCCAATTTGGAAGTTCGGTTGCTAGCGCGCGTTTTTCAAACTTGGTTGTGTCGGTTGGCATTCTTCCGCGTTCATCAAACTTGCTAACAGGAATATCGTTGCCCTCTTGATTTGAGGTTGGAACAATAATTTCCTCATAGTAATCTGACTGCATAACTTTGCAAACAGGGGTTTCGTTTAGTGTTAGTTTACTTGTGTCCACCAACTCGCACTTGTCTTCCGCCTCTTTAATTGCATTTAGGTTTGCATCCACTATCTTTTGACCTTTTTTCATATACGACTTTACAATTGCATTTTTGATTTCGTTCATCGCAGTGTCAAACGGAAGAAGGTCGCTTACCTTAAATAGAATTGTTTGCATAACAGTGTTAATTTTAGCGCCAAGACCATATTTTTTTGCAATTTCGTTTGCGTCAACAGTGTATAATTTAATGTTTTTTTCAACAATATCGTGCTTCATTTTGTTTGGCATAATTTTGTTTAATGTTTCAAAATCGTAATGTGAATTTAATATCATAATGCCGTTTTTCTTTAGGCAGGCAGTCATATCATACTTTTCAATAAATCCAACGTTGTTGCACATCATCAAATCCACTTTTTGCGGATTAAATGGCGCGTTTATTGGAAGGAAACTTGACCTCATATGTGAAATTGTGAGGCTTCCTGACTTTTTAGAGTCGTAATCAAAATAACCTTGCACGTAACTTGTGGTTGCGTCGCCTAAAATTTTGATTGTGTTTTTTACTGAACTTACGCTTCCGTCACTCCCAAGCCCATACACGCGCATAGTGAAATTAGAAAGTTTATCGTTAAATTTTTCGTTTACTTCTAGGTTTGTTTGTGTGACGTCGTCGTAAATTCCAACTGTGAAGTTGTCCTTTTTTCTGCCTATCATATTATCAAACACACTCATCGCCATATCTGGTGTGAACTCTTTTCCGCCAAGACCATATGAGCCTGAATAGGTGTTTGCAATGATTTTATGTTTTTGCAATGCGGACATTACGTATGAGGATAATGTGTCCACTCCATTCATATCAATATTGCGCTCTAAAATTGTAATATTTTTAACCTTTTTAGGTAGTTTCCTTATAAAATTTTCCTCATCGAATGGTTTTAACATTCTAACTTTTATAATACCAACGTCGCCATTATATTGCTTTTCAGCCATAATCAAAACGTCGCTAGCGCTACCCATTGCAACAACAACATTTTTTGCATTTGGTTTGCCGTAATACTCTATTGTATCGTAATGCCTATTTGTGATTATCTCTTGGCGACGAAGAGCATATTTGAAATCATCAATTGCAGACTTATATTTTTCAAGTGAACGAAGCCTATTTTGCATAAACACGTCTGGATTTTGGTTAGTTCCCGCTGAAAATGGCGAAAAATTATTCATTACCTCGCGCTTAAAGTTGGTTATATCTGTGAAATTGACAATCTTTTTTAAATCTTCTAGTTCGGTTAAATAGATTGTGTTGAGTTCGTGGCTGGTTCTAAATCCGTCAAAGAAACAAATATATGGAATGTGTGAGCGCAAACTTGCTAGTTCGCACGCAATTGCTATATCGTTGACCTCTTGCACACTCGAACAATTCACAATGTTAAATCCCGTTTTCAAGCAAGCATAAATATCGCCATAATCGCAAAATATGCTCAATGCGTGCGTTGCCACAGCGCGCGCTGCCACGTAAAATACGCACGGATGACCCTCGCCTGCAATTTTATACATATTTGGAATCATAAGTAGCAACCCTTGGCTTGAAGTGAACGTGGTGGTTTTCGCGCCTGCCATTAAACTTCCGTGCACTGCGCCAGCAACTCCCGCCTCGCTCTGCATCTCGCGAAGAGTTAAGGTTGAATTGAATATATTTTTTTTGTTCTCAAAAACAAATTGGTCACAATTTTCAGCCATAGGGCTTGAAGGTGTGATTGGATATATCATAGCAACTTCATTCATCATATATGCAATGTTTGAAGCAGCATAGTTTCCGTCTACTGTAACTTTTTTCATATTTCCCCTTTTAAAGTTTAATTTTCATTTAAGTAACATTATTTCATTACACAATTTTATTATAATAAATTTTAAAAAATTAATCAAACATATTAAGTTGTTCAAGCGCTAAATTATAAATTTGGTTAAAAAATAAATAAAATATAAAATTAAGAAAAAATTTTTAAAAAAAACTAAATTTAAGAAAAATATATCTTTTTTTATTTATTATGCTAGTTTCAAAAGCGCTTTACTATAATATCTAATTTTTTTAATTAAATTTTTATAAAATATCAATATGAAAACTAATTTTAGGGTGGTTGGTATATTTATTTGATTAAATTTTAAAATTTTATTATAATTTTTTTATGAAATATTTAATGACGATAACGTACGACGGAAAAAATTATTATGGATTTCAGCGCCAAAATAACAAACCAACAATTCAAGGAGAGATTGAAAAAGCACTTAGTGTAATTTTAAAAGAAAAAATTGAAATTGTTGGAAGTGGACGAACGGATGCAAAAGTTTCCGCATATAAGCAAACAATAAATTTTGAAACGGAAAAAAACATTGATAAAAATAAATTTGTTCGCTCAATGAACGGAATTTTGCCCACAGATATAAAAGTTTTAGATGTGATTGTTTCAAATATTCACGTTCGCAAAGCAAACAAGAAAAAAACATATCTATACAAAATGTATCTATCAAATTTTGTTCATCCGCTTCACACAAATAGGTTAACCATTAGCCCAGATTTAGATATAAAAGCAATGAAAAAATTTGTTAAACTTATTGTTGGAACGCACGATTTTTTAGGTTTTAAATCTAGCGGAAATGATGTAAACTCCACCATTCGCACAATCTATAAAGCAAAATTGATATTAAAAAACAACAAACTAGATTTTTTCATAACGGGCAACGGATTTTTATATAAAATGGTTAGAAATATTGTTGGCACAATGCTAAAAATTGGCGAACACAAAATAAACTTGAGTGAAATAAAAAAATCCATTTTTTCAACCTACAAATCTACCTACACCGCTCCAAGCGAATACCTATATTTATATGATATTAAATATTTAAAATAGTTTAAACTATTGTTTTTAATTTTTTTTAATAATTTTAGATTAATTTTAAATAATTTTATTTAATATTTTTTTACGTTTTTATTTTGAAATTTTTTAATATTTTTTTGTGTTTTTTATACAACAAAAAAAGAGAGTGTTAAACTCTCTTTTTTAACTATGTTGATGATTGTTGCGATTCAACAATATAGTAGTAAGTTTTGGTTTCGGTATCATAACGATATTTTCCTTCGCCGAAAATGTTTTTGATAACAGCTCCTTTATCTGCATTGCCACTCGTTGTTATTTTAATCTTCCACTCGCCAACATACAATTGATAATTATCGCTCTCATTAATTGCAATTTGCCTTGTGAAATTATCCACACTTGTTAAAGACAATGCTGTAACGCTTTGATTCGTTGTGTTAATATTGACATTTACAACTTCACGAACTAACACGTGAATTTCAGTTATGCCTTTATCTCCTGTGAACGTGTAAGCATAAACATCGCCACTTGTTCCGTCAAGATCTTGTTTAATATTATCATCACCACCATTATACGAACTTTGTGTTTCTCCATTCATCACATAAGTGAAACCAATATATGCGTTAGGTCCAGTTGCAATTGATGAAGTGTCTAAAGTGATTGAAACATTAATGTCTGCGTCAGTGGCGTAAACATTGCCATCACTTATACCATCGATAACCACTTCAGTGTCGATTGCATATTCTTCTTCAGTGATAACAGTTAACTCATTAGCATCTTTAAACTCTAACTTAACTGTGCAAGCCTTATTTATTGCATAATATGAAGACAATTGATAATGGTCATTTTCGTTATTCTTTGATGAAACTGTTCTAACAAGTTCATCATCAATATAGATTGAGAACAATTGATAACTGCTTGAAGAATCGTCTGCAATCAATGTAGTGTTAAATGTCAACTCACTGCCCTCTGGAACTGAGTGACGTCCACTAGTTGTGATAGTATTTGACCCGCCAATAATTTCAAACGTATTTCCGGTTTTGTTTCCAACAACTTCAATTGTAATTTCAACTTCCCAATGTGCTTCAACCGTGATATTGCCGTATGCTTTTGCAGGAATTGTTAACGTGGTTAAATTTTTACCAGAGATTGTGCTATCTCTATTTTGTGAGTTAGTAACAATTGTGTATCCCGCGAATGAATACCCTGAGCGAGTTGGAGTTTTAAGTGTCATTATAGTTTGGTCATTTGTTTTAATTGTGTATGTGTCATTCGCAATTTCGTTTCCGCCATTAGTTTCATAGATAATATTGTAACTAACCTCAATGATTGTGAAGTTAACTGTGTCTGAACCTGTTAAGTTGCTATCCTCTGTTGCAGTAACTGTAACAGTTGCAGTGCCCGGATAGACGTTATCTGAATACGTAACCTCATAGTTAGATTCGTCAACAGCCTTTCCGTCTATGCTTAGAGAAACGGTTGGTTTATGTTCTGTTGCGTCGAAGTTGTAACTATATTGTGACAATTTGATATCGCAAGCCGAAATGTTGCGTTTATTGATTGTTAACGTACCGTCTTCAAATGAAATTTCATAGTTATTTGAAGTTAGCCCACTAATTTCAATAGTGTAAGTTCCCGCATCGACAGTTGACACATTAGAAATTGTGCTTGTGTCGTCTTTTATTGTATACACTGCTGAACCTGACAATACTGAATTGGTTTCATTATTAACAAATCCGCTTGCAGAATATGTGTAACTTGGAGCATTGTCGCCATAATTCATAGATTTATCGTCTGCTGTGACTGTTAAACCTTCCTTAGCGATAGACCAACGAATTTTTTTATCTTCAACATTTCCGTCTGACCATTTGTGGTTGTTATCTAGACTAACAATTGCAACGTAATCATCTGCATTAATTCCTGTGTTACCCTCAATAGTGTAGTAACTATTTGGATGAGGATCAACACCAACTTGAGATTTACCGGTGTATACTAAACCTTTATTTTCAGTAGGAATATCAATAGATGCCCTTTCAATAGTCCATTCAATTTCCTTATTTTCAGTTTTTGCGTTTTCCCAAATATAGTTTTTGTCTAGAACTGCAATTGCTGTGTAAGTTCCAGCATTGGTTTCTTGATAATCACCCGAACGAGTGTAACCCGTGCCTTCGCTTAGACCAACTTTTAATGTTCCGTCATAAACTAGACCTGTGTTTGCCTTAGGAATTGCGATTTCTTTTCGATTAATTTGAATAGTTGCGCTACCCGTTGCAGTTTCATAGTTGTCCGCCTCTATTTTAAAGTAGATAGTGTAGGTTCCAGCATCAGTTTTTGATATGTTTGCTTGAGTGTAGCCTGATGACTCATTTTCGCTGTAATAAATTGTGCATCCGCTTGCTGGAGTTGTCACTGTAACAGTTATGCTATGTCCCTCTTCGTCATAAGTGCCGGTGTAACCCTCAGCATTATAAACAATTCCAATAGGACTAATTGTGAATGTTCCAGCAGAAGTTATTTCGTAGTTATTTGTGTTTTCTATGTTAATTAGATACAAATCTGCGCCAGCAGTGGTTGAATAAGTATATTCGCCAACACTGTTAGAATGAGGAATATAACTTAAAGTTACATCTTCATTGTTCACTCCATCCACTGTTCTAGTGTAACTGCTAGCACTAGAAACCCAATCGACCTCATAATCGCCAACATTCAATCCGTATTTTGCAATAGACCAAGAGATTTGAAGAGTGTCTGTTGAGTTATTGCTCCACATATAGTTACTCTTCAAAGTTAGTGTAGCAGTATATTGATTAGCATTTGTGCCTGTGTTACCTGTTATAGTGTAATACTCATCGTTTGCCTCAACACCTGTTTGAAGAGTGCCATTGTAAACAAGGTCTGTTCTAGCAGTTGGTGCATCAATAGGCGCTCTAGATATAACTATCTTTGCGCTACCTGTTGCCTCAGTGTAATTTGTTGCATTTATCTTGAAGTATACTGTTGTTTCGCCCGCATCTGTTCTTGTTATAGGAGTTTCAGAGTACGATCCGCTTAATGTTTCTGAATATGTGATTGTGGAACCTGTTGATGGAGTTTTAACATTAATAGTAATTCCGTGTGGATCGCCGTCGTACACTCCTGTGTAACCGTTTACTGTGAACTCAATTTCAACAGACTCAAGAATCAAATTGCCAGCAGTTCCCACTTCATAATTGTTGCTATTTAATGAAAGTGTGAAACTATTTGATCCGCTTTGATAAGTGAATGTTCCAGCATTAGTGTTTGAAGGAGTGTAAGTAAGAGTTACACTTTCTCCTCCAACACCATTCACAACCCTATTATAACTGCTTGCACCTGTCCAAGCGGTTGTGTATGCGTCAATAGTCAATTCATATGGATTAATTACAAGTGTTGCACTCTTTGAAGATACGTCATTATGGTTATCATCTCCAACAAGCCTTGCATAAATTGTGTGGCTTCCAACATTCTTAAACGTTGGAGGAACGGAAGAATAAGTTCCATTCTCTTCAGTTGAATATTCAATTGTTCCGCCAACAACATTAGTAGCAGTTAATGTGTGATTAGTTGCATCATATGTAATTGTAGAACCATTGAATGTAAATGATCCATCCGCTTTAGATATAGACCAAGCAATTTGTTTATCTTCAGTTGTTCCATCTGCCCATTCGAAATTATTTTTGTCATCTAAGGTTGCTATTGCAGTGTAATTTCCAGCATTTGTGCCTGTGTTATTAGTTAACTCAAAATAATCTCCGCCAATAACACCTGTCTGCTCTTCGCCATTATACACTAATCCCTCAACAGCAGTTGGCACACTAACTTGCGCCTTGGCAATAGACCAATCAATCAATTGATCATCAGTTGAACCATTAGACCAAATATGATTATTATCAACACTAGCAACAGCAGTGTAATCTCCAGCATTAGTCTGCTTATGACCAGAAAGTGTGTAATAATCCCCTTCATTTACACCCATTTTCTCTCTACCATCATAAATTAGCCCTGTGTTAGCAGTAGGAATATTAATTTCAGCCCTAGCAATTGACCAAGCAATTTCTTTATCTTCAGTTGTTCCGTCCGACCAAATATGATTATCATCTATAGTTGCAGTTGCAATGTAATCTCCTGCATTTGTGCCTGTGTTATTAGTTAACTCAAAATAATCTCCGCCAATAACACCTGTCTGCACATTGCCGTTGTACACCAAATTATCAACAGCAGTTGGAATATCAATGCTTGCCCTTTCAATTGCAAATGTTCCCGCCGAATCAATAACATAGTTAGAGTCTGTTAGTGATATACGGTATTGTCCCTCGCTTAACGACGATGAAGTTGTGTATGTGTAATTTCCAACATCTCCACTATAAGCATAATATGTTAAATTAATAGTTTCATTATTTACTCCAGATATAGTTCTTTCAAAACTATTCGATCCAGACCAAATTTCTGAATGAGAACCAGCAACTAATCCATATGCATCAATCGACCAAGAAATGGTTTTATTAACAGTTGTTCCATCCGACCATTGACTGTTTGTAGGATCTATTAAAGTTGCAGTAGCAATATAATCATCTGCATCAGTTGCGGTGTTGTTTGTTAATGTATAATATGAACCTTCTTCAACACCCGTTTGCTCTTCGCCGTTATACACCAATCCAACAATTGCTGTTGGAATATCAACAATTCCCTTAGTTATTGTGAATGTACCAGCAGAACCAATAGAATAGTTATCATCGGTTAAAGATATAGTGTATCTTCCGCTAGATAATGTTGATGAATATGTATAACTTCCAACATCCGAACTATATGTATTGATTGTTAGATGAACAGTTTCGTCATTTACACCAGACATTGTTATATCAAAACTATTTCCACCATTCCAGGTAGCAGAACGTGCTCCCACTGTTAATGCATATGGTGCTATTGACCAATAAACGCTTATTTGTTGTGAGGTTGTTCCGTTCGACCATTCGTAGTTGGTGTTATCCATATAAAATGACACTGAATAATCTCCCGCGTCTGTTTCAGAGGTTGTGCCCATAACTATGCGGTAATATGTTAGATTATATGACACACCTGTTTGTTCTTCTCCATTATATACCAAACCCGTAATTGCAGTTGGAACTGCAACGGATAATTTACCAATTGTAAATGTACCGGCAGAGTCTATTTCATAGTTATCGTCACTTAATGTTATATAATATTCTCCAGAACTTATAGAAGATGAAGATGAATATGTGTAACTTCCTGTATTAGAACTATATGGTGTATAATTTAAAAGAACTCTTTCACTATTAACTCCTGTTAAATATCTACTAAATGACGTACTTCCAGAATACGTAACACTATATGCTCCAGCATTTAATCCATATTTACTGATTGTCCAGGTGATGGTTCTTCTTGAGGTTGTGCCGTTTGACCATTGGCAGTTGGTTGTGTTTGAAAGTTTTGCATAAGCAGTGTAAGTTCTGGCATTTGTTGCAGTGGTTGTACCGGACAATATGTAATATGATCCGGTTGACACACCTCTTTGGCTTTCCCCATTATACACTAATCCTGAAATTGCTGTTGGAATAGTTACTGAACGTTTACTAATTGTAAATGTGCCTGCCGAACCTATCTCGAAGTTGCTACTAGATAAAGTTATCCTATATTGCCCAGAAGAAGTGGATGACGCACTTGTGTAAGAATACGTTCCAACATTTGAACTATAAGGACGATAAGTCAATCTCACACTTCCAATTCCGCTAATCATATAATTATTAACATACGTTGAACTGCCTGTCCATGTATATGATGTGTTTTCTAAATCTATCGAATATGGATCTATAGTCCAAGTTATGGTTTTATTTCCCCTTGTTCCGTCACTCCAATACGAATTTGATGGAGAAGAAAGCGATACAGTACATCTATATGTTCCTGCATTTGTGGCTGTATATGTGCCTGAACGTGAGTAACCTGTGCCTGAATTAACCCCTATTTGACTTTCGCCATTATATGTTAAAGTGTTTGCTGTAGGGATAGGACGATACCATCTAGCATACAATGTATGATCAGAATTATTAACAACTTTTGTAGTGGAATAAACTCGAGTTCCGCCTGTAGCTGATGTATACCAACCGGCAAAATTGTAGCCAGATCTCAAAAAGGTTGGTAAATCTCCGTAGGTTGAACCAATAGTAACTTCTTTTGAACGTGTTCCCACAACACTGCCACCATTAGCATTAAATGTTACGGTTACAGAGGATTTCGTCCAATGCGCATACAACGTTTGATTTGATGTTCTAGTGTAAGTAGTTTTTGCTGTTACTTGCGTACCACTACTAGATGTTGATGTATACCAGCCATCAAATGTGTAGCCATCCCTTGTTGGTGTTGGCAGTTTGCCATACGTGGTTCCATATGATGCCGTGGCTGTAGAAGTTGTGATCGATGTTTCATCAGGATCAACATCTCCATATAAAACATAAATTCTAAATGATAATGAAACTGCTGTTCGCGTAGGAACATAAACATATGATCTGAATAAAAGATTACAATCAAGGAATGATGATTTCGTTGTGAAAGTTTTGGAATACACTTTTACACCGGTAACCGGTATTTCAACCTTATTTGTTGTTATATCTGTTTCGTAATCAACATCGCCTGGAGAACTGAGAACCACACTAGTGCCAGAAGCTCCAGCAGTATATGAAGATACTTGAAGGATTAATGTATATGTAGAACTTGGACGGAAATAATCATTATCAATATAAGGCATTGCAAAATTGAAAAAGTTGTTAGTATTTGCAGAACTTGTACTTAAAGTGAAGCGATTGCCAGATAGTGTTAATCCAGATGTACGATCTGTAGTATCACCTGAAGCATATAAATTTTTTCCACCTAAAGTGTCTTGATACATTCTTGTTTTAGACATAATTGCGGAGCCATTATCAAACTCTCCACCATTAGCATTATATGTTATGGTATATGTGTCTCTATTCCACTGTGGATAATACACTGTAGGGCTACCTGAAGCCAAACCATTAAATGCTTGATATGGAGTTGAACTTGACCATTCTATTAGCGCCGTATCGCTACTTGATGTTGTATAGCCTTTAACTCCAGAGTAGCCCGTACGATCGGTCCCTGACATATTATTGTAATAACAAGTACAATACCAATTACCTGCAGTTCTATTGAAGTATATACCAGTGTTTATTGCGCTATATCTGGTTCCCACTGAATCATATAAATATAGACGTGTTGGTGTGCTTGAAGCTTGCATAACATATATATTAAAAGATGTGTTATTAGAACCATCGGTGTTGCCATGAACAGCGTAATCATATGACCTAGATGAACTAGTGCCTATATAATAATGTCCGCCTTGATCTATAAAAAGACCTCCACCGTTACCTGACGCATTATTATTATAAATTTTTGAATTACCATAAAGTTGCATATAAAAGTGATAAACATACATACCACCTCCATCTCCAGATGTTACAGCATTGTCATGAACGCGTGAAGCACTATATATATTCAATCTAACATTAGTTGAGTAAGTATATGGTCCATACAAATAAATACCTCCGCCAGCATATGTGGCAGTGTTGCCGTATATTTCCGAACCAATAATGTTGATAGTTACACTAGATGATGTAATAGCCCCATAAACTCCGCCGCCGTACGTTGCAGAATTGTCACTAAGATCAGAAGTAATATTAGTTGTACCTGTTACAGTTTCTCCTGATGCTATACTTGAAACAGTTTTCCCTCCATATTTAATATAAGTGCCTACCAATTCTTGCATATCAACTTGCTCTACTGAACCATTATCTAAGATTGCTACACCACCGCCATTTTCAGCATAACAATTTAAAATGCTTTCAGCATTGATATCAACGGTTGAACCAATAACACAAACACCGCCACCATATGTTGCTTCGCAGTTTGTTATGGTGGAATTAATGTCTATTGTTTCAGCGGTGTTTTCCACTGGATCGTAGTTTTTATTGATATTATAAACGTAAACAGCGCCACCGTAGCCGGTGGTGTTGTTTATGTTGTTTTGCAGGGTTACGTTTGAGCCGATTATTAAGTCATCGCCTTGCGCGTATATTAGCGAGCCTGATTGGATATTATTTGATTTAACGTAATCTATATTACCGTCTATTGTGATTGTTGAAGAATTGGTTGGAGCAGTTTCTTCGCCTATGTATAGTTTTGAATTAGATGAACCAACTATTAGGTTTTCGCTATTTGAATTGGATCTAACAAGAGTTGTGTTGACATCTGGAGTTATAGTTAAAGATGTGTTGGCTTTAGCAACTGCCTCTTCATCCATAAAGATTTTTTCAACTATTAAGTTAATTTCTGCCTCTTGGTTTGCCTCAACAGAGCTGAAAGCCTGAGAAAGAGTTGTGGCGTCCGTTGTGGTGTCACCTATTGTTATAGTTCCCTCAATATAAGAACCATTTAAGAAAACTTTTGCAAAGCCTGTTTGGATAGGGAAATTAAAACTAAGCTGTGTGCTATTTTCTCTATACGCATAATTGCACCAATCTGCATCTATTGAATAACTGCTTGAATAATTCCAAGAAGAGAAATCGGTTGATACATTAGTGTTTATAATATTGTTTAAAGTTACATAATTTTCTTCAGCAGTGCCTTCAAAAGCGAATGAATTGATTGCGTCTAATTGTTGAGTGTAGTAAACGTATGAAATGGTAACTGCATTAGCGCTTGTAGTTTTAGTGTCTACATTTCCAGCGATTGCGCCAACCTTATCTCCGATTAGAGTGTTATCCACGAATGAGTTTGAAATTGTGTGCGTTCCGTTGTTTGAGATGAAAGAACCAACAATTCCGCCCACTGTGCTACCCTGAACTGAGCCCAAGCGAGCATACACGTTTGAAATGTTTGAGTTAACTGCCTCGCCGACTATTGAACCTGTGTAGTCTGAGGTTGAATTGATTGTGGCGTTGTATAGACCAACGTTTTGAATGTTTGCATTTTCAACATAGCCAAAAAGTCCGTTACCGACAATATCTGCATTCATTATTGAATAGTAGGCGCCATTGAATGTGCCCTGGAAGGTGGAAATTGTTTCGTCTTGATCATTTGTTACTTTCTTACCTATTGATTGAATGCTATAACCGCTTAAATCAATATTACTGTTTAGGTATATTGTGTAATCTTTAAAGTAGTTGTATTCTTTTGCCCTGTTCTCATCGTTTACAAGACCAATAAAATAAACGAATGAAGATGCTGAGTTGATAGTATAAGTGTGATCACCGCGATTGCCGAGTTTATCGCCTGACAAAAACTCACTGTTATCCACAGTTTCGCCATCCCATTTGTCAGTTGCAAATTCGAGCGGGTCGACTATCACTTCTGGCGTGCTTGGTTCTTTTTTTCTAGTGGCAAAATAAATGCCAACACTAGTTAGCGCCACCAATAAACACATAAGAACAATCGCAATCGTTCTAATTGCAATTTTAGTGCTTTTTTTGGTTGTTGATTTATTCATAATTTCCCCCTTATAACCGCATCCAACTTAAACGCAATTAAAAATTTATTATCTTTATTTTACACAAAATTTTTCAAAAAAACAAATGATTTTACAATGTTTTACAAATTTAGCAAACTCCAAATTTCGCCTCTGCTAAAACATAAAAATTCAATATTGCAGATTTTTTTATAAAGTTTCATCAATGCTGATTAGATTTTTATAAAAATTTAATTGTGTTAAAACGCATTTTTTCTATTTTCCCCAAAAAATGAAAATTTAATAAAAATTTGAAAAAATATGTAAAATTTTAAAAAAATTGCAAAATTATCGCATTTTTTAACGTTTTTTTGCAATTTTTTTCGATTTTTTTAGTTATTTTTAAAAATTTTTGATATTTTTTTAAATATTTTATATAATTTTCTAACCATTTTTTATGAATTTTTTATATTTTCATTAACATCTTATTTTCTAAATTTAACTTTTCATTTATATAATGTTTTTATAAGCGCAATTTAAAAACTAATGTTAATTTGCTAAAATGTTAGCAATTTATTGACAAAAAGTGATAATAATGCTAAAATGTTAGCAATAAAATATAAGAAGGTGAAAAATGATTGATAAAAGGTTTGATATAAGCAATTTTGTTGACGTGATTACAGAGAGCAGTATTGTGGAAAGTTTAGTAAAACGAGTTAAAGCAAGAAGAAAAGAAGCAAAGTTGTCGCAAAAAGAATTAGCAGTGAGGTCTGCAGTTAGTTATGCGTCAATAAAAAGATTTGAACAAAGTGGCGAGATTTCTCTTAGTTCGCTTGTGAAAATTGCTAGTGCTCTAGATTGCCTTACCGATTTCGATTTTTTATTTAAAAATAAAATCATTTCAAATTTAAAGGATTATAAATGATAGACAAAATAGCAAAATTAACAGTTAAATACAATAATAAGATAGTTGGCTATTTAGTTGATTTAGGAGATTATAAGATCGCATTTCAATATGATGAAAATTGGTCGAAGAATGGATTTTCTATATCGCCTTTTTCTCTACCTCTATCTAACAAAATTTTTATTTCTGATAAACTTACATTTGATGGTTTGTTTGGAGTTTTTTATGATAGTTTGCCCGATGGCTGGGGAGAATTATTACTAAGAAGAATGCTAAGCAATAAAGGAATTAATTTTGATAAATTGTCTCCTCTTCAAAAATTAGCAATCATTTCAAAAAACGGATTAGGCGCACTGACTTACGAACCTAATAGATCACTTGAAAACAAAACGTTTGAATTTGATTTTGATAAGTTTGATAAAGAATCAAAAAAAATTCTAAATGACGACACAAAAAATAAAAGTTTAGATGAAATATATGCGTTCGGCGGGTCAAGTGGAGGCGCGCGACCAAAAGCACATATTAATATAAACAAAGAAGAATGGATTATTAAATTTCCTTGCTTAATTGACCCTCCAGATATTGGAATTATAGAATACAACACTAACAAATTAGCAAAAGAATGTGGTATAAATGTAAATGAATTTGCGCTATTTCCGTCTAATATATGCTCAGGTTATTTCGGAGCAAAAAGATTTGATAGAGATAAAGAAAAGCGGCTGCATATGATTTCGCTTTCTGCAATTTTAGAGACCACACATAAAATCGCAAATTTAGATTATTATCACCTTTTCCAAGTTATTCAAAAAATATGCAAAAACAAAAAAGAAAATCTTATAGAAGCCTATAAAAGAATGTGTTTTAATGTTTTATGCAAAAATCGTGATGACCACGGCAAAAATTTCGCATTTTTGTACGATGAAAAATTAAAAAGTTACGTTTTATCTCCCGCCTATGATTTAACCCCAACACCAAACAAAATTGAACACGAAATGACAGTTAAAGGAAATCCAAATCCTAACGAAAGTGATATGCTAGAACTTGCAAAAGATTTTGAATTACCAATTTTTGAGTGCAAAAAAATTATAGATAAAATTAAAAACGTTACAAAAAAATCTCAAAATTAAAATTTTTGAGATTTTTTATTTTTTGCAAATTTTAATATTTTTTTAAAATTTTCGCATTTTTTAACGTTTTTTTTTGCAATTTTTTCGATTTTTTTGATAATTTTTTAAAAATTTATCAATTTTTTATTCAATTTAATTTTTATATTTTATTATTCTTTATTTTAAATTTATTATGAAAATTTTAATATTTTAATTATCATTATTTTTCTCTTTTAACATACAACAATTTTTATATTTCTTTCCACTTCCGCACGGGCAGAGGTCGTTTCTTCCAATGTGTGAAGATCTCTTTTGATTTAAACTTTCAGATTTATTTGTGTTGCCCATTGCAACCGGTCCTTTTGGCATAACAGGTTGTAGTTTGATTTGAACCTTTGTGCGGTACAGCGAAGAGGCTGTATACTCACGGATATCCTGAATCATTTTATCAAACATTTCAAAACCTTGATTTTTGTATGCTACTATTGGGTCTTTTTGACCGTATGCTAAAATTCCAATTTCGTTACGAAGAGTGTTCATTGCGTCTATATGGTCAGTCCAGAATTTATCAACCACTCTAAGAAGTCTATCTCGTTCGATTATTGAAAAATCTAATCCGAATTTTTTGATTTCTTCAATCTTCTTTTCGTAGGTTGAAAGAATGTGTTCAAACACTTTTTCTGTAACTAACTCAACAGTGCAATCTTCAACTAAATCTTTTGTAACAAAATTTGTACCTTTATCTAAGAGTTTATCTTCGAGCGCTTTGTTTAGCGGTTCCAATTCCCACTCATAACTTGGTTTGCTTGAGTCTAGATAAGTGTTAGTTAAATCGCTAATATAATCGTGCATCATATCAACAATTTGCGGATGAATGTCCACACCGTCTAACACTTTGTCGCGCTCAGCATAAATAATTTGACGTTGTTTATTTAAAACATCATCATATTCAAGCACGCGTTTTCTACTCTCAAAATTGATTGCCTCCACTTTTTTCTGCGCAGTTTCGAAAAACTTTGTTAAAATTCGCGACTGCAAAGGCATATCTTCGCTACCTCTAAATGCAAGCGAAAACCAACTTTTCATCCTATCTTCGCCAAAACGTTGAGGAAGTTCGTCTTCTAGAGATATAAAGAAAATGCTTGAACCTGGATCTCCTTGACGACCAGCACGACCGCGCAACTGATTATCAATACGTCTACTTTCGTGGCGCTCTGTACCTAAAATGTGGAGTCCGCCAAGTTCGATAACTTTTTGTTTTTCTTCGTCTGTTGTCTTTTTAAAATCCGTGTAATACTTATCATACTTATCTTTAACTTTTTGCTCTTCTTCATTTAACACTGAATTGTAAGTTGTGATTTTTTCAATCATCTCTGGTTCAACATTTTCATTTAACAACTTTTGTTTTGCCAAAAATTCAGGATTACCGCCAAGCAAAATATCGGTACCACGTCCTGCCATATTGGTTGCAATTGTAACTGCACCAACACGACCAGATTGCGCCACAATTTGGCTTTCTAGTTCGTGATTTTTAGCGTTTAATAGGTTGTGAGGAATGCCAAGTCGCTTAATTTCCTTGCTTATACGCTCAGACTTTTCAACCGATGACGTGCCGACCAAAATTGGCTGACCTTTTTCGTGTTTATCCTTAATCTCTTCGACAATTGCACGATATTTTGCGTTTTCTGTGAAGAAAATCATATCTTGCTCGTCAATTCTAAGCACAGGTTTGTTTGTTGGAATTGTTACAACATCTAAGCTATAAATTTTATTGAATTCGCTTTCTTCAGTTTTAGCAGTACCCGTCATACCACTTAGTTTTGAATATAATTTGAAGTAGTTTTGAAGAGTGATTGTGGCAAGCGTTTTGTTTTCATCCTTGATTTTAACGTGCTCTTTTGCTTCTATTGCTTGGTGAAGCCCGTCAGAATAGCGCCTACCTTGCATAATACGACCCGTGAATTCATCCACAATCAAAATTTCGCCGTCTTTAACAATATAATTAATATCTTTTTTCATTATAATGTTAGCAGACAAGGCTTTATTGATGTGGTGATTTATTTCCAAGTTGTTAATATCTGATAAATTTTCAAGTTTAAAGAATTGTTCCGCCTTAGAAACACCACTTTCTGTTAAACGCACTTGTTTTGTTTTGATATCAACTTCGTAGTCTTCTTCCTTTAAACGTTTAACGAAGTTGTCCGCCACCGTGTATAGTTCGCTCGTTTTTCCACCCACACCCGAAATGATAAGCGGAGTGCGCGCTTCGTCTATCAAAATTGAGTCCACCTCGTCCACAATACAGAAATTGTGACCGCGCTGAACTTTATAATCTTTATTAACTTGCATATTGTCACGCAAATAATCGAAGCCAAACTCATTGTTTGTGCCGTAAGTTATGTCGCACTGATATGCTTTCTTCTTTTCTTCTGGAGTTTGACCAGCAAGTGTAACTCCAATGGTTAAACCTAAGAATTTATATAGTTTACCCATCATCTCTGCTTGCGAGGTGGCAAGATATTCGTTAACGGTTATGACGTGCACATTTTTCCCCGACAAAGCATTTAGGTAAACTGCAGTTGTTGCGGTTAAAGTTTTACCTTCACCTGTTTTCATCTCTGCAATACGTCCTTGATGCAACACAACTCCACCAATTAGTTGCACGTGGAAATGACGTTGATGCAACACACGCGTGCTTGCCTCTCTAACGAGTGCAAAAGCGTCGGGCAAAATATCATCCAACGTTTCGCCCGCACTAAGCCTATCTTTTAGTATTGGAGTTTGCGCTTGAAGGTCGGCATCCGACATATCAGCATACTTATCCGCTAAATCTTCAATCTTTTTAATAATTTTTTCAATTTTTATCAAACTGCGCTTGTTATCTGACGCAAATAAATAAGAAAATAATCCCATAATAAGTCCTTTTACTCTAATGTTAAACAATTTCTAATAATTGGTACAATCTACCATTATGTGTATTATTTTAGCAAAAATGTTACATTTTGTCTAGCAAATGTATATAAATTTCAAATATATAAGTTTATATAATTTCACTAAAAATGTTTAAAAATGTCAATTTTTAGTATTTTAAATGAATGTTTTCTCTATCTAATAAATAATCATCATAATTACCATAAAAGGTGTATAATTTTTGATTATAGAATTCCACAATTTTATTAGATAATTTGTTTATAAAATACCTGTCGTGACTTACAAATAATATTGTACCTTTAAAATCTTTTAATGTGTCTTCCAAGACTTCGCGCGTGTCTATATCTATGTGATTTGTTGGTTCATCTAGAATTAGAAGATTTATATCTTGCTGTAACATTACAGCTAGTTTTAATCTAATTTTTTCGCCTCCTGAAAGCGAACCGACTGATTTGATGACGTCTGACTTAAAAAACTGCATATTAAAGAGTTTGCTTCGTGTCTGCTCTTCATTTAACCCCGTTGAAGACATAAAATAATTTAAAACATTTTGTTTTTTATCTTCAAATTCTATAATTTGAGATAAATAACCAATTCGTTGATTTCCACCTAATTTAATACTATCATTTCCATTTAAAATAGCCTTAATTAAAGTAGATTTTCCGCAACCATTTTCGCCTATTATCGCCACTTTTTCGCCATTTTCAATTACACAATTTGCATTGTGCAATAAATTTTTATTTCCAATAGTTAGATTCAAATCTTTAATAGTTATAACAAATTGTGAACCGCGATTAGACGCATTAAATTTTATTGGCAGTTTTTTAGTTGTTTGTGGTTTATCTAGCGCATTTTCTTTATATCTATCAAGATTGGATTGAATTGCTTTTGCCCGCCTAAAAAACATTGGATTATCTGCCATTTTACCCCATTCTTTAAGTCTTTTTATCGCTTTTTCCATTTCTTGAATGCGTTTTTGTTGAATTTTATAAATTTCAAACTCTTTAACTTCTTCATCTTCTTTTTGCCTTAGGTAACTAGAATAGTTGCCAAAATATATTTTAATTTTACCATCTTCTAGTTCCAAAACTTTATTTACAACTCTATCCAAAAAATACCTATCGTGTGAAACAATTATCACACTACCTTTATAATTTTTTAAATAATTTTCCAAAAATTCAAGCCTTGTGATGTCTAGATGGTTTGTTGGTTCGTCAAGTAATAACAAGTCTGGATTTGAAAGAAGTATTCTTGCTAAATTAATAATCGTTCTCTCTCCGCCTGAAAGTGACGAAAATTCTCTATCCATAAGTGATTTATCTATTTTTAGCCCCTCTAAAACCATATTTACTTTTGTGTCGATTTCATAACCGCCAAGTTGAATAAATTTCTCTTGAAGGTTACTATATGATGATATAAGTTTATTAAGTGCATTTTCGTTCGTTTCAATTTGCATTTTACTTTCATAGTAACGCAACCTATCTTCGATTTCATATAAAGAGGCAAACGCTGATTTAATTATATCAATACATTTTCCCGTTTTAGAATCAGCCACATCTCCTTGCTCTAAATATTCAACAACCACGTCCTTTTTTATGGTTATTTCTCCTGAGTCTAAGCGCTCTGTTTTATTTATTAACTTTAAAAGTGTGGATTTTCCACATCCATTTTTTCCGACTATTGCTATTCTCTCTCCCTCATTTACAGTGAAAGATAAATTATCTAGAAGTTTACCAAATCCAAAAGATTTGCAAACTTTATTTACATTTAATATTAACATACTAATTCTCCTTTTTTGCTTGTGGATACAAAAAAAGCACCACAATAAAATAATTTACGTTACAAAAAACTTATTGCATCTAAACGTGCAACATTAAGCTAGTCATAAACGTATGCGAGAATTGTATGGTACCTCATAATGTTATACTATCAATAAATTAGGCATTTGTCAACATTAAAAAGGTGTTTTGTGTTAAATTATTAAAACTTTTATTAATTATACAAAAAAATCCGCTTTTGCGGACTATTTTCATTTTAGTTATATATAGATAATTTTTATTTATAATCTAGTCGGTTAATGGAGCTTTGATAGACTCACTATTTTCTTTTAATTCTCTTTTATTTATAATATTTTCTAAAATTTCAATTAAAGTTTCAGGCTTTATACCCGTGCCCATTTGTTCGCGAGTTAGCAAAAATTTTTCAGGTATTGAAAACTCCATATTTTCTAAACTAGAAATTTCATACGACAATCTAATTGACCTTGAATTAGGTGGAAAATGAGTGTAATTTATATTGATTTTATCAAGCATATTTGAATTATCTGAAAACTTTTGATATAAGTCTAAAAGCAATGAAAAACGCGCTACCACCTTTTTATCTTGCATAATTTTTATAACAATTAGAGGTTTATACTCTCTTGTGTTTAATAGGTTAAAAAAGTAGATTTTACGCGCCCTAACAGAATTTTCATCGTTTAGAATCCAAGAAAATTTACCTTGTGGATTTGTTTTAAACTCGAGATAATCAAGAGGCTTTAAATCTACAAAACGGACAGTGTCAAACAACTCTGAATCGGTTACAATATTGGATGTAAAGTTTAAATTTTCTTCATAAATCACTTTTTCAAGTTCTTCGATAAATTCGGCGATAGTTATAGGATTATCATTAAAAAATTTAATAAGTTCGTTTATATAATTGCGACGAGAATTAATGCAGTTCTTTTCCAAATTTTTTAAAATTACTTTTTGTTTTTTATACTCAGCACCCGCATTTTCCACTCGATTTTTTAACAAATGAATTGTTGCTAATCTATCAACTAAACTCATAGTCCTCCTATTCGTCCAAGTTCGCACTTAAAACATTAACACACGCTTTTTCTATGTGTTTATTTGCAATCCACATCCTTGATATACTATAATCTCCTAATTCGTTAGAATATAAATTGACATATAAATCGGGCAATCTACCAAAAAATAAATCGAAGCAAACTTTTAAATCTTTAGGTTTTACATCGTCTAAATTTGGATAGAATCCCAATTTGACATCCTCAACATAATCAATCAAACATAAGCCGTTTTTTAGTGGATAAAATAAATCCACAGGCACAGTTAATTCAATATTTTCTAATCCACATTTAACTAAAACATTCAGTAAGGTAACGGCATTCCATTTTCCTAGTTTATATTCTTTTTCGAGCTTAAAAAACAATTCTCTCTTGCGACTTTTACTATACTCCTCGCCAGAATATTTCCAATGAATTTTGCGACCGTCTGGATTATATTTTGCTTTGAAAATTCCATCATTTTTTATATCAGTTTCTATTGCTATACACTTGGCAGAATCTATATATAATTCTGCGATTGGTTCAATGTTATTTTTTCTTTTTTCCTTTAAAACCTCATAGGCAAACCTTAATATGCTTACCTTTTTTTTAGTTGCAACCTCTTGAAGTTTTTTTAAATAATCATCTTTTGTTTGATTTAACATTGTTTCTGACGATTTTCTCCTTTCTTCAAGAGCCTTTATCTCAGTTGATAACTGTTGATATTGACCATGTTGTGTATCGTAAGATTGTTTTATATTAATAAGTTCGTTTATTAATTTTTGATTTTCCATAATAGTGTGAAATTACTCCATATCTTTTGTTAAAATATTGAAAAATGCATTGCTAGTATTGTCGTTTACGACTATGCGTTTTTCATCCTCGCTAAGGCAAGAAAAGGTGTTGGCATCTAAATAAATTGTTAAGTCGCTTAAATCCTTAAAGTGAAGTGAAACTTCTATATTAAAATATGCCCTTCCATTAGCAACCGTGGGTGTAAAATCATAAGAAATGCTGTCAATAAGATCTAGCAATTCTGGATTTTTCTTAAAATCTAAGTTTGCAAATATTTGGATGTATCCTGTTTTTCCTAAAGCAAACATAAAAGAATCAGTTATACCATCCCACTCGTTATCTGCAATTTTCTTTTTTAAATTAGAAATAACTAATTCTTTTCTCTTTAGCGCGTCTTCTTTGGTTGAATGTGTAAACTCAAAATTCCCATATGATAAACTCTTAACTTCAAAAGGACCTTCTTCAATGCTTATGTCTGTGCTTATTTGCAAAGTGGTGTGGCAAGATTCAATTTTGAAACTTTCGTCTTTTTCAATCTCGCTAACTTTATCTGGTTTTGCAAACTTCATCAATTCGCGCGCGTAACTTATTGCACTGATTGGCATATCTTTTGAAAGATTTGCCAAATTGTTTAGATAACTTTCTTGCACGTCGAGTTCGTGTTGAATTGCATAGTTACGTGCCTTTTTAAGCAACAATAAATCCTCGTTTAAAACGTGAACCATATTTTCTGCTTTACGTTTTTCCTCTTCTTGTTCTTTTAATTTTGCTAGTGCAACCACCAATTTCTCATCCATAAATCATTCCTTATCTATTAAATTGCACCCCTGTCCTTGCGTTTAGTTTAGCAAGTTTAGTCATTTTAACACAATAATAAACACTTGTCAATAGTAAATATGCCTTTTCAAAAATATTAGAAAAAAAATGTTTCAATCTATTGACAAATTATTTTATTTTGTCTATAATACATTTGTATTGCTATGTTTAAATGCCTTTTTGCCACACGAAAAGGTAGTTTAAACCTTTTAGCCTGAACGCGAAATAAGGCTAAATTTTATTCATTATTACACTTAATAAACTAACTAACTCACAAGTTTTGTCCATTTCTTATTGAATTTTGCAAATTCTTTGCAAACTTTATAAAAAATGCCCAATCACTCACGTTTGAGCAGGTGAAATATAGGGAATGCGTACAATTATATGCTGACGCATATAATTTACTTGAATTTTTGCATCTATAAATTTCACTTGTTCGTAACCTCACAAGTTTTGTCCATTTCTTATTAAACTTTGCAAATTCTTTGCAAACTTTATAAAAAATGCCCAATCACTCACGTTCGTTCGTGAAATTTAAATAAGGAGAAAAAATTATGCGTACAATTATGGCAAATAAAGCCACAGTTGAGAAGAAATGGTATTTAATTGACGCAGCAGATAAGCCACTCGGCCGTGTTGCTAGCGAGGTTGCCACTCTTCTTCGTGGTAAACATAAACCTACATTCACACCAAATGTAGACTGCGGAGATAACGTTATTGTTATCAACAGCGATAAACTTGTTTTAACAGGTAAAAAAGAAACTCAAAAATATTTTAAACGTTATTCTGGTTACACATCTGGATTGCACCTAACTCAATATAAGGCTATGATGGAAAAAAATAGCGACGTTGCACTTCTTCGTGCTATTAAAGGTATGCTTCCAAAGAATAGTTTAGGAAGAAAAATGGCAACTCACGTGCACATTTATAAAGGCGCTGAGCACGATAACGCAGCGCAAAAACCAGAAGTTTGGAACGGAGGTAAAATCTAATGGCAGAAGAAATCGTAGAAAAGAAAACTAGAAAACCAGCAACTAAAAAAACTGAAACTAAAGAAACCACAACTGAAAAAGTGAAAGCAGAAAAAGTTGAAAAGAAAGCAACTGCTAAAAAACCAGCTAAGAAAACAACAAAGGCAAAAGCACAAGAATTCTTAGGAACAGGTAGAAGAAAAACATCGGTTGCACGTGTTCGTATCACAACAGGTACAGGTAAAATCACAGTTAACGGAAAAGAATTAAACGAATATTTTGATTTAGCAACTTTAATCACAATCGTTAAACAACCACTTGTTTTAACTGAAACTGAATCTAGTGTTGACATCACTGCAAATATCTATGGTGGTGGAAAAGCTGGTCAAGCAGGTGCTCTTCGTCACGGAATCACTCGCGCACTTATGGAATTCCGCCCAGAACTTAGAGAAGAACTTAAAAAAGCCGGTTTTGTCACCCGCGACGCTAGAAAGAAAGAACGTAAAAAATATGGTTTAAAGAAAGCACGTCGTGCACCACAATTCAGCAAACGTTGATCTTCAATTCAGATATCATACACAAAAAGAGAGTTTACCCTCTCTTTTTTTATTTCGCTTTCAAACATTATATTGTAAATACAAATTTAGAAACAAACCTTTTATTTTTTTTTATTTTATTTACAAATGAAACACATTTTGTTATAATTTTATTATGAAAAATTACGTTAGAATCGAAAAAGAAAATGCAACCTACCAAGAATTTGTGTCGCTCAGAGATAATCGCACAAAACGAACACAAAAACAAAAATTTTTTGTTGAAGGTGTGCAAAGCATTAAAGATGCTATCAATAATCAATGGTCAATTGATAGTTTTGTTTTTACTGATTTTAAGAATTTATCAGATTGGTCAAAGAATGTTATAACAAACACAAATTGCAAAAAATATGAAATATCTAATGAATTAATGAATAAATTATCAACTAAAACGGACAAAAGCGAACTGATTGCCGTAATTAATATGAAAAATGAAACATTTAACATTACATCAAACGAAAATCCATTTATATTATTAGTTGATAGACCAAGCAAAAAAGAAAATTTTGGCAACATAATTCGTAGTGCTGACGCGTTTGGAGTGGACTGCATATTTGTTACCGGTCACAGTATTGACATTTATGATCCCGTTGTAATACGCACTTCTATGGGTTCGTTTTTCAAAATGAAAATTATTACACTCAAATCAAACGAAGAAATAACTAATTTATATAATTTAATAAAATCTAAATTTAAATCATCTCAATTCGTTGCAACATCACTGCAGTCAAACAATGATATTTCAAACATTAACTTTACTAAGCCTACCGTTTTAATGATTGGCAATGAAGCAGAAGGGCTTAACAAATTTTTAAACGAACTAGCAGACACATCTGCCAAAATTAATATGCGTGAAGGAATAGATTCATTAAATATTGCAAGCGCAACATCTATATTTTTGTACACAGCATATTATCAACGAAAAAAATTTTAAAATTTTATGAATAATATTTTGATTTGCGCACAAGATAGTGATGTAAGGAGTTTACCTAATCAGAAATGATTACGTTACCTTACATATAAAGAGATTAGTTCTATGCTCTAAAAAAGTTTTGCTATTTGGTTTTCTAAATTGAATTTATCATTTAATGAAATAAAATTAATTAATTTATTCAATTTCTAATTCCTTAGATGATGTGAAACTTCGAGTGTAAAAAACGATCTCTTTTTTTTATTGATTTTTAAATTGAAATAATTTTATTCTCTAATAATTAAAATAATTTATTTTAATGTTTGTTTAAAAATAAAAAGATTAAAATAATTTATTATTATATTTATTTATAAAAAATAAAAAATTTTTTTAAAATTTATGAAAAATACTATATTTCATATGTTTTTTTAATATTTTTAAATTTCTTTTATTTAATTTTCATTTTTATCGCATAAATTTAATTAAAAAAATTCGCTAAATAAATTAGCAAATTTTTTATTATTTTAAAATTTTTAATATCTTTTTTGATATATTTTCAGAAGTAAAACCAAAATGATTTTTTAAACTTGTTTCATCACCTGTAACGCCAAAATCGCGCACATTGAAAATATGATTTTCGCTTGTGTATTTAAGATATTTCACGCAAGGAGAAGATTCTATCACAAATATTTCGCCTTTTAATAATTTACTTCGTTTTGATTTTTCCATTTGTTCAAATTTTTCAATACTTATAACACTCACAATATTTACATCGTACTTTCCTTTCAATGCGTCTGCCACATCAAGTGCAATTTGAATTTCACTACCACTTGAAAGTATTGTTATTTTATCTTTACCCTGTTTTAAAAGGTAGGCACCGTCAATCATATTTTCATTTATATTAAGTGGTGGTAAATTTCCACGTGATAACACCAAACACATAGGTTTACTTTCTTCATTTAGTAACCAATTATAACACACTGCGCACTCATTTATATCTGCTGGGCGCGCAACTATCATATTAGGAATTAATCTTAGTTGGTCAAGTTGTTCAACAGGCAAATGTGTAACTCCGTCCGGCGTATCAAATATGCTTGAATGAGTGAATGTGAAAAGCACTCTAAGTTTCATAATTGACGCCATACGAATTGCCGGCATCATATAGTTGCTAAACGTTAGGAATGTGGAACAAATTGGCACAAATTCGCCGTGGAGAGCAATTCCATTTGCGATTGCCCCCATTGCGTGTTCACGAATGCCAACCGCTATGTTTTTACCCAGCCTATTAGTTGCCGAATACTCTCCGCCATTTTCAATTTTAACTTTTGTGCTAGAAGATAAATCCGCAGATAATGTTAACAAGTTTTCCACATTTTTTGCGATTTCATTTAACACAATACCATTTGCTTCTCGTGTTGAAATTTTGTCTAAATTTTTAAAATTTTTGATTTTTAATGCATTTTTTGTGAAATTTTTATAGTTTTTTTCAATATTTTTGTTATTTTTTAAGAAATTTTCAAAATTTTTCTTTCTAATACTTAATTTTTCATCGTTAAATTTTCTAACTAAAGACATATATTCTTTCGCTTCAACTGACAAATTTAAAAACGGTTTTTCCACATTCAACTTCTTTTTTATACTATCAATTTCATCCAATTTAAATACCTTTCCGTGGCTAAGATTGCTTCCAGCAAGTGGTGTATCCTTACCTATTATAGTTTTAAAAATTATCACAGTAGGTTTATCTTTTGAAGATTTTGCTTTATCTATTGCTCTATCTATTTTTTTTTTGTTGTGACCGTCGCATTCTAGCACGTTAAAGCCCATTGATTTAAATTTTAATTTCATATCATCAATTGAAGATTTATTTAAATTTCCATCCAATGTAACATCATTTTTATCATACAAAAGTATGAATTTATTTAATTTATAAAGCCCTGCAATAGATAGCGCCTCAAGCCCAACACCTTCCTCTAAACAGCCGTCGCCAACCATACAATAAGTGTAATGAGAAAGATGAAATCTTGCGTTCATGATAGTTTCTGCAATTGCCATTCCAACCGCATTTGCCACACCTTGCCCAAGCGGGCCAGTGGCTGAGTCTATTCCTGGAATATCAATTTCTGGATGCCCTGTTAAAAGCCCACCGAAACTTCTAAAATGTTTTAATTCGTCTAGCGAAAAAAAATTTAAACTTGCCAAAATTGCATAAAGCCCAGCACACGCGTGACCATTGCTAAGCACAAACCTATCACGCAAAGGTTCATCTTTTAGCCCTGATATTAGATGACGAGTGTACAAGGTGAATAAAATATCACCCGCGGACATAACCGAACCAGAATGCCCACTTCCAGCGTTCGAGATAGCCTCCAAACCCAAAATTTTTAGCTCATTAGATATATCTATATCTTTCATTATTTCCCCCTATATATTTTAGACAAAAACAATTATTTTATCTAAATTTTGCTTTTAATGTTTGAACAATTTCGCTTGTTTTTGTATCACTTAAAAATGAAAAATCTGATTTTTGTTTTAATAATTCATCTAAAGACTGCAAAATTTCATCGTTTTTCTCAAATTTTATGTGAATTTTTAAAGATTTTTTAAAAAATTTATAATTTTTGTTTGAAATGAACATATCGTTTGGAAGAGCAATTATAACATTTTTTAATCTTGATAGTTTATCTAAAAACGACTGCTCTACCTTTTCTAAATTATAATTTTTAAGAGAATTTGACATCAAATAGTTAGAAAATGCTTTTGACGCATTTATAAAGTTTAAATATAAATGTTTGGATAAAATTAACGCGTAATCTATTATAGCGGTGTTGTCAAGACCAAAAAGCACGATATTCATTTGCCCGTCTCCATTACAATTATTTTAGCAAAATAACACATTTAAAACAACTTAATTTTACTGATATTTTCTTTTTTTACTTCTTTTCTCTTGCAACAAACGTTTTACAGCGCAGAATATAAGCACTCCGTCGATAACTAAAATAAGTATTCTATAATCTAAAATGATACCGGTTATTCCATATCCACCCGTTTTAACACTTAAGTCGTAATAATCTCCAACTGCAAAAAGGATGTTTCCGTCGTTGTCAGTTCTTAAAATTGTTGCACCGGTTGAAGAAATACTACTAATCGCCTCTTGCGTTGGATGGCCGTATGAATTAGGTCCGCACGAAATTACCGCATATTTTGGACTTACTGCCTCCACAAATTCTATGCTTGATGAATATTTGCTACCGTGATGTGCCACTTTCAAAACGTCGCTATCCAAAAGTTCGCCATAAGTTTTTACATATTCACTTTCAATTTCACTAGATATATCTCCTGTAAAAATAAAACTATGCGACATATATTCAATTCTAATAATTTGGCAAGAATCATTTTCATCAACATTATCAATTGGACCAAAAAATTCTATCGTGTAATTAGACTTTATAATATCTTCTGCATCCACACTGTTAATTAGATTATAATCATTTTCATATATGTAATCATAAAGTTCAGAATAAGTTGCTGTTTCTTCTGTTACAACCGGCATATAAATTGTGTCAACCTCAAACGTTTGTAACAATCTTAACGCACCACCTATATGATCTGAATCTGCGTGAGTCATAACAAAATAATCAATACGTTTATTTAGTTTACTGTTTATCACTTTTTCATTTATGTATGTTGTTAGGCTAACATTGGAATCTGTTGGACCCGCATCTATTAACATAACTTTTCCGTCTGGCAAATTTATTGCTATTGCATCGCCCTGATCTACAGTTATAAAATGCACAAGTAAATTTCCGCGGTTACTAATTATTGAAAAATTATTATACAATGCACTATAAATCCTAGGTTGAATGATTGGATAAAAAAAGATAAAGATAGTGATTATTCCTATCGTTACAAAAAGTGTGATTAATTCTTTCTTTTGCTTAACTTTAGTCATTTGTTTTAAATTTTTTTTAATTTTTACTATTTTTACATTGTTTTTTTATGTTTTAGCAAATTTTTTTAATAATTTTTTAATTTTTAAAAAATTTTTAATTAAATAATATTTTATTTAACAAAAAGAGTATATATCATTTTAAATATAATTTCAATTAATTTTTAAAACTTATTTTTTTATATTCGCCTAAGAAAAGTTTTTCAATCTCGGGCATAGACTCCATAGTTGCACGATAACCTTCTTTTATCATTTCGTCCTTATTTACAATTTTTAAAGAACTAAATTTTCGCATATCTGGGCAAATCACAATATCACTTAACTCTAAACCAAGACGCGAATTATTTACCATCATAATGCCTATACTAGTTGTGAATTGAGTTATAAATTTATCGCTATTTGTACCACCACCGCGAGTGCAATTGCAGTCAATCGTAACCACAAAATCGCAACCACGTGCACGCAAAACATCTGCTGGAATATTATTTCTTATTCCGCCGTCCACCAAAGTCATACCCTTATATTTAACAGGCGTGTACACTCCAGGAATTGCACAACTGCCCGTTATTATTGAAGATAACGTTCCTTTATCAAATACGATTTCATCTCCCGTTTTTAAATCCACCGCTACAGCATAAAACGGAATTGATAATTCTTCCACTTTTTTAACGGGCAAAGTTGATTCAATAAGTTGTTTAAGTCCGTCCATATTAGACGGTAAAAAACCTAATTTGGCATTTCTAAAATCTTTTGTTTTGACTTTTGAAGTTTTAGCATACACCTCTTCATAACTTAACTTGCTTGCATAAACTGCACCAAATATACTGCCAGCACTTGTCCCCGCAACTGCATCAAATTCTATTCCAGCATCTTCAAAAGCTTTAAACGCACCTAAAAATGAAAATCCGCGAGCACCTCCCCCACTTAAACACAAACCCACTTTATATTTCTTTTTAAATTTTTTCTTTTTTCTTTCTTTAATGTAATCCTTCAAACTCATAACATTATTATACACGATTTTTCGTTTTTTACATTTCATTTTTCTAATTAATAAAAAACTTATATTTTTTTAAAATTTAATATTTTTTTAATTTTTTATTAAATTTAAAGCAAATTTTTAAATATTTTTGTTTTTTTACACAAAACAAAAAAGCCCATACGGGCTTTTTAATTTGATTATTTATCTTCTCCTTGATTTCCACCTTTTTTATCTCTAATTGCTTGAAGAGTTTTATTTGTGGTTTCAATATCTGCTTCTATATTTGCGATTTGGTCTTCTAAGATTTTATTTGTGTGTTCAAGAATTGGATATCTATCTTTATTTGCTTCAATAATTTGTTCGCAATGTTCAACACTGAGTTTCAATCCCTCAACTAAGTCGATTTCGTCTGCAATCTTTTGCGCTTTTTCTCTATCTAAGTCAACATAATTATTAACTGCATACAATGCAACTTTTTTCTTTGCAAGTTGTGCATTTTTTCTTCTATACTTAGTTTGATATTTTTCAAGGTCATTTACAACTTTCTTTAATGGGCGATATTCTCTAGCATTAATCTTATACTCACGTTTAACTGCTTTTAATCTTTCCTCTAGGGTTGCTAAACGTTCTAAGCATTGCTCTTCAGTCATATCAATTGTGATTTCTTCAACTTTAACTTGTTTTGCTTCTTCAAGTTGACGATTAAGATCTGCAAGTTGACGTTTTAATTCTTCGATTTCTTGTCTGTCTTGCTCGTTTGATTGAGTTTCAACAACTTCTTCGCTCTCTTCTTGAGTTTCTTCATTTGCTGGTTCTTCTGTTTCAGCCTCTTCAGTTTCAACTTCTTCGTTTTCAGTTTCTTCTGAAGTGTTCATAACCTCATCAATGTTGTAAGATTTAAGTTCGTCACTCATCTCAACTTTTTCTTCGTCTAGTTTGTTCTTTTCTTCGTCTGTAACTTCATCTGAAATTTCATCTAGCATACTATCAAGTTCGAACATATCGTCATCATCTTCTTCTACAGTTTTGTTTTCTTCCTTAAGACGATTTTCGATTTCTTCAGGATTTTCGTCGCTATCTTCAAGTAAAAGCATATCATCATCTTCTGCTTCACTTTCAAGTTTTTCTTTTTCAAGTTGCGCTTTACTTTCATCTAGTTTTTCAAAATCGTAGTCATTCTCTACCACAACATTATTTTCTTTTGCGTTTTCGATTTGCTTAACTTGAGTGTACTCAGAATCCTTAACTTGTTTTGGTTTTTTATCGGTATCAAAAGAACCGATAACCATATGACCAATGACTGCGATAAGCCCGCCAGCAATTAATACTATAGCAACAATAGCAACTATACTTCCAAATGCCATCCATGCTTCCATAATTCAATCTCCTTTTTGTTTTTTAGTATTATAACGCAAGAAAAACAATTTTTCAATACCTTTTTTAAAAAAAATTTAAAATTTTTTCATTTTTTTATAAAAAATCGGCATTTTTAGCGGTTTTTTTGATAAATTTTAACATTTTTTATAAATTTTTTATAAAAATATTATTTAAATTCATATCATTTTAATCGTCTTAAACCTTTTGGATAGTGATTTTTGAAGCCATTTTTTGTGATTTTAAAGCCTCCAAGCGGGCAGTTTTCAATCAATATTGAGCCATATCCTTCGCGCAAATTAGTTGAAATTTCTTCACCTTTTAGGTATTTTTCAACTCGTTCATCTGATACCTTTAAGTTTAATTTTTGATTAAAAAACTTACCATAAGCGGAAAATAGAAAATGGTCAGGCACAAAACTATTTCCCCTCATTTCACCAACTTTAACTCCAACAGACAAATAATTAACTCCTTGTTTTATCATATCTTCATCTAAAACATAATATGAAAAATTTTTATAATTTTTAATATTTAGTTGAATATTTAAGTTATTTTTTATAAATTCTGTTGCATTTTTATCATTTTTTAATTTTTGACTGCGCGCAGGCATTAGAGTATTTTCTTTCTTCTTTTTTAAAACTGCCACAAACTGACCTTCTCCTCTTACTTTATGTGGATACAATCTCACAACTTCAGGCATATCAATTCCACGCGTAAAATTTTTGGGTGACAAAATCTCAACAAGTTCATAATCGTAATTTGATAGAATAAAGTTTACCAGCCCCTCGTTTTCTTCATAAGCATACGTGCAAGTGGAGTAAATTAGTGTGCCATTTGTTTTTAAACAAATATCGGCGCACTTAAAAATTTCCTTTTGGCGCTCAGCACAAAGTTTTATTAAACCCTCATTCCACTCGTTAACCACTTCCTCTCCCCGTCTAAACATTCCCTCGCCACTGCAGGGAGCATCGAGCAAAACAACGTCAAAGCAATTTGCATAAGCTGAACTTATATTTTTAGGTGTGTCATTTGCAACTATCACATTTTTTAATCCCATACGTTCAACATTTGAATATAAAATTTTTGCACGAGAAAAATTTATTTCGTTTGAAACTAATATGCCATTAGGAATTCTATTTGCAATTTGAATAGTTTTGCCACCAGGGGAAGCGCACATATCTAAAACTTTTTCATCTCCGTTAAACTTATGAGCGTTAACTGTGAACATAGCGCTAGGGTCTTGAACATAAAACGCGCCCGCGTGATGAAGTGGATGATGACCAAGCTTTATATTATCTATATAAAATCCATTTTTCTCATATAATATCTTTTCTAGATTAAAGTCCGCAAGTTTTATAAAATTTTGTAAGTCTATTTTGTGTGTGTTAACATAAATTCCTTTTTGTTCTGTTTTATTTAAAGATTGCAAAAATTCATCGTAACTATCTTTCGTTGCGCTTAAAATTCTTTTCATTCGCTCTAAAAATGCTAATGGATACGTAAACATTCGTTTATTATAGCAAAAAAATTTGCAAAATACTAGATTTTGTTGATTTTTTTATAAAAATTATTTAAAATAGTTATAATAATAGAAAGTTTAGTTGGAAAATACTTAAATAAAAGTATGTATGAATTCAACAAAACTGCTATTAGTTTATTGTGATGATATAATTTTAAATATTTGCAACACATTTTATATAATTTTCTTGTTAAATTATTTCATCACTAAAGTTTATAAGGGGTAATATGCGACCATTAGATAAAATTAGGCAAAAACGTAGATTTGAAATGTTCAATGAAAAGACGAAAGATGCAGTTTTGGAAGTGAATGCTTTTTTTGGAAAGTATAATATGCAATTTGAAGAAAAAATTAAAAAGACACGCACGTTTTATGACACTCCAAATTTTGACCTTCAAAAATCCAATATTGTGCTTTTTAAAACTCAAATTGGAAAATTTACCGAACTTAATTTTGCAACTGAAAAATTAAATACAGTGTATAGATATAATTTGCGAACTAATTTTAAACATTTTGTAAAGCAAATTCGCCCTAGCGACAGTTTAATGAAACACAAAGAATTTTTGATAGATAGTTTTAAAGATATGTTTATATCTTCATTAAATTTTGACCCTGAATTTTTCCTTAAAAAACTTCAAGCGGCATATAAAATTGAAACTGTCAGCAGAGAGTACAGAAGCGTTAACACATCTGGACTAAAAATCACATATTCTTTTGATAATGACACTTACACTAATTATTTTGACAATGTAAAAGCAAAAGCCAATATTTTAACAATTTATCAACACAGCCCTGAAACTACAGATGCAGATTTTGAGGACCTAATTAGTAAACTAACTAGATATTGTAAAGAACTCACTCCTACTGTGGACACAAAAATTATGATTGCCCGTAGAATGACTCAACCTAGACCAGCCCCTTTAACTAATAAAGATAATAAAAAGAAAGATAAAGATAAAAAGAAAAAATAGTTATATCAATTTAAAAAATTATAGTTAGTCCTAAAAAACATTAATAAGGTAACATATAAACAAGTTCTAAAATTAAAAAATACTAAGATGTTTAGTTTAAAACATAAATATTAACTATGTAATGTTAAAATTTTACTAACGCAAAATTTTATGTTTATTTCATAAACACCACAATAAATTGTGGCATTACGTTTGAATTAACATCGGATTTGCTTGTAACCACTCGCGCTTTGCTTGAGCGCTTCCAGACAAATCCTTCCGATAATAGAGACTTCGCTTGAATTATCTCGGATTTGCTTGTAACCACTCGCGCTTTGCTTGAGCGCTTCCAGACAAATCCTTCCGATAATATTAAATATATCAATAACAACGAAACAATAAATATTAAAAAATTGAAAAATTGGACGCAACAAAAAAGAGTTTTGAAAACTCTTTTTTTAATTTCTATGCATTTGATTCTTCCGTTTCGTTAGTTTCGTCGGTTTCTTCCTCTTCTGGGATGTCATCTTCTAAATAAATGCCAATCATTTCTTCAGTTTCGCCCAAATTGTTGTTTATTCTAATTCTATGAAGATAACTATTCGAACCAACCGTTTGATAGAAATACAAATAATCTTGGTCTAAATCAAAATATGTTGTGTTTGCGTCTGATGAGAATGTTAAAATTGTTGAAATTTGTGGAGTTTGGCTAAACAAAACATTTGAATAACTAATTGACTTTAAATTGCTTGATGAATCAAGATAGAACATATTGCCGTTTGCAAATCCAATAAAGGTTATGCTTTCTGCATCTGAATCTGTGACTGTGATAGGGCTTGCGTTGCTATCTCCGTAAAGATAAAATTCAAATGTTCCGCCTGTGAATGCAACCACGACGTTTGCGTCTGGAGAAATGAAAACATTATCTTTATTTCCGCTATAGCAAACGCGAGTAAAATTAATGTTATCTAGGCTTGAACGCAACAACTCGCCCTCGTTTCTGCCCTCTTTAGTGATATAAATGTATCCTGCGGTAACTTCTGTTATATCAACATCTTCATCAAAATTAATGAGTTGTTCGCTATTATTAGAAGATAAATCATATTTGTATAGAGTTGTGGTTGTTTCCCCACTCTCTGTAACACTAGTTGAATAAATTATTTCATTATATGAATTGTCCGACTTTAACACAATTGAATTTACATCAGTTGCGATTTCAATTGTTTCTCCACCAACTCTAACGCAGGTTAATATGTCAGATTTTGGTTCAGCACTATCATCATTTAAACTTTCACCTTGCTCGTGAACTAATAGATAAACATTATTATTCACTTCATAATAAGCATAATCTAAATTTGAGTTATAAACTTGTGACCTATAAATTCTTTCAACATCGCCCGACTTATCTAGCCTTATTCTATAAAAGTCCACGCGCTGTTTTGCCCATTCCATATCGCCACTATCGTTGACTTCATCCTCTTGACAAGGAGAAACGAAATACAAATAATCGCCGTACACATATAATTCGCTCGCTTCAAAGCCCGCAAGCCTATCAGACATCACGCGATAATAATCATCAGAAATCAAACCCTCTTCGTTTCTAATAATTTCGCCGTTAGAATCAAGTTTTGCAATCATAAGTGCGCCAACAGTGTAACTAGCATTTTTTTCAGTTTGGCTATCAGCGCTTAGATACCCGTTCACAAAATACAAATAATCGCCTTTCTGAACTGCCATCCCGCCATTGCCAAACGTTTCACTAGACGAATTAGGATAAACAAAATTATCAGTTGTCCTCCCACAAGCAACTAAACCGAACGTGAACACGCATAACAATAAACACATTAAAATTCTAGTAAATTTTTTCATATATTCCTCTAATTGTTTCCATTTAAAACTATAATATTCTTTTATTGTAAAATTTAAAAGATAAATCCTAACAAAAGTTGAAGTCAAACAAAAAATAGACGCCAACTTTCGTTTATATATGATAACATAACAAGAAATTTAAGTCAATCATTTCGTTATGTTCAATTTTTAAAAATTACAACAAAACAAGTTAAAAACATTCAAAATTTTTTAAATATCTACAAAATTCTTGTCATATATTAAAAAATTAGTTGATAAAATAGAAGTATGAAAAGTAAAACGATAATATTATCCGAATTAAACTCACACAACCCCCGCGCAGGTCGTGGAATTTTAACTCTAACTAGCGACAACAATACACTCACTTTAAAACTTAGATTGTATAATATCGACGCGCTAAATTTCAATTCAAAATTAGGAATTTATTATAGGAATCAAGTGTATAGCGCCAATTTAACTAAAAAAAGTGGCTATTACGAGGGGAAAATTCAACAAAATTTTGATATGAATGAAGATTTTTATTGTGCGGTTATAGATAAAGAAAAAAATAATGAAGTTGTGATTGCTGGCGGAACTTATGCAGGCTACTATTTTGACGATAGTTCAGTTTTTTCTGAAAACAATTCATTTAGTGAACAAAATTTGTATGAAAGTAATGGAAGTTTAGATGAAGAAAATTCCATAGATTTAAATAATGAAAACAACAAAAATTATTCAAATTTAAACACAAATTCTATTGAAACTAGTAAAATAAATTGTGGTGAGGATTCAGATTGCGAAAAATGCACGCATTGCATTTATAAGGAAACTTTTTACTCTAAACCAGATGAAAATGACTTTAATTTAAAAGAAACAAACGAAAAAAATCAGAAAAATTATGTTGAAACAAATAGAAACAGTGAAACGTTTGTGCAAAATGAGAATAATTCGCCCGTTTTAAAAAGTGACAATGAAGAAAATATAAAAATTGACAATAAATCTATTATAAATTCAATAATCCCTCAATTTGAATATATTTTTGAAAATTACCCTCCAGACGATGAACTTAATAAACTTATTGAAAATAGCAAGTTTGTGAAAGTTGACGACAACTCTCAATCGTATTCAATTGGTGCAATTTATGAAAACGATAAAATGAAATACATTTGCTACGCAGTGAAAGCAAATTACAATTCCCCCGCACCAGAAGAATTAGGCAAATTTCATCAGTGGCTACCAATAGATTTAGACGACCCGCTAAGCGAGGGCTATCACATAGTATATCAAGACGCAAACGACCTAAAAATCATAGAAGTTTAAAATTTTCCATTTAATAATAAAATTATTAAATATACAACTTATCTTACAAGTAATCAAATTTTGATTAAACAGTGCGTAATCTAACAATAAATAAAATTATTTTAAAAATCTGTAACCTATTGGAAAGGGAGTAATGAGGGGAAATACCCATCGGGTGTCCCCTCATAAAAGTGAACCAATCGGCAAAAAGGCTTACGATTGCACACTTGTGTGCAATCTAGCTAATGGCCGAATTGGTTAGTTTAATGGGCATATTGGCGAAGCCTACCCTCGGGCGAAGTCCTTTCAAGCCGTACGTCTATCGTAGATCGAGTTAAGGATTGAAAGGACGAGCCCGTTTATAATGGCGGTGGCTATGGTCGCTATGCTCGCTTTCGGTGGCACTTTCGCTTACTTCACTGCTAAAACGACTGAA
>CALWOU010000005.1 GCA_944383245.1 uncultured Clostridia bacterium | reverse complement strand
ATCTCAACTAGATAAAGAACATATGGCGATGCTAATCTTTAATTCGTCCACAATTTGGCCAAGTGCGGACAAAATGCTAAAAGATTTTAATCCGCAAGAGATATTAGAACGTGGCAAAAACCCAATGCTTGGAATTCGCGAACTGCACAAGAATGGAATAACAGGTAAAGAAATAGTTGTTGCATGTATGGATAATTGCTTAAATAATTCACATATTGAATTTGGCGATGCTAACATACATATTAAAGATGAAGTAAAGCAAGAACCGCACTTTCATAGCGAAGGAGTTTTATCAAATCTGCTAGGCAAAAATATTGGAGTTGCACCAGATGTTGAATGCTATTATTATGCTGTGCATTTTTGGCAGGGCGAAAAATTTATTGAATTATACACAAAATATTTAGATGATATTATAAGCAAAATCAAATTGGGAATACCCATAAAAGCCCTTATTAGAAGTGGTGCCTTATATTCACGAGATGTTTATGAAAAATATAAAGATAAAAATTGGTGCAAAGAAGAAATAACAAAAATTTATGGAAGCATTGAAAATTTTGAAAGAGTGCTTTTAAAAGTGGACGAATTAGAGCGTCTTGGTTGCGTGTTGGTGGATTCCACTAGATTTGGCGAAAATTTTGAATGTGCAGATTTTAAATATTATGACGATTTTGAAAATTTAGATAATTTAGATTTTGCTTCCTTTTACAAACCAGACGATGAAGATTTAACCAATTTTTATAACTATGAAAAAGAAAATGGTAGAGTTTCATTTATTTGTGCTGGCAAAGTTATTCCGGAATACAAAAGTGAAAATGGATATCAATATGTGAATGAGGGTTCTTTTTCGTGGACAATTCCGCAGGCTGTGGGAATGTACGCGTTGTGCTTGCAAGTGTATAAGGACTTAACTTGGGATGAGTTTTGCGATATTGCAAAGAGTACAAGTAAAATGAATAAAAACTACGTGCACCTAGCAAATCCAAAAGAATTAATAAAAGAAGTGAAAGCCTTAAAAGAAAATCGCGCAGGAGTGGAAGTTTAGTTGAATTTGCTTAGTTTGAGTGTTCGTTTAGTAGGTTACGTGTAACTACCTAACGTATACAACATATTTAGATGCTCTAACATAATTTCGTGATTAGATGTTATAGTATAATTTCATAATTTGATATAATCTTACGATTTTATGTTTTTGTAAATAACTATTTATGAGTAATAAATTTTAAGTTATATGCGCTTTTATATATCTCATATATTTACTTTTTTCTTACACAATACTAATTTTGTACATACATCAATATTTATGAATTAATTCATTATAAGCAGTTTAAGTTTTGTTTAGGTGGAAAAAATTATTAAAAAAAGTTGTGAAAAACTATTGACATTAGTTGAAGATTATGTTAAACTCGTCTAGTATGAATAATTATCGCTAGTTCTAGATATTGTGAATGGCTCGCGGTAATACAACTTAATAAGGAGTTAATGAATGGATTCAAACATACTCAACATTAAAAAAGTCAAGAATGGAAAGGCTGTTCGCCACGACTTTTCCAAAAAGGTTATTCCATATGAAGTGCAAGATTGGTTAAGCATACCTAAACAAAGTTACGCTTGGTTTAAAGACGTTGGCATTGGTGAGGTTTTGAACGAATATAATCCGATTATAGACTACTCTAATAAAGCAGAGTTGTCTTTTTTGGCATATACAGTTGGCGACACACCAAAATATTCATGGTCAACTTGCAAAACCAAACAACTTAGTTACACAGTTCCACTAACTGTAACTGTTCGTTTGCTTGTTAAGGAAACCGGTCAAGTTATGGACCAAGATGTGTTCTTAGGCGACGTGCCATATATGTCAAACGACGGTGGATTTATTTGGAATGGTGTTGAACGTGTTATTTTAAACCAATTCAAAAAATCTCCTGGTGTTATTTTTGACGGAGAAATAAATAAATTTGGTAGAATGGACTATCACGGAATGTTAGCCCCAGACCACGGAATAAGAGTGGAAACTGAGCAAGTTACGGGCGACACATTGCGTGTTATGGTTGAAAATAAATACAAAATGAGTCTTGGTGTGTTGCTAAAATGTTTTGGCTACACAAACGACGAACTCCTATCAATTTTTGCAAATCATCCTTTTATGGTTAACACTTTAGAGAAAGAACCACAAATCACGCAAGAGGATGCATTGATTGAATTTGGTCGTCGCACTCGTCCTGGTGAAATTCCTAACCCAGACAACACACTAGCATACATTAATGACCGTTTCTTCAACCCACAAAACTACAATTTAGAGTTGGCAGGAAGATTTAAAACTAATAAGAAATTGTCACTTGCAAATCGTATAACTGACCAAATCGCAGGCGAAGATATTAAACTTGGAAAGAAAGTTTACGCAAAAGCGGGGGACCTTATCACTCACGATATGGCAATTGCTATTCAAAATGCGGGTATTAACTCAGTTAACGTTTTAGTTGGCGAAAAATTGGTGCGCGTTGTTGGAAATAAACGTGTTGACCTTAAAGCATATGCTAAACTTGACCCTGAAGAGTTTGGAATCACTGAACTTGTTTATTTGCCACTTCTTCAAGAGATAATGAAAGAGTATAAGGACGATGAGGCAGGGCTTAAGAACGCAATTCAACAAAATGCTAGAAAATTAGTTGATTTCCAAATGACTTTGGATGATTTAATAGCGCTTGTTAGTTATCACTTAAATTTGATTGATGGCCTTGGCGAAACAGATGAAATTGATAGTTTAACAATGAAAAGAGTTGCAACTTGTGGCGAACTTCTTCGCGATGAATTTAGAAGCGGTATGAAAAAACTTCAAACTCAGGTTCGTGAAGCTCTTCAAAGCCGTGATTTAACTGACGCAACTCCTAGCCAAATCGTTAACGCAAGGCAAATCAACAAAGCATTTAAAGAATTTATGGCAACTAGCCAATTAAGTGGCTTAATGGATGAAATTAACCCAGCAGCAAGCCTAAGACACAAACGCAGATTGAGTTCGCTAGGTGTTGGCGGTGTTAAGAAAGAACGTGCCACTCCTTCAACTCGTGATATTCATCCTTCTCACTACGGACGTATCTGTGTGGTTGAAACTCCAGAAGGTCAATCAATTGGTCTTATGACTTCACTTGCCGCTTATGCGCGCGTAAATAGATATGGATTTATTGAAACTCCTTATAGAAAAGTAGACCCTAAAACTCATCAAATCACAAACGATGTTGTATATTTAATGGCAGATGAAGAAAAAGGTCACTACATTGCACAAGCCACAATTGATGTGGATGATAACAACGTTATAAAACCAGGATTTGTCGACTGCAGAACATACAATCAAACAGTTCACGTTGATTCAAGTATGATAGACCTTGTTGATATCAGTTCAAGGCAGTTGTTATCAGTTGGTGCTGGTCTTATTCCTTTCGTTGAACACTGCGCAGGTAACCGTGCGTTGATGGGTACTAATATGCAATGTCAATCAGTGCCATTAATTAGAACAGACAGCCCAATCGTAGGAACGGGTATCGAGCATAAGGTGGCGGTTGACTCTGGCGCTATGATACTTGCCGAACAAGACGGTGAATGTAAATACGTTTCAGCAGACTACATCACAATGGAATATGCAGACGGCTCAATCGTTAACCACAAACTTAGAAAATTTGAAAGAACAAACGAAAAAGCCTGCTTTAATCAAAAACCTCTTGTAACAAAGGGAGAAAAGGTTAAAAAAGGTGACGTTTTAGCAGACGGAGCATCCACAGATAAAGGCGAATTGGCACTTGGTAAAAATATGACAATCGCATTTATGAATTGGGAAGGTTATAACTACGAAGATGCTATTTTAGTTAACCAAAGAATAGTTAGAGAAGATGCATTCACTTCAATTAGCATTCAACAAGTGAAAACTGAGGCACGCACCACAAAACTTGGCGATGAAGAAATCACGGCAGACATCCCAGGCGTTGGCGAAGATGCGCTTAGAAATCTTGATGAAAATGGTATTGTTCGTATTGGAACAGAAGTGCGCCCTGGCGATATTTTGGTTGGTAAAGTAACACCAAAAGGCGAAACTGACCTAACTCCAGAAGAAAGACTACTTAAAGCAATCTTTGGCGAGAAAACTAAAGAAGTTAAAAACACAAGCCTTAAAGTTAAGCACGGCGAGGAAGGTGTCGTAGTTAACGTTGAAATCTTATCTAGAAAGAATAAAGACGAACTTGATGCGGGCGTAAATATGGTAGTTAAAGTGTACATCGCGCAAAAACGTGTGCTTCAAGTTGGTGATAAACTTGCTGGTCGTTATGGTAATAAAGGTGTCGTTTCTGTTGTTCTTCCTGAATCAGATATGCCATATATGGCAAACGGAGAAACTGTGGATATTGTGTTAAATCCACTAGGTGTTCCTTCGCGTATGAACTTAGGTCAATTGCTTGAAACTCACTTAGGTTTGGTTGCAAAGCAACTTGATTGGAAGGTTGCAACTCCAGCATTCGATGGTGCAAAAGAATCAGAAATCAAAGAATTGTTGCGTGCAAATGGTCTACCTGAGGACGGAAAAATGCAACTATACGACGGAAGAACAGGCCTTCCATTTGAAAATAAAACAACTGTTGGCGTAATGTATATGTTAAAACTTAACCATATGGTTGAAGATAAAATTCACGCGCGTGGAATTGGAACATATGCACTTATCACTCAACAGCCTCTTGGCGGACGTGGTCAACTAGGTGGTCAACGTTTCGGTGAAATGGAAGTTTGGGCATTGGAAGCTTATGGTGCATCAAGGCTTCTTCAAGAGATGTTAACAATTAAATCGGACGATGTTGAAGGTCGTATCAAAACTTATGACGCAATCGTTCGTGGCGAGCCAATTCCTGAACCAGGAATGCCAGAATCATTCAAAGTTTTGGTTAAAGAAATGCAAGGATTGTGCTTAGACGTTAGAATTTTAACTGCAGATAATCACGAACTCACAATCAACGAAGTTAGCGAAGAAGGCGAGGAAGTTACAGCAGTTGAACCAGTCAACAAACAATCGCTTGACGATGTCACACTTGAATTTGACGATATTCAAAACGATTTCGAGCAAGATGTTAACAACACTGCATTTGATGAATCTGAGTTATTCGATGATTTAGACGAGTAATTATGAAATATAGCGAAATTGAAAAAGTTATATTGCACTTGCCACCATTGTCACTTTATTTATTTAAAAAATATGGTTACAATGAGTGGCTTGAACGCAATAACACAATGCTAAACAAAGAGCAATATAATAGGTATTTAAAAGATTTAGAAGAAGTTTACAAACTTGAAAATTTAAGTTTTAATGACAAAACAAAAGAAAAAGAAATGTGAAGAAACTTTAAAAAGTTAAGTAAAAGTTTTTAGGAGAATTAGTAATGTTTGAATTAAACAATTTTGACTCTATCCGTGTTGGTATCGCATCCCCTGAGATGATTAGATCGTGGTCAAGAGGAGAGGTTACCAAGCCAGAAACAATCAACTATCGCACGCAAAAACCTGAAAAAGACGGTCTTTTTTGCGAACGTATTTTTGGACCTAAAAAAGATTGGGAATGCCACTGCGGAAAGTATAAAAGAGTAAGATATAAAGGTGTAGTCTGCGATAAATGTGGTGTTGAGGTCACTCGTAGTAAGGTTAGACGTGAACGTATGGGTCACATCGAACTTGCTTGCCCGGTTAGCCATATTTGGTTTTTCAAAGGTGTGCCAAGTAGGATTGGTCTTGTTCTTGAAATGAGTCCAAAGCAATTAGACGAAGTTTTATATTATGTTAGTTACGTTGTGCTTGATCCTAAAAACACAGAATTTACTTATAAACAAGTAATTCGCGATAGAGAATACCGCGAGGCAGTTGAAAAATATGGCCCAGATGGTTTCCGTGCAGGAATGGGTGCTGAGGCAATAAAAGAACTTTTAGAGCAAGTTGACCTTGAAAAAGAGCGCGATGAACTCACCAAGATTATGCACACTTCCAAAGGTCAAAGAAAACTTAAAGCCACTAAAAAGTTGGAAATTATCGAAGCATTTATTAAAAGCGGAAATAAGCCAAGTTGGATGATATTAGACGTTATTCCTGTTATTCCACCAGATCTTAGACCGCTTGTTCAAATCGACGGCGGAAAGTTCGCAGCAAGTGACTTAAATGACCTATACCGTAGGGTAATTAACAGAAATAACCGTTTGAAAAAATTAATGGAATTGGGCGCTCCTGAAATCATTGTGAGAAACGAAAAACGTATGCTTCAAGAGGCAGTGGATGCGCTATTTGATAACGGAAAACGTGGTCGCGCAGTGCAGGGTAGCCGTCAACGTGATTTGAAATCTTTAACTGCAAGTTTGAAGGGTAAACACGGACGCTTCCGTCAAAACTTGCTTGGTAAACGTGTGGATTATTCAGGTCGTAGTGTTATCGTGGTTGGACCAGAACTTAAAATTTATCAATGCGGTTTGCCAAAGATGATGGCGCTCGAATTGTTCCGTCCATTTATTATTAAAAGGTTGCTTGAATTAAACGCAACAAATAATTTAAGGAAAGCAACTCGTATGATAGAGCAAGAGCGACCTATCGTTTATGATATTTTGTCTGAGGTTGTTCAAGGTCACCCTGTGCTACTAAACCGTGCGCCAACTTTGCACAAACTCAGTGTGCAAGCATTTGAACCAATCTTAGTTGAAGGTAAAGCTATTCGTTTGCCACCTCTTGCTTGTTCGGGCTTTAATGCCGACTTCGACGGTGACCAAATGAGTATTCACGTGCCTTTGTCAGTTGAGGCTAGAACTGAAGCTAGAATGTTGCTTCTTGCTTCAAATAACGTGTTAAAACCAAGTGACGGCGCTCCAAATATGGTGCCAAGCCAAGATATGATTTTAGGTAACTACTATATCACAGTGGTTAAACCAGGCGCAAAAGGCGAGGGTATGGTGTTCAGTTCGCCAGATGAGGCACAACTTGCTTATGAAAATGGCGATTTATCATTACAAGCAAAAATAAAAGTGCGTAGAACTGTTGAATTTGAAGGCAAGATGATAACAGGAAGAACTGAAACAACTCTTGGAAGAATTATATTCAATAGCATAATACCTCAAGATTTAGGCTATGTTGATAGAACTAAACGCGAAAATGCCTTTGAGTATGAGGTAAATGAAGAAGTTAAAAAAGGTTTCTATTCAAAACTTATTGAAATTTGTTATAGAAAACACGGCACTAACACAACAGTTGAAATGATTGATAACCTCAAAAATATGGGTTACAAATATTCAACGTTATCGAGTGTTTCATTCTCAATCTTTGATATAACCGAACTAAAAGATAGAGATAAAAAGATTGAAGAAACCAACGAACTTGCAAAGCAAAACGATGCATTATATATGCAAGGCTTTATGAGTTACGACGATAAAGCAGGTAAAAACACAGAATTGTGGGCAAAAGTTAGAGAAGAAATAACCAAAGAAACAGCAAGTGTGGCAGATAAATTCAATCCATTGAAGATTATTTTAACATCTGGTGCACGTGGTAACGATGGTCAATATCAAACTCTAAGCGGTATGCTTGGTATAATGGACGTGGCAAGCGGTAATGCATCTGATGTTCCTGTTAAATCTAACTATCGCAGAGGTTTGTCCGCGCTTGAATACTATAGCGCAGCGCGTGGTGCTCGTAAACAATTGATGGATACAGCATTAAAAACAGCAGATTCAGGTTATCTAACTCGTCGTCTTGTGGACATCGCGCAAGACACAACAATCACAGAAGAAGATTGCTTTGCTTCATTAGGCGAACACGTTAAAGGTATAGACGTAAAAACAATCGAACAAAACGGAACAATTGTTGAAACTCTTGAAAACAGAATTATTGGTAGATTTACATCTGCTCCTGTTATTGACCCTAAAACCAAGAAAGAAATTTGTGGTGCTGATGTGTTTATCACAAACGAACTCGCAAAACAAATTGTCAACGCAGGAATTGAAAAAGTGCAAATCAGAAGCGCACTCACTTGTAAGGCAAAATCTGGTATTTGTGCTAAATGTTATGGTAGAGATATGTCAACTAACGACATAGTTCACGTGGGAGAGGCTGTCGGCGTAATCGCTGCTCAATCAATCGGTGAACCAGGTACTCAGTTGGTGCTTCGTACCTTCCACAGCGGTGGTGTCGCATCTCGTGATATCACAACAGGTTTACCAAGGGTTGAAGAAATCTTTGAAGCGCGCAATCCTAAAGGTGCGGCTGTTATGAGCGAAATCGGTGGTAAAGTTACAATTAATCAAATCGATAAACGTTTCGAAGTAACAGTTAAAGGCACAACCGAAGAAAGCTACTTGCTTCCATACGGCGCAACTTTGAAAGTTAAAAACGGAGATGTTGTTGCTCCAGGAACTCCGCTAACAGACGGACCATTAAATCCTAAAGATGTGTTGCGTACTAGCGGTGTGAAAGCAGTTCAAGAATATTTGTTAAACGAAGTCTTGCAAGTGTATAAAACACAAGGTGTTTCAATCAATGCTAAACACTTGGAAATCATCATTAGGCAAATGCTTAGAAAGGTTAAAATCGAAAATCCAGGAGATACTGACCTTCTTCCAGGTGACACTGTTGATATTAGAGTTTATGAAGAGGCAAACACTAAGGCAATCCAAGAAGGTGGCGTTCCAGCAACTGCTAAACGTGAACTTCAAAGTATCACTAAGGCATCTTTAACAACTGAAAGTTTCTTATCCGCTGCATCATTCCAAGAAAGCAGTAATGTGCTAACTGAGGCAGCATTAAAAGGTAAAGTAGACCACTTAAGAGGTCTTAAAGAAAATATCATAATCGGTAAGATGATTCCAGCAGGAACAGGTGCTCCAATTTATAGAAATCTTCTTCCAAAACAAATTAAAGATAATGCCTCAATGATAAATCAAGACGTTGATATTAAATTTGACGATATCGAAGAAGAATAATTTTTTAAAACTAGCATTTAAAACCAATGCTAGTTTTTTTATTTTTTAAAACACAAAAATTTTAATAAAAATCTTTATAAAAAAATCAAGCATTATATTAATTATTATTAATATTATCAATTTAAATTGGTAACAAACATTAAATTTTTTATCATCATTTTTAATAGAAAATATTAATATTTGTAAATGGAACGCATAATTTTTCATTAAGAATTTTAAATAAAAATTATAAATTTTATATAAATATTTAAATAATGAACATATGAAAATTTAATAATAAAAAAAATTAAAAAATATTAAAAATAAAAAATAAAAAACTTTTAAAATATGCTATAAAATAGGCAATCTCAAGCAATTAAAAAATATTTTTAAATTAATTTAAAAAATATCTTAAAATCTATTTACAAATTAATTTTTTTGTGTTATTATGTAGTCATAAATAGGAGGGAGATATGAACCCAGCAGATATATTAAGAGCAAAAATAGAGTTCTATAGGTTACACATTGAAGAAATGAAAAGAGAAAATAAATTCAGAAATATGTTAACGAAGAATGCTGACGTTGTTAATGGAACATCTCCTGCAACAATTCAAGCAGTTAGGGAAGTTTTCGCCGAAAATGTGAAAAAAAATAATAAAATAGAAAATATGGTTCTAAAGCTATTAGAAAAATCTGAAAAATCTGAAAAACCTAAAATCTCAAACACAATGATGGAGCGCATGATGAAAAAAAGGCGTGCTAAAAATGCAAGAGCAAGAGTTGATGCACATGAAGAAAACTCAAAAGGTTTAGCAATGTAATTCGATAATTAAATTCTCACATCAAGTGAGAATTTTTTTATTTAATATTAGAGAATATTATGCAATGTGGTAATTTTTCAGAGCGCGTTTCACAGATTATTTGTTCAAATATTGATAAGGTTATATCAAAAAATCTACAATTATTTTTTTAAATTTACATTTTATTTGTTTTACATTAAATTTTTTTTATGATATAATCGTAATGATTAACTAAATTTTGAATAAAATACAAAGAAGGTGGAAAATGAAAGAATTAGTTTATCCTGCAATACTTTTTAAAGACGATGAGTCTGGCACCAACACGGGTTGGTACACTATCAAGATTCCAGACCTAGGCATTATCACTGACGGCGAAACAGTTGAAAGCGCATATGTTAGAGCAAAAGTAGATTTATGCTCACTTGTTGATTGCGCCATCAAATTCAACTGTGAGATTGAATCTCCAACTGATTTTGAAAAAGTGTATAAAGAATACGGAAAGAAAAACATTGTTTTATTAGTAGATGCATTGGCTTAAAAGTAGGTTAGTATGACAAAGGTTAATCCAGCAAATTGGCCTCAATTAGACTTTTTGATAAATAATTTTTATGAAATTGTCGAATACAAGCGCGGTCGCGGAGTGTATGGCGATAGAGTGATATTAAAACGTCAAAAACACGCCGAAGCCATTTTTGGCGAGCCACAAAAGTTGTGTGAATTTTATTATTTGGATGCAAATGCAGTGAAGGAATTGCCACGAACAATTCTTGAAAAAATCAAAATCGTCACGCGCGTTGTAACCACACCTGAGGATATGAACGTGCTAACCAATTTCAACACATCCAAAGTAAATCCAATTGAATGGGCAATTGAAAATAAACACGCATTAATAGATATAAACAGCACAGATTTTGAAGTGTTAAACAATATTTTGATTGAACGATATAAGATGCTTGACAACGAGTTTTTATTAAAACTTAATAACCATAGAGAAAGGCAATATTTTTTGGCAAGTAGCGACGAATTTAACTTTATTACGAAAGAGTATGCAGAAGAGCAACTTAAAAAAATATAGTAAAAAATTAGTTAAGTCGTCAGAAATCGACAAAACTAGTTTTTTTTCTTATTATAAAATTTGAATTTGTCATCAAACTATTTGTGTAAACTTTCTAAAATTAGCATTATTTTGTTTGACAAAAATTTCTGTATTTATTAGAATATTCTAGACTTATATATTATAGGAGACAAAATGGCAACTTTTAAGAGATATTTTAAATTAATCATTAGTTTCATAGCATTCGCTGTGATAAGTTTTATCTTTGCAGTAAGCCCTGTTTTCACGTCTTATGCTGCAACGAGTTATGACGCAATCAATTATGCAGTAACTAACTATAAACTTGCTATGAATTCAATCAAAATGCCTAAGGGGACAATTGATATGTCCGTTGAAGGCAAGGAATTTGTTATTCCACTTCTAAGTTCTTCTTTTGGCGAAACTGAAGGCTTAGATAGTTACACTATTCGTGTTGTTGACCCAGCAGGTCAAAACCACGATTATGTCGTTCAAGAAAATTTAGCAACAAATCCAGATGCGGATGAGTTTTTTGACGATTCTAAATTGCAAGACCCTGAAAAACCAGGTCTAAGAGTAAACGTTAGAAATAGCGGTAAATATTCAATTGTTTACGTTGTAACAATTGGAGATAAAACGTACTATTCAAACACTTATTCTGTAACTGTCAAAAACGTTTCATACGAACTTGATTTTTCTATTCGTGAAGGCGAGAATGCTGGATTAAATGTTCTTCTTCCAAGCAATATGGCACCATCAACTGAGGAAATCGAACTTCCTGTTGCAAACGTTAAGCTTGCAGGCGAAGATGAGTATGTTGAGTTGTCTGAAATGATTAAACCTGTAGTTTACTATAACGGCGCAATTTTGGCTGAAAATGAAGTTGATGGTAAACTTAAATTTGATGAGGACACTCAAAGATACTACCTAACTCCAAGTGAAGAGGGTAGATATACTATAGAATACACCTACAATTATGGTGCAAACCGTCCTACTCAAACCTTTGTTATCGACGTTTCAGAAGATTTCGTTGAACCAACCGTTGACGACTTGCGCTTGACAGTTCAATCAATGCCAACAATTGAATTGGGAGACACTGATGTAACTCTTCCTTCAATCACTGTTAGCGACGGAATTTCTAATAACGCATCATTCAACTTAAAATCAATAGAAATCACTAAGTCAAACAATTCTGAAATTAAACAAACTTTAACAAACAACACCTACACCTTTAATATGACAACGGGCGAGGATGGATTTACTAATGTCACTGATTATAGAGATTTAGTTGGTAATTACCTTGTTAAATACACTATTGTTGACGCGTATGGAAACGAAAAATCTATTCAAGTAAGATTGTCAAACGTAACAGATAACACTGCTCCAACTATTTATATGGCTTATGATTATGAGTTAGAGGGAGAGGCTGGCAATCAAACTCCTACAACAACCACTGTTGACGGAGAAATTGTTGACGATGTTAACACTAATTATGCTGTTGATTTAAAAGCAAATTATGGATGGAACGAACTTGTTTTCCCAGCAATTTATGCAACTGATAGTGTAAGTAAATATAGCGATTTTACATTCGTTCGTTACATTCAAAACACTAATACTAGAACAATTTATTATCTTGATAACTATAAATTTGAGGATGGTGAATTGGTTGAAGTAACTGAGGGCGAAACGGGTTATAACTATGCTGCAGACGTAGCCACAAACCCAGGTTATAGAAATTATAACAGGGCAGTTAAATTCCAATTCACAGAGAGTGGCGAAGAAAGTGATATTTCGCGTTATGCTGGCGAATATACTTTAGGTTACTACGTTTACTCTAACACTATAAAAGTGCAAGAATCTAACCTTTATTCTTCTGGCACAACTAGATATTCTTTCAACATTTTATCGCGTGCAACAGTTGGATCTGAGGAAGGCTTGGATGAAAGTGAACAAACCACTCCAATCACAAATATTAGCAATATTAGAAATAATGATACAGTAAGCAGTAATGAAGATTTAACTGTTTATATCTCAGCAACTGATGAGGGCGATAGTAGACTTAAAAATGCAGTTTTCTATTATTACAACTCAACATCTGAAACCGTATTAGATGAGGGTTATTCAAGTGTGTTTGAACAAGATTTATATACTGCTATGAATGCAATCCTTGCCGACGATGAAAGCGATACAAACAAACACAAATGCAACCTTTTAGATGATCCACAATTAATCACTAAAATGGTAGACCTAGGTTACAATGGTTTTGCAGTTGCAACTCAAGATGAAGTTAACAACACCGAATTTGTTGTAGATTTCACAGGTTATAGTGAAAATCCAAACATTACTATAGTAGCAGTAAGCTTAAATGATTATAACAGAGTGGGAATTGATTCTAGAACTCTCACTATTGAAAACTCAACTGAAACCGATGCTCCTGTAGCTGATATAATTGCATTATCAGACGGAACATATGGTGATTTGATTGATGGTAGCACAACTGTTACAAGCGAAAAAGTGTTCAATCAAGCAGAAGATGTTATCCTTCCAGCAATTCAATTTACTGATGCAGACTCAACCCTTGCAATGAATGTTGTTTACTATGTAAATTCACCAGAAACTGAAAAAGCAGGACTTCAATATTTATCTACAAGCGGAAAAGTGTTCGGCGATAATTCAATTATCGGAGGCACAATTAAAACAACTCAAGTAGGAACATATTATGTTATCTACACTGCAACAGATGATGCAGGCAACACAACTAGTGTTTACTTCACATTTGTTGTTGAGGATAGTTCAGACCCAATTTTGAACGTCGAAGTTACAAGTGATGATGAAATATCTAAGTCAGGTAACACTGTAACAGCCGAAATGGGTTCAACAATCACTTTTGACCCAACTCTATATGCTTCAGATGGAAAACAAGTTTTGCCAGATGACGGAGTGGTTGTCACTGTTGACGATAATGGCGGACTAGATTACGAGAAAAATGGCAATTCTTACACATTCAACGATGTTGGTAGTTACACAGTTAAAGTAACAGGCGAATATGATGGCAGAACTGCTGTTGAAAGAGTAATCTATGTTAATATCACTTTGCCAGAGACAACTTGGGATAACGAAATAACTGTTCAAACAACAGCACGTACAGGTCAAGATGTTTATCTTCCTTATTTAACAGCAAGTCAAGGCGATGAAACGGCAACTGTTGTAGTTAATGTTCTTGATCCAGACGGACATACTCCTGTTGCAGGAGATGCCAAACTTGTAACATTAAATGGTTATCAAGTGTGGATGTTCACAACTAACGAAAATTCAAAAGGAACTTATACTGTAACTTACACTGCAACAACTTCAAATGGTTCAATAGAGCAAACTTTTGAAATCAAAGTGGGCGATAACGTTGCTCCAACATTCACAATTGTTGGCGAGGACGTGTTAGGGCAAGATCTAATCTATGACGGCGAAACTCAAATATCTTATCAAATCAACCTAAATAGGTCTAAAAATACACTTGAAATTGTTGTTAAGAGTGGCGATACAACCATCTATACTCACGACACAAAATTAGAGATTTGGGATAGAGATGATAGCGGTAGCAGTAAAAAAATGACTAGTTGGACAAACTTAACCGTTGAACTAACCGGTGACAACGTTACTGAAAGCAGTGAAACAACAGGCTTGTATACAATTTCAGGCACAGGCGAATGTACTCTTACTTTGACTATGACAGATAGTTATTCTAACACTGCAACTAAAGAAATTAAATTCGAAGTTGTAACTGAAACCGCACCTGAAGATAACACTAACGACACAGTTGTTGGAACTGTCTTAATTGTTCTTTCACTTGTGATTTTGGCAGGAGTAATCTTATTCTTCACATTCACAGGTAAAAAGGGCGGAACAAGTAGAAAATCAAGAAAAACTTCTGAAATAGTTGAAGAAACTTCTGATAATAACACTGAAAGCCAAGAAACAGTTGAAACAAAAGATTCAACAGACGAAGAACCAAAATCAGGCGAAGTTGAATAATAAATAAAAATATGAAGTGAATTTCTCACTTCATATTTTTTATCTATTCTTATTATTTTTTTATAAATTCTTATTTTCCAACTTTAAAAAACACACAAAATTAATTATATATACAAAAACAAAATATAAACACAATCAAAGCAAAAAATATAAACAATGTATGATATATAAATAAAGAATAAATATAAAGAGCAGTGAGATAAATTGTATGGAGATAAATAAAACATAAAAAAACGAACTCGATGTTCGTTTTATCTCAATTTTCGTTTCAACTTTGCTATTTCCTCGCGAAGTTTTATTGCAGTTTCAAAATCTAATTGGCTAGCAGCGGTTGTCATCATTCCTTTTAATTGCTCAATCTTTTTAGATATATCTTTTTTGTCCATTTTTTCTTCTTTTGCATCCATTCTGATTTTAAGAGTATCCACAACTGCTTTTTTAATGGTTTGAGGTTTAACATTGTGCGCAGTGTTGTACGCAATTTGTTTTTCGCGCCTATAATTCGTTTCATCAATCGCTACTTTCATACTATCAGTCATTCTATCGGCATACATTATAACTTTGCTTTCACTATTTCTAGCAGCACGACCAATTGTTTGAATTAATGAGGTAGCACTTCGCAAAAATCCTTCTTTATCTGCATCTAGAATGGCAACGAGTGTCACTTCTGGTAAATCTAAGCCCTCGCGCAGTAGGTTAATTCCAATAAGCACATCAAACTCATCACTTCTAAGTTCGTTAATTATTTTAATGCGCTCCAATGTGTCAATGTCACTGTGCAAATACTTAACTCGAACCCCGTTTTCGCCAAAGTATGCGCATAAATCTTCCGCCATTTTCTTAGTTAGTGTGGTTATAAGAACTTTTCCGTGCTTTTCAATATTTTTGTTAATTTCATCAAATAAATCGTCAACTTGACCTTCGCTTGGTCGTACTTCAACAACTGGGTCAAGCAAGTATGTAGGGCGAATGATTTGTTCAACCACATTTCCAGCGAGTGACAATTCATACTCATTAGGTGTAGCTGAAACGTAAATTGCTTGACCAATTCGCGCATTAAATTCTTCAAAATTTAGCGGTCGATTATCAAACGCACTAGGAAGCCTAAAACCATAGTCAACTAAACTTGTTTTTCGCGCCCTATCTCCATTATACATTCCGCGAACCTGTGGTAAAGTGATATGACTTTCATCCACAAATAATAAAAATCCGTCTGGAAAATAGTCAAGTAGAGTATAAGGCGGTTCGCCTGGGCGTCTGCCGTCAAAATACCTTGAATAATTTTCAATTCCCGAACAATATCCCATTTCTTTCATCATTTCAAGGTCATAATTCGTGCGCTCTTTAATTCTTTGCGCTTCAATGTATTTTCCTTCGCGAGTGAAATATTGTTCGCGCTCAATTGCGTCGTGCTTAATGTCTTCAAGCGCTTTGTTTAATTTTTCGCTACCAACCGCATAGTGGCTAGCAGGGAAGATTGATGCGTGCTTTAATCTATTCGTAACTTTACCTGTTACAACTTCAAACTCAGAAATTTCTTCAATTTCATCGTCGAAAAACTGCACACGTATCGCGTGGTCACTGCTATCTGCTGGAAAAATATCCACAACGTCGCCACGCGCACGGAAAGTTGAACGTGTAAAATCAATTTCGTTGCGAGTGTATTGAATGCTAATAAGCCTTTTAATTAAATCTTCGCGCGAAAGTTTATCGCCAACACGAAGAGAAATATGCAAATCGAAATATTCTTTTGGCGCACCTAAACCATATATGCACGAAACGGATGCCACAACAATAGTGTCACTGCGCTCTAGAAGGCTACTCGTGGCACTATGACGAAGTTTATCAATTTCGTCGTTTACACTCATATCTTTTTCAATGTAAGTGTCGCTAGAAACAATGTATGCTTCAGGTTGATAGTAATCATAATACGAAACAAAAAATTCAACGCGATTGTTTGGGAAAAATTCTCTAAATTCATTGCACAACTGTGCTGCCAATGTTTTATTATGAGCAAGCACAAGAGTTGGGCGGTTCAACTTTGCAATTACGTTTGCCATAGTGAAAGTTTTTCCACTACCTGTAACACCTTTTAAAACTTGCGCGGTTAATCCGTCTTTAACTCCTTCAACAAGACTTTCAATCGCTTCAGGTTGGTCGCCTGTTGGCTTGTATTTAGAAACTAACTCAAAATCTCTATACTCCATAGCGCCTTCTTACAAAAATATAAATCTAATTAGCACACCGATTAGCGCACTAATTGCTGCAAATGCAACTGTTCTTCCAAGTAATAAGAAAAAATTGCGCTTATTGTTTGATAGCTCTCTATGAAAGCCCTCGCCTTTAATTTTTAACGAAACACAAAAAACAGGACTACCTTTTTTGTCCGACTTGAAAAGTTCAATATAGTTATCATAACTAAGATTGGTCATAATCTTTTCAAGTTCGTCAGGGTAGATGACATATTTATCCGACGCGTGCGAAATAATCTCGCGTGGCGAAATAAGGCAAGATTTCTTGCCTTGACATTTTTGATAAACATATTCCATTACATATTTTTCTTTAAATGTTAACATAACAATCCTTATAACGTTATTAAAAAGAAAATAATTAGCGCTAGCATAGTTCCAACAAAAGACGCGATGAAAATATAAACATAATTTAAAAACGGCATATTAGGTTTAGTTTGTTTAATCTTTCCATCACTTTGCTCTAATAATATTCTCGCTTTTGGAAGCAGTGAATAGCAATAAGTGTTTTCCTCGCTAAATTTGATGTTGATATACTCTTGCTTTCCAAGATAGGACATTATTTCATTCACACAGTCAGTGTCAAACTGCGATTTTTGCGTTAAATTAGATATAATTTCATCAGTTGTGACAACCTTATACGCACTATTTATTGCTAATTTATTCAATGCTTTCAAAACTGCTGTAGATTTTTTGTCTAGCATATTACCTCTATTATAACATCTAAAATTATTTTTTGCAATCTTTTAGTAATTATTTATTGATATCGGCATACGTTTTAAGTTGTTTAGATATGAAATTAAAAGCGCTCTCAAAAGTTGTTAAATTCGTTACATCAATTCCAATTTCTTTTAACATTTCAACTGCAGGTTTGTTAACTCCGTTTTTTAAGAATTTAATGTATTTATCTTTAAAACTAGCATCTGTTAAAAGTTTGTTTGCAATAGTGATTGCTGTTAACATACCTGTGGAGTAGGTGTAAACATAGTAAGATGAATAGAAGTGAGGAATTCTCATCCATTCGTATTGTTGCACACTAGGAATAATTGACGCACCATAATATTTTTTAGATAAGCGCAAATATTCATTATTTAAATCTTTGTAAGTTAAATTTTCGTCATTTTCAATTTTTGTGTGAGCAAACAACTCAAATTCAGTAAACAATGTTTGCCTAAAAATTGTGTTGTTTACACCGTCTAAAAATTGCTTTAAATAATATGATTTTTCACGTTTTGTTTTTGCGTTATTTTGCATATAAAAGTTAAGTAATATTTCATTCACTGTGCTTGCAATCTCAGCCGAAAAAATAGTAATTCCCGCTTTTTGATAAGGTTGATTTGCATTGAAATATTCAGCGTTAACACAATGACCCATTTCGTGAATAAGTGTGCTAAGTGAATCAAAATCATCAACAAAATTCATCAAAATCACTGTTTTTGTCCCATAAGTGTTAGAGCAATATCCGCCCGTTTCTTTATGTTCACAAGGAAGATAGTCGATTGAACGGTCAGCAAATTTTCGTTTTACAATTGATAAATATTCTTCTCCTAAAGGTTTAAGCGCTTCAAGAATAATTTTTTGCGACTGTTCAATTGTAAATTTTTTGTTAAGTCCACTGTCTTCTAGAAGGTCATAGAATGAAAAATCTTTCAAATTTGATAATTTTTTTTGAATTTTCACAAAATTTTGGAGAATTTTTATGTTTTTTGTTACAATTTTTATATTATTTTCAAGAATAGACTCAGGGATTTCAGAACTAAGCAAAACACTCTCTAAACGACTCTTATATTTGTGAATCTCTGCATAAAATTTGCATTTTTCAAGTTCGTTGATGTAAATGTCTGCAAAGGTTTTATTAAATTGTTTATACGCTTTAAGCCTAGAAATATATGCGTTCTTTCTTAATGTTCTATTTTTCCCTTGCAAAAATTTTGAAATGTTAGAATTGTCTAGTTTATACTTTTTGCCGTTTTCATCAACAATATCTGCATACTTTAATTCGTCTAACATATCAGAATGCAAACCTGCTTCAGGAGATGTGAATTTACTCATTTTAGATAATAACAAACTGCTTTGCTCGTCTAGTTTATGAGGTTTGAATTTGATGATATCGCGAATATAATTGTCCCAATTTTTCAATCGCTTTTCATTTAATAATTCATTTAAATATTTATCATCTAACTCATACATTTGAGGTTCAAAAAACGCATCGGCAAGGTCAATTTTTTGAGCGAGAGTGTTAAATCTCTGCGACAATTTTATCATTTCTATGTTTTCAGAATCCACATTAAGCGAATTAGAAATGTAACTTGCTAGTTTATCTATCTCGCTAAAATCTTTTGTGAATTTATTAAACCTTTCAATTAATAACTCTTTGTCGTTTAATTTTCCATTATATTTTGCTAGTTTATCTGGCAATTTTTCCATAATAGATAAAATGCGTTTAATCTCATTTTCGTCCTTTATATGAGTTGATAAATCCCATTTGTATTTTTCCGGTATTTGACTTCTTTTTTTCATATTTCCTCCAATCATATATATTTTAATTTTTTCTTTAAATTTGGTCAAGTGAAGTTTTATTTTATTGTAAATTTGTAACTAGTTTTATGCAAAATTTTAATTTGTATTTATTTTTTATCAAATATTATTGCATATAATGAAAGTGTGAGAAATAATATATTAATCGTTTAAACTTGCATTTTAATATTTCCTGCTATTGACTTTTTAATTCTGTTATGCTAAAATAAAAATAGAGAGGTGCGTATGTTTAGAAAAATTTTATTAATAATTTGCATTGCTTTCGTGGTGGTTTGTTATGGATATCCTTGTTTTGTTCTTCCATTAGGCACTTATTCTTACACAACAACCGTGTTGGAGCAAGAGGTCACCACAACTTACAAATTTGGTTTCAACGGAAAAGTTACAGTTGGTTCAAGCGTAACAGACTCAACAACCGAATATTTCTACAAACTAAGCGGAAATAAAGTTATCATAAGTGAAGATGAAACTTTCGATGATAACGATATTAAACTAGCAATCAACAATATGTATCAAATCAATATGCCTACTGTATTATCTATAACCGACACTGAGGCAAACGTTGCAACAAACCAAGTTGGAATGTGGGTAACAATAGGAATAGGAGTGCTTGCACTTTTACTAGTTATAACAATCCCAAGAAGAAGTTAATTATAAAAAACTCCAATATGAAATAATATAAATTTTTCTCATATAGGAGTTTTTTTATCTGAATATATAATTAAAACCTATATGATAATATAAAAAATTTATAAATTTTTAAAAAATTAAACATAAAATTAAAAACTACTATAAAAATAAAAAAGTTTCATTAGTGTTGAAAAATATTTATTTTTTTGTTATAATATATACGCTTATAAAATTTACACAAACGGAGAAAATTAATAGATATGTTAGAAAATATAGTAATTAAAGGAGCAAAAGAGAACAATTTAAAAAATGTTGATTTAGTTATTCCAAAAAATAAATTAGTTGTTTTTTCAGGAGTTAGTGGTTGCGGAAAATCAACACTTGCGTTCGACACTATTTTTGCAGAAGGTCAGCGAAGATATATGGAGAGTTTGTCTAGTTATGCGCGACAATTTTTAGGTCAAATGCAAAAACCAGACGTTGAAAGTATTGATGGACTGAGCCCTGCCATATCAATAGACCAAAAAAGCACAAATAATAATCCTCGTTCAACGGTCGGCACAATAACTGAAATTTACGATTATTTGCGCCTACTTTTTGCACGTATTGGAAAGCCATACTGCCCAAATTGCGGAAAACCTATCACTGTTCAAACTTTGGACCAAATAGTTGATAGAGTAATGGAGGCAGAGGACGGCGCCAAAATGCTTATTATGGCACCTATCATACGCGCACAAAAGGGTACGCACGAAAAGACCATTGAAGGCTTGAAAAAAGACGGATTTGTTCGCGTTATGATAGATAAACAAATCTATTCGCTAGATGATTCAATCGTGCTTGAAAAAAATAAACGTCACGATTTATATGTTATTGTGGATAGAATTGTAAAAAAAGAGGGAATTATTTCGCGTTTAACTGAGTCTATTGATAAATGCTTGCAAATGGCAAACGGCATCGTGATTGTAAACACAAATGGCGAAGATAAATTGTATAGTGTGAAATATAGTTGTGTGGATTGCGGAATTTCTATTCCAGATATTGAACCAACACTATTTAGTTTTAATAATCACGCAGGTGCTTGCCCTAAATGTGGCGGTCTTGGTTACGTTATAAAAATAGGTGAAAATGCCATTGTCAAAAACGATAGATTGTCAATTAACGAGGGTGCGCTGTCTGTTATGGGATTTAATATAGATGCAACCGGGCTCACTAAAAAAGCACTTATAAAATTAGGTAAAAAATATGGCTACACTGCCGACACTCCATACTATAAAATAAGTAAAGAGGGTAGAGAGGCGCTTATAAACGGCGAAAAGGGAGATAAAGATAAAATTGCACCAAATCTTCATCAATATTTGACGCAAAAAGATGCACTTTTTATGGGAATTATTCCAGACCTTCTTAGAAGGTTTCAAGAAAGCACGAGCGAGTATGTTAAAGAAGAAATTTATAAACTTATGAGTGAAGATACTTGCCCGGAATGTTTAGGAAAGCGCCTCAATCCAAGCGCACTTTCAATCAAGATTGAAAATAAGAATATTGCAGACTTGTGCGATATGTCAATCATTAAATTATATGCGTTTTTAAAAGAGTTGAAACTAACAAAAACAGAGCAAATGATAGCAGAAAGCATTTTGCATGAAATCTTGTCGCGACTAAGTTTCCTTGTAAATGTTGGACTAACTTATTTGAACCTATCAAGGCGCGCAGGAACACTATCTGGTGGAGAGAGCCAACGCATAAGGCTTGCCACTCAAATCGGAAGCGGACTTAGTGGAGTGCTATATATTTTAGACGAACCTAGCATAGGTCTACACCAACGCGATAACGACAAGTTGATAGACACTCTTAAAAGCCTTCGTGATTTAGGCAACACTCTTATTGTTGTTGAGCACGATGAGGACACAATTCGTTCGGCAGATTACGTCGTGGATATCGGTCCAAAAGCAGGTGTTCACGGTGGAGAGGTGGTAGCCACAGGGAGTGTTGAAGATATAATCGCTAGCCCTCGTTCAATCACGGGAAAATTCTTATCTGGCGAAGAGAAAATTGAAGTGCCAAGCGTTCGTAGACCAATTAAAAAAGGGTATATCAGACTGCTTGATTGCAAAGAACACAATATTGAAGGGTTGGATGTTGCTATTCCTCGCGGAGTTTTAACTTGCGTTACAGGAGTTAGCGGGAGCGGAAAATCCACCCTTGTAAACGATATTTTCTATCGCGCACTATTCAACAAACTAAATAAACGAGATAAAGATAGAAACATAGGCGAAATTCTAGGAATTGAAGATATAGATAAGGTTATTCAAATCGACCAAACACCAATCGGGCGAACGCCAAGAAGTAATCCAGCGACCTATTCAGGTTTGTTTACAAAAATTCGCGAACTTTTTGCCTCCACTCCAAGTGCAAAAGAGCGCGGACTAACTTCAACACATTTTAGTTTCAATGTTTCTGGCGGGCGATGTGAAGCGTGTGCGGGCGATGGCGTGAAGCGCCTTAGAATGTATTTTATGGCGGACGTGTTCGTCCCGTGTGAAGTGTGTGGCGGAAAACGTTATTCGCGCGAAATTTTGGAAGTGAAATATAAGGGTAAATCAATTTATGACGTGCTTGAAATGACAATCGATGAAGCATATGAGTTTTTTGATGCAATTCCAAATATAAAACACATTTTGCAAACTCTTGTGGATGTCGGATTAGGTTACATTAAATTAGGTCAGAGCGCAACCACACTTTCAGGAGGCGAGGCACAAAGATTGAAACTCGCAAGCGAACTAACTAGAAGAGATACGGGTAACACTGTATATATTTTGGATGAACCAACCACAGGACTTCATTCATATGACGTTAAAAAATTAGTAAATATTTTGCAACGTCTTGTTGGAAATGGAAACACAGTTGTTGTGATAGAACATAACCTTGATATTGTTAAAACTGCTGATTACATTATTGATATGGGTCCAGAAGGCGGAGAAGGTGGCGGAAAAATAGTCGCAACAGGCACACCAGAAGAGGTCACACAAGTTCAAGGTAGTTACACAGGAATGTATTTAAAGAAAATCCTTGAAAGAGATAAATCAAAATAATTTTGTATTTTATTATAAGAATTATATTAAAAATTAAAAACTTGTGGCAAAAAAATAAAAAAGCAAACGGTAAAAATTAAAAATATTAAAAAATGTTCAACATTAAAAAATTTGGGAAATTTCAAAAAAATTTAATAAAAACAACAAAAAATTTGAAATTTTATTAAATTTTTGCAAAAAATTAGGGGAATTATGCCAAAAGAAATAAAAAAATTATTTGATTTTATGAATTTAGATTATAACGCAAGTGTCGAAAAAGTTAAAATGAGGCAAGAGGTTATGATTAAAGTTTTGCACGCAAAAGGCGAGAAAAAAAGAAAAAATTTGTCCGATAAAATTGAAAAGGTAAATACCGCCACTGAAACAATTTTATCTTATATTTCATCGCACGACAATTCAAACGAACCACTCCCTTTTTATAAAACAAATAAGTATGATTTAGCCTCTTTGTTTTTCACGTTTGTTGTGGCATTAATGTTGTTTCTAGTAACATTTATCGCATTAATTTAAATTGTAATATTTTTAAAAATTTAAATAAATATGTTAAAACATAAAAGAAAAATATATATATGTTAAATTATTAAAAGAATAAATATTTTTGTAAAAAAATTATATAAAATTTAAAAAAAACATAAAAAATATTAATAAATATAAAGAAAAAAACGGCATATGATTAAAAATTATAGTTTAATTTTGCACCAAATTCATATGCTGTTTTTTGTTAAAATAAATTTAAAATACTTATTCCTGTGGATTGTGTTAAACCTTTGATATTATAGTCCAATAGTAGAGAATAGGTTATTGCGTCTTCTTGATTTTCGTTTATTATGGCAGAGTTTAGATATTGCAAATAATCGCTTATAGGTTGCATATCTTTTCTTGAAATTGAAAGGCAAAGCATATCCATATTATCCGTCCAATAATCGGTTAAATTTTGTATGCGCTCGGATAATCTTTCGTTTGTAATTTGCGTGCCATCTATTAGTGCGGAGGATATCATTTCGCTTTCCTCCTCCATATGTTCAAACACATTTTTTGTATGTATGCCATCATAAACACAAATTCCTGTGACGGCAATCAAAATTGTAATCATTGCTACCCAAAGTTTCATTCTATCACCTCGTGAATGTTTTGTATTATTTTATAATTTTCTCCTTTTAATTGATAATAAACCTTACCATTGCTATCCATACTCAAAATTATTAAATCTTTTATTGAGTTAATTTTTAAATGCTTGAAAATTTTATCTAATTTTTCGTGAGTAATAGAAAGTTTTTTCATTTCATCTTTAATTAATTTTCCATCACTCACTATAACGTGAGGTAGGTTTGCAGGCGGATTGTTTACTCCCACATCTGAGGCTGTTGCAGGAGCACTCGAACTTACAGGTATAACACTCATTTTTCCGTTTGTCTCTATGATTGCATACAAAACTTGGTCAAAACTATAATAGTTGCATTGCCTAATTGCCTCTAGTAAATCGTCAATGTTCATATTAAGTTGCTTTAGAGCAGAATATTCAATTCCTTTAGGGCTAATCACAACCACGGGCGAACCACTCATAAGTCGCCTTATTTTTATACTTTTACGTGTGAGAAGAGTGATGAAAAAGTGAATTAACACCAAAATTGCAAGCGGTAAAATCCCGTTCATAAGCGGGATGTTTGTGTCACTCATAGGAATTGTGGCAAGGTCTGCAATTATTAGTGTTATAACCACTTCATATGGTTGCATTTCACCGATTTGACGTTTGCCCATAAGGCGAAGAAACACCAAAACGATAACATAAATTATTATTACGCGTAAAAATATAATAAACATACTTTAGTTATCTACTAAATTATCAAAAATATGCGCAAAACATAATCACATTTGGTATTTTTAACCTAAAAATAATTAAATAAACAAAACCTTAAAACAATTTAAATTTGACTATTATTTTTTCAAATTCAAAAAAAAATAAAAATTTATAACAATTTTTTAAAATTTTAATGAAAAATTTAATATTTCAATTAGTTAGCATACAAAAAAGATTAAAACTCTACGATGCATAGGAGTTTTTTATTAAATTAATGTGATATAATGAATGTGTAGGGAGGGAGTAAAAATGGATTTACAAATTATAGGAAAGTTTATAAAAGAACGAAGAAAGGAAAAAAAGTTAACACAAGTGCAACTTGCTAACAAACTAAACGTAAGCGAAAAGACAATATCAAAATGGGAGTGTGGCAATGGTTTCCCAGACACAAGCCTTATGTTGCCACTATGCAAGATATTAGAAATCAGTGCAAATGAACTATTATCTGGCAAAATATTAACTAGCGACGAATATAAAATGCAGGCAGAAAACAATTTAATTCAATTAAAAGCAAGAGAAGAACATAATCATAAATTTTTATTAACTGTTGAGAATGTAATTGGCTATATGGCGTCTATCACTTTCCTTATACTAATTTTTGTTGCTTCGTTTATAGATATGGCTACATGGCTTAGAATTGTTTTAATTGTTATAGGATTTATTGAATTTGTTGTTGCCATTCATTTTTGCTTGTGCATTGAAAAGGACGCAGGCTATTATGAATGTGCCCATTGCCATAATAAATACATTCCAACGTATAAACAAGTTTTATTTTCTATGCACTATGGACGCACCAGGTATATGAAATGCCCAAAATGCAATAAAAAATCTTGGCAAAAGAAAGTTACTAAATAATTAAAAATCTTTTGTGGCAATAGAAAAACAAATTTTAATAAAAGAACAAAAAAACTAAAATTGCTTTTAGTTTTTTTGTTTGGATTGTTTTTTCTTTTTTATAAGTGAAAACAATGTTGTTAAATCGTATAGATTAAACACTTTGCAAAGCACCAACGTGATTGCAATACTAATTCCTCCAGCGATAATGGCAGTGAAGAAATTGTTAATAAAGTGAAGCAAAATGTTTGAAATAAAATGCCCTGTTAAACATGAAATGATTGTAACAATAGTGTATTTTGAAAGTATTGGCATGAGATTAAATTCAAAATGTGGCAATTTCTTTTTAATCATTCTTAAATTAAGTAGAGTGATTGTTGCCATTGATAGGAAGAATGCTATAATTATTGAATTGATTCCAACAAGCGGGGTGAGCGCAATTAAACTTACAAACAGAACAACCGAGCCGATTATGTAATTTACAAACGATTTCACTTCCAAACTCAGTGCATTTAAAATGCTTCCAGTGAGGTTGCATAAAGTGATAGGTAACACACAAACAGCAGATAATTGAAGTAAAATACCAGACATTTGGTTATCATATAGCACCAATCCAATCAAATCACCTACCGAGAGGTAAAGCGGAATGAAAAGCATACTAATAAAAATTGAAACTTCTAGAGATTTTGTAATGTTTCCTTGAATGGTGTCGTACTGATTTTTAGTTAGCATTGAACTAATTGACGGAACAAGCACCATACTAATGCTTCCAACCACCGACATAGGCACAAACAGCATAGGAAAAGTCATCCCCATAATTACACCAAAACTAGCCACTGCCTCACTTGCTGAATATCCAATCATAATAAGCATATTAGGAATAATTAGGGTAGTAAGAGGTTGCACAAGCGAATTTGCTAACCTCACACCGGTAATTGGCATTGCGCTTTTAAGTACGGGTCTAAATTCTGCACGCGAAAATTTAAGTTTTCCGCGCCTAAGGTAGATAATCATTGTGATAATAGCAGACACAAGGCAGGTAATATTGAATGCAATAGCCGAATTTCTAGTTGCTTCGAACATATCAGTTATTGTAAATAACATAATGAAAGTTAATGCAAATCTCACAATTTGTTCAATAAGTTCGGTCAATCCACAACTAAAATAATCGTTTTGACCCCAAAGCGCACCGCGGAAAATGGCATAAACCGCACTAAATATAATGGATGGAATTAAAATTATAAGAAGTTCAACCGCTCTATTGTCAGTTAAAATTATTCCCCAAACTTTTTTTAATAGCAATATAATCAGCGAACATATGACTGCAATAGATAAAGCAATAATTAGCGCAGAAGTGACAACTTGATTTCGCCTTTTTAATTCGTTATTCACTTCGTATTTAGACACTAGTTTAGCAGTGGTAAGAGGTAGTCCACTAGAAATCACCGTCATAAATATTCCCAGCACACTTGTTGCCATTTGAAAAAGCCCTAAACCCTCAGCACCAAGTTTTCTAGATAAAAATATGCGAAAGAAAAATCCAAGCAAACGCGTGATTATTGAAAAAATGCTCACAATAGCAACTGCTTTAAATAATGATTTCATAATTTGTCCTAGATTAATATATAAATTTTTTGTCGTTTATATGCTATTCAATCGTTAAACAACTACCATTCAATGCATAAAATCAGTAAAAAAATTTAAATTAAGGTTAAAAAATTTATTCTTTATTTAACTAAATTAATATTAATAAAATCACTTTTAAAAATTTACTAAGAAACAAAACTAATTTAAAAATTTTAGTTAAGAAACAAAACAAAACTATTTAAAATGTAATTAAAAAGATATAAATTTTAAACGTAAAAATCTTTATAATTTAACTAAAATAAATAAATTTACATATATAAAAATATGAAAATTCAACCTTCAAAATGTTTTTATTATAAAGTAGAAGATGAGGATAAAAAAACTTTTTATTTAAAGTTTAACACAAACAAAGAAAACGTGTTAAGAAACGATAAAAACGCAAAGTTTCACAAAGGCGAATGGGTGCGTATAAAGATAAATGATTACATATCTCACATAGTTAAACCTGCAGAAAATTTAGATAAAATTTCCACATTGTATAATATCTCGCCTGAAAAGATAATTAATGATAATGATTTAAAAAACAACCCTATTTTTATAGGTAAGATTTTAAAAATTTATAAGTAACTTCGCAAAATATTAGGTATTTATTTTATAAAATACACAATATATAGAAATAAAAAAGTGACTATATTGAAACGATTTATATTTTCATTTCATTTTAGTCACTTTCTTTAATGTTATTTTTTGCTTTTATCAGTGTTCTTTTTAGTGCCTTTTGTTTTATCAGAATTTAATTCATTTTCTTTTGAATTTTCTTCCGCGTCAGTTTTAGAATTCAATGATTCGCGCTCAAGTTTTTTAATAAGAGTTTTATAATAAACATCTGATTTAACATACTCAATTTCTGATTCAATTTTAGATATTGTAAGTCCTAGATTTGAAGCAAGTTTTTGATCTTTCTTCATTTCTTTATTAAGTTTGTTAATTTCAGATTGGCTAGCACGTTTAATTTTCATATCTCTTAGTTTATTAATATCGCGCTTATAATTTTCTTCATATTGAGTGCGCTCGTCGGTTAAAGTTTTTAACTCTTTGTTTAATTCGCTTAATTTTTCTTCACGAATAGTAGTTGCTTTTCTTTCATAAATTTGTTTTGAAACTGTGCGATTTCTATCATACTCAGTTTTAGATTTTTTAGTTGGTTTTTTCCATTTAACTTTGCGAGCAAGTATTCCAACCACTGCGATAATAATTGCTAACGCGAACACTAAACTTGGTAAAACATATAACCAATTTACGCCACCATTATTTTCATCGTCAGTTGTTTCCTCTTCCGTATCGTCAGTTGTTTCAGTTGTTGTTTGAAGTTTTAATGTGCGACCGTCTTCAATAACAGAATCGAAAAGTGTGTCAATCCCTTCATCTTCAAATATAATTCCGCCGAAGAACACGTCGCCTGTAACTAACGCACTAGAACTTCCAAGAGAGAATTGAAGATAGGTTGTTGTGTCATCTGTAGGATTAATATAGAAGGTGTAAGTTGTCCAACGTCCGTCCGAAACTATATTTGTGAAACTGTTATCAAATCCCGTAAGTGATAGACCCGCTCCAAAATGAATGTTTCCATTTTCATCAGCCTCAGGCATATTTTCTTCATTTAAAATTTGAAGATTTTTTGTAAACACTGAAACAGTTAATCTATAATAATTTCCGCCCGTCAATTTGTAGCCAAGAAGAGTGGTTGCTGTGAAGTTTGTATCTTCATATGTTCTAATACCATAAACATTTTTATTTTCGCTATCAAGTGAAATGAAATTGATATAATCATTTTCATCTTGAATAACTTCTTGCCTTAAATTAGCATTATTTAAATTTGTAATACCATATTTAATGTTGCCTTCATTAGAGGTTGTAACGAAATTTGCGTTTGCCCAATTTGATGTTGAATTAGTAGATAACAAATCAGTTAAATCAGTCACAACTCTTGTGTTTGTATTTACTAGACTATTAAACATATCACTTGTTGGCTCGCCATAGTAATCAAACGTTGCATTATCAACATAACAGTAAGCCCAAGCATCACTATCAAGTGTGATTTTTAGAGAAACTTCAAGTTCTGAGAAACCTGTGTATAAATAAAGTTCAACAGTTTGCCAATTATAATTTTTGTTTACAGTGATAGAAGAAAGTGTAACTTCAGTGCTATTGTTAGTTGTGATAAGTGAAATTGTAACAGGAGAATTTTGTGTTTGCACATCTATGCTAAATCTATGATAGGTTTTTGCAGATAATTTGCCAGCGCTAGTGCTAGTGTAAGATAGTGTGTCACGGCTAGCATTATACATCATTAACACATTATTGTTTTCATTGTTTGAATTTGGATTAGAAAGATTGGATAATTGATTATTAGAACTAAATAATGCCCATTCATCATTAGATGTGTTAACCACACCATATTTTTGTTCGCCTTCGCCAGCAGTCACCGACCAAGAGGAAGGAGTGGCAGGGTATGGGTTTTCAATATCTGTTGTTTCAAATTGATAGAACTGACCATTTGTTAAATAGATTGAAGTGTCCGAAGTTGATAGTTCATTTAAATTTAATTTTTCTTCAGTTGAACCTTTTGAAACATCATTAAAAATAGTGTAAGTTACATTTGAAATCTTAGCGGTTGTTAGATACAATTCGCCAGACGTCATAGTTTCGTCATCTGCGTCACCAAGACCAACCACCAACTTGTAAGTTGTGTCCTTATTAACATAACCGAAAATGTAGAACGAATAAACTTGATAATTGTTGTAAAGGGTAGAAGTTGTGTTGCTTGTTATAGATATAACCTCAGTGTCATTACCTTCAGCATCGTCCTCCAAATTAGTTTCAACAAGTTGTAAATTTGCATTGCCAGATAGGTTAGTGGTTTTAACCATTAAACTGATTTTATAAATTTTGTTTTGCTCAATTGTAATAAAATCGTCCGCCGTTTCGTATTTTGCGTAACTAGGAGTGTTATTTGAAATTTGCACTTTAAATGCTGAATTTGTGCTTCCGTCAAACGATGTGTCATTAACTTCCAATCCGTCAGCAATCAATCCGTCCCCTGATGAAAAGTTTGCAAACATTCCATTTTGAGATAGGTCAATTGTTGTAACTTGATATTTGTTTGATTCGTCAATGTACTGATATTGTGATGAGGTTAAATTTCTCATACGAGTTTCTAATTCACTATCATTTAACTCATTGCACGAAACGTTGTCAAACAGTGCAACACCCGCATTTTTTGCGTTCAATTTTAAATTTAAACTTAAGTCATCCACATCGTTAGTTGAAACAAAGAAGTGGAAAGTCGACCAACTGTTTTGTGACGATACATTTATAAGCGAAGCAAAAACTGTGTCCTCTTGCATTAAATATAAGTTAACAATTCCGTTGTTGTTATCAGTGTAAACATCAATAGTAAACTCATAATTGGTTGATTTTCCTAAATCAACTGCCTTTTTAGTTGTGTAACTAAAATCACTGCCAACGTTTTCGCTATTAATCATCAACACATAATTATCGTCCGAATTAGGATTTTTTGAATAAATATCCTTATAATCGTCCGCTTCTAGGTTGATAACACCCGCGTCAACACTAGAAGTATACTCATCTGATGAGGCAACCCAACCTGTAGGTGAGAAAGGGTAAGTATTGCTAGTGTCAGATGAAAAATTTGAATTTTCAATAGTTATTTCATTTGGCGAACCGCCATTTGCTCCATAACTTATCATTTCTGGCGCCAAAATGCTTATCAAACCGAAGTTTGCCAAAACAAATAGAGCGATTGATAGAATGTAACTAACTGCGTTTTTAATAAATCTTGTTTTCTTTGTTTTCATTATAAGTACTCCAATTAAATGATTATTGTTATAAAACTAAATAATTATAATATAAACTTAAAAAAAAAGCAAATAAATTTTGCAATCTAACCAATAATATCTTTATGAAAAAAGTGAAAAAGTTGCACATTGTCTTATTCGGGGCGCTGATCGGTATAATAAACGGCTTTTTTGGTGGCGGAGGAGGAATGGTTGTTGTGCCACTGCTAAACAAATTGTTTGGTATGGAGCAAAAAAAGGCACAAGCAACCGCACTATTTGTGATACTACCAATTAGTTTGGTTAGCACGATAGTATATATGTGCTACAACTCAATAGACTTTAAGTCAGGTTGGCCGGTAATCGTAGGGATTATTTTAGGCGGAGTTGTCGGCGCTACATTACTAAATAAACTAAACAATAAGGTCGTAAAAGGTATATTTATTTTCTTTATGTTTTTAGGCGGAATAGGAATGTTAATTTGGTGAGAATATGATATTTTTAGAAGTTTTAGCAGGAGTTATCGGAGGAATAGTTGGTGGAATGGGAATGGGAGGTGGAACACTCACAATACCAATCCTTACTATTTTTCTATCGTACGAACAACTTCAAGCGCAAGGAATAAATTTAATCGCATTTTTACCAATGAGTGTGGTGGCACTTATAATACACGCAAAAAATCATTTAGTGGCATTTAAACAAACCTGGTTACTTGCGCTTGTTGGAAGCATTTTTAGTTTAGTTGGTGCACTTGTTGCAAACCATATTTCAAGTGGAGTACTAAAAAAGTTATTTGCTCTCTTTTTAATTGGACTTGCTATTTGGCAGTTGGTGGTGATGATTAAAAATCATAAAAAGGAAAAAGAAGAAAAGTTAAATAATAATGAAAACAATAGCAATATTAAAAAGTAACATTTTTGCCGTTTTTAATTTTCAATTATATATGTAGATAGACAAACGAAAATTATAAAAAAGTATAAATAAACGAATGCAAATTATGAAAATTTTATAAAAAATTTATATGTGTTTTTAATTCTAACACTAAAGTTTTTAGCGGAAAATTATAAACTAGATAAAAACATTGCGTGACAAGAAACTATATTTACTAACTCATATTTTAATTGATAATCTTCAAAACCATTTTTCGCATAATTATATAAATTTTTAAAATTTTCATCGATTTTTGTCAATTTTTTTAAAAAAATTGCGTAATTTTTGTTATTTTTTAAAATTTTTTTAAAATTTTCAAAACTTTTAGCATATTCATCCGAAATATTTTTCATATTTACTTCTAAAATATCTTTAGAAATTTCATCTTTATCATACGATAAAATTTGATTGTACGTTTGATTTATTAAGTTTTCATTCGTTAAAATCATATTTTTTATTTGCTCATTTTCTTCATTTGTGTAACGTGAATTTTCCATAAATTGTTGGGCTGAAATATCAAAAATTTTTGCATTAGTATACTCATTTTTTATATTTTCTAAAACACTTTCTGCTTCCTCAATTGTGGCATAAAAACTAATTATCACGTGATAACTTCCGTCATAATAAATATATCCTGCGCCCTGCTTTGATTGTAATTCATTAGCGAGATTGCTCGCATCTTTGTAATTTAAAAATTCATTTGCTTGCAGAAAATAAAAATATGTTTTCTTTTCTTTTTTCTCTATTAAAAACACAGCAACAGCAAGCAGAATTATGATTAAAAAAATTAAAATTGTAATGCTAACTTGTTTTTTATTTTTATTTACGTAATACGAAGAATTATATGAATAATTCAATGCTAAACTATTCACATTTTCGCTATCGCTGTATGATTTATTAATATTTTTTCTATCAAACGAATATTTTGAATAACTTTCATATCTATTTTTTTTCATACCTATTTTATTTAAATATTTGATAATTTATGAAAAATGGCAGGTCGAGGTTAAAATTTCAAATTTTTGTCATATAATCTGTATGTAAAATAGGAGGATTATGAACATTTTACCAATTTTTGATAGAGTTTTAATAAAACCGCGCGAGATTGAAAACACAACCAAGTCAGGGCTAGTGCTTGCGACCACAACAAAAGCGCGTCCTGAAATAGGAGAGGTTGTGGCAGTGGGCGACGGCGAAAATTTTGACGGAAACAAGGTCGAAATGAAAGTTAAAGTGGGTGATATTGTGCTTTTTAATAAATATGCGGGAGCGGACGTCAAAATTGACAATGTAGACCACATTATTTTACGTCAAATCGACATTATAGGAGTTGTTACAAATGAGTAAAATTATTGAATTTAACGAATCAGCACGTAGCAAAATGTTAAAAGGGGCGAATGTGCTTTGTGATGCTGTGAAAATCACACTCGGTCCAAAAGGTAGGAATGTTGTGATTGATAGACCATACGATAGCCCACTTATCACCAACGACGGAGTTACAATTGCAAAAGAAATTGCTTTAGATGACCCAATTGAAAATTTAGGTGCGTCAATAATAAAAGATGCGTCGATAAAAACTAACGATATAGCAGGGGATGGAACAACAACTGCCACAATTTTAGCACAAAAAATTTTCAGCGAAGGTTTAAAATACTTAACTGCTGGAGCAAATCCAATAATTCTTCGTGTTGGAATGAAAAAAGCAGTAGATTTCGTGATTGATAATATGAAATCAGACGTTTTAAAAATTGAAGACAACACCGCTATAAAACAAATTGCGAGTGTTTCAAGTGGAAGTGAAGAAACAGGAGAACTTATAGCCGAGGCGTTTGACAAGGCGGGACTTAATGGGGTTATAACCCTGTCAGATAGTCCGAATATGCAAACGAGTTTAAAAATTGTGGAGGGTATGCGCTTAAATCGTGGTTACATTAGCCCGTATATGTGTACTGACACAAATAAATTAGTTTGCGAATTAAACAATCCATACATATTTATAACCGACAAACGAATAACTAACATCAATGAAATTTTACCTATTATGGAAAAAGTTTCAAACGCGGGCGGTGAGTTGATAATAATTGCAGACGACGTGGATGGCGACGCACTTACAACAATTGCTCTAAACAATATGAGAAAAGTGTTTACCTGCCTTGCAATCAAAGCACCACATTTTGGAATACGTAGAAAATTGGAACTTGAAGATATAGCAGTTGCAGTTGGTGGAAAATATTTTTCGCAAGATTTATATACAAATTTTAATATGGTGGAACTATCCGATTTAGGTCGCGCTGAAAAAATAAAAGCAGATAAAGATTCAACCACAATTATTGGTGCAAAAGGCGATAAGAATGAAATAGACGCGCGGGCGAATTTAATAAAAGATGAAATAAAATTGCAAACTGATAGTTATGAAAAAGATATTTTAAATGAACGTTTAACTCTTCTTAATGGAATGGTTGCAATTATTCAAGTTGGTGCAATTTCTGAAATCGAATTAAAAGAGAAAAAACTGCGAATTGAAGATGCTTTAAATGCCACGCGTTCAGCAATTGATGAAGGAATTATTGCAGGTGGTGGAGTGGCGCTTTTTAGGGCAAAAATTTCTTTAAATAATAAACTAAAAAATGAAACAGAAAGCGATGAAAAACTTGGAGGATTAATTGTTTTAAATTCGCTCGATTCTCCTATTAGGCAGATAGCAAAAAATGCAGGAATAGATGAGGGAATTGTGATAGAAAAAATAAAAAATTCTAGCGAAAAAAATTTTGGATATGACGCAAAAAATAACACATATGGAGATATGATAAAATTGGGAATTATCGACCCGTTTAAGGTTACTAGAATCGCACTTTCAACCGCCGTTAGCATTGCCTCAACAATGCTCACAACAGAATGTGTTGTTGCAGAAAATAATGACAATAAAAACAAATAAATTTTTATTAAAATAGAATAAAAAATATTTATTAAAAAGCATAAGAACGGTAGGACAATAAAAAATAAAGTATTAAATAAAATTTATAAAAATTAAAAAAATTTTTAAAAATCGCTAAAATTTAACATAAAAATCGCAATTTTTAATGATTTTTTAATAAAAAATAAAAATTTTTATGAATTTTTATATATTTTGTGTTTTCTTATTTAACTTAAATTTAATTCAATTTTCAAATTATTTTTATTAATCAAATCATATTAAATCTTCAAATAAATTCATTAGATAAATTTTATTATTAAATTTTGATTGTTAAAATGCAAAAAAGAAAATATAAAAAACGAACAAAATAAAGTTCGTTTTTTTGTATAATATATTAGTTTAATTCTTTTAGTTTTTCTTCAAGTGAGTTTTTGCTCGTTAATAAAAATTCATATCTTGACTTATCTTTTTCAACCAATTCTTTTGGCGCTCTTGAAACAAAATTTGGATTTAAAATTCGCGTTTCAAGAAGTTTAATTTCAGCAACAATTTTTTCAATATCTTTATTGATTTTTTCGCGTTCTTTTTCAGTATCCACCACTTCATTTTTGTAGAAATAAAATTCGCCTAATTCGGTCACAAATTTGATACAATCTGAATTGATATTTTCAACCATATCAACGCGTTCAATATTTGTCATTTTAGATAACACTAATTTTGCTTCTTCTACAGTTTTTAATGACTTATCTGAAATGTTATTTTTGTTAGCAACAAGGGTAATTTTCTTTGACGGAGCAACGTTGTAACTAAGCCTTGTTTCTCTAATTTTTTGAATTAGTGAAATTATTTTTTCAACTCTTTGACTTTCTGTTTCAAACGTTCCAATTGATTTTGCGTAAGATTGACTTATTAGCATTTCGTTTGTAAAATTTGAATAAATATTTTCAGTTATAAAAGGAATGATAGGGTGGAGTAGTTTTAAAATGTTTAGGTAAACATCTTTTAAAATTGCACACGCGTTTGCACGAGTTTCTTGATTGTCACTATAAACATATGGTTTTGTAAATTCAAGATAGTAATTGCAGAAATCATCCCACACGAATGAATACATTTTATTAACTGCTTGGCAAATATCTAAATTGTCAACCAACTTATTTATTTCATCAATCGTTTCGTCTAGCTTTGTGTAAATCCATTTATCGAAAATGTTTAATTTAGTATCATCTAATTTCGTTTCGTAAGTTTGGCTTAACACAAGCTCTAAAAATTTCCCCGAATTGAAAACTTTATTTATAAATTTTCTATCTTCCAAAATCTTTTCTTCGCTAAACCTAAAATCGTTTCCTGTTCCGTTTCCAAATAGGAGTGAAAGTCTAAGTGAGTCCGCGCCATACTTTTCTATAATTTCAATTGGGTCAACACCATTATTTGAAGATTTGCTCATTTTCTTGCCTTCGTCGTCACGCACAATTCCGTTGATTAACACTTTGCTAAACGGAGTTTTTCCCATAATTTTTTTAGAAAGCATAACCATTCGCGCCACCCAGAAGAAAATAATATCTTGCGCAGTAACAAGTGTGCTTGTTGGGAAAAATTTCTTTAAATCGTCTGTGTCGTCAGGGTAGCCAAGAGTTGAGAATGGCCAAAGGGCGGAACTAAACCAAGTGTCCAAAACGTCTGAGTCTTGCTCAATATTGGTGCTTGCACACTTACTGCACTTGCTAGGTTTTGTTAGTTCAACCATCATATTTCCGCAGTCTTTACAATAATACGCAGGAATTCTATGCCCCCACCACAATTGCCTTGAAATACACCAATCTTTAATATTTTCAAGCCAATGAGTGTAGATTTTTTCAACTCTGTTTGGAACAATTTCAAGTTCACCATTATTTAACGCATCAAGCCCAAGATTTGCCATTTCTTGCATAGACATAAACCATTGCTTACTCATCATAGGTTCAACCGCGTTGTGGCATCTATAACAAGTTGCCTTAGGCAAACGATAAGGTTCAATTTTTTCAATCAAATTGAGATTTTTTAATTCTTCAACTAGCTTTTTTCTGCACTCATACCTGTCTAATGTGTTGAATTTTCCGCACTCTTCGTTCATACTGCCATCAAGGTTCATTATTTTAATAGGTTCAAAATTGTGCCTTTTTCCAACTTCATAGTCGTTAAAATCGTGCGCTGGAGTTATTTTAACAACGCCTGTTCCAAAATCTTTTTCAACATAATCATCTGCAATGATTGGAATTTTCTTATTTTTAATAGGAAGAATAACGTTTTTACCTATTTTATCTTTATACCTCTCGTCCTCAGGATTCACTGCCACACAAACATCGCCAAACATTGTTTCTGGTCTTGTTGTTGCAACAACTAAATAACCTGAATTATCTTCATAAGGGTAGCGAATATACCACAAAGACGAATCCTCATCCACGTGCTCAACCTCTGCGTCAGATAAAGCAGTTTTGCAAGTAGGGCACCAATTTATAAGTTTTTCGCCACGATAAATGTAACCTTCATCATACAACTTTTTAAAGACGTGCAAAACAGATTTTTGCCTCTGTTCATCCATAGTGAACGCGCACCTATCCCAATCGGGACTGCAACCAAGCGATTTAAGTTGAGTTTTTATTCTACCGCCATATTTATCATTCCAAAGCCAAGCGCGCTCTAAAAATTTTTCACGACCTAACATCTCTTTAGTTAGACCTTCTTTTTTCAGTGCTTCAATTATTTTCACTTCGGTTGCAATAGACGCGTGATCAGTTCCCGGAATCCAAAGAGTGTTATAACCTTTCATACGTTTATAACGAATTAAAAAATCTTGCGTTGTATTATTTAACGCGTGGCCGATATGCAACTGCCCGGTGATATTTGGTGGTGGCATAATGATAGTGTAATTTTCACCAGCAAAATTTTTATCAAAATCAGAATGTGGCTTAAAACATTTATTTTCTTCCCACTTTTTGTAAATTAAACTTTCATTTTTTTGTGGTTCATACGATTTATCTAACATAAAATCTCCTTAAAAATAAAAAAATCTTGCAAAATGCAAGGACGAATTTTCTCGTGGTACCACCTTACTTCAAGCGCAAAGCACTCCTCATTTCAAACTGACGTATCTTTTCAACTACGCGGGCGGTCTACTATTCTTCTTCGCCCGAACTCGTTTGCTACCTTCACTAATTCTATCCTAAATTGCTCACAGCCTTAGGCAATTCTCTCTATAAGGCGAGTGTTAGTTACTCCTCAAACTTTTATAACGTTTCTCTAATTTTATTCTAACATAAAACTATATTAAAGTCAACTATTTATATATTAAGATTATTTAATTTTTTATTGTGGTAAATTAAAAAATTGTATATGTCATTTAAAAGAAAAAAATATAAAAAATTTATAAAAATAATAAAAAATTATAAAAAATGACGAAAAATTAAGAAAATTTCATAAAAATTTTGCATTTTTAGTGAACTTTTAATAATTTTTTAAAATTAATTTAATCTAGAACAATAATTAAATTTTTATAAATTTGCTATCTTTATTGATGATTTTATGATATAATTTTATTGTTAAAGATAAAAAAGTTGTATTTTTTATTTTAAACTATCTAAAAAATAAAAAACGGCATAATGCCGTTTCATCATTAGAGTTTCTTTTGTGTTTCTTTTGTACAACAAAATTTTATCATATTCGACAAAAATTGTCAATAGGAGAATAAAAAATATGGAAAAATTCAATTTTAAGAAAAATTTAGGTCAAAATTTCATATTTGATAAAAATTTATTGCGTGCGATTGCACGTGCTGGCGACGTTGAAAAATCAGACGTAGTGTTAGAAATTGGTGCGGGTGCGGGCACGTTAACTGAGGTGCTCGCTGAGATGTCTAGCAAAGTGATATCTTTTGAAATTGATGAAAGTTTACGCCTGACCCTTGAAAGTTTAAGAAATAAGTATAAAAATATAGAATTTCATTTTCAAGATTTTATGGCGGCTGATATTGATAGTTTAAATTTATCGTCAGCGCGAGTTATTGCAAACATTCCTTATTATATCACAACGCCAATCGTGTTCAAACTAATTGACCACATTAAAAAATTTAAATCAATTTTAATTTTAGTTCAAAAAGAAGTTGCCGAGCGATTTGCCTCAAACTGCGGTGGAAAGGAGTATGGCATAACAAGTGTAATTTTGCAATCTATATTTCATGTTAGCATTCCGCGTATTGTTAAAAAGGAATGTTTCACTCCAAGCCCGAAAGTTGATAGTGCACTTGTTAAAATGATTCCGCACAACAAATATAAAATTTCAGATTTTGAGAAATTTAAATCTTTTATTCATTTGTGTTTTTCAATGCGAAGAAAAACCTTAATAAACAATCTAAAAAATAATTACGATAAAGAAAAAATTATTTCTGCATTGAATGAAAATTCTTATCCATTAACAGTGCGACCAGAGCAAATCAGTGTGGAAAATTTTATAAAGATTTTTGATAGTTTAAACTAAAAAAAAGGTTAACATAATTAAATTTAAAGAAAGTAAGGATCTAAATTTAAAGAAATAAAAAATCTAAATTTAAAAAAATCTAAAATTTACAAAACGTTAAAAATTTATCCAATTCAACAACCAAAATATGTGAAAACAATAAAAAAATTAAAAAAATAATCAAAAAACACGAAATTTTTATAAAAAAAATTAAATTTTTATTAAATTTTTATGATTTTTAAAAAATTTTTAATAAAAACTTATTTTTATTGTAACTATTTAAAACAAGCGCGTTTACTTGTTTTTCTTTTTTATTTTAGATGATTTTATTTGACTTTAAATATTTAAAAATATTATAATTAACTAGAAGTTAATTTCAATTTACATTTGATTCAAATTTAAAAACAAATGATAACTTCAAAAATTTAAATTTTGTTTTTATTAGGTGGAAAAATAAAATTTAAATGTATGTAATTATTTTGTAAGAATTTGTAGATAATAACAATAATTCGTCCTTTATTGTTTTATCTTCATTAGGTAGGGGTTATGGTAAAAAGAGTTTTTGCAATAATTGGAATAGTTTTAGGTTCGGCGCTTGTTTTTGCGGGCGCTGTTATTGGTGTTTACGCACTAATGGGCAGATTCAGAACACCTGTTGTGTATCCGTCTCGCCTAGAATTTGTTGAAAGCGAGCAAACAATTGTAAACGACAATCAAAACGGATTGTATTATTTTATATTAAACGGATATTCAAATAGCGAAAACGAAGTAAACCAAAAAAATTGTTTTATCGACGTTTTAGACGGAACAGACCTTATTCAACTTTGCTCTTCAAACGGCGAAAACTTAACCGAATATGTGGATGAAAATGGCAACAGATATCCAAATCGTTATTTAGTGCAGTGCAACGAAAGAATTTATTACAAATTGAAAAGTATCGGTGCATCTCACTTTAATGATAGTACATATGGTAGAATTTTAATCCAAGCGCGTGATGAGCGAGGTCAACATCAAAGCAATCAACTAACAATTTGGGTTGATAGAAAGATTGATGAAATTTTTATAGGCGAGTATAACGGCGAAAACCCTATAATAGTAGGCGAGACAACAAATGAAGCCAACGAAACTATTCAAACTATTCCAATTGGATTGGAAGTAAGCCAATATTTTGATATATTAGTCGAGCCAAATTATTCATTAAGACCAATAAGCAGAGAGGAAGAAAAAATTGTTGAAATTTATTATTTTGATTCAAATGAGTATGTTTTAATTGATAATGACAATATAACAGATTATAATTTTTTGCATTTAGATCAAGACACAAATCAAATGTATTTTGAAACAGCAGATGCTGGAAGTTACACATTTAAAATTGCAGTGTTTGACACATATGCATCAAGAGAGGCATATTTATCGGACGAATCAAATCTAACCGACAGCAATTTTGAACGCCTAAACAATATGGTTAACACAACAGTTGTGTTCAACGTTGTAAATTCAGATATTGAAGAAGTTGGATTTGAGTCTTCAGGAATTTCATTTAATTTATATGATGAGTCTAGTATGACTCTATCAAGTTTAGACGATGCAACTCCTAACAATTTAGGTTTATATATGCTGCAAAACGACCGTGAAACATTCTCTCGTTTCAATGAGGTTGATTTCACGATGGATAGCAATTTCCAAACTGATAGAATCACTCTTGAATCAACGGACGGAACTTATTCAATTGTGCTAACAAATGATGGAATAACTCAACAAGCAGTTTTAGAAGGATTTGGATATAACTCACCAGACAATGTGTTCAGTTATCAGATTTTAGAAAGTGATTCAAATTATGTGTTAGAAATTTATGGTAGAGGTAATCCAACAGAGGTTGTTTTAACTCTCACAATTGAAACGTCTAATATCGCTTTGGAAAGAAGTGTGGACGGAGATGTTGAAAACCTAGATAAAATATTGATTAAAAAATTCACTTGCGAATATAATTTGGCAACTATAGAATTTATGGCAAGCTCAGGAGTGACTTTCTTAGATATTGGCGAAAGCATCAAAAATCTCACACTTTTGAAAACAGGTAGTTATTTAGAGTTTTATATTTATGATTATGACACTCAAAAGTATTATAAATTTGATAATATAGAGTATTCGGTAACTTCTGTTGGCTCAGGTAGAGAAAAAACATTTAATATCATTATGCAAAACAATCCTATTCCAAGTTTAGCAACAAACGAAAACTTGGTGCTTGGAATTTTGGTTGTAAACGCAAATGGCGAAAGCTACTTTGACTTTGTTGATGTTAATATTCAAGAATTAGCCTTAGACCCTGAATTTGTTAATGGTGACGAAATCACTTTAAACGTTGATTACGTTAGCGCAGGAGAAGATAACTTTGTTCCTGTGTACGACAGTATGAACTTTGATGAAATAGTTAATATTGTGGAAGGAACATATGACGCCTGCGTGTTTGTAACTCCACATAGTGCTGAAGGTAATTATGATGTTGAAGTTTTGGAAGGTGTAACTTTTATTGATAGAACGGGCAATAAATATGTGTTAGTAGGCACGTTTGAAGGTGGAAGTTATCAAAACGTTGTGAAAGTTAGAAAGGGAGCAACCAACACGGACACAACCCTTTACTTCATTCAACTAAGAAATCAATATAATCAAACTGCAGAAGAATATATAAATAACATTATTTATAATGAAAATGTGTTTGCAAAATATTCATTTAGTTTAGAGTCTAACAACCCTGACGGCGAAACCACTAACACCAACGCAACTTTGAATATAAAATATTCAATAGACGAAGAAAATAATGTTTTAGTTAGTGCAAACCTTGTTGATGTGCAGGATATAACTGTTGTTAGCGCAGAAATTGAAGAGGGTTTACTTGTTGTAGAATTATCAAATGATCAAACAGTTAGCGAATTTAACCTTGTTAATTTCTTTATAGAAACTGAAAGCGATCAAGGTTCAACTCAAGAAGAAGTTGTTTTAGCAAACAAAACCAATTCATCTGGGCTAGCAGACGTGGTTGATGATGCTGTTTCAACATCTCGCGAAGTGAGTGTAAGTGTATCTTATTCAATAATAAAAAGCGAAATTCAGTTTAATTATAATGAAAGAAATGAAATTGGTGTAGATAACAATATTGTCATAGATAATCAAGGAAGAGTAAATATTGTGGAAAATACCACTTCTCACGTTATATCATTATCTGCACCAAATGTTCAAGATATGATTAAAAATATGTTTAATGCGGACTTTGATAGTTCTAATCTTTCCGTGCGCCTATATAGTGATAACGGATCACTTCTAAGTGATAATTTCCAAAATGGATTGTTTTTGGGTGATATTAGTCTTAGCGAAGATGAGTCCGCACTTATAATTAATTATGATGTACGCGGAAGTTTATCTAATCCTGACTACTATTTAAAATTATGTTTAACTTACAACGGAAGAATGATTGAAAGCGCACCAATCTATATTATTAGCACGGCGCCAACCGATATTGATTTGGTCTATACTACCACAGGTTCGGACGGAGTTGTAACTAACAACGAAATCGATTTAAGCGATAATCCTAGAGGTGCAGAAAATTCACCAAACTATATTAAAGTTGAAGTTAGTTATAATGTTGAAACAAATGAATATGTTTACAATTATTATTTAATAACAGAAGAGAATAGAGCTAGAATTTTAATTGATTCAACTTTCTTTAATGCAACTTCAGATAACAACACAACTAATGGATTTAAAGTACGTTCTATTATATCAGATATATTCAATCCAGAATATCTTCCTAATATCACACATAATTTGGACTACACAAGTTTAAATTCAAACGTAATCTCGTTTAATGATGAGGGTGCAATATCTATAAATTCAGTCGGAGAAGTTACAATTATGATTGAATCAGATAGTCAATCTGCAAAATATTTAAGAATTGTTGTTGTTGTTGAAACGGACGGAATGTTTAGTCTAAGCACTAAAAACTCTCAAATTAGTTCAAATAGTTGCAACCTAAATGAAATTATTAATTACACATACGATGGAACAGATATTTCATCAAATAGCCACGTTAACATTGAAAATTTAGAAGTTACATATTTTGGTGGCGGTAGAAATCTTGAAGTTATTGAAAATGAAAATGGCTTTACTATTCAAACCGAAACAATAAATCCTGACGATACGGCAGAAATTGTGCTTCGAGTTGTAAAATCTTCAACAGGGTGGACTTTCACTCGCGAAAGATTCCAAACTGCTAATTTAAATATTAGATTTAAGGTAGTAACTCCAACAGGTAGTCTTGAACGAGTAACTATTAAATTCACCTCTTCAATAACAATCAATCAAAATAATAGTTGGTCAAATTATTATCAAGGCACAAGCGCATTGCTTTTTGAAATGAGTGGTAACAACACATTTAGCAACAACTCAATTTTTAGAATCAACTCAACAACGCCAACAGCAGGTATAAGTATTAATGTAACAGGTCCTGATAATCAGCCTGTCAATTTAACAAGTTCGTCAACAGAAGCGAACGCAATTGAAGATGTTATAACCTTTGAAAAACTTGGAAATTATGTTGTTTCATTTGTGTTGGATGACGCAGAAATTGAAAGAAGAACAATCACTGTAATTCCAAACATTTTATTAAGCGCAAACTCTAATATAATAGGCGAAGATTCAACAATTGTAAGCGATAGCACTTATAATTTAAGTAACTTTGTAACGATTAGCCAATACAAAACAACCAAAGTATATGGCGAGGGTACAGGAGAAGTTTATTTAGATTCAGATTTAGTTGAAGTTGAAACTGAAGATTATTCAACAGTATTTGGCGAAAATATCTCAATGACTTCAAATTTATCAACTAATTCACTATTTACACTTAATAAGGAAGATTTCAAAATTTCCACAGGTTGGATTCAGCAAATAGGTTCTAGTTTAAGTGAAACATTAACATTTAATTATGGAACATATAATTTAGGTTTAATAGATGTTACTATTTCTAATAAATACACTTATTCATTGAAAAAAGAAACCACATATATGGCTGAAACAGTGATTAATTTTGCCAATCCAACTAACACTAATCCAACGGGCGAAAGCGAAACAATAGAATTGCAGTCTGTTGAATATCTCACACCAGATGAGATTCCTCAAATAGACGTTAATTACGATATTTCAACGCAGATGTTTAGGTTTAGCACAACCACAGGTCGTATCGAACAACTAAATAACGTTATATTGAGATTTACATTCTCAGTTGGTGGTGAAATTCTAATTTATCAAACAACAACAGAGGATGGAATCACAATTTCTCCATATGTTCCAAATGAATTAAATGATATCAAAACTGCTTATTCAAATGGTGAGTATGATTTGTTAAGAAATATTTATGATATTGATAATATTAATGATATAGTGTCAAGATTTATTGTGACTAAAGTGAGTGATGACTCTGCATTTAAATCTACTGATTTCATAGGTGGCGGTTATGATAAAGGAAGCGAAACACAAACCGGTTTATTAGTAGATTTAGCAGAAATTGTTGGTTCAACTAAGGTTGTAACAATCACATATCAAATAAAATACGAAATTCCATTAAGTGAAGGTAGCACTCAATCATACACCTACACATTCCCTCGCGATTTCGAAATTCAAAACAGGCAATCAGTTTCTATTCAATATCCTTTTGGTGATGGATTTGTAGATTCAAATGCTTCTGGCACTAATTTGCACTTTGCAAACGAACTAGACGGCTCAAATAATGGCACATTTGTTTCATCAACTAGTCAATATAATCAATATTCTGTTAAGAATTTCAAGTTTGAGCCTGTAATGATTAATCAAACTATCGATTTTGATTATGATGAGATTATGAATGTTTCGCGTGTTCAAGTTAAAAACGCAGTGCCGGATACCATTGACGATAATCTCAATTTTGAAATTTCAATAGCAGGTTGGTCGCCAAGGTCGAATATTAATAATTACATAAATAATGGTAATATTGATATTGATAACGTAAACAAAACTATCACATTCAATCCAAGTTCAACTTTCACTTCTAGGTCATACGGCTACATTGTGTTTAGAATAGAATCAACGTCAGGATATTTAGCATATTACTACGTGCAATTATATAACCAAACCGGAGGAAACAACAATTATGCAACCGCAGATTCAACAACGGTTGTAACAAGTGAAGCAAGTTGCGGAAAAAGTTTTGTAGATAATGGCGCGGTTTTAGGAAAATCATTGATTTCAACAAGCACAAATTTAGCAAACCTTGAGTTTACAAGCGCCGATTTCTCGCGCCTTGAATTCTATTTGTTATCAGCCGAAATGTTAGACGGAAGCGATTTCTTCAACGAAACAAATCCTAATAGATATAGCAAATTAGGTGACTCTCAATTAACCAATTTAAATAATTATACCAATATCAAAATTGGTGTGGTTATGAGAGTGTCAACTTTCTCAATTTTAAATTTAGGTGTTTTAAATTTCTATGTTCAACCAATTTATAAGGAAGTTTTAAGTGACACTAATTTACAGCATCAAACAACAATTACTAATCCAGATGATGAGCCCACACCAATTTCAAATGGTCAGTACACTCGCGTCATAACAATCAATGAAGATGAAGTTGTTGTTCCGTTTGAAGGTGTTCAAATGAGAGGTTCTGAGGGCAATATTGCAAGCGACCCAACTTCAGTGGAGATTATATCTGTTAATTCCTCATCTGATTTTACTCTTGATACTAGTACTAATTCAATTAAAAATGGCGAAGATGTTGTTGTTCAAATAGAAGAGAGCACAATAAAATTATCAAAATATGTTCGTAATGAAGACTTAGAATTTAGTGTTAAGTACACTTACACAATCGGTGAAGGTGAAACAGCCTCAAAATTTGTTTTAATAGTGCATTACACATACAATCAACTAGAAATAAATAACAACGCAGTAACAATCAACAATATAGGCGCGTTTGACAATACAAAATTCAATAACCGCGTCAATTTAACCGAAATTGTTGGCGATTATAATAAAACTATAACAATTGATAGTATCAATTCGACAGAAAATCCAATTAAAATAGATTTAGCAAAAGGCGAAGTAACGCTATCAACTAATAACATAATATCAGCAACAGACGGACGCAACGAAGTTGAAATATATTCAAGAAATGGCACAACCGGAGCAGTTACATATGTTTATGAAAATGGCGAGTCTTACTTCGAGTTTGAACTTTTAACTAATCGCTACACTAGGTCGTTCACTGTAACGTTTGATGATTTAACGGGCGAAAACTTAGTTAAAACAGTTTATGCAAACGTAAATAGCGGAATTTATGTTTCATTCCCAGCAGGATCAAAAGGTTATAGCGCATCAAATCCGCTAGAATCAACAAATATAGATAGTAGATATTCATCACCAAATGGAAGTAGCATAACTATAACAGACAATTCAGAAACTGATAGTGCTTTATATCGCGAGTATACAATTGGTGGATTAAATATCAAAACGAGTGTAGATAGTGTGCTAGAATTTGAATTTAGTTCAACAGATAGCATTAGTTCAGCAGATAGTAGTTATGTAAATAATTTGCAAGGCGAAGATACTTTCACTATAAGCGGAGATGATAGCACTATCGACTTCGTTCATTCCGCACAAGCAAAAGACATTGCAGTAACAATCCGCATAAAAGCAGGAGATGATTATTATCAAGAGGGCGGAGTAAACCAAACAATCACTTTCTATATTCGCATTGCGCAAACATATCAAGGTCTACAAGCGGGTTATCTAATTAACTCATCTAATGCAAGCCAAATGTATGAAAACGTTGCAAGAAATTCCAAAGTTGAAGATTTAGTTACCACGTTGTTAGGAAATGACCTAAATGAAGATAATAATATAACTGATGTTGCTGGTAGCAATTTCTTAAATTCAAGGCGAATTTCTCTAATAGGTTTGAATAATGAAAAAGTCAACCTAAATGAAGCGCAGATAAGCGGTATTGGATTTAATGATCGAGATAATCCAAACTACTTATCATTTAGCGCAGGCAATTATAGCAATGTTGTGGCGAATGAAGCGGACAGTGACTTATTTGATTTAAATATTCTATCTCCAACAAACAACACTCTAAGTCAGTTAGTTATATCTAACAAAACAGGTGTGAATACTACTTACACTTATCAAATTATATCTGCTGATAGCACAATCGGAATTGATCCAACAATTGATTCAGCAGGCTACATAAACAAAACAGAAGACACAACAGAAACAACAACTCGCACAGATTATGCAACACTTTTAATTAATGACGAAATTAGTGCCGACAAATCAACCAACGAAATTTTGTTGTTAGAGGAAACTGAAATTGGTTCGTTAAGAGATGGTAGAAACTTAGATTTCTTCATCACAAGCGCAGGGTATAAATTTGACACTTCAAAAGACCCTGAATCTAAATATTCACCATTCACAGAGGTAAAAAAGTCTGCATTTGATGACACTTATGGCACAACTTACACATTCACTTATTCTGGTAGCACAACAAACCCAGACGACACAACGCTAAATGGCAATTATAAAGTATCTTTACGTCTAGGTTTGAATAACCGAATTTATATTAGTGCGTCGAGGTCAAATATAAATCCATTTGATGCCTTAAATATGACGTTTACAATATATGGCACCGGCGGTCAAATTTCAACAACCTACAATATAATTTTGTATAATTACACAATTTCATCAGACTATGAAACCGCATCTAAATCTATTTATGCAACGCAACCTATAAATTTACTAAAAGACATAACGTTTGAGTCAAATTATCGATCAACTTCACCAGCTCCTGATACTGATTCAGCACTTTCTCTAAAGGATGTAAGTATTGTAACAGACGGCAGGTCATACTATAATATCGGTGGCACTCAACGTGTTACAATCACTAGTCTAACAGATAACGGCATTTTTAGGTATAATGAATCTAGTCATTTAATCAACACAAATGCTGTTCCTCGCGATACAACTGTTGTGTTAACAATCGAAGTGAAAGATAGTTATGGCTATATAGTTAAAGTTATGGAATACCATTTCACACTTTTAGTAAACTTTGAATTTGTTGTTAACGGAGAAACTTTAAGTGGAAATTCAGCATTCACAACCAATTATATTTTAACAACTAGCAACCTTGATGCAACTAATCAGAATAAACAATTCCCTTATTCAATGAAATATAATTCAACAAATGATAGTATTACAACCATAACATACAATAATCAAGATTATTATTATGCGTTGCAACTACTACTAAAAAATAAAATAAATGGAGAACCTTTAGATTTAGGCAGTGTTACAATTAGAGAAATTTCAGATTTTGGAGTGACTATTGATGAAGATAATCAAAAAATCATTTTAAACAAAGATATAACCGGCAGAATAATCTTGCAACTAACTTTAAATACAGGTAATGGAGATTATTCAGTAAATTGGAATATCGATGTGCTTGGATTTGTAACAATGGAGTATCGCTACAACCTTGGCGCGAACACAATCCTTACAAAATCAAACGGCGAGGGATTCACTTCTAACTCGTCAGTAGATTTAGCAAATTCACTACAAACTGCAAGTTCAAGCGGTCTAAGAATGACAAACACAAACGGAAGATTATCAGAAGATGGTAGCATAACTAATGAAATCTCTTTAAGTAAAGATTCTTTAGATGTTAAATATATGATTTTGCCATTTAACGAATATGAAAATAATTTCAATGCAAGTTCATTATTCAATGTTGGCAGTTCGCAAATAGCATCAGCAACTTTGTTATCTAATAACAACATTATTAGAACAACCCTTCCAAGTGTGGCACAATCAACTCAATCTGCTCGTGAATATTATTTGGTTATTTATCAAGTTAATGTTGAGTATTTTGGTCAAATTAATGGTCCTTATTACGTAACTTACAAGGTTTACAATAATCAATCAGTAACGGCAGAATCAGATAGTTCAGTGAATGTGGACAAATCACTTTACGAAAATGGAAACAATCAATATTTAGACCTATTCTATTATATGGTGACTTACGAAACGGACGATGGAACATTTACACAATATGTGGAGAAAAATGATTCTGACGAAAATGTAATCGTGCTAACTAGAAATAATATAGAGATTACAGATGAATATGAAATCGATGAAAATAAAAATACTATCACAATAAATCCAGATAGCGAAAGTCCAGAAGAATATACAATCAATTCGTCAACTACTAGTGGTAGATATGAAGGCGGAAACATTGAATCACTATTCACAAGTCAATTTAATTCTATAGATGAATTTGCAACATTTATTAATAATATCAGCACTATTAGGTTTAGCAACTTTAACGAAAATGGCTTAGCAGCAGAATCTAATGAAAATGGCTATGTTGAAATTGAGTTATCTTATATCGGCGATGGCAGATTTGGTATATTGCTATATGACGGCACTAATGCACCACTTAAATTCAATAATCAACTTACTGCAGATTTAAGTGTTATAAGCAATAGTGGCGAAAGTGAAGTTACTATTAGCGCATATTCTAATGGCGAAGGCTTTAGATTATATGGTAATTCTAAACTTGAAGCAAAAACAACCGATATCACACTAGGTAGCATTTTCTTAGCAAGCGAATTGTCTAGTGTTGAAAGTGACTTTACTTTAAGTGACGGAATGACCGAGCAAATCATAGGTGTTGTTGCAGGAGACGGAAAATTAGAAGATCCGACATTAGTAGCAGCTGGCACTAATTGGATTTCTTCAAGCGGTGTAAGCGATATTAATAGAACCCATATAGCAACATTTAATGTTAATGGTGTTGAATATTATTTGAATTTAGTAACATTTAGAAGTAGTATAGGAGATCTATACAATTTGCAAGCAGATTTCTATTATATAGTAACAAGCACAGAAAATGCAAAAATTGTAACAATGGATTATTCATCAACCTTCCAATCATACTTCTATCAAGTTAATCCAAGTTATAGTTATGATACAGCGGGCGAAATAGATTCATTTAATGATTCTATATTTGACCTTGCTGGCAAAATCAAAGTTTATTCAATGGATAACGGAAAATTAGTAAAAAAACCTGCTGATATTCCAAGCTCTGAGGATACTCTTCATGAAATTCCAACTCAACTTGAGGGTGGCGAAACTACAACATACACAACTATAAATAGTGAAAGTATAGTTTTAGCCGACGAAACATTGTACGAGTTAATGCAAGCGGGTAGGCAATCTATAACTATAGATTACACTTGCGAATATTCAATAGAAAATTCAGATTACACTTATACTTTAACATTTAGCATAATGTTTATGATTCCAACAAGTGGTGTTCCAGCACCTCCCGAAACAACTTAATAAACAATAATAAAAAACTGAAATTAATAAAAATTTCAGTTTTTTATTTGCATTTAAATATAATAAAAAATCTTCTAATTAGGTTTAGTTTTAAATATAATTAGTTATGAAAAAATTTAAAACGTTTTATAACATTTATTCACTTCAAAAGCGGTTTTTAGCAACAATTTTAATAATTTTAACCTTATTTTTTGCGCTGAGCATACGAGTTTTTTATTTGCAAATAATATCAAATCGTCATCTTCAAATATTGGCAAGTGAAGAGTGGCTTAGAGATTTGCCACTTGCAAGTAGACGCGGGGAAATATTAGATTGCAACGGAGTTAGCCTAGCCACAACAATCACGACATATGATGTGTACGTTCGCGCAAGAAATGTAACCGAACCAGCCCGTCTTGCAAGCGCAATAAGTGAAAGTTTAAATATAGATTACGAAACGGCATACACTAAAGTAACAAACAAGTCATTCAGTGAAATCTTAATCAAAATGCAGGTGGAAGAGAGTTTAGCAAAGGCGCTAACCGAATATAGCGGTGTGTATTTATCACAAAATGTGGCGAGAGTTTATCCATATTCATCACTTCTAACGCAAGTTTTAGGCTATTGCACAATCGACAATATCGGTCAAGCGGGAATTGAAGCGTATTATGATAAATACCTAAAAGGTGTGGACGGAAAAAGCCTCACTCAAACCAACGCACAAGGAAAAGAAATCGAAAATAGCCTTAGTTACTACATTCCAAGTGTGCCAGGCGCAAATTTAACAACCACAATAGACGTTCAAATGCAAACAATATTAGAAAGCGAGTTGATGACTGCATATTTAGAAAACAAAGCGCTCGGTGTTAGCGGAATAATAATCGACGCAAAAAAAGGAGCAATAAAAGCGATGAGTTGCCTACCTAGTTTCGACCTAAATAATGTTCCACGTGATGATATCTCCGCGCTTCAACTTATGACGAAAAATTCCACCGTAGTTGACGTTTACGAACCAGGTAGTACATTCAAACTTGTAACTCTTGCCGCAGCGTTAAATGAGGGGTTAGTGAGTGAGGACGAGCATTTCTTTTGTTCGGGCAGAACCACGGTTGACGGCGAAACTATAAAATGTTGGAAAAGCACGGGCCACGGAAGTTTAACCTTATCCGAGGCATTTGAAAAGAGTTGCAACTGCGTGTTTGTAAATCTCGCTTTGCGCCTTGGAATTGAAAAATACTATGACTATCTCAATTTATTTGGTTTAGGCGAAAAAACAGGAGTGGATATTGCAAGTGAGTCTAGCGGAATTGTGATGAGTGAGGACCAAGTTAAAATTGTAGACTTGGCGCGCATTGGTTTTGGGCACGCAATCGCTGTCACTGAACTTCAACTTGTTAACGTATACGCAAAAATTTGTTCAGGAAAAGACTTAACGCCTTATTTGGTGGAAGAAATTGTGGCAGAGGACACAACTTTATACAAACACTCATCTGCATCCACAAAAATTGATTTAAAAGAATCCACAATTTCAACAGTGAATAAATTGCTTGCAAACAATATAAATAGCGAGGGCAATATGACATTTGTTGCGGGCTACGACATAGGCGGAAAGACGGGGACAGCGCAAAAATACGATGAAAATGGTCAAATTGCAAGTGGGAAATATATTTCAAGTTTTATAGGCACTTATCCAGCAAGCAATCCAGAGTATATTTTAATTGTCTGCGTAAACGAACCAAGCGCGGGAGCATACTATGGTGGAGTGGTGGCAAAGCCAGTTGGACAACGCATATTTACTAGAATTTTTGAAACTAAAGCGATTTCTCCAAACGACGAGTCGCAACTAACAAGTCAGCCGACAATTGAAATGCCAAACTTAATTGGTATGACTCTTGCAGACGCAAGCGCCAAATTAAAGCAGTTAGGTCTAGATGCTGTGATAGAAAATGAGGGCGAGTATGTTTTAAGCCAACTCCCTATAGCTGGCACAATGCTTTATTTAGGAGAAATGACGTATTTAATCACAAATTGAAATATTTTGTCTTATTTTATACCCTAAGTAAAAAAAGAAAAATTATCTGATATATTAAATGAAGTAATAAGTTTATTTACCAATTTTAGCTAAATTGTGGGGGAATTATGAAACTATACGAAATAATCTCAAATCTAAAATTTATAGGGATTAAAAACTACCGCGAGATTGATATTGATTCGCTAACTTGTTCAAGCGAAGAAAAAACGGAATCTGGGCTATATTTTTGCATAAAAGGTATGAAACACGACGGTCACAACTATGCTTATCAAGCAATTAATAATGGTGCAATTTGTTTGGTGGTGGAACGTTTTTTAGAAGTTGACGTGCCACAGATTTTGGTTGAAAACGTGAGAATTGCAATGTCGCAAATATGTTCAACTTTTTATGGAACTTACAAATCTAAAATGAAGTTTATAGGTATAACAGGAACAAACGGAAAAACAACAACTACGATGATTATTCGCAACATTTTAACCGCATTGAATAAAAAAGTTGGATTGATTGGAACGGAGGGGGTATACATAGGCAGTTTACTTCTTCCTCCAACTTTAACCACTCCCGACCCAATAGTTTTGCACAAACTCATTAAAGATATGGAAGACAATGGTTGTGAGTATTGCGTTATGGAAGTGAGCGCGCACGCAATAGCGCTAAATAAAATTGACAACATATATTTTGACGCGGTTGGACTAACTAATATAACTAAAGACCATTTGGATTTTTTCCTCAATATGGAAAACTACACAAAGTGTAAAGCAAGCCTTTTCGATTACAAACACGCAAAGTTAGGAGTTATAAATATCGATAGTAAAAACACACAAAATATTGCCAAAAATTCAAATATTGAAATTTGTAAAATTGGAAAAGACGCAGATTTACAACTAATTTCAACCGAGTATAGTCTGTCCGGCACTGAATTTAGTTTTTCAATTAAAGGCAAAGTTTATCATTCAAAAACAAATTTAATAGGCGAATATAATATTTCAAACATAATGCTTTCAATTGGAATATTATTAAAACTAGGAATAAATGTTTATGATATTTTGCGCGTTATAAAACAATCAGAGTTTGTCATTTCTGGCAGATTTAATGTTATAAATTGCAACAATAAATTTAGTGCAATCATTGACTATGCGCACACGCCAGACGGAATAAAAAACGTGTTAGGTGCAATTAAACTTCTTGCTAAAAAGAAAATTATCACAGTGTTTGGCTGTGGCGGAAATAGGGATAAAACTAAGAGAAGAGAGATGTGTGACGTGGCACTAAATTTTAGCGATTTAGTGATTGTTACAACAGATAATCCTAGATATGAAAATCCCGAACTAATTATTGATGATATTGTGCGCGGAGTGGTAAGCGAAAAACTTGTTAGAATTACCGATAGAAAATCTGCAATTGAATATGCAATGCAAATTGCAAACGAAAATGATGTAGTCGCTATCCTTGGAAAGGGTGCAGAAAACTATCAAGAAATTAAAGGAGTGAAATTCCCGTATAGCGATTTTGAAGTTGTCAATAATTGCAATAAATATAGTTTAAAAGGCAAAATAAAAGCATGATAAAAATATTGCTAGCATTTTTAAGTTCGTTTGCACTTTCGCTTGTTTTAATGCCACTTATAATTCATTATTTTAAGAAAAAACACGCAAGTCAAACCATACTTGGCTATGTTGAAAATCATAAAGATAAAAACGGAACATTAACTATGGGTGGTGTAGTATTCATATTAACTACACTATTTCTTGCGTTTGTGTTTTTGCGCTTTGACACGCGTTGGTTTATGACTCTTTTAGTTAGCATATTCTTTGGTGTGCTAGGACTAATGGATGATTATCTAAAAATTAAATATAAGCAAAACTTGGGTCTTAGACCATATCAAAAGATTATTGGACAACTTGGCATATCAATAATTTTTGCAGTGTTTGTTTACTTTTTATCAAGTGTTCAGGGCGAAATATTTATTCCTTTTTTAGACACCGCGATTGACACAAAATTTTTCATTATTCCAATTGTAATTTTTGTTTTACTTGCTACAACTAATAGTGTAAATTTAACCGACGGGCTGGACGGGCTTGCTGGAAATGTAAGTTTATTTTATCTAATTTTTTTCACAATAATCACTAGCATAGTTTCAATAAATTTGTATAATGCGGGTGTCACAAGTCAAATTTTAACAGACATTCAAAACATAAACATTTTGTCTATGCTGTTTGTTGGAGCAATACTAGGATTTTTAATGTTTAACACAAGTAAGGCATCAATCTTTATGGGAGATGTTGGTTCGCTTATGCTTGGAGGTTACGTTGGTGCAAGCGCGTGTATTCTTGGAATGGAACTTATAATTCCTATTCTTGGATTTTGCTTTGTGTTTAGTGCTATATCTGTAATTTTGCAAGTGGCAGTTTTCAAAATAAAAAGAAAGCGAGTTTTTAAAATGGCACCATTCCATCATCACCTTCAAATGTGCGGATTAAGTGAACCAAAAATAGTTGCAATCTATTCGTCCATCACAGCCACGATTGGTGTAATTTGTATTATTTTGTATTTGCTGTAATAAATTTATGTTTAAAAAAATAGTGTATTTATATAAAAAATTTTTGAAGTATTTTGAAAATTAAAAAATAGAAAAATTGAATAAATTTTTAAAAATATTGCAAAAATCGTAAAAAAATTGCAAAAAAACGTAAAAAAATGAAAAATTTTAAAAATTTTTATTAAATTATTAAAATTATATGCGCAAAAAATTTAAGTATATTCAAAAAAATTTTCATATTGTTTTGTTAAAAGGAATATAAAATGAAGTTTAAAAATCTAAATGTTTTAGTTTACGGGTTATCGATGTCGGGAGAATGGGCGAGTAGATTGTTGATAAATAAGCGTGCTAATGTTTTTTTGTATGACGATAATTTTGAAATTTTAAAAACTAAAACTATAAAAAATTGTTTTATGCTAAATTCGTTAAACGAAAATTTAATTGAGCAGTTTGATTTGATAATCGTGTCTCCATCAATCCCGCTTGATAATGAATTTTTAGTTAAAGCAAACGAGCGCAACATAACCATTATGAGCGAACTTGAATTCGCCTCAATGTTTTGCAAAAATTATGTAGCAATCACGGGTACAAATGGAAAAACCACCACCACAGAATTGGTTACAGATATTTTGAATAAAAAATATAAAGCAGTTGCGTGCGGGAACATTGGTTATCCGCTTTCTCGCGCAGTTCTTGAAAAGAAAAACTACATTAAAGTGATAGAAGTAAGTTCGTTTATGCTAGAGCACGCAAACAAATTTTCTCCGCACGTTGCAACAATTTTAAACATATCTCCCGACCACCTCATTCGCCATAAAACAATGGAAAATTACACTGCACTAAAAAAAAGTATATTCAAAAATTTAAAGTCAAACGATTATGCCGTAATCAATCTTGACGACAATATTCACCTAACTAGCGACACACTAAAAATTACATATTCACAAAAACACACAGCCGACGTTTATTTAAAAGACGGTGCAATATATCTTCACGAGCATAAAATTGCAAACATTAATGAATTAAAATTAACGGGCAAACACAACATTTCAAACATTATGTGCGCAATTTGTTTTGGATATATTTATAAGGTTCGTCCCGAACTTATTAGGCAGGCAATTTTATCCTACACGCCAGAGCATTTTAGAATTGAAAATGTTGGAGTTATCAATCAAATTAAATTTATTAACGATAGCAAATCAACAAATATCGCCTCAACTTTGGCATCCGTCGAATCAACAAAAGGCGCGATAATAATTTTACTTGGCGGGTCTAATAAAATGTTAAATTTTGATGAATTATTTAATAAATTATCAAAGCGAGTAAAGTTCGTAATACTTTATGGTGAGATTGCAGAAAATTTAGAAAAAGCAAACAATAACAAATTTGATTATTCTACTTGCGTCGATTTAAAAGAAGCATTCAATATTGCCACAACTCACGCTCTAGCGGGAGACACGATATTATTAAGCCCAGCCACTGCAAGTTACGACCAATATTCAAACTACATTGAGCGCGGAAAACATTTTAATGAATTGGTGATGAATTATGAAACTGAATGCGCGAAAAAATAGTATAATCTTAGTTGTTCTTACACTGATACTCACAATTTTTGGTTGCGTTATGGTGTATAGCGCGAGCAAATATTCGGCAACTGTGCAATATAACGACCAATTTTTCTATCTAAAAAAGCAAATCACGGGTGTAATTATTGGACTAGTTGGTATGATTATAGTCCAATTCATCAATAATAGGGTTTACAAAAAGTTTTATTGGGTTTTCTACATAGTTGGACTTGTATTTTTGGCACTCGTGTTCATTCCAGGGCTTGGCAAATCAAGTTATGGTGCAACAAGGTGGATAGGAATAGGTAGTTTCACAATGCAACCTAGCGAAATAAGCAAATTTTGCTTAGTTTTCTTTCTTGCGGGTTACCTGTCAGACGGCGACAAACTATCAAAATTCAAACATATCCTAATCACTTTATCTCTTGGCGGAATTTACTGCGTTCTTATTATGTTAGAACCAAATATGTCAATCACAATGTGCGTTGCTTTCACACTAATTTTTATGATGTTTATAGGCGGAATGAGATTGAAAGTGTTTGGAATACTAGTAATTCCAGCAGTGCTTTTGGTGGTTGTACTAATCTTAATGGAACCATATAGACTAAGTAGAATTGTGGCGTTTTTAAATCCTTGGGCAAACCCGCTAGACGAGGGCTACCAATTAATACAATCTCTTTACGCAATAGGTAGTGGCGGACTTTGGGGAGTGGGTCTATTTAATTCGCGCCAAGCAGAACTTTTCTTGCCGTTTTGCGAATCCGACTTCATTTTCTCAATCATAGCAGAAGAATTAGGTTTTATCGGTTGCTTAATTCTTATGATATTGTTTGCAATTTTAATTGTTACAATTTTTAAAGTTGGAATGCGCGCAAACAATAAATTTTCCGCTTTCCTTTGCTTTGGTATTGGCGCAATTATTAGTATTCAGGTGATACTAAATATTGCAGTTGTAACAGGTTCAATTCCTCCAACAGGACTTCCACTTCCATTTATTAGCGCAGGAAGCACATCACTGCTTGTGTTTATGTCTGCAATTGGAGTTGTGATAAACGTAGATAAACAAACATCAAAAGAAATAAGCCAAGGAATAAACGAAATAAAAGAATCAAAACACAATTTTAAGTTTAAATTAAAACAAAAATTAAATGTGGTTAAATAAAGACTTATTTTCATATAATTATATATGAATTATTGTTTTAATGATAAATTAGAAATTGTTGGCGGAAATAGACTATTTGGCACATTCAAAAATCAGACGAGCAAAAATGCGGTTTTGCCAATTATGAGTGCGAGCATAATGACAGAGGGAGTTGTTGAAATTCGTCAAGTGCCAGACATTTTAGACGTAAAAAATATGAAAAAAATTTTACGTAAACTTGGAGTGAAAGTAACAAAGAAAAAAGATTCGCTTTTGTTAGATTCAAGCAAAATTTCACGTTTTCAAGTTGATGAAAATTTGTCGAAAACTATGCGTTCATCCATATTTTTACTTGGCGCACTACTTTCAAGATTTAAAGAGGCACATATAACTTTTCCGGGTGGTTGCAAAATAGGGAATAGACCGATTGATTTGCATATTGACGCATTAAAAAAATTAAATGTTAAAGTTATAGAAGATGAAAGCGGTTTTTTCTTTGATGGTAGGAGCGCAAAACCAAACAAAATTAAACTAAAAATTCCAAGTGTTGGTGCAACTGAAAATATTGTTCAATTTGCCGTAAAATTAAAGGGAAAAACTGAAATTTTTAATCCCGCGCGTGAGCCAGAGGTTGTGGATTTATGTAATTTTCTAAATTCTATGGGTGCAAAAATTGTGGGTGCAGGCACGAAGAAAATAACTATTTATGGGGTAGATAGTTTGTTTGGCATACAATATACGCCGATTAAAGATAGAATAGTTTCGGGTACAATTATGATTGCAACCGCATTAACTAAAGGAAAAGTTACAATTATTGACGGGTGCGCAAAAGAAAATGAAAGTTTAATAAAAATTTTGTCCTCAATAGGTTGCAAAATAGATTTGGAAAATGATATAATAAAAGTGTCAAGAGAGGGCGAACTAAAAAATATCAATATTGTAACGGGGTATTTTCCAAAATTTCCAACCGACTTGCAATCTATAATTTTGCCACTTTTGTGCGTTGCCGAGGGGAACAGCAAAGTGCAAGAATTAGTGTTCGAAAATAGATTTTTAATTGCGAAAGAATTGAATAGGATGGGCGCGAACATTAGTTTATCCAACGCACATACTGCACTTGTTCGCGGTTTATCGGCTCCTCGCGGGCGAACAGTTAAAGCAACCGACTTGCGCGGTGGAGCGGGGTTGGTGTTAGCAGGGCTTATAGCAAAAGGAAAAACTATAATTAGTGACGTCCATTTTATAGATAGAGGTTATGACCATATCGAACATATGCTTTCATCTCTTGGCGCGAATATAAGGAGAGTATGTCAAAAACAAAAATCGCGATAATTTCAATAGTTATTGGAATACTTGCAATTATTGCAATCCTTTTTGGTTTGGTTTTTTGCTTAAGGCAAGAAGAGGTTGTGGTTGTTTCTAACGAGGCAAACATTGAAATCAATTCAGATGAAATAATAAACTCAGCAGGTTTTAAGCACGGCACTTCAATTTTTATGCTTGATAAAGATAGTGCTATAAACAACATCGAACGAGAATTTCCAAATATTAAAGTAATCCAAATCAAAACTGTGAGCGTTATTAAGGTTGAAATTCGCGTGCGCTCTCGTGTTGAAATGTTCTATGTTCAAAATGAAAATAAGTATTACATATTAGATGAAGAACTTAAAGTTTTAAGAATTCTTGAAACGGGCATTGACGAAAATATAGAAGCAACTCTAAATAACTTAATTCATTTAAATTTGTCCGATTTAGGAATAACTTCAAACACGGTAGTGTCTGACTTTTTATCAACTGAATACTACCGCCAAGTTATTAACAACTTGTATGGCGCGCTATATTCAAACGCAATGTTCGACGTCGACGGAAATGGTTATGCTGAATACCTATCTCGCCAAGATATGATTGACGTCATAGATAGCATAGAGTTCGGTGTGGATTATTCACTAGATGAAGAGTACAAACGCGTGATTTTAAACTTATCTAACGGCTTTGTTATAGATATCGGCAAACCAGAAGAAAATTTGGATTATAAAGTGAACGTCTGCTTTTCAGCATATAACGAACTCACCGAAGAGCAAAAATCTTCAGGCTCAATAAGATATTATTACACCGCAGAAGGCGAACCAAAAGCAGGCTATTTCTCTAATTAA
>CALWOU010000004.1 GCA_944383245.1 uncultured Clostridia bacterium | reverse complement strand
AGCAAAATAATTCAGTAATTATATAAAAAATTATAGAAATTAATTTAAGTTTAATAATTACACGTAAAAGTTTTCAAGCATTTTTTATTTGTGCGATTTATGAAAAACAAAAATTAATCATTTTTTTATTTTATATGTCTAAATTTTTTAATTCTATTTTTTATTTTTTTGATTAAACTAAAATCTTTATAAGTTAGAAGTTATTTTAAAACTTTTCTATATATAGATAAATTTATTTATATTATCGGAAGGATTTGTCTGGAAGCGCTCAAGCAAAGCGCGAGTGGTTACAAGCAAATCCGATGTTAATTCAAACGTAATGCCACAATTTATTGTGGTGTTTATGAAATAAACATAAAATTTTGCGTTAGTAAAATTTTAACATTACATAGTTTATATTACCACCATATAAAGGAATAAAAAATTTAATAAAAAACAAAAATATGTAAATTCTTTTAGTAACACTTAAAATAAGGCAAAAATTTCGTAAAGTATTTTTAATTTAGGGGTTGACAAATTCAAAATTTGTATTATTATATAATAAAGGAGAGAGATATGACTAAAAAAGAAATAAAACAACACTTTCTTAAGAATCCTAAAGAATATCAAGCCAAGAAGAGAGAGTTTGAAAAATTCACCAATGGTAGAAAACTTGATTCAGACGAAGTTATATTCTTAGTGCAAGAATGTGGTTGCGAAGTTGACGCAAGCAAAGTAAAAAGTCGTTTGAATTGGTTAGATTACTTTAAATCGCAAGCGCAAGCAACAGAAACTTTATAAGAAGTAGGGGTTAGCCCCTATTTTTTATTATAGTTTTATTTTAGATTTATTAGTGTATGTAGAAATTATTAAGTATTTTATTTTTAAAATTTTTGTTGCAATCTAAACTGTTAAGATTTTATTTTTCTATTGTTAAAATCGTAACTATATCAATACTAAAAGTTTGACAACTTATTATTTAATTGTTATAATTGATAAATCAATAGTTATTTTTGTTTTAAGGAGAAAGTATGGAAAACGAACCACAAAGCGAGTTTGAAATTAAGGTTGATAAGATTAAGAGATTGGAAGAGTCGGGCGAAAAGGCATATAAGGCAAAATTTAACAAAACTCACGAAATTCACGACCTTGAAAAATATGAGTTAGGAACGCGCGTAAGTATTGCAGGGCGTATGATTTTTAAACGCACTTTTGGTAAATTAATTTTTGCGCGCCTTTATGCTATTGGTGATAATTTTGAAATTGATTTTAATGCTCCAATTAGAACAAGTGTGCAGATTAGTTTATCTATGAGTGTGGTTGGAGAAGATAGGCTAAAATACTTCAAAGATTTTTGTGATATTGGTGACTTTATTGGTGCAACAGGTGAATTAGTTAGAACTCAAACAGGCGAGTTGACTGTGCAAGTTGAAACCTTTGAATTACTATCTAAAGCACTTCGAGGACTGCCTGAAAAATTCCACGGACTTGTGGACACAGATTCACGTTACCGCCAACGTTATCTAGACATTATTTCAAACGAAAAATCACGCAATGTTTTTATTGCACGTTCGCGCGCGGTTTCGTTTGTTAGGCGTTACCTTGAAGACCATGGTTTTATTGAAGTGGAAACACCTATTTTGCAAGTAAATGTTAGTGGTGCAAGTGCAAAACCATTCTTTACTCACCACAACGCATTAAACCTTGATTGTAACCTTAGAATTGCAACTGAGACCTGGCTTAAAATGGTGAATGCTGCTGGGTTTGACAAAGTTTTTGAACTAGGAAAAGATTTCAGAAACGAAGGAATGGACCCAACACACTTGCAAGAATTTACGCAAGTTGAATGGTACGCATCATACTGGGATTTTGAGGACAACATTAAGTTTTTCAAACAATTTATTAAAGAACTTATGTTGTACGTGATTGGCACAACAAAGATAACGGTTGCAGGTAGCGTTATTGATTTTGGTGCGGATAATTGGGAGAGAATAAACTACGTTGAAAAAATGCGTGAAGTTTTAGGTTTTGACTTTTTATCTATTAAGGATGCAAGTGAATTACTTGATAAAATTGTTGAAAAGAAATTACTAACACGCGCTGAACTTGAAGATTATAAATCAGTTAGGGCAATTATAGACTTTGTTTATAAAAAATTCATTCGTGCAAACATTGTAGGCCCTACAATTTTATATAACTATCCAGCATTCTTAAAAACGCTTGCAAGGCGCAATGATAAGGACGATAGAATAACAGACGTATTCCAAGTTGTTGTTAATGGTGCGGAAATTTTAAATGCGTATAGCGAGTTGGTTAACCCAATCGAGCAAAGAGAGGCGCTTGTTAGTCAATTAAAAGATAAAGCGCTTGGTGACGACGAAACTATGGACGTTGACGAAGATTTCTTGCTTGCTATGGAGCACGGTATGCCACCAATGTCTGGTCTTGGGTTTGGTATTGATAGGTTTATTATGATGATATTTGACCTTCCAAACATTCGTGACACGATTTTATTCCCTTTAACTAAACCATTGGATAAAGACGATAAAAAGGACGATAAAGATGAAGATTAGTATTTTAGGTGCTGGTAGGTGGGCAAGTAACATTGCCTTTTGTATGGATAAACTAAATTATGACGTGTTAATGTGGGAGAGAACTGAGGAAAAGGAAAATCCGCTGTTTTTAACGCGCAAAAATAAGTATGTTACTTTGTCTGAAAACGTGAATTTCACGCACGACCTAGAACGTGCAGTGAAGCATAGCAATATTATAATTATTTCCATACTTAGCCAAGCACTTGATAACCTTATGAGCAATGTTAAAAAAATAAAAGGTTATGAAAATAAACACTATATTGTTGCTATGAAGGGTGTGGAAGCCTCAACCGGTAGAAGGTTAAGTGAAATTTTGCTTGATAACGGCGTTAAAAAAGATAATATTGCAGTTTGGGTTGGCCCTGGTCACGTGCAATCGATTTTTGCAGGTCAACCAACGAATATGATAATCTCTGCATATCGTGAGCAGTACGCAAAAAGGCTTACAAAAGTATTAACGCGTGAAAAAGTGATAGACGTAACCTATTCTAACGACATTATTGGCACAGAGTATGGCGCTGCTGCAAAAAACGTTATTGGTATCGCTGCGGGAATTTTGGAAGGGTCTAATATGGAGCAGAAAAAAGGTCCACTTATGCCTGCAAGCGTGAAAGAATTGGGAATGTTTATTGATGCGCTTGGTGGAGATAAGGATAGCGCGTCTGGGCTTGCTTTTTTGGGCGATTTCCAAGCCACTCTTTTTGACCATAACAGCAAAAACTTAACTTATGGTAGAGAGATTGTTAAAGAATTTTCACTCGATAGCGATAAGATTAGAGAATATGTTATTCCTTGCACGGTTGAAGGAATTAAAACTAGCGATGCACTTATTTTAAAGAAAAATCAATTCAACGCGCGCGCAAGCGAACAACAACAATTAAAAATGCCAATTTGTGAGGCGGTAAACGATATTGTAAACGGACGAATTCCTCTTGAAATCGCTGGTAAATACATAAGTGAAAAAATAACCGAAGCATTAGAAATGAAATAAAAACCTATCTTATTGATAGGTTTTTTAGGGCTACTAACAACTTAATTGTTAGTTTAATTTTTTAGTTTAAAGTTTATTTTTGTGTTGAGTTCGAGAATTTAAAATATTTTATAAAATTATTTTGTGCTTATAAAATCACATTGTGTTTATAAAAGGATATAAATCTAAATTTAAAATTAGTTATCTTTTTATAATCACTTTTTCGCCACCATTCATAATGAGAGGCAAGTCTTTATTGTATTTTGGGAGGTCGTCTGGGTGGATATGGATGCGTTTGCATAACTCCCAAACACTTTCGTTTGGTTTTGCAAGGAAGATTTGATAATCAATATCACCATATTCGATTGGTTTTCCTATTGTTATATTGTCCACCATAGGTTTTGAGTCTATAATGTAGGCACAAAAATTGATAGATAATGAGTATTGAACATCAATAATTGTTCCGCGCTTTGCACGAACTTTGCAGTCCGTGATTGAAATTGAATGATGAGATGAGTCGATTTTATCCATTTTTATTTTTGAGTTGATAACAAAAGGCACTTCAATAGTTTTAGATGAGCGCTCTTTGTTTTCATCAATGTAGATTAAATCTGAGGTTACAATTCCTTCAAAATACACATTTTCATCTTTAATATATTGATTAGTTATCTCTGCACAAATGTTTGTGTTGCAAATAATTTCATCAATTGCAGGCTCGTTTGATTCTAATTTTACTTCGCTAGAAATATCATCTGAAAAACTATTGCATTGCACACTTTTATTATATTCGCGCGTGTTTAAGGTTATATCAACGTCATTATCCACACTATAAATATCGTCAATCACATCAATTGAAATTGAATTTAAACTAACACCGCTAACTTTAATAGTGTGAGAAATGGTTATTTCATTAGTTCCGTCCTCAACCTCGGAGGATATAACCTCTTTAGACTTATCTAAACTAAAATTTAAATCCAAAACACAATCTTTTTCCAATTTTTCAAGATTTAATTCTTGCTTTATGTTTTGGAAGTCTGTAAGTTCTAAAATTTCACTATCTTCGTCTTTCATACATTCATATATAAGGGTGGAATAAATTTTCCCTTCAATCACTGCATAACCGTTTTCTGCAGTCACGTTTGTTGGCGTAAAATACGCATTGTATGATAAAATTTTAGATAGATTTTCTTTGCACTCTAAATTTGTTGTGTATTCAAACGATGTGTTGATATAGTCGTGAATAGTGTAGGTGTTTATTTCACTTTTTTTAACAATCATATTTTCAAATTGGTTGGTGTTTGCGTTCATTGGCATATTTAAATAAAGAACATTACTAAGCGTTATCTCTAAACTTAGTTTTATGTTGCTATCAAACGAAATTAGATTGTTTTGAATGCTTGTGTTAACATTGCAAATATAACAATCCGACGTGATAGATGAATCCACAATTGTTTCGCTAAATGATTGGTCGCAAGTGAGGGTGCCTGCCACGTTATCTTGATCTAGATACAAAACCTTTATACCAACCTTTCCCGCGTATACCGCTTTACTATTTCCGCATTCTAATCTATCATCAAAAACATAACTTTCTATATCTAAGATTTTTTTAATGTGTATGTTATTATCAACGGGAACAGTTATTGGCAAATTAAAATTATATTTATCTAAATTTTTTGCATATGTAATTTTTAAACCTGCGCTATTTTCTTGCATATAGCCTCCTTTTTACTAATCTATAAAATAAATCAAAAAATTATGATTATTTTTTAAAAAACCATAATAGTTTATTATTTTAAATTTCAATTTATGAAAAAATATTAGAAACACATTTGAATTGACATTAATTTTACTATTAAATTTCTACGGCGATACAAACAAAATCTTAGATAACTCCATAATTTAATAGTTTTATAATTCAACAAATAAACTTAAATTTAACATAAATTAGTGTAATTTTGATTAAAAAAGTTAAGTTGAACAAACTTTTGCAACGTTTTCGACATTTTATCTTTTTATAACCTAATAATCGATTAAAACATACAATTTTTATCACATAAAATCTTTTAAAAACCTACTATTTTTTGCTAAAATATAATCGTGTTAATCACTTAAAAGTATGGGGGTAAAAATGAAAAATTTAAAAATCATACTAGCAGATGAAGACAGTCAATTAATTGACAGTTTAGATAAAAATTTTAAAAGTATTGGATGCGTTGTTGTTGCCACAACAAAAAATGGTGATGAATTGATTGAACTAATAAATAAGCACCAACCAGACCTTGTTGTTATGGACATTGTGCTAGAAGGTTCGGACGGATTTAAGGTGCTAGAAAATTCAAACCTAACTAAAACAAAAATAATTATTCAATCAAGTTTATCAATTGATGGATTTATAAATAAAGCCATATCGTTGGGCGCAAGTTACTATTGCATTAAACCTTTTGATTTTGAAACTCTATTGGATAGAATTAATGACATTATGGGGCAAAATTCAACGGGAGGAAAAGCCTATAACGGAAAATCTAACCAAATTGAAGAGAAAATCACAAACATATTTATTACAGTTGGCATTCCAGCTCACATTAAAGGTTATCAGTTCTTAAGAGAGGCAATAAAACTTGCCATCGCAAATCCAGAAATTATAAATTCAATCACTAAAAAATTGTATCCTACAATTGCAGAAAAATATTCCACAAGTGCATCAAAAGTTGAGCGAGCAATTCGTCACGCAATTGAAGTTGCTTGGAACAGAGGAAAAATTGAAAATATAAACAATCTGTTTGGAATTAAAGTGTATTCAAGCAACGAAAAACCTACAAATGGTGAATTTATAGCCCTTGTTGCAGATAAAATGCTTATCGAGGGCGCGTAACGAATTTTTTTAAATTACAGAATTTGTCGAAACACAACATTTTTTCGTTCTTTTTCGACAATTTTTTGCAAAATTATTAAACTTCATCTTTTTTAAAGTTAAACATTCATTCTAGTTTCTATCTTTTCACACATTTTCTATCTCTATTGAAAAAAAGTGGTACTTTTACCAATTTTTTTCATTATCTTTATGTAAGTTTATTAATAATTGTGTTTAATAAGTTTTTTTTGTGTGTATAATTTTGGGATTTATGTGTATATTGTAATAAAAAAGTGAAAATAAATTTTTAAATTTATGTAAAATTTAGTAGACAAATTGTTAACGGATAATTATAATATACTAAGTGAAAATTAAAGGTCTATTATCTTTAGTTTTTAAATAAAATTTCATTTATATAAGGAGATGGTGTTTATGGCTAAATCAACAAAACCTGTATGGATACTTTGCCCAAGATGTGAATTAAATTATATAAAAAAGAGCGACCAATATTGCAACGTGTGCAAAAAGGAAATGAAACTTATTGAAGCGAGCGAGGATGATATTGGAGACCTTGAACTTTGCCCAATTTGCAAGATCAACTTTGTGCAAAACGATCAAGAAATTTGTGATAGTTGCAAGCAAGAGTTAGGAATAGTTGCAAGTGAAGAGGATGAAGATAAGGAAGTGGCAGATTGGCACAAATATATTGCTGACGATGATACGGATGACGATGACGATGAAGAGGAATACGAAGAAATTGATGACGATGAGGACACAACCGGAATTGTTGACGACTTTGGTTTTGATGACGATTTAGATAAAGATTTAGATGAAGACAACGATGACCTTGACTTAGATGAAATAGATGATGATGACGAAGACGATGATTCGGATGACGATGATGATTTTGACGATGAAGATGAAGATGACGACGATTCGGACGATGACGATGAGGATGATGACGATTAATTCAAAAGAAATTTTTAGTTTTTCTTTTATGAAATGTTTACTATACAATAAAAACTAATATTAAATCATTTTGCGATAAGTTAAAGTACTTTATTTGCAAAGCATAAAAAAAATTAAAATCAATAATGTTTAGTAAAAAACGGACTTAAAGTAGTCCGTTTTTTGTGTGTTTATTTTTTGAAGATTGGTTTAATTACAACGTGGCGCTTTTCGCCTTCGCCGGTTGATTCGGTCGTTACGTCGTCACGAGATTGCAAGGTGGTGTGAACAATGCGCCTTGTGTAGGCATTCATAGGGTCTAAATGAATGTTGCGTTCAATTTTAACTGCTTGGTCGGCAGTTTTTATAGCTAAATCTATCACTGCTTGGTCTTTATTTTGCTTGTAGCCACCAATATCAACATACATTCTAACCGGCCACTCACTTCTTAATTTTAATCCAGATAGAAGCATTTGGATTGCTTGAATATTGTCGCCGTGATAGCCGATGAGTTTTCCCAAATTTTCGCCTGTAATTGAAAATGAAATTTCATTTTCTTTAGTTTCTGCTTGCACGTTCGCATTTTCATCCACAATGCGAGCAAGCCCTAATAAAAACTCTTTTCCACGTTCAACCAACCTAGATGTGTCCACAACGCGTTTAGGTTTTTCTTCGTGAGTTTCTTCTTTTTCCACGTTTTCAGAAACATCAATTTGTTCGCTTGCTTTTTCATTTTCGCTTTCGTTTATGGTTACATTTTCAATTTTTGTTTCGTCTATAGTGTCAACATCGCCTGGTTCTTTCCAACTAAGTTCAACGCGCGCCTTTTTAAATAATCCGCCTTGGTCTAGCACTTTAACTTCCACCTCTTCGCGCTTTTTTCCGCATTCTAGTAGACCATTTTGAATGGCAATTTCAACACTTTTTCCGCTTGCTTCTATTTGCATATTTCCTCCTATTTATTGTGCAATCTCGATAAATTTTTTATATTTACCTAATTATTTTTTATAATTCCTGCTATATTCCATAATCTCAACATTTTTCTTTTTTAGAATAATTTCTTTATCTGTTTTTCCTTTATTCATACGCCTCATAATTAGCGAAATTATTGTTGAGATAATTGTTGTCATAAGTGAGTTGGTTATAATGTACAGAGTGAACACAACGTTTGAGGTATAGGCAAATATCAACATTGAAATTGGAATAATTGCCATCATAACTTTATTCATTGTGTTAATCTTTTGACCTTTGCCGTTAAGTAGTTTTGTTGATATAAATTGAGATAAGAAACTAACTAGTGCGCAAAGTATTATCAAAATAAAATAACCATTGTTATCACTGCTATCGCCAACTATAGTGCTAACAATAAACTCGTGCCTTGCTTGCGCCTCTTCTTTTGTGCTACCAGCGGTCAACTCGTTACTTTCTAGATAATTCCAATAATCTTCAAAGTCCACAAATTGACTTGTGTTTGTGTCCGCCTTCCAAACATTTTTAACCCAAAGCCAACTGTTTTCTCTCGATTGCTCGTCATATTTTTCTTGAACCGCTAGCGCGATATATTCATTTTTTTCATCTTCTGACCAACTTTCTTCCACATTTGCACTCGCCTCGATGTATGTTGTGTCAAGTGATCTATACGTTTCATAAAGTTTTTCATTACCTAAACTTCTAATGCTTGAATAAAGCGTGAAGAACACAACAAGAGTAACAATAAGTGAAATTAGCATTGGCAAGCACACGCCTTTTAGGTTAGAATTATATTTTTGATATAATTTGTTTTGCTCAGCATTCATTTTTTCAGGATTATTTGCATACTTTTTCTTAATCTCATCTAGTTCTGGTTGCATTGCACCCATAACGCGCGCTTGTTTTTGGCTTGAAACGCGTTGCAAAATATCTAGAGGAGATAGGATTAGTTTCAAAACGATAGTAAAAACTATGATTGCCCAACCATAGTTTACAATCCAACCCGCAAACGCATTGATTATTGTTGACCACATACTAGCCAACGTCATACTTGTTAACATTTCCATTTATAATTCCCTAATAAATTTAATTTTACAAAATCATATCCACCGCTGTTTTTAGGATTGCACCTAATTAAGCGCTTGAACGCATAATAATTACCAAGCATAAAACCAAACTCGATTAAACTATACTTTGCATACGTGCTACAACTCGGAATAAATCTGCAAGATTTTCCTAATAAGTGGCGAATAAATATGCGATAAATTTCAATTAATAAAAGTTCAATTAGAGTGAGAGGGTAGGTTAAAATGTAGATGAACTTAAACATCTCTATAAAGCCCGTTTTTCTTTAAAACGTGGATAAGTTCGCGCGCGATTTCGGTTGAAGTTTTATCTGCACTCGCTTGTTTTGGTGTGATAACATAATTTTTAATTGCGAATTTATCAATATTTAATCTGCACGCTTCTGAAAAAATGCGTTTCACTCTGCTTCTCACAACACTGTTGCCAACCGCCTTACTAACCGATATTCCAATTTGCGGAAAACGTTTGTATGAGCGAACAACGTGCATTGTAAAACTGCTAGAATGAAACACCTCTCCACGTTTGTATATATAATTGAACTCTTTTTTCTTTTTTAATCGATTAATTTTGCTTAGCATAAACTACCCATATGTTATTTAGTAAGTTCTTTTTTGCCTTTGTTTCTGCGTCTCTTTAAAACCTTTCTGCCAGACAAAGTTTTCATTCTTGCTCTAAATCCGTGAACTTTTTTTCTTTGTTTTTTCTTAGGTTGATAAGTCTGTTTCATAAGTTCTCCTTTTAATGAATTTTAATTATATGCTCATTTTGCGTATAATTAATAAATATACAAGTCTATAATAACAAAATAAAGACAAATTGTCAATAATAAAAAATGAGATTTTTGTCAAAACTAAAAATTTAACAAAACATTTGAGTTTTTTAGTTTAATTTTTATTTATGAAGCTAATAACAAACAACATACATATAATTTGACAAAACTTCAATTAATTTAATATAATAAAAACAAATTTAGGAGAATTATGAAAGAAAAAATTGAGATTAGACCAATGAAAGTTGAGGACGCAGAACCTATTGTGGATGTTTTAGAAAAAACTTGGCGCTCAACCTACTCACATATTTTAACGGATAAAATACTCAAAAAGAAAGAAAAAGAACGTGCAAAACGAATTGAAAATTGGAAAACAGCGCCTAACACAAAGGACGCGTTTGTGTTTGTTGCAACGGTTAATGAAAAAGTTGTGGGTGTGGTTGACTGTTATATTGAATCAGACGATGAAAAATATTTAGGTTATGGAGAAATTGGCAATATTTATGTTTTAAAAGAATGTCAGCATATGAGTATTGGTTCAAAATTATTTGCTACTGCAATGAAAAAATTAAAAGACGAAGGAATAGAAAGATTTGTTTTAACCGTATTTAAAAATAATAGCGCGCGTGAATTTTATCAAAAACAGGGTGGAGTGCTCTCAGAAACGCGTGATTATATGTGGGATGATTGCCCGTGCACTGACGAATATTACACATTTGATTTAACTAAAATAAAACAACTATAAATATAGTTTAAAAATAAAAAAAATTAAAGTAAAATACGACTTTTAAATGCTAAAAACATAAGTAAAAATTAAAAGATATATTAAGATTTTTAAAAAAGGACTTTTGCAAAAGATAAGTCCTTTTTTATTAAACGATTTATTAATAACACTATTTATTAACTTCAGTTTTCCAAAGTGAGTGGAGGTTGCAATATGCATACGCGTTTTTAACAACTTCGCCTTCGTCTAAGGTAAAATGAACTACCGGTTCAGGCTGCTTTGTCGGGTCGACTATCTTTATCTCGCGAACGGCTTTATTTGTTCCAAGTATGAAGTGTGAGATGTAGTGCTCCTCGGTCATTGGGTGAAGAGTTGAACCAACGCGAACTTCAACATCTTTTCCATTGATATTTACAACCGGCACATGCTTTTCTTGAGCGGCGTCTGTTTTGTTTGCGACAATTTCTTTCATAGGTTTACCACAACAAACCACAGGCACGGTGGTATCCTTAACCTTTACAATAACTTGACCACAATTTTCACAAATATAAAATTTAACATTTTTCATAAATTTTTCTCCTTACTATTTTTAAAAACTACAACATAGTAGTTGCTGTATGTTTTTAGTTTTATATATTTAGTGCAACAATTGAAATGCAAATTTAAATTATTTTTATTGGTAATTTTTAACCTTTCAATCCGCGTGATTGTCGGTCCATATCCTCGACCACGATGTCGTAAATTTCGCCAAGGCTTGCGCAGTATTCTAGCACTTGCCAAGGTTCGTTTGTGTGGAAATGAATTTTAATTAGTTCGCTATCGCCAACAGCAATTAAGCAGTCGCCTTTGAAATTATTTAAAAAATAATCTCTAATTTTATCTTCATCTAAATTTTTTCCTTCTATTAAAAGTTGTGTGTCGTATCTAAACTCTATCAAAATGCTTCTCCCTTTTACTTTCATTATATATTTTCATTATAAATTTTAAAACTTATAATGAGTTTAAGAATATTATAAAACAAGGCAAAAATTTTGTAAAGCAAAATAAAAAGGAATAAAAAATTTGTTGAAAAAGATAAAAAAATATACAAATTTTTAAAAAAATTGATTTATTTAGGACTTACAAACTTATTTTGTAACACACTTATTTTTATTAAAAATTTGCGCAAACTAGCATAGGAGTTATTATGAAAAAATCAATTAAAATTGTTTGTTTTTTGGCTGTGTTTTGCCTAATCTTGGCTTGCGCTTTTATTCAACCTAAAACCACAACGTCTTACGCAATATCTAGCGAAAAAATAGAGGCATCAGTCTACGGAAATTGCACTGAGAGTATCAAAGCGGATAGTGCGGATATATTTGTTCGCGTAGAGTCAGCAGACACCGATTTAAGTTTGGCAAAAGAAAAAAGTTTTGTTAAGTTTAGCGCGTTAAAAAACAATTTAAACAATTACGAAATTAAAATAGATAGTTTTTATACCAATCCAAATATAGACTATTCTTTAGATAAACAAATTGTTGGTTACTATGCGGTTTTAAATTGTGTAATTTCCTTAGATAATCTTGAAAATTTAGATGAAATTATTAGTACAATATCTTCAAACGATGCGTGCATTAGTTATATAAATTTAAAACTATCTAACGCGGATGAAGTGTATTTAGATTGCTTAGTAAAAGCAAAACAAAACGCAATTGAAAATGCAAAAATTCTTCTTGAAACAGAGAGTGTTATCGTTTTAGAGGTCGAGGAGGAATCTAGATTTTACTTGCCAACAAAATATATGAAAGCAGAAAGTGTTATGCAAGAAAACTTTTCACAAGATATAGAAATAAGTGCGTCAGTTTGCATTAAATGTGAGGGTTAAATTAAAACAACACAATTAATTGTACAACAAAATAAAGTTAAAATTTGGTATTGACAAATTGACATTTTTAGTTTATCATTAAGTTATGGAAAACAAAAATATAAACACGCACAACGTAACAATATTATCTGAATTTCCGCTATTTGGTGAAGCGGGAAACATAACTTTTTCGCTTAGCGAATATAACGGAGATTTAGGAATAATTATAGATAAAAATTTGCAACCTATTTTAGGTAGAGTGGTTGGGCAAAACCATATTTATTTGTTTGGATTTAAAACAAATGATAGAGACCTTGCTTTTGTTGTGTACGACACTAAAAATTTTAAATTTTATAATGCCTATTATGATTACAACACTTTTGTTATAGACGAAAAAGGTTGTGTTTTTAGCAATTATCACATTTTTAAAGCAAACTATGACACTAGCGAAGATTACAATTACAATTTACCTTGGTTTAATAGTGTAAAAAGGAAAATAAATTCCAAAAAAAGTATAACTCCTCATATCTTTGTGTTTTATGAATGCATAAGAAATTCCAATGGCGCAACACTTGTTAATAATCTAGTTAATGACTATAATGATAACGATAGGGATTTAATGATGGCGGCAATTGAAGGATACATTTTTAAATTTGGCGCATATGATACTGAGCGCGCAATCCACGATTTGCCGTTAATAAAAAGAATGTCTTTTGTAAGGATTGTAAGAAAATTGTTTGATAGAAAATTAAACTCTGAACGAAGGAAAAAAGCCTTTATAAATTTTGCGATAAAAGCAAGCAAAATGTCAGATGAAGACGTGAATAAAATTTATTTAATGCTTGAAAAAGATTATGAGGTTGACCAAGTGTTTAAAGATTTTAAAACCACTTTAATGCACGACGTGTTGGAAGAAAAAGTGTTTGGAAAAATTTAACTATATTTGTCGAATATGACTAATATTCTCTCTAAATGTAAAAAATAATGCAGAGAGAATATTTTTTATTTTAATTTTTATTATACTCATCTATGAGTTGAAAATTAAGAATAAAAGTATTTTAAAAGGAAAGAAGTTATGAAAAAAATGCCAAACACTGTGGATAATATCAAACAAAAAATAATGGAACTAAAAGGTCAGGTTGTGGATTTACACATTAATCGCGGGCGAAGAAAAGTGAGTACGTATCGCGCGCGAATTGAAAATGTTTATGCATCCGTTTTCACTGTTAAAAGTTTAAATGTGGAAGAAAATATAAACACCTATTCGTATAACGATATTCTTTGCGGTGAAGTAAAAATAAATAATGAAAAGTAAAATAATGGTTTTTAATGAATGCATAACTAAATATTTTTTGCAAACAAAATGTCGCTTTTATGCGATTATTTTTCATTTTTCGACAAATATTTTTGAAAATTTGTCGAAAATATTGTCTTTATTAAAAAATACTAAACAAAATTTGTTAAAATGTACATTATTTTCCAAAAATTGGAAACGAGAGTTTTACGTATTTATATATTGGAATTGCGCAATTACGTAAAATATGAATATGCAAATAGGAAAACTAATAAGAGAACTAAGAAAGGAAAAGGGTATCACTCAAACTGAACTTGCTAAAGAAATATCAACCACGCAGGACACAATCTCACTTTGGGAACTTGGAAAAAGTTATCCAGATGTTATAAATGTGGTTAAATTGTGTAAATTTTTTGGCGTAACTTCCGATTATCTTCTTGGGCTCAACGAAATTTGGTAAAAATTAAAAAATTGAGTTATCAACAATCTATAAGGATTGTAGTTTTTTGGTGTAAAAAATTAGTCTAAAGCAATCCAATTTGATTGCTATTATTTTTTAGCAAAAAAAATAATTATGAAAAATTATTAAATATCTATATTAGTATTATCAAATAAAGGATCATCAAAAAACTCTTTTAAACTTATATTTAAAGATATAACTATTTTAAAAATTTAAATATATTTATCGTTTATTAATCTAGATGACATTTTTCTAAATATATGTTAAACTTGAATAACAATTTAAGTTTTTTAATTAAGGGAGAGAGAAATGTCAAGCATTAAAGTTTTTGAAGATAAGAAAGTTAGAACTCAATGGAATGCGGAAAAAGAAGATTGGTATTTTTCAGTTGTGGATGTTGTGTGGATACTCACTGATAGTAAAGATTATCAAACCGCAAGAAAGTATTGGAACAAACTAAAACAAAGGTTAAAAGAGGAAGGAAGTGAATTGGTGACATTTTGTCACCAGTTGAAATTGGTTGCACAAGACGGGAAATTGAGAGATACCGATGTTCTTGACACAAAGGGAATTTTAAGGCTTGTTCAATCTATTCCAAGTTCTAAGGCAGAACCTTTTAAAATGTGGCTTGCGCAAGTTGGTAGTGATAGATTAAACGAAATTGCCGATCCAGAAAAAGCAATTCTTCGTGGTGCTGATTTCTATCGTGCGAAAGGATACACTGAAGGTTGGATAAATCAAAGGCTTCAAACTATTGAAATGCGTAAAGAACTAACAGATGAATGGAAAAATCGAGGGGTCACTCAAGAAAAAGATTATGCAATTCTAACAAATGAGATGACAAAGGCTTGGAGTGGACTTTCCGTTCAAGAATATAAAAAACTAAAAGGTCTTAAAAAAGAGAATTTAAGAGACAATATGACAAATATAGAATTAGTTTTAAATATGCTAGCAGAGGTTACAACAACGACGTTATCAAAACAAGAAGAACCTCAAACTTTTGAAGAAAATAAAAATGTGGCGCGACGTGGAGGTAGTGTTGCAAACGATGCAAAGCGAAGATTTGAAGAAGAAACAGGCAGAAAGGTTGTAAGTTCGTTAAATGCAAAAAATAAAATCCTATTAGAAGTAAAAAATATAAAAGAAGATAAGTAGTTAAAGTGTAAAAAAATAAATACAAATATTATGCAAAAACATTTAAAAATTCCAAGTGAGGTTATAGAGATTATCAAAACGTTATGTGGTGTGGGTTTTGAGTGTTTTTTGGTGGGCGGTTGCGTTAGAGATTTCGTTTTAGGTGCGCCATATAAGGATTTAGATTTAACAACTAATGCCACTCCTAGCGAAGTGGAAAAAGTGTTAAGCGGTTATAAAATTATTGAAACGGGGATAAAGCACGGAACAGTTACTGTTATAGTCAACTCGCTTCCAATTGAAATAACAACCTATCGAATAGACGGAAAATATGATGATTTTAGGCATCCTAATGAGGTCACATTTACGCAAAGTTTGATTGATGACTTAAAGCGAAGAGATTTCACAATAAATGCGCTTGCGTACGACGGAGAAAGGATTGTTGATGAGTTTAACGGAATTGAAGATATAAAAAATAAAATTATTCGCTGTGTGGGAGACCCTGTTGAGAGATTTAAAGAGGATCCGCTTAGAATTTTGAGAGCGATTAGGTTTTCATCCGTGTTAGGATTTAAAATCGAGGAAAACACGAAAAATGCAATGTTTGCATTAAAGGGTTTATTAAAACATATTTCCGCTGAGCGCATTCGCGTGGAATTTGAAAAAACGTTGCTTGGGAAAAATGCAAAGTCTGCAATGCTAGAATATGTTGACATTTTTGGAGTGGTCATTCCCGAACTTCTTGCAATGAAAGATTTCAATCAATTTAATCCTCACCATAGGTACGACGTACTAACTCACACCTGTGTTGCGCTTGATGGCACGGTGGAAGATAAAAATATTAGGCTTGCTGTTATGTTTCACGACATTGGAAAACCTGCTAGTTTTTCTATGTCTAGCGACGGAGTGGGGCATTTTTACGGACACGCAGAAAAAAGTTATGAAATATCCAGAAAAATTTTAAAACGATTAAAGTATGATAATAAAACAATCGATCATGTCACAAAACTAATTAAATATCACGATTTGGATTTGCAGGCGAGCGAAAAGTACATTAATAGATTGATGTATAAATTAGGAAGCGTTGAATGCGCAAGAGATTTAATATTGTTGCAAAGGGCGGACAATTTTGGTCAAGCACCTATCCACAACGAGAGAATTGAAAAATTTAATAAAATTGATGTAATTTTAAACGAAATTGAAAAAAAGCAACTTTCATTTTCTCTTAAAGACTTAAAAGTAAATGGAAGAGATGTGTTATCTCTTGGTCTAAAAGGCAAAGAAATAGGCGACGCACTAAAATTCTTACTAAACGCCGTCCTAGACGAAAAAGTAGAAAACAAAAAACAACCCTTAATAAATTATTTGAAAATTATCAAGTAAATGTAAAATTTAAAAAAATATTTATTTTAAACAGAAATTAAAATGATATAAATTATTATCAAAAATAACAGATAAAAGCAGTTAAAATCTCACTTCTTTATAATGACTTTCATACTTTATGCTTCAGCAATATTGTATATATTTTGATAAAATGTTCATTACACATTTTAAAGTTTAATATTGACAAAATAAAAAATATAATCTATAATTCATAAAAAGGGGAGATTGATGGAAAATAAAGAAATTAAAAACATTTTAAAGAAAATTGAAAAATCACCAGACTTAGTAGATAAGTTAAACTTTGAGCAACTAGTTGAAATCAACGATTTTTTGGTAAAGAGAGTTTTAAAATTAAGGAGAAAGAAAAATGGCGAATAAAGTTGACCTTGATAATATAATTCAAAAAGTAAAACAATTGAAAATATCTAAGAGACTAAAATTTGTTAGACAGTTGATGTATTATACAGACAATTCTAAACCACAAGGGAATGACTATCTAAATGAACCGATTGAAGATGAAATTTATAAATTTTACACTTTAGCGGAAAAAGAGTATATATTATTAAAATTGATAAATTCAAATCCTCAAGAATATTATGGAGTTTTTGAAGATTATGCAATAAGAAGCTTACAAAACAGTACCGATATTTTGGAGTTTTTATATGAAAAAATTGAAGATCCTGAAATTCGTGCAGACATATCATTACTTTTTGATAATGAAAAATTAGATCCAACAAATTATCAAGTAGTGCCAGCAATAATTTCACGAATTAAAACCGAGGATCAATTAATCGAAGTGTTTGAGCATTTTGCAGAAACTAACAGCGGAATTTTTAAAAATCTGTTTGATTATGGTATTTTTGATGTAAATATTATTTTTGAACATTTGTTTTATGAAGAAGTGTTAAATCTTTTGCCAGCTGAAATTTTCAAACATTTAAGTGATGAATGGATAAAAGCAATTTATTCAGATGTAGAATTTTTGCATATTTTTAATGAATTGCCATATAATAAGAGACGCGCAATAATTGCTGAATTGCCTGATAACTTTTTGTGTTCAGAAGAATTTTTAGAATGTTTGAAAAAAGATTCTAAAAATTATGATTTTTTACCTAAAGAGATCAGAGATAGAGAAAACATAAAAAAATTATTTAATAGAGGAAACACTTTTAAACAAAATCTAACAGATGAATGGATTGATCCTGCAACGGGAAAAATAGTCGATTATTTTACACTAGGTAATAATTTACAACCGCGAAATAAGAATGATTATATGATAATATATAATAAATATCTTGAAGAAAAAATTTCAGTAGAGGCATTTTGCAAAAAATATAGAATTTCTTCTATTAACGGCTTTAATGAAATGCTTGAACGGATTAATGCAGAAAGCTATATTGAAGGAATGAAAATTAAAGAAATTAAAGATAATGTTCAAAATCGATTTGTTAGAAGAGTTAGATCTGTTACAGCCCAGATTGTAGACAACAAAATGTCCACAGATGAATTGATGAATGAAAATTTTAATAATAATTACACATTAGAAAAATTTATAAGATTGAGTTCGGATGATGAAGTAAAAAGAGCTTTTTGTAAAAAGATTATAGATTATTATGTTTCAAAGGATGCAACAACGTTCACTGAAAATGATATGAATTTTCTTGACTATAATTCACATAAAACGTCCTTATATAATAAGTTTAACACGTTTATAAAACAATATTTAGTGTCTCCAGCAGATAATGAGTATATAAGGAAGTTAGCGAACGTTAAAACAAATTTAGGTAGAGCTGTTAATGTTTATAAAAGACCAAAATCTACTTATTCTTATACCATATCTGGCAACACTTACGAAATTAACAATGATATTATTGATCAAGCAATTTGTTATGCAAATAATCATCATATTTTTAGAAGCCAAGTTGCTATCAACGAAATAATTCGAAACATAGTGCTTGGAAATATTAATATTGAAGATGAAACAATTATGCAAAAAGAAGAAATGAAAGACTCTTTATTAGAAATGCTTGAAGAGATAAAAACAATTAAGGAATTTGTTGATAACATTTCACAACAAAATGATTAAATTACTAAGGATTGAGTTATAATGAATATTTAATGCTTTTATAATAAATTAAATGCAATTAATAGGTAAATTGTGCTTGTAAAAGCGAAGAGAATAATAAAAAATTTAATATTTTGATTAACGATATAAACTAATACTATTTTACTAAAACTTAAAAAGCCTCAATAAAAATTTTATCTGAGGTTTTTTTGATAGCAAATTTTATATATTATTGTGAATTGACATTTTTTAATAAATATAGTTTTTGCATTTGTTTTACTTTTAATTAAAAATCAATTAGAATTGTCTTAAGAAAATTTGAAACAATCACAAAATAAATAAAGAATTTTACAAATAATTGATATTTATAAAATATATTAAATTCATGGAGGATATATTAACTATGAAAAGTGGTGTATATGGAGCAATTATTGGGGATATTGCAGGTTCGAGATTTGAGTTTAAACCACATAGAGATAAAGATTTTGAATTGCTTTATTCGTTTAGTGGATTGGGTTACACAGAAAATCAGACAGTTGAGGATTTATTTAAAAGCAGTCATTTTACTGACGATACAGTTATGACAATTGCTGTTGCCAATGCGCTAATTGAAGCAAATTGGAATTTCGAAAATCTCAGCGAAATAGTTGTTAAAAACTTAAAAGATTTTGGTAAAAGATATCCTTATCGCGGGTATGGATTTAATTTTCAACAATGGTTACTAAGAGATACCGTTGAACCATACAACTCTCTTGGCAATGGCAGTGCAATGAGAATAAGTGCTGTTCCATATTTTGCAAAGAATATAGACGAGGTTAAAAAGTTATCTAAAATGGTGAGTGAAGTAACACACAATCATCCGGAAGGAATAAAAGGCGCTGAGGCGGTGGCGGTTGCAATTTGGATGGCGCTACATAATTATTCAAAAGAAGAAATACTTAGCGAGATAGAACAAAATTATTATAAACTAGATTTTGATTATGAAGAACTAAGGCAAACATATAAATTTGACGAAACTTGCCCAGGGTCTGTGCCACAATCTATTTTTGCGTTTAAAATTGCAAATAGTTATGAAGATACAATTCGTACGGCAATTTCAATGGGTGGTGATGCCGACACTATGGCTTGCATTTCAGGTGCAATCGCTGGCGCATATTATGGCATCTCTGACGAATTAAAACAACAAGTGCAAAAATTCCTACCCGACGAATTTAAATCAATTTTATTAAAATTTGAAAATAGGTTAAATTAGTATTACAAATAGGAGGAAATTAAAAAATGATTGATAGCAAAAAAATATGGGAAAAAATTTGTAATGTTAGGGCAAGAAGAGCAATATGAATATCTTATAAATAAATGGGTTAGTAGACTCATTAACAATTCAAAATAAATGTATGGAAATAAGGTTAATTAAAACTTAAATTGACCTTATTTTTTTAATCTTAAATTTTGATAAAAAACAACTGAACCTAGGTGGTTCAGTTGAATACATTTTGGTTGCGGGAGTTGGATTTGAACCAACGACCTTTGGGTTATGAGCCCAACGAGCTGCCGGACTGCTCTATCCCGCGTTATTGTTGTGCATTGATGTAATTATTGAAGCAATCAATTTTTGAGTTATAATCTTTTGTACAATTATAAAATAATCTGCATTTTTATACTTTTATAATTGCAATTTTATAATGTTTACAAACCTTTTTGACGCAACACTATATATTATTAGCATAAAAATATAATTTTGTCAACATTTTTTGTAAAAATTGTGGAAAACTTTTGTTAAATTGGAGAAAGTTGATGAAAAATTTTTTTAAAAACACTGATTTTTTGTGGGAAAGTTATAAAATCATAGAGTTATTTTATACTAAACAACTCAACATAAATTAATAAATCTTAAAAATTTGTAAGTTTTTCTTTACTATTTTACAAAATTCTAATAAAATAGAATTGAGGGTAATATGAAAGTAAAAATTAGGGTTGGAGATAGATTTATTGAAAGAGTTGCGTATGCAGACGTTTTTGATTCAAACAATAGTTACATAATCGCGTTGGATGAAAACAATGAGAAATTAAAAAGGTATAAAATTTTAAATAATAGTGATAAAAATCTTCATTACAATGTTTTTTTCTTTGAAAGTCCAACAAAAGATTGGATTGAAAGCAGTGAGGATGAAAACTTTTCGGGCTACGATTGGTTTATTGCGGATAAGTTTGCCGTAAATTGCGAAAATGAAAAAGTTAGCGCTGAAATTTTAAACAAATGCAAAGAAATGCAAAAGAACGTAAGGATTGAGGATAAATATACTATCAAAAATAGAAAAGATGTTTCCGACTTGTTATATCTAACAGATTTTCACGATGCCTTTGTTAAAGACATAGCAAAAAACAAGGATGAAATTAACATAGTTTTAGACACAACTTGGGATATAATAATTCACTTCACACTAAAAGGAAACCCTAAAACAAATCTAACCCTAAATTATGGCTGTTACGGCGAAATTTTTAGTTCAACAATGTTTATCGATAACCAAAAAATATATTGGACAAACGAAGCAAACGCAAAATCATTTAAAGATATAGAGGGTTATGGAAGATATTTTTGTGCTGACACTGTGACCTACACTGTGGAAATTCTTTAATTCTATAGCGAAAAAACACGAATATTGTCGAAACTAAAAAATCATAATAAAATTAGTTTTATTTTTCTAAATTTTTTAATAGAATGGTAAACGCATCTAATGAAACACAAAAAGGAGATTATTATGATTTATTTTATAGAAAAACGTTTAAAAAGTGGTAAAGTTGTTTTAGTTGCAAATAGTGATTTGGATATCGAACGCGAGATTATTCCAAATGCACTTAAATATGTAAATGATATTGGTTATGATATGGGTGTGTTATTAAAAGGTCTTCGTGGAATAGACATAACAATTTTTCCGCATGAAAAATTAAAAGACACATTAGAGCGCTACCGCGAAGAACTTTATCGTTATAGCGGAATTGAAGTGTAAAGAAATATTTAGTATTAAAAATTGATTAAAAAAATTGGTATTATAACATAAACACCAATTTTTTTATTATTATAAATTAGATATTTGCATTTTAGCTTTGCGCTTTTTCATTGTTTCATACACCACAAAAGCAATTATTGACAATGGAATTGACACATAACTAACTATTATAGGGACCTTATGGATTGTTGGCACTTGATATTTTATAGCAATATCGCCCACCTCTCCATTCGTCATAACGCGAATAGAGCCGTATTCAGTTTTTTCAATTTCAAGATTGTGAGTTCCGCTTTCATTTGTTATTGTTGCGACGTAATCTATGTAATACACTAGTGGAACATCATAATAATCATCTAGTTCGTTTGATGTGAAGTAAATGTTTGTTGTGTTTTCATCACGGGTATAATCAACTTGCAAACCTTCGCTGTTTGTCACATCACTATGTGAAGCATAATAATCGTCCAACATTTCAGAAATATCATAATCAGTTAAAGGAAGGTATTCGCCCATACTGATGTTGTTATATGTAAATGAGACTACTTCTGTTCCTGTGTAACTAATTGTTGACCACATATTAATAAGAACTGCTAAAACAATAAACACAACCGACACTCTTTTTAATGTAAATTTTGGTTTTATTAATGCTAATTCTTTAAAAAGCAATATTAACACAATTGGCACAATTGGAGTGGTTAACATATTTAGTCGCCAAGGGTATTGAATTAAGCCTAGTGTCGTTTCAATAACAGGATAGCCCCACGGGAAAAGGCCGGTTGTAATTAATTGAATAATACCAATAAATATTAACAATTTATCTATAATTTTCACTCTATTTCTGTTTTCGTCTGTGCTTTTAATTATTAAACGTAAAACTAATAGCATTATCACAGTAAGAATTCCTATACCCGATTCACTTAATAATATATCCAAAATGTTAAATTGATTCCAAACTGCTTTAGTCCATGGGTTTGATAGTAAATATTTTTCACTTAACATCATCCTAGCAAAAGGAATTATAAAACCAATTGAAAGAAATAAGTATATTGCAAAAATTATTGAAACTTTTATAAAAAATTGTTTACAAAATAGTTTTTTGCAGTTAATTAAAACTATTATTATTAGTGCTAATGTAAACAGTAATAAACTAATTAGATGTGAGTAAGTAAGCCCAAACATTGCAATAAGTAATATATAAGGTTTAGAGAAATCTTCATATAGCATATTATAAATTCCAATAAAACCTATTAGAATAAATAGAAGTCCAAGCATTTCACCAAGTGCGCTTCTTCTAAACATATCTAAAATAATAAAATTTTGTGATATGTATAATAGAGAGCCTAGCAAGCCCAAATTTTTACTTTTAAATATTTTTTTGCAGAAGTTATACATTATTAAACTCATCGTTATGCCTATTGCAAACACAAATATAAAATAAGCGGAAAATACAGGCATTCCAAAATACACAAATATTGCAGGAATGTATAAAAATAAGTCTGAATAAAAATAACTTGAAAGATACCCATATCCATATGCCGCATTCGGATAAATAGGAACTAAAGAAAAAAGATAACTTCCGCGCCACGCATCAGCTATGCCTTGAATTCGATTGGTGTGAAACAATATATCACAGCCACCTGCTGAGCCAAGCATTGTTGAATTGTTTGAAGTAGTAAAAACCAAAAAACCACATTCAAAAAGCAAAATCAATGTTGATAATATAACAACAAGTATCCACATATGATGCAAAAAAAACGAATAAAAATTTTTAACTTTACTATTCATAATCTTTTCCTTAAAACAAATATATCATATTAAGACGGTCTAGTCAAATACATCGGTCAAATAATTGACTTTTTTTTGCACTTTCTTTATAATGAATGTATTAATTAACAAAATGTATTTTGCTTGTTTATATAAACTAATTGATAAAAGCATTTAAAAAATTTATTATAATTAAAATGTATAAAGGAATGGTATATGAAAAATGATTTTAGTCCTGTAAGGGGAATGTTAGATTATATGCCAAAAGAGGCGAGTATGCGCGAGAGTGTTCGTCGCACTATTTTAGATAGTTATGCGCGTAACGGCTTTAATCTTATAGATACTCCGATTTTGGAAAGCCTAGATTTTTTAGATAGCAGTGAGGGTGGGGATAATTTAAAACTTATGTTTAAAACAATTAAACGTAAGGATAAATTAGATTTAACAAAGCCTGATTTAACTGAGAAAGATATTGTTGCAGAAGGAATGCGCTATGATTTAACTGTGCCACTTTGTAGATTTTATGCTGGAAATCGTGAGAAACTTCCTCGCCCATTTAAATCAATTCAAATTGGTTGGGCATTTAGAGCGGAACGACCGCAAAGAGGAAGAAATAGACAATTCACGCAGTGTGATATTGATATTTTTGGCGACGCAACAATAAATGCAGAACTAGAGTTATTAAACACAACCATTTCAACTTTAAATCTTCTTGGTTTTAAAAATCTAACAGTGAAAATTAATAATAGGCAAATTTTAAATGCACTTGTGATGAATGCGGGTTTTAGTGAAGATGATATTCCTTCTGTTTGCATAACTCTTGATAAACTTGATAAAATCGCAATCACAGGTGTTATGATGGAACTTGTTGAAAAAGGTTATGAAACAGACAAAATAAATAAACTTGTTGACGTTTTGAATGCGGTATTGTCACGTGGGCTTGATTGTGTAACGGACTACGGGGTCGATAGTAAGGTTAAAAACGATTTATCATTTTTAATTGAAACGCTTAAAAAGTTAAATAAAGATTGCAATGTTAAATTCGATGTTTCTATTGTGCGTGGTCAAGGATATTACACAGGCACAGTTTATGAAATCTACACAGAAGGTTTTTCAGGTGCAATTGTTGGTGGCGGAAGGTATGATAAAATGTTAAACAAGTTTGCTGGTGTGGATATTCCAGCGGTTGGTTGCAGTATCGGTTTTGAACCTATCACAATGCTACTAAATGAAAGGTCAAATTTTGAAATTAAAAACAACAACCTAGCACTCATTTATTATCCTAAGGATGATATTTTAAAAGTTTATGAAATAAAGCGCGAATTAATGAAAAAATACAATGTTTCTCTCTTTATGCAACCAAAAAATATGAAAAACTTTTATGAAAAGATTGTGTCTGTAGCAAATATGGTCACCACAACCAAAGATTATTTGGACGGAAAAGAAATTAAAGTTTTAAATTAGTAGACATTTTTAAATTTTTATAAATTGACTTTAAAAATTAAAAAGTTTAATTTATATTCTAAAATTAAAATATAAGTCAAATTAAGAATTAAAAGGTCAACATAAAATTAAATACAATTTAAGTTTGTATTGTCAAATAAAATAATCAAAAACATAAACAACACAAAGGAGAAAAATATGGATAAGTATAGCGAAATTAGAGTGCCAATATCAAAAGATAATCCTAGCATAATGCGAAAAGAAAGCAAATGTGTTTTGTGCGGAAAATGTAAGGACGTTTGCAAGAAAAAAATAGGTGTGGCAGGGTATTGGAAGTATGATAGTGAAGATATAGTTTGCATTAATTGTGGGCAGTGCGCAAACGTCTGCCCGGTTGAGTCTATCACCGAAAAGGACGATACAGATAAACTTTTGTCCGCTCTTCAAGATAAAACAAAAACCGTTGTTATTATGACTAGCCCTGCTGTTCGAGTTTCTCTTGGAGAAATGTTTGGTTTAAATCCGGGCGAATTTGTGGCGGGGAAAATGGTGAGTGCGCTTAAAAAATTGGGTGCAGATTATGTGTTTGACGTTGTGTTTGGTGCGGACCTAACAATTATGGAAGAGGCGAGCGAACTAATTGAGCGCGTTAAAAGCGGAAACAATCTCCCACAATTTACAAGTTGTTGCCCAGCCTGGGTTAAATTTATTGAAACTTTTTATCCACAGTACATTCCAAATTTGTCTAGTTGCAAAAGTCCGATTTCAATGCAGGCAAGCGTTATAAAAAATTATTTTTCCAAAAAAATTGGCAAAAAACCTAGTGATATTGTGCTTATTGCAATGACTCCTTGTGTTGCCAAAAAATTTGAAATTAAGCGCGAAGAATTGCGCGGTCTTTATGGGCAGGATACTGATATTGTGGTAACCGTTAGAGAAATGGGAAAACTTTTAAAGAAGAAGCGAATTGATTTAAACAAACTAACTGAAAGTGAATACGACAAAGCATTTCCAACCGGTAGTGGCGCAGGGTTAATTTTTGGAACAAGCGGTGGTGTTATGGAGGCAGCAGTTAGAACGGCATATCACCTAACAACGGGTCAAAATCCACCGGTAGACTTACTAAAGTTTAAAAAATTGCGCGGATATAAAGACGTGAAAACGGCAAGTGTGAATTTGCTTGGAAAAGAAGTTAAATTGTGTGTAATTTTTGGAACGGCGAGCGCAAGAGGTGTGCTAGACAAACTAAAAACCAAAAAATATGATATGATTGAAGTTATGGCTTGCCCGAATGGTTGCGTTGGCGGAGGTGGTCAACCAAAACAAGCGGATAACGATGCTGCCGTAACTCTTCGCGGAAATAGTTTATACGCGCAAGAAGAAAAAATGAAATCTCGTTCAAGTTATGAAAATTTAATTTTAAAAGGCATTTATGATGAATTTTTAATGTCTCCACTAAGTGAAAAAGCAAAGAAATATTTGCACACAACTTATAAACAAAGAGAATACTCAAAATAAAAAACTACCTAAAAAATTCATAGATAAAATAAAACAAAAATACCAATAAAATTTTATAAAATAAAAATTATGAAAAATACATAACAATTAAAATCCCAAAAATTAAAAAAATAAAAAATATTTAAAAAATATCAAAAAAAACGTTAAAAAATTTAAAAAAATACTAATTTATAGTTAAATTTTATAAATTTTTAAAAATTAATTTAAATAATTAAAAAATAATTGTAATGTAAAAGGATAAAAATGGAAAAGAGTGTTGAAGAAAACAAACAAGAATTTATAAATATATTCACAACTTATATAAAAAGAGAGGGTGCGGATAAATTGTTGGATTATCTTATTAATTCGTCCGATTTCTTTTCTGCTCCTGCATCGGGTAGGCGCCACTCTAATTTTGAAGGCGGACTTTGTTTTCATTCATTAAATGTGTATAAAAGATTTAAAAATAACATAATAAACGAATACGGCGAAAATTATCAAGAAAAGATAAGTGACGAAAGTATTGCAATCATTGCGCTTATGCACGATGTTTGCAAGGTTAACACATACATAGTTGATTATCGCAACAAAAAAGAAAATGGTGCGTGGGTGCAAGTGCCATATTACGCATATGAAAACACCCTGCCTTATGGTCACGGAGAAAAGAGTGTGTATATTGTGAGTGGATTTATACGATTGACGAGGGAAGAGGCAATGTGTATAAATTGGCATATGGGTGGATTTGATGCGCGCGCAATGAATAGTTCTGATTTGTCCGATGCATTCACTCGTTTTCCAACCGCTTTGCTTTTCCATATATCCGACCTAGAAGCAACATACTTAGATGAGATTGTTATAAAGTAAAATAATTTAATATGTAACGTTTAAGTCTTAAAAAAATAAATTTATATAAATATTTTATAAAAACAAAATTTAATTATTAACTAAAAAAATATAAAAAATCTTAAAAATTTAAAAAAATGTTAAAAAATACTAAAAAATAGCAAAAAAATCATAAATTTAAATATTTTTTAAAAAAATAAAAAATTATTTTAAATTATATAATTAAGAAGAAAAATATTATTACTTTACTTAAAAATATTAAAAAAATTAAAATTTTATTAAATTAACAAATTGTCGCTTGCTCTCATAAATACAATTGAGGTATTTATGGCAAATGCAAGCGATTATTTAATTGGTGCGAATGATGAACACGGTTTAAATCCGCCAACAGCAGGAAAGCGCACTCCAATTATGCCATACATTGGCAGAAGTTTTTATGAAAATGAGTTTAATAGAGAGGCTAAAACAAATTTTATTTTGGCATGTTTGCGTTGTGGGTTTAGAGTATATGATATTCATCCAGAGGTGCAAGATACATCAATTTCCACGCGAGTGGTGCGGGCAAATCGAGCAGGACTCACTTTGCTTGTAACTTTTGCATACAACGCATTTGGCACAGGCACAACTTTTAATTCGGCACGCGGGCTGGAAGTGTATTATAGCCCATATAACCCATATCCAAGTGAGTCGCGTGCGTTAAGTGAGGAAATTTTTAGCGAAATTATTAACTTCACGGGAGCAAGAGAACGTTTTGTTGGAACAACGTCAATAGGAGTGCTGTCTAATGTAAATTGCCCGTCTAGTTTGGTTGAAGCGGGATTTATGACCAATTTTGAAGAGGCAAAACTTATGCTCAATCCAAACTTTACGCGCGGAGTTGGTGAAGGAACGTGTAGTGGTGTTTGCAATTATCTCGGCGTCACATATATTCCGCTAACGTTATCTAATTATCCAACTATAAGGCAAGGCGATAGAGGAAATTTTGTAACAATCTTGCAAATTTTACTAAATCAATATGGTTATAATCTTTCAACCGACGGAATTTTTGGTGGCAACACATACCGCGCCGTGTTAAATTTTCAAGCAAACAATAATTTATCACAAGACGGCATAGTTGGACCAAATACTTGGACTGCACTCTTAAACCTAGACCCAACGAGCAAAATTTTAAGGCGTGGAAGCAGAGCAAGTGCGGTGTTATATCTTCAAAAACTTCTTTTATCTTTCCTATATCCAATAACAATGCTAGACGGAATTTTTGGCGCAGAAACCGAACGTGCAGTTCGCGCCTTTCAAACAGAAAACGGACTTGTTGCCGACGGCATAGTTGGACCAAACACTTGGCGCGCTTTACAAAACAGCACAGGTCGCCCAAACAATCAATAAATAAAAAATATCAAAAAAATGTAAAAATTTTCAAAAAAATTACAATTATTTTTAAAATTTACGCGGTTACACGCGTATTTTTTTATTTTTTTTTGAAAAAATCTAGATATGAAAAATAAAATTTGTGTGATTGTGGTTTTAATATTGTTGTTAATTATTGGTGCAAGTTTTCTTCCAACGGCAGAAGTGGAATATGATTATTTGCGCCTTCATATTCGCGCTAATTCAAACAGTGAGATAGACCAAAATATAAAGTATGAAATTAAGGATGAATTGGTTGAATTTTTAACACCTTATTTTTGCAATGTAACTTCAAAAAATGAAGCAATTGAAATTGTGAATAATTTAAAAGAAAAGATGAGTGAGATATGCGTTGAAGTGCTTAGAAAAAATGGATTTAATTATTCTGCAAATGTGAAAATAAACAACGAATATTTTCCAACTAGAACGTATTCAAACACAACTTTAGAAAGCGGATATTACGACGCAGTGATTGTTGAACTCGGCGAAGCGGTTGGTGATAATTGGTGGTGCGTTATGTATCCACCGCTATGCTTTATAACACGCGAAAACCAAACAGAAATAAATTTTAAATCAAAAATTGTTGAATGGTTTAAATCACTATTTAATTAAAATAAAAATAATTTTCATAAAATTTAATTAAAATTAAAAAAATTATAAAAAATTTAGAAAAAATATAAAAAATTTAAATAAATTTGAAAATGTAGTGCAATTTAATATTGATTTTAGTTTTTAGGAGGAAAAATGAAAAAGAAAATATTGATTGCATTTTTGTTGTTGTTAACGGGGGTTATGAGTGTGTTTGGATTTGCGGCATTCAACAACTCTGTTAAGTTGGAGGAAAAAAGTACGCCAACCATTGCAACTTTAGAACCAGCATATGCTGTCACTGCGGACACAAAAGAAGTTCAAACAAGGCTAAAAAAGTGGGGATACTATACAGGCAACGTTGACGGAATTAATGGCCCAAAAACTATTGCTGCGGTTAAGGCATTTCAAAAGAAATATGGTCTAACTCAAGACGGAATAGTGGGTCCATTAACTGCTGCAAAAATGGGAATAAATTTAAACCAATCGTCTAGTTCGTCAAACTATAGTTCAAACGATAGATATTTGCTAGCAAAAGTGATTTATGCAGAGGCGAGAGGAGAAAGTTACACAGGTCAAGTGGCAATTGGCGCGGTTGTGTTAAACCGAGTGGAAGATTCTAGATTTCCAAACACTATTGCAGGTGTAATTTATCAACCTTGGGCATTCACTGCAGTAAATGACGGACAAATAAATTTAGAGCCAAATCAAACTGCATATCAAGCAGCAGACGACGCGCTAAATGGTTGGGACCCAACATATGGTTGTGTGTATTATTACAATCCTGAGACTGCAACCAGCAGTTGGATTTGGACAACCACAACCGTAACGCAAATTGGAAAACACGTGTTTGCAGTGTAATAAAAACTAAGTGTTTTTTGTCTTGTGATAGTTTGTTAAAACTCAGTAATTAAATTGTTTAAATACCAATGAAAAAATTTAACAAACTTGTTTATTTAAATATGATTAAAAATATTAACAATAAATATTGAAAAATTAAAAATAATAAAATAATTTAAAAATAATAAAATAATTTAAAAATAATAAAATAATAGCGAAAAAATCACAAAAAATACTAAAAAATAGGCAAATTTTTAAAAAAAATATTAAAAAAATAAAAATTATAGATAAAAAAATTAAAAATAAAAGGGGCGAAAAATGGATAAAGAAAAAATTACAAGTGTGGATTATGAAAAAGAAAAAGAACAAAATAAATCCAATGTAAACAAAGATAAAGAAACTAAGAAAAAAAGTAACGCGCAAAAAGCAATTCCTGGTCTTATTGTTGCGATTGTGAGTTTACTGATTATTTTAACTTGCGTTATTATAGCATATTATCAAGTGTATAATTCAAGCAAACAAAATGCAAATGTTTTAGAAGGGGTGTATGCTTCTAGTTATTATTCTATGGTGGATAACGTCAACAATCTTCACGTTGACGTTTCCAAATTTTCAACACTTTCAACTAAGCAATCAAAGTTAAACACTTTGCAAGATATTATGGGAGATTGTAATTACATTTTGGCGGGGCTTAGTGTGCTACCTATTGATGAGGCGAATTCAGTTTCTGCAATTAAATTTTTTAACCAAGTGAGTGGGCTTAGCGAGGCGTATATGCAAAAACTAAATAATGGCGAAGAATTGACGCAAGAGGAAACTCTTATGTTCGATAAAATTAGTTTAGTTGTTGGAAAAATCAAAACCAATTTTAATAAACAAAACGCGGGGATGTATGAAGGAAATTTTAGTTTTGTGGATGCGTCGATTTTCGATGATTCGGGAATGAACGAGCTATCTCTTGGAATGGGAGATATGACGAGCGAATCAATCGATTACCCTGCAATGATTTTCGACGGGCCTTTTTCAACTGCACTTGAAACTCAAGAGGTAAAAGGGCTTGTCGGCGAGGAAATTAGTGTTGAATATGCACAAAACTACCTAAAAAATACCGTTTTTGAAGGAGAAAATGCAAAAATTACCTATTTAAGAGAAACAAATGGTGATATCTCCACCTATGATTTTGAAGTTAATTTAGACGGCAAAGATTATGACGTTCAAGTAAGTAAAGTTGGTTCGCTTGTAATCACAATTTCAAGTTTCGCAGAAAATGGCGATGCTGTTATGAGTGGCGAAAAGGCAATAGAAATTGCTGAAAAATTTGCAAATAAAATAGGTTTTGAGAGTATGAAAAGTGTTTGGCTTGAAATTCACGATAATGTTGCCTACATTAATCTTGCCCCTGTTATTGACGATGTGATTTACTATCCAGACTTAGTTAAAGTAAAAGTTGATTTAGCTAGCCAGCAAATTATAGGTTTTGAGGCTGTTAATTATGCGTTCAATCACACCCAAAGAGAACCAGAATTTAACCTAACCATAAGCGAATGTGAAGAGGTGTTAGGATTTGATTACAATATTTTAAAAACAAGTAAAACTGTGATAAGGCTTGACGGCGGACGTGAAATTTCGGCATATGAATTTATGTGCGAGAGAATCGACGGAATTTATTTCTACTACATTGATGCAAACACAGGCGAAGTTGCGCGCACTATGAAATTGGTGTCAGTTGAAGGGGTAGAAAAATTAGTTTAAAATTTTAGAATAGGTTAAATCCTATTCTTTTTATTTGTGCAAAATAAAATTGAAACTAGCAATAAGAAATAAAATGCTTTAGTTAATAAAAAGCGAAGATAACAAGATAAAACTTAAATTGGAAAATATAAGAGAAAATAAAAAACATAAAACAAAAAATAGTTATTTACAATTAAAGCACAACATTTAAAAAATAATAAAAAAATTAAAAATATTAAAAAATTTAATAAAAAAATTAAAAAAATGCGATTTTTTTTGAAAATTTTAAAAATTTTTTATAATTTTCTTAAAATTTGTTATTTAAAAAACTTCTTAAAAATAGTATTTCTTTTAAATTTTTTTAAAACGACGAATTAAAATTAATGTTTATTTTAATAATATTTATTTTTAATATATAATGACGAATTATTTGTTTTTTAATTTTAATTATGTTATAATTAAATAGAATTATTTTGTTCTTTATAAAAACAAATTATTGTAAATAAAATTTTAATTGGTCTATTAAAATGCGCAAATTATAATAATTTCAAACGTTTTAGAGAAAAATAAAAGGGGAAGTATGTTTAAGGGGAAAGTTAAATCAATTTATAAAATTTTGATTTTGGCAGTGGTGTTAGTTACCGCTTCTGTTTTAGTTGGTGTAAATTTAAATCGAGATAAATCAACTTATGCTGCCATTAATTATGATCACGAAGAGTTTAGCGCAATTGATGATAAAGGGCTTATTTTATCGGTTGAAAAAGTGTATGCTATCTCGAATGGTGATTTTGAATTATCCGACGGTTTAAGCGATGATAGTGTGTTTAAAACTGTTTTGTATTCTGACCAAGAAGCACAGGCGGAATTGTCTTCAATGTATGTTCAAGGAAACAACAAGTATTATTATTCGAATATTGCTGAGAATGACAACAGCAAATATATTGTTAGAAATGGCGATTTTGTTATGCTAAATAACCAAAGAAATACAGACGAAACATACTACACTCCAAACTTCAGCGCATATAATGCTGATGGCACAGTTAAAAATATGCAAGAAGCAATAATGGTAAGTTTTGGTCAGTATTATTTTAATACGAAAACTAATCGATATGAAATTGCGGACGAAAATGAAGGTGCAAAAATTCAAACCATCAATGTTGTTGCGCGAAGAAACGGCGAAGTTATCTCTCTTCCTGCACCTAGAAATTATAGCAACAATTTATATGAGGACTTTGTTTGCATAATTCCTCAATCGGTTGCAAACGAGGGTTATTATGAATTTACGTTTACATATTTTTATGGTGGACTTTCTTACACTCAAACTTTTAATTTTTACATTTTATTTAACACGTCATATAACTCAGTTTATCAATCTAGCAACACAAACAACTCATATCCAACCACACCAACTATTGAAAATGCAACCGTAAGAGAAAACGTTTATAGATACTATATGGGTCAATACAATCAAAACCTAAATTATCCAACTTTAACTTATGATTACACGCGCTACAAACTTAGTTACACTCACACAGCAAACGGAGTGGTTACAACTTATGATTATTCGTTTGTAACAAACTCAACTGCGGGTGGCACAAATGGTCAAATAATCCAATCAGTTACAAGTTTTGGTGTAACCACAACCAACACTTATTATCTAGATTATTATGGCGACAATAGTTTAGGATTAAATTTTGTAACACTAGTGTTCACAGAGGCGGGAAATTACGATTTTTCGTTTGAATACATATATTCGGGTTACAATAGTGCGAGTATGCCTGAAATGAATTTAACTATTCCTAACACTGCGCTTGTTATGTCTGGTTTTGAGTTAAAATATACATTGGCAGGAAAAGACGAGGCAGATTTTAGATATTTAACAATTTCATCGAATAGTGTCGACCAAGTTGATATTATTGTGCCAAACGGATATAGATTAAATGAAGTTCCGTCCGACTCGGTTGTGGGCGTTATGTATTCTCTTGTTGATAGTTCAACTTTAGAAGATAGTTCTCTCAGAAATAGCAAGGTTGGAACTATTGTTGCAAGCGAAAACCCTTCACTAAATCACAGAATTGAAAATGCAGAATTGAAGGAAAGTTTAAATGCTAACGGACAAGTTATAGATCAAGATGAATATGTGTTCAATTATTTATTAGCAAATATAAATAGTCCTAATCAGCACGTTAAAACTATTTTAGATTATATTAGAGATAACAATTACTATGTTAAAACAAATCAAGGTTCGATTTGGGCAACAGGAAACGATAATTTTAACACTTCGGAAAGTTTTTATTATTATAGCAGTCAACCTATTGTTGTAACAGGCGATGCAGAAAACGTATATGAGATTTCTGGCACAAAGTCAAGTTTTGTTAACACCACAACGTTCACTCGCACGGGTTATTACTTGTTGTTTATTAATGTTGATATTGCTGGAGAAACCTCTAATAATTACGATTATACTCAAATCTTTGCTTTCCAATACACAACAGACACGATTAACATAAACGTTGAAACATTGAATGACGACGGAGATGCTTTAGCGCCTCTTGGTTCGGGGCAGTATACAAACAAAAACGTTCAAGTTAGTTGGAAAGAGCCAGGCGTGTTTGAGCGAAAAATCTCAGCATATTATTATTCAGTTACAAATCAGTATTTAAATAGGACGCAGTTATTAAACACAACTGCATATAACCTATCTAATGGCGGAATATTAGGAACAAATATTAATGATAATCAGGGTGCAACTTTCCTAATAGAACTTAGAAGCGAAGGAATGAGCGCTAGTTACCACATTTTCACAATTGATAGAACACCAATTCAAGAGATTGGCGCGTATGCAGTTAATAGAGTTTCAACAACGAACAATGCCACAAGTTATGAGTTTTTGATATTAAACGGAAATTATGTTAAACTATCAAATTCTATAACCGATTCACTTGCCACTTTGTATTGGGCGGATAAAGTGAGCGGAGCAGGAATTCAAGCAACTTACACATTCACTCCGTTTGTTAGAGATAGCAGTATTGAAATTGAAGAAGTGAACAATTCAAGCAGTGCAGTTTGGTTTAACACTAATTATAAGTTAGGCACAACTGTAGGTTCGTTTGATATTGAAAAAGTGCAAAATCTTGGAAACGAAGTTCCGTTTACCAATGTGCTCTATAGGCAAGGAATTTATATTTTCACTTTAACCGACGAGGCGGGCAACAGCGCTAAATTTATGTTTATCATTGATAGCACTGAATCGTTTTTCAAAATAACAGATTCTGATAATAAAACAACATATGAATCAAACGCATCAAAAATGTTTAGCAATAGTGTGACCGTTGAGGTTGGAACACATAAAGCAATCGAATTAGATTTGGGTTCAAATAATGATTCAAATAGTGACTTGCGCACACTTATTCAATTGTTAGTTAGTGATGCAAACAACAATGCTTTTTCGCAAGCTGGTTACTATGTTCAGTCAGATACTAATATTAACGCACTAAAATCACTTTTTGGAAGTGTGCAAGGAACATATTATCTAACAGTTAGAAACAACTCAATTTCATCTCGCACGGGTGAAAATGCTGATGATCCAAACACAAGCATAACGCAAATTTCAATCAATAACCGCACAACAAGAATTAACTATGTAGCAAATGGTGCAACTTCAACAATTCGAACGTTATATATGATTGGCGAAAATCAGTATTACACAGCGCAAAGCAATGGTGTAACCACATCAAATTCGCGAGTAACAATTGAAATCAATGTGGATAATTCACGCGGTTTTGTTTACTATAGCGCAAATTCATTTACAGGCGAAAATGTTCCAACTGACGGCTCTTCTAATGAGGGTTTAGGAATTTATAGAATTAACACTGGTTCAAATGTGTATAACGACGACGGTTCAATTCAAACAATTGGAATGGTGGGTGCGCACGCAACGAGTGAAAACTATCTTGGCTTTGTGTTTAATGTTGGAACAGGCAGTTTTGAGGTTAGTTCGGTTAGTTATGATTATTACGAATTAAATCTAAGCGAAGATAGTTATTCAACCGCTTGGAATGATGAAAAAAATATAAATGAGCAAGAAAAATTAGATAAGATTTATTATTATAACTATATAAATAGTGTAACAATATACGCGGACGGCTCAGTGCAAAATGGAGGCGTAGAGTTATCCGACGGAAGAGTTTTTGCATTACTAAACGTCGAAAATTCTAGAACGCGTGAGGGTTTGTATGTAATTCATAGAGAGTATAATGACACAGACGCAGATTTGGGCGATGACACATTGCATCAAACTTACTATGTAATCGTTGATAGAAATGGAATTATCGACCAAAATCAAGCACACATTGGTGGTTATATCAATCTTGGGCTAAAAGAGGATGAAACCCTATTCAATGAGTTTAACACAATAAACACGCAAACCGAATATTTTAGTTATTCACAAGGAAATCAAACAATATATCAAAATAAACCATATAGTTTATATTTAACAAGCGATAAACTTCCTATCACACTAAATATTCCTATTGCAAAATACTTTGGTGGCAATGCAAACTCTGGTAGCACGTATTATGCGGGCAGGCTAAGTTTTGAATTCTATTTTAGAGATCTTCAAAATCAATTGGATAATAAAGAAGGCAGAGTTGTAAAACTATTCGAAATTAATAGTAATGATTTTAACGATAACAATTATTCAAACGGCATTTATACAATTGATTTGCGCGACTATCTAACTAGAGCAAACTCAACCGAAACAAACGCAGACATTGAGCGAATTATTCGTTCTATCAATCAAGGAAATTGGATTTGCTTGCCGGGCGATTATATCGTTGTTATAAAAGACACGGTTGAAAGTGCAGGTAACGACGACGGAGCGCACGAAAAAGTTATTGGTTTTAGAATAGAGCAAAGCGAGGTTTACACAGACGTCTATTCAGTGCCAGAACGTAATATGACCGTGGATGAATCTCAAAATTTAGTTAATCGAACGGGCAAAAACACATATAGCTTAGTGACTAGCGAAGAGTTTGTAAAAATCGATATGGATGAGTATTTTGATAATTCGTTAAGTGCTGGGCTTGATTTAAATTATTTAGTTGTAACTCAAACACTAAATGAACGAACAACTAATTATATAAATCACGTTTATCAAAATATTAATGGAACATATCAACTTAATGATTCTAATCCGCAGGTCGTTGAAAACACATACGGAGACAATGGTGAATTAACTAGTAGAGTTATTTATTTAAACACTTATTTGCGCGATGAATCAGGCAATATTGACATTGAAAATTTATCGCAATCATTAAGTTATAATATAACTATAAGATTTAGACTTGCCAACTCGGATGCTTCAATAAATGATAGGTATATTAATTGTTACTATTATTACGATAATTCAGGCAATCTTCAAACTTACTACGAGGCAACAATAACAGTTATAATCGACCGCGTTGCACCAACTAACAACATAAATTATTTAGTTGGAAATGACCCGTTAGTGCGTTACTATATTGAAGATAACGGCGAAGATATGTTTGAAAGTAGTTACATTGAAACAAATTCAAATGTCTACTTTGTTAATCAATATAAAACCTATTATGCAACAGGCGATAATTCAAAGATTTACGCATTTAGAGTGCAAAATGACACCGAATTTAATAGTGATGATATTTATAGTTTGTATTATAGATATATTCCAGATATAGCGTCTGTAAATTTATCGCTTCCAGCAATTGCAAATTTATCTAATTACACAAGTGTTAATAATACATCAGATATTGCATATTATAACTTTTTAACTAATAACACAGGCAATAATACGGGACACTATGAGATTTTAGAAATGGACGAGGCGGGAAACACCACGCAATATGTTGTTTTCTACGACGCTATGGATTCCGAAACCACCACGAGTGACAACCTTAGTTTGTTATTAAAATTCACATTATCTAGCAGTAGCGGAATAAGTAAGCAAGAGGTTAATATTTCGCAATTGGAAAATGGTAAGACTTTTACAATTTTTGATGTTGACTTAGCAGAGGAATATTTAACTTCAGTTGTTGATAAATTTTATAGAATTAGTTTAACTTCTATAAATGATGAAACCGACACACATTATATCCTAACAAATGCAACAACCGAATTTACAAATAGCGGGCTTATGACCGATATTATGAATCTAATTTTAGATGCGGGAAATGGTAATTACATTTTGCGAGTTGAAACAAGAACAGGCAGTTATCAAGTGACCATTAACTATTATGATGAAAATTATAGAATTGAACTAAATATAGAAAATTTAGTGGAAGTGGTTAATGGTAGTTATCAAATCAATTTGCACGGTGCAAATGTTCGTGACACAAACGGAATTTTATATTATGCGTCAACTATTGAAATAACTCAAGGTGACAAAACAGACAAATATGAATATGTTTATAATAACGGGCAGTTTAACTACTATTTAAATGATGATAGAACTACGCCTGTTCAATATATAACTGAATTAAATGGAACGTATCAAATTAGAATGACGGACGCATTCGGCGAGAATTACACTTATAAATTTAACACAACAGGCACACGCTTCTATTCAATTTCGTTTGGTGAAGACGGCGAGGCGAATTACTATGAATATTCAAAAGTTTATTATGCGTTTGATCAAGTAAATATTCAGTTTGATAATTCACTATATTATGTTATAGTCACTAGATCAGTTAACAATGGATTAACTGAAACGCAAACGTTTAACGGAGTGTTAAACTCTTGGGAATATTTAGGAGTTACAGTTGTAGAATTAAATGGTGACGGAAACGTTTTATATCTATATCCTTATTATTCAATAACAAATGAAAGGCAATATACAGGTGCAAAGATTAGTTACACGGTTAAATTTGTGTTAAGAATTGATAATAGTGAGGAATTTTCATATAACGTTATGTTAGATTCTAATGCGGGTCAAGTAAATTTAACCACAAATGGATTAGATCAGAGAATGAAAATTGATTTTAATGCCGATTATCAGTCAACGCAAAGCAACTATATTACTTCTGGCACAAGCAACTTAACTTGGACAAGACCTAACTCAAACGATATACTAAATTATGCTTACACATTATACGAATTAAAATCTAATGGCGAGTATGTTTCAACCGACTTAAGTTCGCTATCAAGTTATGTAATATCAACGCAATCGGATAGCGAAGGATTATATAAATTTGTAATTGATGTTTTATCTCCAACGGGAGCGGTTTTAGGTAATGTTATCTACACTTTCCAGGTGCTTCAAAATTCAAACGAATTATACTATGTAACACTTCCAGATAACAGCATAGCAGAAGTTAATTCGTCCTTTAAGTTTAGTGAAATAGAAGAGTATTTAACAGAGCAAAGATTGAGTCAGTTGGTAGTTGCTAGAACCGATTTGCCAAGTGCAAATGTTGATTTATATGTTTACAATCAAGATTTAAATATTCAAATTGCAACCGATAAAAATGTGGAGTTATTTGAATCGTCTATCTCGCTAGAAAATGGCAGATACTTATTCACAATTTATCGCGCTCACGCAAGCACATATAGTTTGTATTTTGCCTCACTTATAGTCGACGAAACAAACGACATCGTTTCAAATATAACACTTACGCAAAACACTAATTCACAAACTCTTGCCACATCTTCACGTTTTTCGTTCATCTATCCAGGAGCAAGTTCAGATAGTTTCACTTTAAGTGTAACTCCAAACAACACATACAACTTATTAAACAATGTTATTATCACCAAAAACACGTTAGTATTAGATATTTATTTAAACGATGAGTTTATAACAAGTTCAAATTTAAATAACTACACAACTAATTCTAACGTAGGCAGTTATAGATTGCTTGGAAACGGAAAATACACATTTGTGTTTAAAGATTTAGCGGGCAATGTCCACACTTTCACGTCAAATCTTGGTTCACAACAATCGAGCATTGATGTCACAATTTTAAAAGAGCCAATTATATCTGTAAATAATATGGCGCCAATTGATAATGCGTATTATAATGGCGGAGTTGTATTGAATGTTTATAACCCTGCAACTTACGATATTGGAACTATAGCAGTAACTGCCACAAGAAATGGCGCGAACTACACTCCTATAAAATCTCAATATGATTACACATTCTTAGAATACGGCACATATAGGGTAGTTATAACTGCGAACTACACAACATCTAATTCAAGTTCGACTGCTGTGACCTACAATTTAACAAAGGTTATCGTGTTCACAATTATCAATCCAAATGAGGCGCGAGAGTCTATTGATTTAACAAGTTTAAGTGGTTTTGAATTTATTCAAGTTTTGCACGGAGAAACAGATATTACCGAACTTTTCAATAGTCTATTCAATCCAAATTCAAGCGGTAGATTGTTAACTTACAATATGCTTCTTGACCATCAAGAAGAGTTGAATATCAGTTCTGGAAAACAATTGTTCACAATAACTTATAGAGTGGATGATGGTGTTTATCCAATAAGAGAAGTAAGTTTTTCATTTACAATGAATAATGAAATTCCAAACATTTATTGTTCGCTTGAATCAGGCGAAACAACAACAAGCGGTTTCACAATCTCATTTAACCCAGGAATTATTTACGAACAAGTTGGCGAATCGCTAATTTATGTAAACGATAGTTTGATTTACACAATCAACAGCACCTCTCCTCTAAGTGTGTTATCTCTTGAAATTAGTGAAGCGCAATATGGTGCGGGCGATTATTATGTGAGATTAGTTTCCGCTTCCGGTCAGGTTATTACAAGTTTTAAAGCGGTTATTAAAGAACCTTTAAACACTTGGGCAATTGTTATAATTGTGGTTGTTAGTGTTATTGTGATTGCAATAATTGTAACTATCATATTGCTAAGAAGAAAAATGCGTATTCGTTAATATAACTAGAATAAAAATACATTATTCATTTAAAAGGCTAAAATTATGAAAAATTGTTATAGTGAAAAAGTAGAAATAAAAGATGTAGATATCGATTTTAATCAAAAAGTTTCAGTCCCTGTGTTGATGAGGCTTATGCAACAAGTTATTTTCACTCACGCAAACAATATGGGGCTAGACCACAATAATATGATTAAAACTAGCAATGCGTTTTGGATTGTTAGTAAAATAAAACTAGTATTATTAGATGATTTAGTTCAATATGATAAAGTCAATATCAAAACGTGGACTGAAACTCCAGGAATTTTAAGATTTAATCGTAACACCACAGTTAAACGCGCAAATAAAATGCTAGTTAAAGGTATAAGCGAGTGGTGTTGCCTAGATTGGAGCACAAGAAAACCTAGAAAGTCGTCGAGCGTGTATTATCCCGAACTTGAAATGGCTGAAACTAAAAAATTAAACATTTCGTTTAGTAACACTAAAAAAGAAGTTACAGAAAATGACTTCGTATATTCGCGAATTATCTATTCAACCGATATTGATTTAAATTTTCACACTAATAATTTAAGATATAACTATTTCACATTCGACGCATTTAGTGTTGACGAATTAAAAAATATGGATATTTTAGAGTACGAAATACACTTCGTAGCAGAATGTAAAGAGGGCGACAAGATAGATATTTATAAAATAAAAGACAACAATTATTATTACATAGAGGGCAAACTTGAAGATAAAACTATCTTTAGAGCCATAATTAAATGCAAAGAATGAACAAACACAAATTAAAATTATTTGTAAATAAAACTAGTAATCAAATGCGAATAGTACTATTACAAAGTGTGGTCAATACTATAATCAAGTGTGATAATGGCAATAACCAAATGCAATAAAAAAGGGAAGAAATTTAATTTTCTTCCTTTTTTAATTAAGTTTACTTTTTTTGCTTTGTCAAACTAAAAACAAAAATTTAAACTATCTAATAACAAACAAAAAACTGCGTTTTGCAGTTTTTAGTTTTCTTTTGTGGTTTTCTTTTTTGTTTCTTTTGGATCATTCTTTTTCATTGCTTGGAAGAAAACTTCTCCTTCGTGCGATTGAAAGTATACACCAATTATGTTTTTTCGCTTTGAACTGAGTATATGATACGCGGCGCGCTTTCTAGCACCACCAACAATAAAACCTACTTTTTTAGAGTTTGGTTCAACAAAAACGTTGTATGCGCGAATTCGTCCTTGATTATCTATTATAGTTATTCCGTCAAAGTTTAGCATATTGATAAAAAGGTCAGAGAAGGCGCGAAGTTTTGTTTCGCTATAACTTTTAGATTGAGCAAAAAGTTTTGAAAAACTGATAGGTTCTTTTAGCCAAACACCGTCCTCAAACAAGCCATTATCTTTATAATCTTTATCCACGATGACGCAAATTGCACCGTGCACATTATTCATCACATCAAAGAAAATGTTGCGATACATATTTTTCATATCTTGGAGTTTGCGTTGAGTGGTTCTTAGTTTTGAAAACGATGCGTCCACAAAATCTCTAATTTCGTTTGAATAATAGTTATTTTTAGTTTTGTCAAGCGAAAAGTTAACGATTAAATCATTTCCAGATATTGAGTGGAGCGACATAGAATAAAAATTCAGCGCACGAACGAGTATGCAATGAACTTTTTTATCTTTTAGAGTTGCATTTTCTTCTATCGACAAGATAAAGTTTCTATCCTTGATTGAACGAAAACTCATTAGCAATCCGTACGAAACTTTATTTTCTTTAATCTCTATAAATATGCACCAATTATTATCCGCAATTGCAAACAAACTTTTAAGGCGCAAATTGAACATTGATGCGTCGTTATCTGTGAAAATTGTGAGCGCATAAGATTTTGGAATAGATTTTGAAACTGCTTCAACATTATCAGTAAAAACAATTTTTGGTTTTATTCTATCATCTTCTTCGTTGTAATTCATAATGTCGTTAAACTTATTTAAAAAGTGCGACATTATCAGTGGTGGAAAATTTTCAAATTCGCGCTCAAAAAAACCTGTAACCTTTTCTTTTGCTCCATCAAAAAAAATTATTTCATCCATAACCCACCACTTCTTTTATTAACTTAAATATAACAAAAATAAATTTTTTATGCAAATAAATTTCAAAAAAATTGCAAAAAACACTAAAAATTTGCAAAAAATATTAAAAATTAGTTGACAAATTAAAAATTTATCTTTTTTTCATTATATTTAAAAATAAAAACTTTGTTGAGTTTAAGATAAAAAAGAACTGAAATTTTCAGTTCTAATTATCATAAAATTTAAAGTCTTTAAGTTTTTTAACCGCGTTAAAATAAATGTTGTGAAGTTTTTTTCTATTCACTTTATAAGCGTAGTTTATATTTCCGTGGCGAGAAAATTCAATCAATGTTTTTCCTGGTGCGTCAGTTGTGTTAATGGTGAAGAAACATTTTTTTGTTTTGAAAATTTTTGGATAAAGCATTATTAAACACGCGCAAGTGTCGTTAGTGGCGATGCGCCTATCTTTGTAGCCGTGTTCCCAATATTCTGAATACATTTTTGCAATGAATTTTCCCGTGTCATTAATATTGCTAATATACTCAACTTGCTCTTCGTTAAAGTTTGCAAGTTCCCGCCCCATACGTGACGGAATAATTGTAATAGGAATTCCGCTATTCATAACAATTTCAAATGCTTCAGGGTCGCTTGAAACATTAAATGAAATATAATTTTCCCACCTTTCGCCCTCACTTTTTAATCCGTAAGGAGCGCAACCTTCGCAATATATATGATTTACCATATCTAATACGTCTGGATGTTGCTCAATTAAATAGGCGAGGTTGGTGTGCGGGCCAAATTCAAAGATTACAATATCATTTTTATACTTGCAAATCGTTTCATACATTGCTTCCACTGCGGACTTATCAATAGGTTTTGTTTTCACACTCTCAGGCGGAATGTAACCTCCAAGCCCTTCGTTTTGATGAATAAATTTTGCGTCCTTACTCTCTCTCACCATTGGCTTAACCGCTCCCATTGCAAGCGGAATATCCGTTCTATTGAACTTTTCAAGTATGTGAAGTGCGTTGCGAGTGACCTTAGATAATTCCAAATTTCCAGAAACGGTGGTGATTAGTTTTATATCCATCACTTTATCATACAAAGAAAGAATGATGGCAACCGCGTCGTCAACTCCGGGGTCAGTGTCAATTATACAATTTATTTTTTTCTCATTTTTCATATTTTCTCCATTTTATTATACGTAAAAGTTTTTTTAATTATTTAAATTATCAAATAGTTTTAATCTAATTGCAAATAATTAAAATTTATAAAACCACAAATTTCGTATCCATTATTATAAACAAAATAAAAAATTTTTTCAACTATTTTTTGTTTATACCTAAAAATATTATTGATTTGTCCAACATTTTGACTCTAATAATCTAATATAAGACCTTATTTTACTTTTTTTTAAAAAATTTTTGTCGATTTTATAAATTTATTTGCCAAAATATGGAAATTGAGATAAAATTTTGTGTATGAAAAAATTGATGTACGGCATATTTGGTGGTGTGGCAATAGTAGGATTGGCGCTTCTACTTGTTTTTCTAAATATCAATGAAGTTAACGCACAGCCCAATGCAACAAAAATTCATATAAATTGCACGCGTGAAATTAGCATTTTGAATTCATCAAAATTAAAATTAGAGGAAAATGCTGTCACTTTAAATGAAAAATCTTTGTCTGACTTTTCCATTTCTATCACACCAAAATCTGAAGAATATGAGGGTGGATTGGTGTATGAAAACGGAGTGTTCAGCGCAAAGATTGTTGGAAATTACACTGTCACATTTTCTATTAAAATTGCGGGTGAAGAATATAGAGATAATATTGTTATTGTTGTTGAAGAAAACAACAATGAAAATAGTGTTATTTTATACATAGATAGTCCGCAAGATATAACAGAAATTTTTAACGCAGATGAACTAGCAAATGTAAGTTTTTTGTATGATGACGAATGTATTGATATTGTTAATGACACCATTGTTCCCGTTGAAGTTGGAGAAACGTATTTAGACGTAATTCAAACTTACACATATTTTAAAATTTTAAACGAAATTGATATTAATGTCATTTCAACAAATGCCAACAAAGTGAATGTTTTTAATTACACTTTTATTTATGAAGAAAACAAAGTTTATACGTTGCAATTCACTTTAGAGGGCGGAACGATAGTAACAAATCAGGATTTAATTAGCATCGATTATGATGAATCTAAATTAGTGGTATTTAGTTTTGATTCGCCATTTATTCATTTCACAGCAAAGGAAAAGTGCGAAACAACAATAACCTTAACATTTTCTTCCCTTGATTCACCTGTTGAATTAGTAATTAAATTTATCTAAAATAAAATAATTGCACGTTAAATCTTTTTACTTTTTGTTTTTCATTTTATATACTAGTTATAAAGTTACTAAATATGAAACTTGTGTTTATTTTCATCGTCTATAAGTTAATGTTTTATGTTTAAATTAACACCTGTTTTGTTGCGTTTATTCTTAGTTTATTTGTTATTATAAAATTTTAGATTTTAAATAAAATGGAGAGAATATGAAAGTTATTTTAGACTATTCAGAAAAATTGGGCGAATTTGGCGTGCACGACCCGTCTGTTATAAAAGATAAGGGCAAATATTACACTATTTCCACGCACGGATTTTATCAATTTAGGGTGTCTAGCGATTTGATTCATTGGGTGGACGAAAAGAAAAGTTGTTTTGATAATACCTCCATTAAAAGAGAACTTAGTGAGGGAATTAAGTATTGCAATGTGGATGTTCCTATTTCGCGAAGTGAGGGTTCGCCTTTTTGGGCGCCTGATATTATAAAAATCGGTGGAAAATATTATATGTATTACTCCATTTCATCTTTTGGAAGCACGTTGAGTTATATTGGGCTATGTAAGTCAAAAGACCTTTTTGGTGAGTACTGCCAAGTTGGTTGCGTCGTGAAATCAAAGGGTGGCGGTCGGGTTGACCTTCCAAACGCGATTGACCCGTGCGTGAGAGTGGATAAGTCAAAAAAATTGTGGATGAGTTATGGAAGTTTTTTTGGCGGAATTTATATTGTGGAGTTAAATAAATCTAACGGATTAACAAAAAAGAAAAACGATATTGGTCATCACATTGCAGGTGGCAAAATGGCGCCTGTTGAGGGTTCGTATATAATTTATAACAAACAAACGGGCTATTATTATCTATTTTTATCTTTCGGCGGACTGACTGATAGTTACAATATTCGTGTGGCGCGTTCAAAAAAGATAAATGGTCCCTATCTTGACCCAAACAATAGATTGATGACGGATTCGGATTGGGACAATCTTGGCGGAATGATTTTAGCGAATTATCATTTTTCTCATCAAAAAGATACCTACACCGCACCTGGGCATAACAGTGTTTTATTAGATAACAACAATTTTTATCTCATCCATCACACCCGCCTAAATTGCAAAGTGGATAAGCATTATTTAAATGTTAGGAAAATGTATTTTAACCGCCTTGGTTGGCCGGTTGTTATGCCAAATAGATATTATAAAGATAAATTGTATTTGTCGAATAAAAATATAAACGGAATGTATAACATAATCCTATTTAAACACTTAACTAGCAATAAAACAAATGAAAGCAAACAAATAAAAATTGAACTAAATAAAAACTTAAAAAAATCGCACCAATATATAGAATTTATTTATGATAATGATGTTTATTATGGCGTAATAGCCGAGGGTTTTGATAACTACTTAGAATCAAAAACTCTTCAATTTTCTGCGATGAACACTTCAGGCGAAACAATTGTAGGAATAAAAGTAAAATAGCGTAATATTTTTTCATAAAATTTATTTATTCTTTTCTACAAAAATTTGAATTTGATAATCCCACTTAAGTATACCTGTTAAAACAATAATTTCCACTATAAATTTTGGTTCAATTAAATATTCATTTTTTGCAATGCTAATAAGTTTTTCACGCGTTTTATCTCGCTCTAACTCATCACAATTTGCGCACAGATATTTTCCCTTAGGTAAAATTTTGATATTTTCGTCGTTGCTATACTTTGTACATACGGCGAATAGACTTTTTTCATTGTTTGTTTCGTATATGCCCGCAATCTCCCAACTCAAAAACTAGAAGGCGCAAAACGATTAATAACCAACTGCAACAACGGCAACGTTACCATAACTTTTATAAACAATTAAAATTTTAAAAAAATAGACCTTGACATAGGTCTATTTTATTTTTAATATAAAGAAATTTAAACAGGGTTTTCTAATAATTCAGTATTATCTATTTTCCTTTTACTTAGTGGGGTGTAATATAAAATACCAAATGTCAAGGCTAGTGCGGATGATGGAATTGCTAAGCCTAACATAGGTTTAGATTTTGAATTTAAAGTATAATTTTGCGCAAGCGTTAAATTAGAATATTGATCACAATTTACAACAATAGAAACAAATTCAAAACCTTCATAGTCACATTCAAATAGTTCAACTCTTGCAATCGCAGGGAATGAATCAATAGTGTAGGTGTTAGAGATTTCTTCGCCGTTTAATTTGTATGTGTAAGTAACTTCTAAATTAGTTAGTTCTTGGTCCGTTATATTTACAAAATAATACGTTATTTGTGGTTTGTAATTAGATGAATAACTTATAGAACCATAGTTGTAATAATAACTCAAAGAGATATCGGCGTTGCTTTTGGTAAGCATTCCAAACGCTCCCCAAAACACAAAACTAACAATTAAACAAACACCACAAAGGATTGCAAATAATGGCTTTCTGTTGTTTCCCAAAATTTGCTCAACAAAAACTAAAATTCCATAAGTGAAGATAATCAAAATGTCAACTATTAGTGTTAACTGAAATTCCAAACATAATTCATAACAAGCCGTAACAAAGTAATAATCTTTACTTATAGAATAAATAGAATTACCTAGATATGAGTCACGTTGATAATATTTATCTAGTGAAGTGAATAATTGCACAAAACTTACTAGCATATAAATCATTAGCGCAAAGATAAATATCAACAATATTATATTTAAAATTTTGGTTAGCCTTATATATTTGTTATAGGCTATTTTAAAAGCAGAAATTATCACTATAACAAAAAGTGCCACACTTAAAACGATTGGAATATATTTTATTGAGTTTATGTATACTTTGGTTGAAAAAGATTGATCTTGATTTAACAATTCAAATAAATGAAAACCATTAAATATAAACTCAAAGCAAGATAAAAATATAATAACCAATAGCACGCATTGTGCAATAAACAAACTTTTATTTTTATTCACCATAATTTTTATTATTTCTCCTTTATTTTTTAGTCTAACACAAAAAAATTATATAGTCAAATTTATATTAAGAAAAACAAAAGAAAAGATGACCACCAGAGATTTTATTAATGCGATTGAGAACCGCAATAAGAAAAAGCTGTGTCATTTTTTTGTGCGACAAGTTATAAAGTATCCGAACCGACCACAAGTCAAAGTTGGCATTGGTTATGTGTGGTTAAGAAAATTTAATAATTAATTATTCATAGTTTAAAAACATTTTTCGTCGTTTATTTGTTCGCACAAAGGAATTTCTCTTGCTATACCTTGTAAAAACTTAAAATCGGTTAAATTTTTGTAAATATTTATACTTTCAAAACCTTTCTTTTTTAAGAGTTCTTCTCTTGTATCCTTAAATGCAGGGCAGGGTAAAACCTGACCATCAAATCTAATGTCGATTTTATCAAATCCTGCTGTGCATTTGTGACTATTTTGTTGTTGTAAGGGAATGCCTATTTTCAATTTTGTATTTTTTGTTCTAATAGTTTGGCAATCTTTAATAAACATAAGTAGTTCATCATTAGTCAGTTGCAGGGCTTCTTTATTTTCTCGACCTCTACCTTGTGGAACGAATTTTAGCAATCTAACTTCATTTATTCCAGCAATCTCTGCAAGTTCAACAATATCTCTAAATTGGTCAACATTTATTTTATTAGGCACAAAATGAATGGATGTTTTAAAATCAAATTTTGATGTGTTAAGAATAGAGTCTAATATGTTTGTAAAATTATTTTTTGTTCCCATTAATGAGTTGTATTCATCCACTTCGGATGCTTGCATATCAAAAACAATCTTATTTAGCCCTGCTTGTTTTAATTGTTGTAATATATTCAATGGTATTTCAGAAAATTTTCTATTGTTGTATTGCTCTAATATTTTTTGAAAATATTTATTGTCAGTTTGTTCATTAAAAGTGTTTTCTATTATTCCGCTAGTATAAAGTGTTGTGTATATACCCAAATTATGGCAATAAGATATTATTTGCATTATATTTGGGTGCAATAAAGGTTCGCCACCAGATAAAGAAATTTCTTTAATCCCGCCATTTGCCATAAAAAAGTCGATTGTTCTTTTAATAGTTGGAAAATCAATTACATTATTTTTTTGATAATCGCTATTTGAAGAACAAAACACACAACTATTTGGACATTTTTGTATAATCTCAAAGCATAAATCTTTTATCACATAGATATACTAACACACCAAATCTAAATTTTCAATATGTTACAAGAAAAAAGAAGTTTTAAAATTAACTTCTTTTTTATGCTAGTTTAAAACAATAACAGTAAAATTTAATAATTTATTTATCTATTAAACTTAATTTGCTTAAATTTTTTGATAGAGCAATTGTTTCTTTTGAAATTTTGAAAAGTGTATCGTCAACCGCTACATAATTTTCAAAGTTTAATTCAAAGCCAAGTTTTCTTATTTCATCTTGTATATAATGTAATTGAATGCAATGTGGTGATTTGTCAACACTTGCAAATAATATTTTTTTAATTTTCTTCGCTCTTATCATTCCCAAAATTTTGGTGAGTGCCATATTGATATGTGTTTGTTCCAAACATAATTCAAAAATAGGTAATTTCATTTTTTCAATCTCTTCAAAAGCCCTTGGTTGCATAGATTTTAAACAACTTCCTACAATTACAATTTCATCAGAACAATCATAGATATTACTTTTCATTAAATCTTTCATAAACGCCCACCTTTTAACATTTTTAGTGTATCATAAAATTTTTATATTTCAAAACAAAAGAGAGAAGCTTGGATTGGACTTCTCTCTTTGTATTTTGTGGTGCGACAAGTGATAAAGCATCCGAACCGACATAATATTAATTGCTATTGGTTAATTAAAAGTTTATAAAATATTTTTTAGCTCTTTTAATTTTTTAATTACATAGTTTGGTGTAATGTTTGTATTGTTATCAATGCCAAGCCTATTAAACCAGCAGGTCTCTATGTTTGCCAAAATGCCACCTTTGATATCAGATTTTAAACTATCTCCAACTATAAGAATATTGTTGGTGTTTTTTAACTTTAAAGACCTTAAACAGTATTTAAAAAATTCTGGATTTGGCTTTTCTGTTCCTATGTCTTGTGAAATGAATACTTTATTAAAAAATTTATCTAAATTGGCATTTTTTAATCTGCATTTTTGCTCTTTGCTTACGCCATTGGTAATTGCAATAAGTGTGTATTTTTTGTGCAAATATTTAACGATACTTTTTGCACCTTGTATTCTTTTACCACAAGTTGACATATACTTTGTTAGTATTTGTTGGAATTTTTCATTATCAAAATTAAAATTTACTTTTTTAAAAAATAATTCAAATCTTAATTTTAACAATTTTGCTAATTCTATTTTTTTATCAGCAAAATCATCCCATAATTGCATATTAATTTTGTTATAGATTTCATATGCATTTTTTAATTTTAATCCTATTTCATCGCAAGACATCTTAAAAGCCTTTTTGCAATCATTTTGGAAATCTAGCAAGGTGTCATCTAAATCAAAAAATATATATTCATATTTTGAGTTTTTAATGTTTTGTTTCATTTTTATCTCCGTTTTATGGAATGTCAACGATTGCTAAAATATTTAAAAAGAAAAGTGTGTTCTGTTTTGATGATTATGTCTTTTATGTAATAATATTTTGATCCAAATTTGACCAACTTTTGTGCCTAAAAATTAACATTGTGGTAGTTTTTTTTATACACGTGTTGTCAAATCTTATAAAACTTGTATTAATCATCTTTTTTTATTTTATTCATCGAATACATAGATTGTCTATAAAATAGATGGTTTTAAAGTGTGGTGCGGAGTGAAGGTATAAGCACGAACCTGAGGTATTAGATAAAGCAGAGTTTATCTGCTTTTCGGTTTCTATGTTTTCTTCAACTGTGAATTTCGGTTTGTCGGGTGAGTCAGTGTAGTTGAATAGAATTACCACTTTATCATTGTAGAGATATACTGCTCGAACAAAGGTGTTTACAAGTAGTTTGCGAATTTTTATGTTTTGCGTATCTTCAAACACTTGTTTTCGTAAAAATTGTTCGATTTCTTCTTTTGTTAAAAGCGAGTTATCTCTATACTTTTCTTTTGTTATTTCAATATCTAACTCGGCAAGTTCATTTTCAAGTTGTTGTAAGCGAGATTTTGTTAAGTCCGTAATTATTCCTTGCTCAATGGCTTTCAAGATATTTTGGCTTGCTTTATAAGTTTCTTTTCTTTTTTGTTCTAATAGTTTTAAATTGGCATTATCTTGTGAGTGTTTTTGATGATAGTTAAAAATTGCATTTGTTAGGAGTTGTATGTTTTGCTCGCTATTCAAAAGATGAGTGATTGTGTTTATCACCATATCTTCAAGCACTTGCTTTTTAATCGCCTTCATAGTGCATGGGCATCTTTTCTTTCTTCGTGAAGCACAAACATAGTAGTAGTGAATATCTTTTGTGTGGCTCGTTCCGCTTTCGCCATACATTTTATGTTTACATTCGCCACAAATCAGTTTGCCAGATAGGATATAGTCATAAATCTCTTTCTTTCTGCTTGGTGCAAATTTATTTTCTTCATTTATTGTATTGACTTTATTCCAAAGGTTATCATCAATAATTCGTGGAAAGATTTTTTCATACTTTATGCCGTGATGTTCTACGACTCCTGTATATCTTGAATTGTGGAGTATCCATAAAACATATTTTTCATCAAACTTTTTGCCATTATTTCGGTGATAGCCTAATTCATTCAAAGTTTCAGCAATCACTCTCGCTCTGCAATCACTTGCATACATTTGAAACACTTTTAAGATAATTTCTTTTTCATAATCGTTTATCACATATTTTTTGTTTACTATGTCATATCCAAAAACCTTTTTACCACCTGTTGCATTACCTTTAAGCCAACTTTCTCGAAGTCCACGATTCACTTTTTGAGTTAGTTCTTCACTGAAATATTGATTAAAGCCTTCAAGTAGTGTTTCCATAAGCGTCCCTTCTGGAGTGTTTGGTATGTTTTCCATACAAGAGACAAGACTTACTCCGTTGTCTTTAAGTGTTTTCTTATGGATAACACTTTCATATTTGTTTCTCGAAAATCTATCAAGTTTGTAGACAAGCACGATTGAGAATTGGTGGTTTGAACTATCTTTCAACATCTTTTGAAAAGCAATTCGGTTATCATTTGTTCCTGTCATTGCTCTATCAATGTAGGTATCAACAATGACGATGTTGTTTTTCTCTGCATAATCTTTACAAACATGAATTTGTCCTTCAATACTTTGCTCAGATTGACTGTCCGAACTATAACGGGCATATATTACTGCTGTTTTCATTTTATTTTCTCCTTTTATTTTATAGATTTTGTCTTTCGACAGGGGCGAAACAAACGGAAACGAATTTATATTTTATCTTCAAAATTCTTATACTATTGTCAAAGGTTGTGAAACAATGCATTTTACCTTTGACAAGAGTGAGTTTTCGTTTAAACTTTGCACCCGAAAGACTAATCACTTGTATCAAGACAAGCACACGCTAGGATCTCACTCACTTGTTCAAGACAAGTACACGCCAGGGTTGCATTGCCTTTTTTTGTTTTGAATGATTAAACTTAAAATTTCAATGAAAAAATCATTTGAGAGAAACGATAAGTCCAAATCATTCACATTTTCGACTTTTAATGTTTGCATTTTTTAACTCCTTTTTTCTAAAATTTGGAATTAAAAAAGACATAGAAAAAATTTTTTCTACGCCCATAAATGCAACCACTGACTCTCAAATTTTGGCTTAGAGCATACCAATAAAACTAACTTCAGGGCTTGCCATTTTGCGTTGTCTAATTTAATTTCAATAAGAGAATAGCACAAATGTGGTTGTATTGTAAGGAACAAAACTGGTAGTAAACTAGTACTTTTCACATACTTTTTGCAAACAAAGTTGTAGTTTTTGGTAAAAAGTCGCACAATTTTTACTATTCTTCTCTATATATAGCCACGAAAATATGTGGAAGTTAAGGCAATATTCAAAAAAATATTCCACTTTTTATTGTGGAATACTTGAAATTTTTACATATAAAGCATTGCATATCTATCTTTGAATTTTCTTCTTCGTTTGTAAACTTTATCTACACTAATTCCTAAAAATTCTGCTATTAGTTTTGGCTCAACTCCGTTGTAATAGTATTCAAATATTTGGTATTCGAACCTGTTTTGTATGATTTTAGATAACACTTCTTTAACTTTCGTGTAGTCAGGCTTATCTTGAATGATAGGTCTTTCATCTATAACTTCAAAGCATTCGTTTTCGTCTACTGTGTTGTTTGAAAACTTTAATTCTTTTCGTAGATATACTTGCAAAACTCTAAGGCAAGCATTTTTGAGATTATCTATCTTTCCAGATTTTGATTTGGAATCTTTGCAAAGTTCGCCAAGTCTGTGTCCTATGAATTTGCATAGAAACAAACTTGCTTCTTGGACTAAATCATATGCATCTGAATAAGTATCTAATTTTTTGTGATAGCAAATATCTTGCCTTAATAGACTTTGCAATCTTTCGACTTTTGGTGTTGCACTATAAGCATATTTCTTAATGCTTTTGAGTGCAGATTGTGCGAAACATTGAGATAACTTTTCAATGTTTTCTAAGGTGATAACTGTGTTATCATCTAAAATTCCTTTTTTCTTTTTTACTTCTCTCATATATTGCTCCTTTTATTTGCCTTTTGGCACAAACAAAAAGAGCATAGTTTGATTAATAATTTATTTTATATTGTTAAACAATAGAAAATAGATGTTTATACACTTGAATACACAATAAATCTTTAAAATATAACTCAATATATTTGTATTTGGGGAACAACAAGTCAAGGAAGAAGAAATATATATTTTGTGCAATGAAAAAAAGACTAAGGTAAAACCTTAATCTTAAAAGAAAACTAAAATATATATTTCCCTTGAATTGTTGTGAAAACTATGCCACAACTACCAGCCAAAAGGCGAAGAAAAGGAGTGATTTTTAACTTACAAAACGATTTTAATATTTGCTTTATATTTATAGATAAAAAGCAAATATACAAATTTAAAACTAAATTCATTTATTGTAAGAAAACAATGAATAATTTTAAAAAGCAAAAATTTTGCATTGCAAAAAACAAGCAAATACAAAAAACGGCATCGTAAAAAAATGAGGAGGCGTGGGGCAATATGGGTTCACCCTTTGCCAGCCTCTCATTTTAGATGCCGTTTTGTTTGCGGAAGTAAGTTTTGAAATTTTTTGATTTTATATCAAATTTTAGTTGTGTCAAAGTTTTTATTTTTACTTTTCTATTCAAAAATTGACAGATTTAGTTTTTCTGGCGTGTGCTTGTCTGGCGGAGCTTTAGCGACGCCACTTGTATCAAGACAAGCACACGCCAGAATCTCATTTTTGAAAATTTTTTATAATTATTTGCTAAAACCTTATAAAAAACTATGTAAAAATATAAAAATTTATGTTATAATTAATTAAATTATAGATGGAGAAGAAAAATGGAAGTAAAATTTAATGAAGCCACGCGTGTTCAAATCCCCGCTATGGTTCATTTGACAAGAATTGGATATAAATATTTTGGGAAAATTCATGAAGAAGATACTGGTAGTATTTATGAGCAAAATACTAATATTTTAATTGATGTTTTTAAAAATCAATTTGCAAAATTAAATCCAAACAATGCAGGTAAGGCAGATCAAGTTTTGCATGATATAGTTACTGAATTAGATTATGATGATTTGGGAAAAAGTTTTTATAAAAAATTGGTATCCTTGTCGCCATATAAATTAGTAGATTTTGACAATCCAAAGAATAATGTGTTTCATTTTACCGGCGAATTTACTTGCAAAAGAGATCAGGAAGAATTTCGCCCAGATATTACACTTTTTGTGAACGGATTGCCACTATGTTTTATAGAAGTAAAAAAGCCTAATAATAATGGTGGAATGTTAACTGAAAGTAAGCGAATGAATGATTTAAGGTTCCCTAATAGAAAATTTAGAAGATTTTTAAATATAACCCAATTAATGATATTTTCGAATAATATGGAATATGATGCCGAAGGTGGAATAGTTCCTATCCAAGGTGCTTTTTATTGTACGACAGCAAGAAAAGAAGCTAAATTCAATTGTTTTCGTGAGGAAAACAAATTAAATGATAGTGTAGCACCATTTATCAAAAATTTTAATTATCTTGATATTGATAAAAATTTAGAAGAGAAAATTTTAACTGATTATAATTGCCAAGTTATACACCATTCAATAGAATATCAAACTAATCTTAATATAAACACACCGACAAATAGAATTATTACTTCAATGTGTTCTCCTGAAAGATTTTTGTTTTTAATTAAATATGGTATCGCTTATGTTAAAATGGAACGCGAGGTTGATGGAGTTTTAGAATCTACAGACGAGAAACATATTATGCGATATCAACAATTTTTTGCATCAATGATTGTTCGTGATAAAATTAATAATGGTATGTGTTCAGGTGTTATATGGCACACACAAGGAAGTGGTAAAACAGCATTGTCATATCATTTAACGAATGTTTTAAAAGATTATTTTGCTAAACAAAATAAAGTTGCAAAATTCTATTTCATTGTTGATAGATTAGATTTGCTTGAACAAGCATCGCAAGAATTTGAAGCAAGAGGTCTTGTTGTTAAAACTGCAAATACAAGAACGGAGTTGATGGAACAATTTAGAACTCAACAGGCACAGGAAAGTACAAGCGGCAGAGATGAAATTACTGTTGTAAATATTCAAAAATTTGAAGAGGATACAGAAAAAGTTAATATTCCATCTTATGCAACCAATTTGCAACGCATTTTTATAATAGATGAAGCTCATAGAGGTTACAATCCCAAAGGGACCTTTCTTGCTAATCTTTTTGATGCTGATAAAGATTCTATTAAAATTGCATTAACAGGAACACCATTACTAAAAGAAGAAAGAGCATCTTGGAAAGTGTTTGGCGAATATTATCATACATACTATTACGATAAATCAATTCAAGATGGTTATACTTTAAAACTCATTCGTGAAGATATTGAAACTTCATACAGAGAAAAGTTATCACAAATATATGAACGGCTTGAAACACTTGTACAAAAGAAGGATGTTAGAAGAAACCAAATAATAGAACATGATAATTATGTTAAAGAACTGTTGAGATATATAATAACTGACTTGAAAAAATTCCGTATAATTCGCGGTGATGATACACTTGGTGGTATGATTGTATGTGAGACAAGTGAGCAGGCTAGAAAATTATTTGCTTATTTTGATGAAATTCAGCAAGAGTTAAATTTGCAATCACCATCACTGCAAAGCGATTTTAAAGCAGGAATAGTACTATTTGATAGCGATGATAAAGAAACAAGAAAACAAATTATTACAGACTTTAAGAAAAATATGACAATAGACATTCTTATTGTTTATAATATGTTGTTGACTGGATTTGATGCTCCAAGATTAAAAAGAATGTATCTAGGAAGAAAATTAAAAGATCACAATTTACTACAAGCACTAACTCGTGTGAATCGTCCATATAAAGACAATAGATATGGTTATGTTGTTGATTTTGCCGACATAAAAAAGAACTTTGATGAAACAAATCAAGCCTATTTGATGGAATTGAACAGGTTCAATGATCCAGAAGAAGTTGGTAAAGATAATGTCACCGACACATTTAATCAAATTATAGAAGATAAAGATGCTCTAATTAAGCAGATGAAAGATGTAAGACAGGTATTATTTAATTATACAATAGACAATTTAGAAGAATTTAGTTCTGAGATATCAACTATAGAAGATAAAGATGAATTACTAAAACTTAAAAAAGTTTTGATTTCAGCAAGAGATTGTATAAATATTGTTAGAACATTTGGTGATGATGACTTGAAAGAAGCTTTTAGCCATTTAAATATTGCAAATTTAACTCCAATGCTGGCTGAAGTTCAAAATCATATAAATTATATTAATCAAAAAGAAATATTTAATGATGATACAACTCAACAAATAGTTAATGAGGCTATGCAAGATATAACTTTTAACTTTAATAAGATTGGAGAAGAAGAACTTCGTATTGCGACAAGTCAAAAGGAAGAATTAAATGATTTATGGAAGAAAGTTATTGGCGGCTTTGTTGATAATTTAGATCAGGATGACCCTGAATATATTACTTTAAGGGAAGCATTTTTCCAAAGATTTAAGGAGCGAGGATTTGTTATTGATAGCATTGCTCATTTTAATGAACAATCAAAAGCATTAAATGAAATTTTAGATAAGTTAAATGAATTGCAAAAGAAAAATAAAATATTAGCAAAGAAATATAATGGCGATGCTAAATTCGCGAGAGTTCATAAAAGAATTAAAGAAGAAAATGAAAGGCGCAAAGTTAGTGGAGGTCAAATAATTATCTCAGAATATGATGAGACTATATTTGATGTTCTATCAAATATAAAGAAAGTCGTAGATCAAAAAGTGTATGACAGAAATGATATATTGAAACAAGACGCCTATTTTGAAAAGACAGTTTTGGCTCAAGTTACTCTCGGACTAGACGAAATGCATATCGAAAACAATAGAAATGATAGAATTTTTATTTTACAAAGAGTTGCAAAACAATATTTAGACCAATACCATGCGACATATATGGTAGCATAAGGAGAAAAAATAAAAAATGGATATAAAAGAAAATACAATAAAGTTGATTGATGATTTAAAAGCAACTTGTCAAACCTATGGATTGGGAAACGATGGTAATGAATATAAAATTATAACACAAGTGTTTTTGTATAAATTTTTAAACGATAAATTTGGATATGAGATAAAGAAATTAAATTCTAAAATAGCAAAAGCAGACAAATGGGAAATTGCTTACAGTGAATTATCAGAAGAAGAAAGAAACAAATTACTTGATTCAATGGTTGATGTTCCTAGGTTACAACCGCAACATTTGATTTCATTTTTGTGGAATCAGCAAGCAAAAGGTGATTTTGAATTAATATTTGATAGAACAATGGTTGATATTGCTGAGAAGAATGCAGATATATTCGCCACTCATACTACTGAAAATACAAGTATAGCATTGTTTGAGCCATTAACAAATTATGTGACAGATGCATCACAACGAGCATCATTTGCTAGAGCATTAGTTGATAAATTGGTAAACTTTTCGTTTGAAGATGCGTTTTCACAACACTATGACTTTTTTGCGGCAATTTTTGAATATTTAATAAAAGATTACAACACAGCAGGTGGCGGTAAATATGCAGAATATTATACTCCACATTCAATTGCTACAATTATGGCTAGGCTTTTAGTTGGTAAGCAGAAAGAATTTCATAATATAGAATGTTATGACCCATCAGCTGGAACGGGAACATTATTGATGGCACTTGCTCATCAAATTGGAGAAGATAAATGTACTATTTTTTCGCAAGATATTTCACAGCGAAGCAATAAAATGCTAAAATTAAATCTGATTCTTAATGGACTCATCTCTTCACTAGACCATGCAATACAAGGTGATACCTTAACAAATCCGTATCATAAAAGTGATGATGGACAATCTTTAAAACAATTTGATTTTGTTGTGTCAAATCCGCCATTTAAAATGGATTTCTCAGATACACGAGAAAAAATTGCAGCAATGCCTGTAAGATTTTGGGCAGGTGTACCAAAAGTGCCTGCTAAAAAGAAATCTAGCATGGCAATTTACACCTGCTTTATTCAACATGTTATCAATTCTTTAAAGCCGAATACAGGTAAAGGTGCTATTGTTGTCCCAACTGGTTTTATAACAGCATCTTCTGGTGTTGAAAAAAATATATTGCATAAAATTATAGATGATAAAATTGTTTATGGCTGTATTAGCATGCCATCAAATGTATTTGCAAATACAGGGACTAATGTTTCAGTATTATTCTTTGATAACGCAAGAAATCATGAAAATGTTGTTTTGATTGACGCATCAAAATTAGGCGAAGATTATCAAGAAGATGGACTTAAAAAGAAAAGATTAACAGATGATGAAATAGATTTAATTGTGAATACTTTTATCAATGAAGAAGCAAAAGATGAGTTTTCAGTTGTTGTTTCTTATGATAAATTGAAAGAAAGATATTCATTGTCTGCAGGACAATACTTTGATGTTAAAATTGAGTATATTGATATCACTGAAGAAGAGTTTAATAAAAAAATACAAGAATATACAACTAGTTTAGAAAAGTTGTTCGCTGAAGGCAAAACTCTTGAAGATGAGATAAAAAGCAGTCTTAAGGAGTTGAAGTATGAGTAATATTAAATATGAATTATTAGGTCTTCATGTTTTTGTTACTAAACTTGCAGGGTTTGAACATTCTGAATATATACAACATAATCAAACAGTTAATAAAAGAAATGATAGCGATATACCATTAGTTCAAGGCAAAAACATTAGAGATGGTAATTTTGTAGAACAATATGATTGGTACATAAAAAAAGAAATTTCAGATCATTTAATTAGAAGTAAACTAACAAAGAGATGTATATTAGTTCCTTATGTTGGGAGCAATTTAGGTGAGGTTGGCATTTTTTATCATCCTTATGATTGTCATTTAGCTAGCAATATTGCAAAAATAGAATTAATAGATGATTATTTTGATTTAGAATATTTAAAATATTATTTACAAAGCCCGATAGGGCAAAGTTATTTATTTCAAAGTAAACAGGGTTCTGCACAGCCAAATATTACAATGGAAGCGATTCGTAATACATTAGTCATAGATTATCCAAAAGATATCCAAGAAAAAATTGTATCAATTTTGAAACCTATTGATAAAAAAATTGAAATAAACAAAAAAAATAATGAAAAACTTGAAGCATTAGCAAAGATAATTTACGATTATTGGTTTTTGCAATTTGAATTTCCAAACGAAGAAGGCAGACCTTATAAATCATCAGGTGGCAAAATGGTTTATAATGAGCAATTAAAACGAGAAATTCCCGAAGGCTGGGAAGTAAAAACATTAAAAAATTCAAGATTATTCTCAATTATAAAACAAGGTGTAGAGTATTTTTCAAAAAAAATCTATTTGGCTACCGCAAATGTAATTGGTAATGATATTATTGATGGAAATGTAGTAGATTATGAGAATAGAGAAGGACGAGCAAATATGCAATCAACATTAAATTCTGTATGGTTTGCAAAGATGAAAAACAGTATAAAGCATATTTTTATCTCAAAGAGTGATAATTGGATGATAGATAAATATGTTATTTCAACTGGTTTTATGGGGTTGCAATGTGGTGAAAATTCTTTTCCTTATATTGTAGGCTTTATATCTTCAAAATACTTTGAAAAATTAAAGGATTATCGTTCAGGTGGCTCTACACAAGAAGGAATAAATGAGGAAGATTTGAATTTATTTCCTATAATTGAACCAAGTGATGATATTTTGATAAAATATGCCAATTTAGTTACTGGTTTAATAGAAAAGTTGAATAAAAATAGAAAAGAAAATCAAGAATTATCTTCTTTGCGTGATTTCTTGTTACCGCTTCTTATGAACGGACAAGTGACATTTAAAGAGGAAAACGAGAAATTGGATAGCGAAAGTAAACAAGTTATTACAATACCTTATCTTGATGGATTTAATCAATGGAAACAAATGCAAGGATATGCTCTCCGCGGTAATGCTGATGAAGAAATTTTAAAACAAATATATGATGCGATGGATGAAGATGACAAGAAGTGAAATTGAAAAATTGGCAAATGAAATATTAAATAAATATGTTTCAAGAGGCGGTGCACATAAACAATTTAATAAAATATGTGAAAGTGAAAATATAAAATATAGAGAAATTAAATCTAATCCATATAAATTTGCTGGAGTTTTTACAAAAGCAACAAATGAGCAAAAATATATTATAATAAATTCAAATATGGATAATGTTGGCAGGAAAAATTTCACAATAGCACACGAACTTGGACATTATTTTTTAGGTCATCAACTAAAATCGCATGTAGATACTGCCATAAACGAAGAATGTTCAAATAAAGACCCTATAGAATATGAGGCAGATTATTTTGCAACTTGTTTACTTATGCCTGAAGAAAAAGTAATCCGAGCAGTAACAAGCATGTTATATCGTTTAAACAAAGGCTCATGTACCACCCCATTTTGTATAACTAAAAGCAATTATAAAATATGGGCTACCATTTGTAAATATTTAATAGAACGCTATGGAGTATCAGAATCCGCTTTACGCTATAGATTAAAAACATTAAATTTAATAAATATAACAATGCATTAATAAAGGAGAAAAGACGAATATGGGTAATTCGAAATATTTAGATTCATTAAATAAAAAAGAATATGATAAATTAAGTCGAAAATTGTGGGATATTCAAAATCATAAATGCTTTATTTGCGAGCAAGAGATTGATATAGATTTAAATAATACAAATATTGACCATATAAAACCATTAGCCAATAATGGTAAAGACGAATTGATGAATTTTGCTATTACACATGAACATTGCAACAAAACGAAACAGGATGCCGACTTAATTGTCGCAAAAAAAATACTCAAGCTTGAAAAAATAATACAGGAAGCAGAAAATAATGGCGAGACTGCATCTTTAAAACACGTTTTAAAAGTATTCAATGGATCTAAATATGATTTTAAGTGTAAGATCAAAAATAATGATTTATTATATTCTTTTGACGAAATAGGGGATGTAGAAATAAAGAAGTCTACCATTTATAAAGATGTTTTATCTGGAGAAAAAACTGCATTTATTGAAGTTCCTCTTGAATATTTGTATCATGACGATGATTTAAATCCAAGAGGATTAAATAAATCTGTTAATTTACTAATAAAAGAATTTTATAAACCTAATCCACAACTGCAGATAAGTTTAGCAAGAATTGATGATAACAAAATTAAAATTTTTGATGGACAACATAAAACAGTTGCGCAAATTATGTTGGGAGTAACAAAAATTGTTGTACGTTTATTTATTGATTCAGATTTTGATAAATTAATGACTACAAATTTGAATGCGGGAAAACAACTGAAACAAATAGCTTTTGATAAGGCAATAGTAAGGCAATTACATGATTAATTATATGCTAGTAGAATTCAAAGATATAGAGAAGAAAATAACCTTAATGAAGATGATTTATCCTTTTCTGAACAAAAATTGGTTGATTATTTTAAAGGTGAAAAAGGTAATGTAAAATTATACATTATAAATAGCCAAAAAAATACAATAACAAGAACAAATGAAAATAAATTGCAATCATATATTAATTTTGAAGGTAGAGGAAATGAATTGCCTTTATCTTATAGTACTTTTGAAAAAACATTTTTATCAAGATTTATAAATGCGAAGACAATATTAACAACTCCAATGGATTATAAATTAGATGAAGGATTGAATCCTAGAATGCTTGAAAGAGAACAAGCAATTCATTTATGTAATATTTTAGCTGAAGAAATTTTAATTGATAAATATGATGATAATATTGGTACATATAGAATAGAAAATAGTATTGTTGCAGGAAAGGGCGATTCAATTCCAGATGACCATCTTATTGCGTATAGATTGTTCAAAGAAGAAATTATGTATAACTGGTTGAAATATATAGAACTGCTAATAAATAATCATTTTGCTTATTCTGGTGTCATGTATGATAAAGATAATTTGCTTCAACAAAAATTTTCAGATACTTTATGGGATAATATAAGAACTTTTGTTATTAATCTAAAAAATATGCCAATTTGGAGAGATCGTTCTATGTCCGCGACTGTATTTGGCGGTAAAAATAATTATGAATTTTGGAATACAGTTTTTGCTACTGGCAAAACTCCAGATGGTACAACAATTATTGCAAAACCATTGAATATTATTGAAATGATAAAAAAATAAAATGAAAGGATAATTTTAAAATTATCCTTTTTTGATGTTTAATATTCCATCTTCAATCCAAAATATTCTTTATTAAAAAATAAAACGAACTTTGATTTTGAGTTTTCTTCAAGGTTCGTTTTATGCTTCTCTGGTGCGGATAACAGGACTTGAACCTGCAAGGTGTTACCCACAAGATCCTTAGTCTTGCGCGTCTGCCAATTCCGCCATATCCGCATATTTAAGATATTAAATCATTCGTTGTTTGCAGTATATTTCTAATAGTGTTGGCATTTAATTTCATTTTGTGTAAAAATTTTATCAAATGAAATTAACAAAAGAGATTGTAGCAGACTTCATTTATTTTGTCAAGTAAAATAGAAATTTTATTTTTAAAGGTTTTTAAATCAAACTGTGATGTGACTTGAGTATATTATAATTCAAGCGGAATGCCACAATTTATTGTGGTGAATGTGTAAACAAACATAAAATTTTGCGATAGCAAAATTTTAACATTACATAGTTTATACTTTAATATCTCAACTTTAAAATTTGCTGCATTCACCTTCGGCGCTTCCAGATAAATCCTTCTGATATTAAAAATAGGTAATTAATAAAAATATTGAAAGTGTTTTTCTGTAAGCATAGCAATTTATTAGAATTTTAATTAAAAGTGTGAAATAATTATTTTTACTATAAAATAATTTGTTAAATTTAAATTATTTTGTTATAATAAGAATGTATTAAGGGGGATATTATGTGGGAAACTATTGCTATGTGGGGCGGTGTTGCTGGATTGTTTGTTTCAATCTTTGCGGTAATCATTTTGTATTTAACTAGAAAAAATATATTAGACATTTTAGATAAAGATGTTATTTTGTTTGGTAGAAATTTTGAAATTAAAAAGCAAGCTTTAACCAATGCTTGTTTACTTATTGATGAAGTTATTGAAAGTGAAGGAAGAATTAAATCTAATTCAAATTTCACCGATCGAGCAAAAAAGAGTTACAACGAACTTTTGTGTGTTGTTAGCGACGTGAAAGTTGCCGATGAATTTTATTCGCTCACTTTAGAAAGTGTTGAATTTTCTTTGCCTCGATTTGCACAATTTAAAATAATGTGCAGAAAAGATATTGGGCTTAGAACAAAAAATGCGCAAACAGTAAAGCGCGCATCTAACAAATCAAATGAAATGAATACGAGCAATAATTCAAACACAAATCAAACACCACAATCTGGCCCGCAAAATGGCGGGAGAATGTATGAAAGTAATACTTCGCAACAGCAAGCAAACCAAAACCCAAATCAACACGCTATTAACGCACCTCAAAATAGAATTGCATCGCAAAATCAAAGCAATTCTAATCCTTCGGACTCCACTTCTCAAACAACTCTTCCACCAAGGCGCCCAACTCCACAACCAAGGTCAACCGCCATTACTGCAAACAACCAAATAAGAAGGCCATATCCTGCCGACGAAGGAAACGACTAGCAATTTAGTAAACTCATCAAAACTTACATTTGCAAACACAAAAAGCATTAGATAAAGCATATAAACTATGTAATGTTAAAATTTTACTAACGCAAAATTTTATGTTTATTTCATAAACACCACAATAAATTGTGGCATTACGTTTGAATTAACATCGGATTTGCTTGTAAACACACACTGCTTGTGCGCTTCCAGACAAAATCTTTCGATAATAGAGACTTCGCTTGAATTATCATCGGATTTGCTTGTAACCACTCGCGCTTTGCTTGAGCGCTTCCAGACAAATCCTTCCGATAATATAAACTATGTA
>CALWOU010000003.1 GCA_944383245.1 uncultured Clostridia bacterium | reverse complement strand
TTTGCCGAAACAAACGGTAACTTTTCAACCTTATCAGCAAATGCAGTTTATACCCATTTGCAAAACAATCAATAAAATCTACGAGAAGAAGTGAAAAACTTCTTCTTTTTTTATAATAAATGTCACAACTTTTACCATTTTTAAAAAACTTATGTTATAATATTATAGAGGTAAATATATGTCTGAATTAAAAGTATTATTAGAAAACTGTTATGGTATTAAAAATTTAAATCACACATTTGATTTTAGTAAAAAAAGTAATTGTATAATTTATGCTTCAAATGGAATGATGAAATCATCTTTTGCAAAAACATTTTTAGCATTGAAAGAAAATAAAAAACCTGTTGATAAAATTTTCAATAGAAAAGCTTATTGGGAAGTTAAAGATGATAAAAATAACGATATAAAGCCAGAAAATATTTTTGTTATTGAAAGTTATGTAGATGGATATCAATCAACCTATAGCAATAAACTCATCGCTAAAAACGATTTAAAAAAAGAATACGATGAGACCATGAGTAGAATTTCATCCCTCAAGGATTCTCTAAAACAAAACATGATTAAGTACTTAAACGATGATAGTGTTGTTATAGAAGCAGAAGTTAGTTCATTAAAAGATAAAAGTGAAATCGACTTTATTGAGGTTCTACAACAAATAACAAACGAAGGATTACTAACACAAGACTTGTCATTGTATCATCTAAAAGACATTCCTTATTCAAAGTTATTCAATGAAACCATCAAAAAATTTGTTAGCGATGAGAAAAATTTAAAAATTATTATTGAGTATGATAAAATATATACGGAACTCTTATCAAAAACTATTATATTTAAACGAGGAATATTTAATCATAATAATGCAGACAATATTTTAAAAGATTTATCAAATAATGGTTTTTTTGAGGCAAATCACACTTTAAAATTAAATGGAATTGACAAAGAAATAAAAAGCGATACAGATTTTCAAACAATTATTGATTCTGAAAAAGACAAAGTATTTAACAATGTTTTATTGAAAAAGCAATTTGAAAAAATTGAAAAAGAACTAAATAAAAAAATGTATACCGACTTTAAAAGAATAATTGAAAAACATCCAGAAATTATTCCTCTTTTAAAAGATTATGAAAAATACAAACTAAATGTTTGGTTATATATCTTAAAAGAAAATATTTCTGAATTAGATAATTTGCTAAAAATAAATAATGAATGTCAAAAAACAATATCTGAAATTAAAGAACAGGCAAGAAAAGAATATACTCAATGGCAAGAAATTAAAGAAATTTTTCAATCAAGATTCTCCACTCCTTTTGAAATTGTAGTACCAAATCAGGACGATGTAATGTTAAATGATAAATTGCCAGAATTTGTATTTAAATACATCGACAAAGAAACTGGAGAGTCACAACGAGTACAACGTAAAAATCTTGAAGATGTCTTAAGTCAGGGTGAAAAACGCTCACTTTATCTACTAAATATTATATACGATTTGGAGTTCTTAAAAAGTATAGGTAAAGAAATATTTGTCATTGCCGATGATATTGCAGAATCTTTTGATTACAAAAACAAATATGCAATTATTGAATATATCCAAGAACTCTCTGAAAGTTCTAACTTAAAATTTATTTTCTTAACTCATAATTTTGATTTTTATAGAACAATATGTGTAAGAATGGGAAAAAACTTTATCCCATTAATGGCAGTAAGAATTAAAAACGGTTTACAATTAATTGAACCTAAATACACATATAAAACACCATTTGCAACCTTAAAAAAAGGATTAAAAAATTCTAATAATAAAGATATAATTACAGCTATTCCATTTATTAGAAATTTAATTGAATATACTAAAGATGAAAGTGATGAAAGCTACATTAGATTGACATCTTTACTACATATAAAAGAAGATACTGAGACTTTAACATTACTGGATTTACAAACAATATATAATGAGGTTTTAACAAATGAGTCTTTTGATTTTGCAAAAGATAAAGAAACTGAAAAAGTTAAAGATATTATTATATCTACAGCTTCTAGTATAGTAAAAAGTGGAAATAATGACAATGTTGACTTGGACGATAAAATAATATTGTCAATGGCACAGAGATTGCTTATGGAAGATTTTATTATCAAAGAAGTTAAAAACCTTGAAAATGGAGATGACTTATTAAAATCAATTCCAAATAAAAACCAAACTGGGAAACTGGTAGAATTATATAAAAATAATTTTCACGACAATAAAGACAATGTTGCCTTATTTAATAAAATACTTTTACTAACTAGCGAAAACATTCATATTAATTCATTTATGTTTGAACCAATAATTGACTTTTCTACTGAAGTATTAATTGATTTATATAGCAAAATATTCACTATTTCAAAATCTTAAATTAAAATCAACATTAAACACATTTTTAGAAAAAAAGAGAGGAAAGAATCCTCTCTTTTTTATGTATCTTTAGTATTTTTGGAATAATTGATTTAAAGTTTCATAATATATGATTCTTGACTTTTTTGTTTGTTGGTTGTTTTTTTGGTTAAGATATAAATATCTTAACTCGTTCCACAACCCTTCTTCTTTCACATATTGCTCTTTATATCTATGGTCGTCAAAAGCAATAGGACGTAGTTTCCAAAAATATTTATTATTTTGTTTGTCAAAATAAATATATTCTTGCCTTTCAATTGTTTCATATTCATCTTCTGGGTCATCATAATCAAAGTCAGGATTCTGAATATCTTCATTATAATAATTTACAATCGCAAAATCAAAACTATAAATTATTTTACTGTTTTGTTTATCTATTTTTTTAATTGTAAATACAGATGAAGAATCTTCACAATTTTTAAAACCTTTAAGAAGAAACTTATTAAAGGTTTCCATTATGATATGTTTTGTTTTTTCTGCATCATCGTATGCTTTATTTATTGATTTGATTATTATATTATAATCCATATCAAATCCTTGATTACCACCAACAATTCTGGTAACAAGGTGTCTACGATTACTAGCACTCCCAACAAGATAATACTGAAAAGTCATAATATTATTTTTTCTTAAATAATTTTGAACTTTATGTATTATTGGTTCAATTTCATTCCTCGCTAAAGATACTTCTTTCTTGCTAACAAATTCAAACATGTTAACACCTCCAAAAATATTTTTTTGGGGGGAGTTAATTATTCCATAGATAATAACTAACACTTGCATTATAACACATTTCTAAAATTTATACAATATAGTGCCCTTTTAAATTTTAAAAACAATCCTAATCCACCTAGCACCAATGTAGATTTGGGGGTTAGGATTGGATAACGGTCTTCCCGCCAAACACCACAGCATATTGTGGTTTTTAAACGACTTAACAACTATATATAGTTTATTTTGTTAGGTCATTTTTTTTATTGTGTATAATTTGTGTATAATTTTGATTTGTTTATTATATCAATAAATTTGTTATCTATATCGTTATTATGTTTTGTATATACAATATTTGTTACATTGCTTCCTATTGTATGTCCGACCCAACTTTGTATTACGTGTGTTGGAATATTTAATTCTTTGCATCTTGTAATAAATGTGCTACGCATATCTTTTAATTTTAAATTTTCTATTTTGCTTTGTTTCCTAATCTCTTTTAAAATCAACTCAACTTGTTTATTTGTTAAGTTAAATATGCGTTCTTTTTGATTTTTGTATTTTAGCAAAATTGTTTTAGTTTCTTCAAATAATGGTATAGTTCTATTTGATTGTTTATTTTTTGTAGTGTCAAATTTGTTTTGTTGATTATATGCTTTGTTTATAGTTATGGTATTGTTAACAAAGTCTATATTGTCAATAGTTAAGCCTAACACTTCACCACGTCTCAACCCTTGGTACATTGCAACTATCATAAATTCTGAATTATGCATTTATTTATAAATTTATATGTCTATAGGAGGAATGAAGTGAGATCGTTTGATAGATCTTGGTGCAAAATTAAAAAAATTATTTGAACATTTGATTTTTAAGTTTTTTTCTGATAGACTTAAAAAGTAAAGAAAGTAAAGAAAATGGAGTGTAGAAAATGGAAAAAAATTAAAAAAGTAATTCTTTTTCCAAAAGGCTAAATAACCGTGCCTAAAACAATAAGAAAACTATTGCATGTTGAAAATGGAGATAGTCTAGTCTTGTATATTGAAAATGATGAGGTTGAACTAACAGGAACCAAAAATATAGTACTAAAATTAAAAAATGGTAAACAAATAACCGTAATTAAAGGAGAAAATTAAAGAATGAAAAGAACTGAAGATGAAATTCGTGATAATGCAAAATTTATTTTAAATTTTGATAAAAAAGAAGATGGTATAAAACAAGGCACTGGACAAATTACAACGTTTAATCAATTAGGCTTTAGGGGGAACAACAATAAACCTGATGGTTGGTATTTACCAGACAACAAAACATTGCCCGCAATTATTTTGGAAACAAAATCAGAATATGAAGATATTTATCTGCAAAAATGGGCAGATGAACTTATTAAAAATTGTAAAATTGTTTTAACTAAATATTCGCATGTGATTGGTATTTTGTACAATGGTAGCGATATTAGAATTTTCAAAGACAATGTAGAGATGTCTGGTCTTTCTAATGAATTACAAGATAAACATTATTATTTAGATTTATTTGCACATAACACCATTGATAAACAACATATTTATAGTTTAACAAAAAAAATCAATGATTGCCTGCACATTGATTTTGGTATTAAAAATCTATATCACAGAATGATATTTACTGCTTGTGCTTTGGTTGCTAAAAGATACGATGCATTACTTGTCAAAAATATGAATTTTGCGACAATGAAGAATTCTATTTTAAGCACATTAAATAAATCTTTAGAAGAGAGTAAAAAGCAAAATCTCAAACTTGATTTATTAGTTGAAGTATATGCAGAAATTAAAATGAATAATAGTGCGAACCAAGAAGCAATAAACAATTTTATTGAATGGGTTTCAGAAATATCAGAATGCACAAATTCAGACTATTGGAATGGCGAAGATGTCATGGGTATTTTCTTTAACGAATTTAATCGTTACAAAGGCAAATCAGAAGCTGGACAAATTTTTACGCCTGACCACATTACTTCATTTATGTATCGATTAATTAACATTAACCAAAATGATAAAGTGTTGGATGCAACTTGTGGTTCTGGTGCATTTTTAGTAAAAGCAATGTGTAATATGATGAAAGAAGCTGGAGGTTTAAAAACAAAAAAATCTCAACAAATTCGTGAATCTCAATTATTTGGTATAGAATTTGATAGAGAGATATTTGCACTAGCCTGTGCTAATATGCTTATACATAAAGACGGAAAAACAAATTTAGAGCAATTAGATGCAAGAAGTCAAGAAGCTTGTAATTGGATTAAGAGTAAAAATATAACAAAAGTTTTAATGAATCCGCCTTATGAAAGAAAATACGGTTGTATGACAATCGTTCAAAATGTTTTAGATAATGTTCCAGAGCATACTGCCTGTGCTTTTATTTTGCCTGATAAAAAATTAGAAAAAGATTTCACCGATAAAAAGTATGGCAATAAATTATTGAAAAAGCACACATTAAAAAAGATTATAAAATTACCAGAGAATCTTTTCTTTGGTGTGGGTGTAACTACAAGCATATTTGTTTTTGAAGCAGGGGTTCCACATAATGATAAAGAAATATTTGCTTGCTATATTGAAGATGATGGTCTGGAAACCGTTAAAAATCAAGGCAGACAAGACATTAAGGGTAGATGGCAAGCAATAGAAGATAAATGGATTAAAATTATAGAAAATCCTATATGTGAAGAAGCAAAAGATGTGCAAGAATTTATCCAAATTGTGAATTCGAAAGAACATCTATCATATCAAATGCCTGAAAAACATTTTGAAATATATGAAGAAGATTTTATAAAAACAATGATGGATTATGAAATGTTTAAGAAAGGAATTGATGTTAAAGAATTTGGCAATCAACTTTTAAAGAAAATATTGTATAGTGACTCTATAGAAATAAGGGAGAAAGATGCAAATGAATAAGATAGATATTTCGAATTGGGGAGAATTCAAAGTTGGTGATTTATTTAATATTGAATTGGCGAAAGGGGATATACAAGCAAAAATAAGCAATGAAGGCAATATCCCGCTTGTTTCATCTGGGATGACTAATAATGGAATATGTAAATATATTAGCGAAACGAATCAAAGTGAATTATTTCCTTCAAACTCAATAACAGTAGATATGTTTGGTAAAGCTTTCTATCAAAATACTCAATTTTATGCTGTTGGGCATGGTAGAGTTAATATATTGATTCCAAAAGAAAAAATTAAAATGACTGAAAATATAGGTAAGTTTATGTGCTCAATTATTGAAAAAACAACATCTCAAAAATATCAGTTTAACAATATGTGTTCTTCTAAAGCTTTAATTTATCATAAAATCAGGTTACCAATTGATAAAAATGGTGAACCTGACTGGAATTATATGGAATCTTATATGAAGCATATAGAAAAACTATCACAAGAAAAATTGTCGAGCTTAATCCAAATTTTGCTGGGGGGGGGCATAGATTTGAAATAAATCAATGGAAAGAATTTAAAATTAAAGAATTATTTGAAGTGAAAAGACCAATTGCACGAAGTGTATCAGACTATGAAGATGGAAATGTCCCATTTATAGCCTCCGGAAATTACAATAACGGAATAATTAAATTTTGCAAACCTAAAAATAATGAGACTCTAGATAAAGGTAACTGTATTACTGTGAGCCCTATTGATGCATCTTCTTTTTATCAAGACAAAGATTTTTTAGGAAGAGGCGGTGCAGGTTCTGCAATTATACTCTTGTATAATAAAAACCTAAATTTAAATTCTGGTCTATTTATTTCGTCGATTATAAGGAATAAATTTACAAAATATTCTTATAATAATCAGTTATCTTCGTCTTCAATAACTGAGGAAACAATAAAATTGCCATCTACAGTTAATGGTGAACCTGACTGGAATTATATGAATGAATATATTTCATATATACAAACCAAGGCAATACTTATATTAAATTCTGTAAACAAAGTATGTGTAAATAAGCAATAAAGAAAAATTATTTATCTTACAATTATTATTTGTATTGATTTACATCCCTGTTGCTCCGCACATAAAAGCGCCACGCATTGTGTTTTTATTTTTTAGGCAAAATTTAGGAACAAAATGTAAAAAAAGTAATATTAATTTAGGTGGGAGAAATGAAATATTTGGGTTAGAAATATTGATTTTTGTTTTTGTTTGTGATATAATCTCATTAAGAGGTAGAAATGGCAGTTATTGAAACAGATGAATATGTTGCATATTCCAGAGGTTCAGGACTAAGTTTAGATGACATTTATGTTGAATTTAAGCGTAATCAGGGCGGGCAAGAAGTTACTACCCCTGTTAGGCTTTCCGACCTAGAAATTTTAGTTGTTTCGGGCAGTAATCTAACATCAACCACAAGAGATTATCGAAAAATCACTTCATATTCAGATTTTATTCGCAATTTGAATGCTGGCGTTTTGGTTGGCAATGTTAAATATAGGGTTAATGGTCAAAGTTTTGATGTGCCAAGAATAGGTAATGTTGAGTCTGGCGGAGCAAGGCTTGTAACAAGAAAACTAACCATTCCAACGCAATATGAATCAACATATGTTACAGCCACTGGCGATGATATTTTTGACGGATTAAAGCGCGTGAATCCGGTCATTAAGCAAGATTCTTTTAAATCGGCAAGAGGTCAATATGCCTACGTTAAACTTGATAACGAAAGCAATTATTGTTTCTTAGGCTTATCTCAAATTGGATATTATGAAAATGGTGCATTTGTATCGCTTGTTGGAAAAAATGTGAGCGATTTTGAAAATAAAAACCTATTTACGTCTAAAGGAAAGCGAGTAAGCAATATTTACGTAGGTTCAACATTCACATTTAAAAAAGCGGTAGCACAAGAGAGGATTGACCTAGCAACTTTAACGCGCGAAACGTATGAATTTGATAAAGACGGCAATGTTGTAAAAGAAACGAACGGGCAACCTAAAATGCACACCGAATCAATAGACGGCGCCTATTCTGAGCAGATTTTTAGAAAAATTGATGGTGCTGTGCGCCTTGAGGTTAGAAATTTTAATATTAAAACTAATGGTTCTGGCGAATATCTTCAACTTACTATAAAAGGTCAATCTGTGCCTGTTATGGTAAGCATTGATAGTTTGTTCACTATGAATGCTAGCGGTGGTGCTGACAAACCTCTTAAATATATTTCTTCAACAGATAGTGAATATAAAGAATTTATTAATCAATTAGTTGGTCAAAGATTGTTAATCAAACAAGATGATAAATATATTGAAACCGAACCTCTAACTTTCGAGCAAGCAAGTTTCACTTATTCAGTGAGAAAGCAACGCATAGCAAGTTATTCAAAAGATGATGTATTAGCAGATAATGCTGTTTTAAAATTGGCAGACGGTAGATTTATAAACGAAAAATCGGTGGTTAGACCAATTGCGTATGACTATACAAACGACAATAATTTTGACGCGTATTATGTAACCTACACTGATTCATCTGGCAAACAACAAGGAATGATTGTTGGTAAAGATATATTTGATAAAAGCCCAGAAAGAATGGTCGCAGGTGTGAAAATTCACTTATCAAACGCGCACAAATTAAAAAGGTCAGCAAAAGCGCTAAAAGAGTGTGATATTATTCAAACTACTAATAAACCTGGCGATTATGCGCACGATTGTTTGGTTATTAAAAAGCCAAACAGTAGTGAAAAAATTGCAACCGATGAACAAATTTTAGAGCAACAAAAAAGAGTGATAGAAGCATATAAAAATGGCGAATATGCTCTTGAATATGTTGTGGATGATAGAGGCGAACTTGTTAAACTTGCAGAGGGTCAACAAAGATATCTTGATGTGGATTATAGATACGAAACAGACTATGCAAACCAAAAAGATAACTACAATTTCTTGAAAATGAACCCTTTAAAATACGATGCTAGAAAAGATGAACTTATCGGTGGTCCGCATTTCGATTTAAAGAAAGCAAACAAAGAAGGCTTTAAAGTTTGGGGCGAGTGGATGGCAAGGTTTGCAGGCGCTGGAACGTCTCTTGCAGGTATACTTGTGTTAGTGGCAGTGCCAGCAGTGGCAATCGCTTTGGCGGGTGCAGCAGTCGGTTCGGCAATAGGTATTCCTATTGTGAATGGAATTAGAGCGTATAACCATAATCATAGGCAATATAAATACAAAGATAAAACAGAAGTTAACAGAAAAGAAAGAACAAAGCAAGTTGAAAAAGAACTTCAACAATTGTATGATAAAATTAAAGAGGACACTGCAAATATAGATAAAAACGCAAAACTATCTCCTCAAGAGAAAGAACAACAGAAGGCAGAGTTGGAGAGAAAATTCTTGTATGCGTACGACCAGATAAATGAAACAATGTTATCTATGCATAGGTCAAAATACTATTCAGAATTTAAAGTTGTGAATGGTGTTGCAGAAGTAAACGAGGGCAATGCTCCTCTTATGAGTGAATATCGCGAGATGATGACCGGGCTTAAAAAGAAAATAACCAAACTTGAAAAAGCAGTTAAACGTGACCCAACCCTAAAACTTGAATTAGATAATTTAAAGGCAGAATACGAAGGCAAATTAACAAGTTACTCTTCCCAAGGTCAAATCACAGAAAAAGATAAATCGTTAGACCAATTAGAGGCTAAGGCTGAACGTATGCGCGGGCTTGTGCTTGCTAAGATGTTTGGTAAAACTGAAAATTTAACTGCCGATGAAATTAGAGCGTTAGATAGTTTTGAATATAACGACGGGGTTGAATTTAGCCCTATTAAATTATCTAAAGAAGAAAAGAAAGCTCTTGATAAAGAAAAAAGAACTGAAAGGGCAAATGAACTTGATCAAGTGGCAATTTCTTTAAGGAAAAAACTTAAAAATCACTCAAAAGGTGTTGAATATGTGTCTAAACCGATTGTTTCTAAATATAACGACGAAGCAAATCCAACTCCAACAGGACCTAGTGGTGATGAAACGCACAATACACGACAACCTAATGTAGAGCATTCTAAGAGAGCAAAAAGAAGCAGAAGCAGAACTAGAGATCTGTCATCTAACCCTATTCCGAGAATGACCTTGGAAGATTATTTTAAATTCTTAGTGCAAATTAAATCCAAACTAGAAAAGAATGAAGAAATAACAGAAAATGAAAGAGCGATTGTTCTAGATAAAGTTCGCCTGATAACTAATGCAGAAAAGAAATTACGAAGCCCTAAAAAAATGTCAATGTTGGCTGGGGAAAAGGTGGACGCTGCAAGAAATCTATATAAAGAAATTTATGAAAAATTAAATGTAAACTCACATAGTTTATAATCCAATAAGCAAAGTGGCGATTTGCTTGGAGATATTGAAAAGATATCCGTTTCTCTTTGCGATAAAAGAAATTAAGTGGGCAAAAAATAATTTATTACAATTTAAATTTAAAATTAATCAACTTATTGTATAAATTTAATTAGTTAAAAATTATTGAGTTTGCCAAATAGGGTGGAACCGCGGTAAAAAGCCGTCCCTATGCTAAAAATTTAATTAGTTTTGTTTAAGTGTTTAGTAAATGAAACTATTAAATTGTAATGTAATATTTTTGTATTTAACTTGAGTGTTACATTATTTGGCATATGGTGGCGGTTTTTTGTTTTAGTAAAAGAAAAAACCGCAAAATTAAAAAAAATTAAAAACAAAAAATTGTTAAAATGATTAAAATAATTAGAAAAATTTAATAAATGAATAAATGTGCATATAAACATAAAAGGAGAGATTATGGGAAATTTTGATAAAATAGTAAATTTGTGTAAAAGTAGAGGAATTATTTTTCCGGGTAGTGATATTTACGACGGACTTGCAAACACTTGGGATTATGGCCCGGTTGGGGTTGAATTGAAAAACAATATTAAACGCGCTTGGTGGAAAACGTTTGTACAAAAAAGTGAAAATTCTTTTGGTATTGATGCAGACATTTTTATGAATAGCAAAGTGTGGGATGCAAGCGGTCACACTGCAAGTTTTTCCGACCCTAAAATGGATTGCAAAAGTTGTAAAACAAGGCATAGAGCGGACAATCTAATTGAGGCAGATTCAAAGGGCAGTGTTAACCCAGACACTATGACAAACGAACAAATGGAAGCCTACATTAAAGAGCACCACGTGTGTTGCCCAAAATGTGGAAAATGCGATTGGACACCTATTCGAAATTTTAACCTTATGTTTTCAACCTCGCGCGGAGTAACAGATGAAGGTCAAAATCTAATTTATCTTCGCCCAGAAACAGCGCAAGGTGAGTTTGTAAATTTCTTAAATGTTCAAAGAAGTATGCGCGCGAAAGTGCCGTTTGGAATTGCACAAATTGGTAAAGCATTTCGTAACGAAGTAACCCCTGGAAACTTTACTTTCCGCACAATCGAGTTTGAGCAAATGGAACATCAATGGTTTTGCCGTGCCGATGAAAGTATGAAGTATTACAACGAATTTAAGCAAAAGGCATACGATTTCTTATTGTCTCTTGGCTTCAATCCTGAACATTTGCGTTTCCACGACCACGATAAATTGGCGCATTACGCAAAAGCTGCTTGCGACATTCAATATCTTTATCCAATTGGTTGGGAAGAATTAAACGGAATTCATCATAGAGGAGATTGGGATTTATCGCGTCACCAAGAGTTTAGCGGAAAATCTATGTTATACCTTGACCCATACACAAACGAAAAATATATTCCAAACGTTGTTGAATATTCAATCGGTGCGGATAGATTAACACTTGCAGTTTTATGCGAAGCATATGATGAAGAAAAATTAAGTGATGGCGAAACACGTGTTGTTATGCACTTCCACCCAAGCATTGCACCATATAAAGTCGCAGTTTTGCCACTTCAAAAAAATCTAAGCGATAAAGCGCGCGAAGTTTATAAAATTTTATCTAATTATTTTATGGTGAGTTACGACGAGGCAGGTTCAATTGGAAAAAGATATCGCCGTCAAGATGAAATAGGAACACCAATGTGTGTAACCATTGATTTTGACACTTTAAACGATAACACTGTAACAATTCGTGACCGCGACACAATGGAACAAATCCGACTAACCATAAACGAATTGGTTGACTATATTATTAAAAAAGTAGCATATTAAAAAGCAAACAAAAAAATTGTAAGTTAAATAAATTAAAATTAATAAAAAATAAAAACTTTAATTTATTTAATAAAATATATATTAAAAAAAATCACACATTTATGAAAATTAACTAAAATGTGTGATTTTTTTCTTTAAAATTTATAAAAATTTTAATTTTTTAATGATTTTTTATTCTAATGGATTTTAAAATTTAATTATTTAATGTTTACATTTGCAATAATGTCAACACTAACTTCTTTTATTAATTGAAGTGTTATCTTATATTGCCCAACACCTTTAATTGATGGAAAATCTTTTATTTGATTTTTTTCAATTTTAATTCCGTCCTGGCTTAGCGTATTTAAAATTTCTTGCTTAGTGATTGAGCCAAAAGCCTTTCCGTTTGCGCCAACATTTAATGTGAAATTGTACACTTTATTTTTAATTTTATCCGCTAAACTAAGATATTCTTTAACCATTTCTCCGTGATGAAAAACTTTTGCTTCTTGCTTTCCTTTGTGGTCGTTTAAAGTGCTTGCATTTGCAACAATCGCAATACCTTGCTTTACTAAAACATTGTTTGCATAATTTGGATTGACGTCAATTATATCGCCCGCCTTTCCTTTGCCTTTTAAATCTTTTTTTAATATAACTTTCATACTCTCTCCATAATTATTATAACACAAAAATTATATATTGTCAAATTATAGCAAAACACAAATTTTGTTTTAATAATTTTTTTATTTAAATGAAAAAAAGAAATAGTAAAAAATGTAAATACAAATAATCTATTAAGTAAAAAACAAAAATTAAAATAAAAAATCAAAAAAAATTTTAAAAAAATTAAGAAAATAACGTGTTTTTATTAAATTTTAATGAAATTTTTATATATTTTTATAAATTTTTTATTTTTTACACGCAATCTTAAATCAATTCTTTCTCTTTTGAATAACTTTTTATTAGTTGTTAAAAATATTATAGAGGTAGAAAATATGGATGTAGTTTGCAGAAAATATAGTTGCATTTATAATGATAAGGCAAAATGCAGTAGAAAGAATTTGCAAGTAAATGAAAAGGCGGATTGCAAAGATTTGCATATTGATGATAATAAACTTGTTGAAGATGTTTCACGTGATATGTTTTCGCACGAACCGGATGTCGCACCTTATCATCATTGCAAAAATATGAATATTATGTGCGATAGTGAGAACTGCATTTTTAATAAAAATAACGAATGTTTTTCAAATGGAATTTTCGTTGGCAGTGAACAAACAAACGCTCCTTGCAATAGTTTTGTACCCAGATAAAGTAAATATAACAATAAAACTATTTTAACAATAGAAACTTAAAGGAGCGTTTGTTTCAAAAGGGTTCCCAGAAAACAAAGTTTTGTGGGAAAGAGGAAGATATAAACAAAAGCGAAGTTTCCATTAAAAATGGAAACGAGTAAGAGTGCAATATCTGACGAGGCTCCCTGCAATAGTTTTGTACCAAGATAAAGTAAATATAACAATAAAACTACTTTAACAATAGAAACTTAAAGGAGCGTTTGTTTCAAAAGGGTTTCCGCAAAACAAAGTTTGGAAAGGTGGTCAAAATTGCTAATTAATTAAATAAAAAATTTTATATGTGCATATGTAAATATGCGCATTTTTTAAAAAAAAATTGTAAAAACAAAAAGAAATTTTATAAAAATTACAAAAAATCGTTAAAAAACAAAAAATTTTTTAGTTTTTATAAAAGTTTATTTTTAATATGTAAATTGTAAAATATTTTTTATGAATATATTTTTTATAATCAACATATATAATTTTACTTTAAAAGGAGAGTTATGTATATTGATTATTTTTGTTTAAATAAACCTATTAGTGATTTGATAAAATCTGTAAAAGACGAAGGGTTGACAAACTTAGGAAGTGAAATGCATTATGTTGACAAATTGTATGGAGATAGTTATTTAAAATGTGAGTATGTGGATGTTGAAAACGGGTGTGTAACGCTAATAAAAAATAGAAAGGGTAAAATTTTAACCTATCCATTAAAAGGTAAATTTTTTGTTGGAAAGCACAACAAAGGATTTTACGATAGCATTGCAATTTTTGGCTTTGACGGACAAAGCAAAAATATAGTGCTAGATGATGATTATTCAACACTATTGCCAATGTTGATGAGATTTCCAAAAACTGCGGATGAAATTTTAGAGTTAGTTATTTGTGACCCGCGATACATTAAGTATGTTGATATAAAATATTTAAAACCAATTTTAGAAGCGGATTCAACTTTTTTAAAACATTTAAAACCTGTGGTGCAAAATTCAGTTGAGAGAATACTTTCAAATAAAATTGAAAATCTGACCGAAAAAGAAAATAAAATGATTGAAAAACTAAAAAAACGATATAGAAAAGAAGTTGTTTTTTGGTGGAATGAATTAGTTCGCGAAGTGAAACATTTAAGTATTTTAACAAAATGAAAACTACAAATTTTAAAACGATTTAATTTATAAATTTAAACCAAATAGATAAAAAATCTAAATTTTACTAATGAATAATTTTATGCATATTTCTCAATAACGCGTTATATAATTTTACATATTTTTTCTTTACAATATTTAAATTTTATGATATAATACTATCATAGATTTGAACTGCAACTTACGCATAAAAATAAATATAGGAATTTGACAGTTCACACTGTCATTTTTAATAAAAATTATAAAAAAAATTAAAAATTATAAGAAATTGCGCAAAAAATTGAAAAAAATGTTAAAAAAATTTAAAATTTTAAGATAAAATTAATTTTTTTATAAAATTTAAGTCTATAAGGAGAAAATATGAACGAATATAACCACAGAGAAATTGAAGCAAAATGGAAAAAGTATTGGTTGGAGAATAAAACATTTTCAACTGATTTAAGAGATTTTTCGCGTCCAAAATATTATGTTTTAGATATGTTTCCTTATCCGTCTGGCGCGGGGCTTCACGTTGGTCACACAGAAGGTTACACTGCAAGCGATATTGTTGCGCGTATGAAAAGGATGCAAGGGTATAATGTTTTGCACCCAATGGGATTTGACTCGTTTGGTCTTTCTGCCGAGCAGTACGCGATAGACACAGGCAATCATCCAAACGTGTTTACAGAGAAAAATATTGAGTATTTTGTTAATCAACTAAAAAATATGGGCTTTTCTTACGATTGGGATAAAACTATTTCAACAAGCGACCCAAGTTATTATAAATGGACGCAATGGATATTCAAGCAATTATATCTAGATGGTATTGCTAAAGAAAAAGAAATTCAAGTGAATTGGTGTGAAGGTCTTGGATGCGTGCTTGCAAACGATGAGGTTATAGACGGAAAAAGCGAGCGCGGAGGTTTCCCTGTTGTTAAAAAGTATATGAAGCAATGGGCTATTGACACTCCAAAATATGCCGAAAAATTGCTTGCTGGTTTGGATAAAATTGATTGGCCAGAATCCACAAAAGCAATGCAACGAAATTGGATAGGAAAGTCAACCGGAGTGGAAGTTGAATTAGATATTGTTGGCGGTGGAAAATTTTCTATTTTCACAACCTGTATTGAAACGATATATGGTATAACCTTTATGGTTATGGCGCCAGATAGTAAACTTGTGGACGAATTAAAGCCACGCATCACAAATTGGGATGAGGTTGATAAGTATAGAAAAGAAACGGCAAAACTAACAGATAAAGAGCGAACCGATTTAAATAAAGGTAAAACAGGTGTTCAACTAAAAGGTGTTATGGCAATCAATCCAGCAAACGGAAAAGTTGTGCCAATTTTCATCGGGGATTTTGTGCTCGCAAGTTATGGAACAGGTGCAGTTATGGCAGTTCCAAGCCACGACCAACGCGACTACGAGTACGCAATTGTTCACAATATTCCTATGATTCAAGTGATAGACGGGGCAGACACATCAAAGCACGCATTCGAAAAGCAAGATTATCTAGGAAAAGGTTGCAAGTTGATAAACAGCGAAGAATTCACAGGGCTAACGGTCGAACAAGCAAAAGAGGCAATCACAAACAAACTTGAAAGAATGGGCAAAGCAAAGAGAACTGTAAATTATCACTTGCGTGATTGGGTGTTTGCGCGTCAAAGATATTGGGGCGAACCTATTCCTATTTTGCACGGAGATAACGGCGAGGTGGTAGCTCTTGATGATAACGAATTGCCACTTGTTCTTCCATATGTTAAAGATTATAAACCTGCAAAAGATGGCTCTTCGCCACTCATAAAAGCAACTGAGTGGGTTAATGTTATTAAAGACGGCAAACATTACACTCGCGAAACAAACACAATGCCGGGAAGCGCAGGGTCTAGTTGGTATTTCTTGCGTTATGTTGACCCGCATAATGACAAAGAATTCGCAGATTACGAGTTAATGAAACATTGGCTTCCGGTTGATTTGTATTTAGGTGGACCAGAGCACGCAGTTGGGCATTTACTATATTCAAGGATGTGGACAAACTATTTGTTTGACAAAGGCTTGTGCCCGGTTAGTGAACCGTTTAAGAAGTTAGTGCATCAAGGTATGATTTTGGGTGCAAACGGAATAAAAATGGGCAAGCGCTATCCTAAATTTGTGGTTGACCCAAACCAAGTTAAAGAAAAACTAGGTGCAGATACTTTGCGTTTATATGAAATGTTTATGGGTCCACTTCAAGATAGTAAACCTTGGGATGATAATGGTGTGAATGGTGCTAGAAAATTTTTAGACCGTGTGTTTAGGTGCTATAAAGAAAAGAAAATTATCGACGGCGAAAATAAAAATTTAGATTATGTTTATAATTACACAGTAAAAAAAGTGACCGAAGATTTTGAGAGTTTGAACTTTAACACGGCTATTTCTCAAATGATGATTTTTATAAACAACCTAGTTAAAGAAGAAACATTCCCACGCGAATACGCAGAAGGATTTTTAAAGTTGTTAAATCCTGTTTGTCCGTTTATAACCGAAGAATTATGGCAAGATTTAGGGCATAATAAAACAATTGCATACGAAAGTTGGCCAAATTATGATGAAAGTAAACTTGTAACAGACAAAATAGAAATTCCAATTCAAGTGAACGGGAAGTTGCGCGGAAAAATTATAGTTAGCAAAACACTTAGTGAGGATGAAATTAAGCGCCTTGCAACGGATGAGGTTAAAGACTATATAACAGGCGAAATTAAAAAAATTATCTACATTCCAAATAGAATTTTCAATATTGTAATTTAATTCAAAAAAAAGGCAGTTTGAGGTAACAAAATTTTGTAACTTCAATTGCCTTGTTTTATTTTTTTAAAACTAAAAATTTTAAAGTGATTTAAAGGTTTATACAGCCACATTTAAATTGTTTTAATTTCATTAATTGAATTGTTTTTAGGTAATGTATCCAATAATAAAACTAATTGATAATGAGTTATATATGCTAATATGTTCGTCCTCAAATCATCTAAACTTACACCAGATTTGAGGTTAATAACCTCAGGGCTAACATCAAATAAATCGCTATAATAATCTTTAAAATTATTTAAAAATTTATTACTAAAATTAATGTTTAATACTACATTTTTATTTTTGTCGCACATACTCTTTAAAACAATGAAATAATTTTTTAATTGATTAATTGTCACAGTTTGCGTGTTGTTGTTTATCATATAACTAGCAACTAATTCTGCGATTGTGAATGTACAGGCTCTCTTGTCCATATTTCTCCTTTTGAAAATGCAAATATCTATTTTATCTTCTGTTAAATATTTTAATAAACTTATTAAACATTATTGTTTAACAAATTTAGAACTAGAATCTAACATTAATGTATGTTTAACTGCTTGCTTTAAAATTTTTAGATCTTCTTTAGTTTTAACCGTGGTTGATAGCCTTGAATTTTCGCCACCGAATAAATCTAATTGAACATCAGAATAATATTCGTCCTTTAAAGAAATTGAGTTATTGATAATTTCATACAACATATTCAATAAAACAAAATTATCATCAGTAAAAATCATAGTTCTTTTCATTTTATAGTAATCGTTTTCAATGGATGGAACAAAATATTTTATTACAGCGCTAAATTTGCGACTTTCTTTTTTGATTGGAAATTCCGTATATCTATAATCTCTCATAAATAAATCTCTATATAATGCGTCATCATTTGTGTACACAACCGAACTTTTATTAGATATTGCAACAGGATTTTTTTTGCGATCTTCCTTGCAAAATTTGTTATAAACTTTTAAAATTAAACTTTTAGCCATTTTTTCTCCTTCATAAATCATTTCTACAAATTGTATCATAAAATAGCAATTTGTCAATACTAAAACAAAAACTTTATCTTTTTTTGATAATTTTCTTAAATTTACGTAACAATTAAATAAAAAAACACTAAATTTTTTATAATTTAGTGTTTATTTGTTATAAATTCACTTCATTAGACGTTAATAACGAATTTTTAATGTCATCACATATATTTAAAATTTCATCTTTGCTAGATAGTGTTTTATTTAATCTAACTTTGCGTGGAATTTTTAGTATAATTTCTAGGTTTAAGCAATCATCTCTGTTGTTTTCTACATATTCTATTAAGATATGATTAAGAAGAAATGTTAATTTATTTGGATCATCGCCTGAAATTAACGTGCAAGCAGTGTAAAATTCATTTTCAGTTTGAGGGCTTAATCTATATTTTAAAAACAAAGTGCAATCAGAAAATTTTCTTATATTGTCATCATAAGGGTACTTTGCACCTACTTCATAGAGATAGTTAAAAAGTTTTGGGTCAGTTGTATAGATAAAATTATTATTAAAATAGATTGCTTGAGGTTTTCTAATGTGGCTATTTTGACGGAAATATTTAAACAAAGAGGTATTTAAATTATTAGGTGTTTTTATAGACATAATTTACTCCTATCAAAATTGTATCATAAAATAGCAATTTGTCAATACTAAAACATAAAAAACCACCAAATTTTAGTTTAGTGGTTTTGATTATTTAATTATGATTTTATATTTTATAATTACACAACTCACACTTTTAAAAAATTTTCAAAATTTTTAAATTTCTTTATTTATAAAGTTACAAGCAATTTTAATGAGGTAAGAAGTTATAATTATTTTTACATAACTAAAAATTAAAATTAAAATTTATTAAACTACAAAACATTACAATTTTTCAGCAACGTCCCACGCGCGCCAAATAACAGTGCGAAGGTTTCCAACTTTTAGTGCGTCGCCAACAATGTGAACATGTTTGCTTTCTTTGGCAAGTGGGTTAGGGTTGTATCCAATTGCAAGAATAACATCATCTGCTTTAACTTTTTTAGTTTCTCCGTCTTTTAACTTAATTGTAATACTTGATTTTTCAATGCTTTCAACCGAACTCTCTAAATATACAGGTGTCTTTTTATACTTGAAATAATCACGCAAGTAAGAAGAGTTTGCAAGGCACAAACCTTGAACTGCCATTAAATCGTTTTTAGCCTCAACAATGATAGGATTTTTCCCTTTTAAAATTAAATCGTACGCAATTTCACAACCAGTTAGTCCGCCACCAATAACCACAACACTATCTCCAACTTCTTTTCCGTTAAGATAATCAATTGCGTCAATTGCGCGTTCAGCACCCGAAACATTTAAATTTCTCTTAACCGAACCTGTTGCAATAACAATTTCGTCTGCCTCAATTTGAGATAAATCTTTAATTTCAGTGTTGTATTTAATTTCAATACCTAGTTTTTCCATTTGGCGAGAATACCATTTTAATAACATTTTGTCTTTTTCTTTGAAACTTGGAGCAGCCGCAGGAATAAACACTCCGCCAAGTTTATCAGTTTTTTCGTAGATTGTGGCAGTGTGACCACGCATAGTGGCAACGCGCGCCACTTCCATACCACCAATACCGCCGCCGATAATAGCAATGTGTTTAGGTTTTTTAGCAGGTTTTAAGTCGTGCTTTCCGCCGTCCATAGTTTGAGGATTAAGTGCACAGCGCGACATATGAATTGAGTCCGCCATAGGCACGTCGCACGCAACACCTTTATAGTGCGCCATAGGAAAGCAGGCATTGTGGCAACAAATACAAGGCATAATATCTTCAATTCTATCTTCTTTAAGTTTTGTAACCCAATGGCTGTCAGTTAAGAATTGACGCGCCACACCCATTCCGTCAATTTTGCCCGCTTTAATAGATTTTGAGGCAACTTCAGGAGTCATTCTTCCTGCGCATACAACAGGAATATCAACAAACTTTTTAATATGTTCAACATCAGATAAATTGCAATTTAGTGGCATATACTCTGGTGGATGAGCCCAATACCACGCGTCATATGTGCCATTGTCTGCATTTAACATATCATAACCTGCGTCTTGCAAATACTTTGCAGCGCGCTCGCTTTCTTCCATAGTTCGTCCGATTTCTTTAAATTCTTCGCCAGGAACAGCGCCTTCTTGGAAGTTTTTAGTTTTACTTGTAACTGAATATCTAAGGCTAACAGGGTAGTCCTCCCCGCATTCTTTTTTGATTGCTTTAACCACGTCGGTGGCAAAACGGAAACGATTTTCAAAATTTCCACCATATTCGTCTAGACGTTGATTGGTGTATTCAGTTGTGAATTGGTCGAGAAGATAACCTTCATGAACTGCGTGAACTTCAACTCCGTCCACACCCGCATCTTTGCACATTTTTGCAGTGCGAGCAAAAGCCTCAACAATCTTTTGAATTTCTTTCACTGTGATTTCGCGCGTTGTGTAACCGTCAAGCCAACGAGAAGGTAACTCGCTAGGTGATGCGGTGAGCCTATCAATATCAATAATAGGTTTAATAAGCCCGCGCATAAATTTATTTTTAGCAATTCCTTTCATTGAATCAGGAATAGTAAATGACCTACCAAATCCAGCAGTCAATTGAATAAACATTTTTGCGCCAGTTTTGTGGAATTCTTCCATATATGCTTTGAGTTTTTTAAATGCGCCTTTTGCCTTATACAACCAACCGTTGCCAATCATATTTCTTAGTGGGGCAATACCAGGGATGACAAGACCAACATCGTGGCGCGCTAAATCCATAAAGAAATCTGCCGCGTCTTTATCAAAGTGATGTGGCTCCATCCAACCGAAAATGCTCGTTCCACCCATAGGACACAAAACTATCCTATTCTTGATTTCCACATTTTTAATCTTCCAAGGTGTAAAAAGTGGTTCGTAAATTTTGTTCATTTTTCCTCCTTCGATTTCACCTAAATAAAACACAAAAAGTAAAAAAACTAGGCTATATTACTTTTAGTCTAGTTAATTTGTAAAAAAAAGTCAAACAACAAACATAAATTTATTAAATTTTACTTAATTTATTATAAATAATTTTTTATATTGCACAATTTAAATTTAAAATTATACCAATCAATAAATAATAGGTTAATATACATTTATGAAAGTATGTATATTTAAGTATATAAGTGTTGATGTTAGGCGATTTCGTCTTTTGTGAAATTCATATCACAGTAAGGGCAGTGGTAGCCAGAATCTGTTTTTTCGAGTTTTCCACCGCAGTTGTTGCACTTTTTAATGGTCAATTTTTCTTCCTTTGTTTGCTTTTTAGCGTTGTTAATTGTGAGTTCTTTACCGTTATATAGATAACCTTTTAAATAACCTTTGTTGATTGCTTTTGTGATTTCAGAGTATACTTCTTTTTCTTTCATTTGAAGTTGCATTGCAATATCTTGATTTGAGTATAAATTTTCTTCTTCCACCGCTTGAATTACTCGCCTTGTGCGCTTTTTATTAGCATAAGATATCCACAAAAGTGGCATACCATAAAATCCAACCACAACAAACACAATTCCAATTGCCATAAGCACCCAATTTTTGCCCGCGAAAATAGGAATCATTGGAATGCCAACCACGAATAAAATAGATATAACCAAACTGATTATCAAAGATTTTCTAACTTCACTATTAATTTTCTTCATAATATTATTATACTATATTTAAATAAACTTGTAAAATGTATTTGATAATAAAATTTCACATATTTTTTAATTTAAACATTAAATTTTTATCGTGCTATATCAAATTTTTCACATTTTTAACGCATATATAAATTTTTCATAATTTTAATGCATTAAATAAAAGTTTCAAATATTTTAAATAAATTTCACTAAATTTTTAACAAAACTTAATAAAAAACAAAAAAATAACAATAATTTTACATAAAATACTTGCCAAAACAAAAATTTTATGTTAACATAACAATGCGTTAGTTATGTTTTTACATAATTAATTAAATATAATTTAGTTTGTAAACAAATTTTGTGAGATTATAACAATAAAATGTAGTTAGACCTAAACTCATAATTTATTGCATAAGTCACACAAATAATTTAATTATGTTTTAATAAAAAAATGTATCGCATTTAACTAGCACAGCCAACTAATTTCCACAATAAAAAAATCGATTATGCAGAGATGGTAGAGTGGTCGAATACAGCAGTCTTGAAAACTGCCGATGTGAAAGCATCCGGGGGTTCAAATCCCTCTCTCTGCGCCAAACAAAAATGCCACCAAATATGGTGGTATTTTTCATTTACAATGCGCTATATATTGTGTTTCTAATTTTTTTAGGCACAAATTAGGCACAAAATTTAAATTTACTTTTAATTTTTACATTATATCTTAATATCAACATCTTAAACTAGTTAAACTAGTTTTTCAATTTAACATTTTTTTAATTAACATAATATCTAAACCAAAATTTTTAAAAAAAGCAGAAAGTCAATGATTTTTGCAAAAAGTGGAACCACTTTTTGCAAAAATGCTCGAATTTTACACAAAAAATGAATTTATTATGACTTTTGCAGAGATTGAATTCACTTATTGAAGTAAACCTCATAGGGGCTCACTTCATTATCACATATTTTTCTTTTTAATTTTATTAATGCTTTGCAAACTATATTTGTGATTGAGATATGTTTATTTGTGTAGATATTATATATATTATTAAGTTTTATTAAAAATGGGTATTGCAATTTTGCTAAAACCGTGTTATTATGTACATATAAAGGAAGATTAAATATGGCAGATTTAAAAGATTTTATTGTTAGAACCAGTCTTGACAACACAGACACAAATGGTGAATCAGGTAATCCTACTTTTAATACCCAAGATTATGTATTTTTACCAGCATATTCTGATATGTATCCGGATCGGGCATTTGGGTGGGAGTGGAGATATTTATATCCATCAGATTATGCTGTTATGAATGGTGCGAATGTCGATTCGATATTGGAAGGACTTGCAGGATTTAAAAATAGAAGAGCAGTAAGCTATGATTTACGCACAGGTGCATATAATGGTGGTATTTGTGTTGTGGCAGACACAGGTAGTCTTGATAGGTATTTTGGTGTGCGTCATGATACCTGTTGCTATGGGTTAAATCCAGCGATGCATCTAAATATAGAATCTGTAATATCGGCAAGAAGTAATTCACGCAATTTTAAAATTGAACCTGTTAAGGATAAGGATGGACGCGTTCAGTATTACACAATTGAGTTTGGCTCATATCCACAAGATAAAGCAAAAGAAAGCAAAATACTTGAGCAACTTTTTAAAGATAACAAGTTAACTCCAACAGGTAAAACCTACACAGGATATCTAAAAAAGGATGGCAGTTTTCAGCAAAACCAAGAATTTGAATATAATGGGAAAAAGTATGTCAGAGTTATTTCAACAAGATATGGCAATAAACCTCAATACAAAGACAAAACGAAAGCTCCAAAAACCGGAACTCCTATATGGACAAAGGTTCAACCAATAAAATGGCAGATAAGAAATTGGGATGACCTTCCAAAAGAGCTCAATCCAAATGGAAATGGAACTGCTAAAACTATGTTCGTAACATCAGAAGATGCACTTTTATCAGGAATTCCTTTTGCTCCTACAATAGACTTCCTTAGTCTTAATGAAATAAGAAGGCTTGAAATGTGGCAAAATAGCCTTATAAGAGCATATTTCAATGGTTACGATATATATGAAGAAATAGATAACGGAAACGGAAATAAGGCATATAAAGGATGGACGAATTTCAATTTTAAAGGTAAAGGTTTTTTGCAAGAAGCATTTGGAATCTCTTTTACTCACACAAATAGCGTTTCAGAAGAAAATAAACAAGAATCTAAAGTTGAAACTCAAGAAGAGCAGAAAGCAGAGGAAAAATTAAAGGATGTTAAAGAAGAGCCTAAAGTTGAGGTAGAAAAGCCTAAAGAGGAACGAAAAGAACCTAAAGCGGTAAGTCAAGAAAAGCCAAAGCCAGAACCTAGAAAAGAATCACTAGTTCGCAGAACAAGGCTTGAAAAATTGAATCCAGACCAAACACCTGCTAGAGAACGAAGAAGAATGACGGACACTGAAATGATTAAAAGTTGGATTGATGCTGGGCAATCTGTTTTGCTTCGTGGTCCTTCTGGAATTGGTAAAACGGAAAGAATTAAAAAGTTATATCCAGATTTGATTTATATAAAACTTACAAACAATATGTTCCCTGAAAAGGTTGTTGGGTCTATGAATCTGCAAACAGGTCAAGCAATTCCGCCAGATTTTGCAAAACAAGCATTTTTATCTTGCGCTACAGACGAAGAGAAAAAACTTATACAGGAAAATGTTCAAAATCTTTATGATTTGGCAGATACAATCTATGAAAGGTCTAAAACAGCGGATAATAAAGTCGTTATTATGCTTGATGAACTTTTAAACGTTAAACCTGCTGTTCAATCACTCGTCTACACTCTTGTTCTTAACAAACTTGTTGAAACAGGAAAGGGTTTAAAACTTCCTGCAAACACAGTTGTGGTTGCAACAGGAAACCAAAAGAAGTATTCTCAAGTTGCCGAAGATTTAGCAGAACCTCTTGAAAAGAGATTTGACCATATTTTAGATATGCAACCAAAGGTTGGCGAATGGATTTATGAGTATGCAATTCCTGAAAAACTGCATCCATCAGTTATTGGTTATATTTTCTCGAAATATCAAGAGAATAGGCATAGCGAGAAAATAGAACGTATGGGATATTTCTATGAAGAACCAGAAGTCGGCGAAGATAATCTCGACCAAAATGGTTGCCGTGGAAGAACAAACGACCCTCGTGGTTGGTCTTCAATATCTAACACTCTTTATGCTTTTGAAGAAGATTTAAAAAATGGCAAATTTGTAGGAAAAGACGTTGAAAAATTATTAAAAGTTTCGCTTAATTCTAAACTTAGAGATGAATGGGCAGAAGAATTTTTTGATTATTATAATCATCCAACAATCACAGTTGAAGAAGTTGTTGAGCAAAGGTATTCTCAAGTTGAACTTCCGCGAGATATTAACGAAAAATTTGCAACTATGGCAGGGCTTTTAGATGCCTCTAATGAACAGGTTGGCGCTTGCAGAGAATTTATTAAGCGATATTGCAGTCCGGAATATTTGGCAGTTTACGATATTTATTGGGCAGGCAATGATGAAAAACGTATGGAAAAAATTTCAGAATTAAAAGAAATCTCAGCAATTAAAATTGATGAAGATGGTGGTTTAACAAATGATTAAAGAATTAATTGATTTGCAAAGAAATTCAAATGCAACTTGTGCAATTATTGAAAATAAAGATATTAGAAAGTTATATCCAGGTGTTGCAATAAAAGCAAATGTTAGTGATAAATTTCTTTTTGCACACTCTAGACCGCCTTTTGCAGATATAATTGATGAAAAAAGTAAAAATAGTGAAATATGTTATCTTGTTATTAAGGGAATTGATGAAATATCAATCGACCAACAAAATAGATATAACGGGCTTGTTAAAGATAGAGAACTAAACAGATATTTTCTTCCAGATAATTGCGTTATTGTTTTCACGGTAGAAAATAGAAATGGCTTAAAGAAAGTGTCTAAAGAATTATATCATTTTGCAGTTGTTGCCTTTTAATAAAGTTTGTTTTATTACACTATTTTCTTACATCGCAAGATGAAACTAAATTAAAAAGGAGTTTATTATGGAATATGATAAAAAACTTTTGCAAGATGTTAAAAAATTGATGATAGCAAGATATCCACGTTTTGCTTCTCAAATCGCTAGTGCAAATTTAGAATATAAAACAGATTTAAGGTATCACACAGCGGCAACCGACGGAAATAATATTTATTTTGACCCAGATTTCCTTGCAAGTTTAAGTGATGATGATAAACTCTTTATTATTGCCCACGAACTTATGCACGTAAAATTTGAACATATGTATAGATTAACCACTAAAGACGGTCAAATGCGCGACCCTAACCTTTGGAATATCGCAACCGATGCCATAATTAATGCAAATTTAGAGCAAGACGGTTTTAAAATAAAGGAAGGCTATGTTAATATGCCAGAAGCACTAAACTATAGTGCGGAAGAATTCTATGACAAACTTTTAAAAGAAAAACAAGAACGCGAACAGCAAAAGTCTGAAAATGAACAAACTGGTGGCGGACAAAATAACCAAAGTCAAGACCAAGAAAACAGCCAAAGCGAAAATGAGCAAAATGGTCAAAACCAAGATAAACAAAATAAGCAATCTAATGAAGGGCAAAACGGACAAGATCAAGAAAAGCAAACCAATAACAGTCAAAACAAAAATAACCAAAATGAGCAAACCAATGATAGTCAAAACGGACAGAACAAAGAAAATCAAACTAATGAAGGGCAAAACGGGCAAGACCAGGAAAAGCAAAACGGGCAACAAAATAGTCAATCAAACGGGCAAAATGCCAATCAGTCACAACAAAATGAGAAAAATGACGATAAAGAAAGTGTTGGAAATTATTGGAAAGGTCATAACGGAGACGGCCAAGGAAATACAAGTCAATCTAGCGAGAGTCAAAGCAATAATTCTAACCAAATAGGTCAAAGTGAAGAGAGTGGGCGAAGTAAGTCAAGCGAAAGTCAAAGTTATCAAGGCAACCAACATGGTAATAATGAAGAATTTGCTGATGACCACAGTCTTTGGGAAAAAGCCTATGAAGAATATAAAGAACAAAATGATGCCAATAACCAAAAATCTAATCAGCAAACTCAAAAAAGTCAAAATGAACGTTCAAATAATAAACAATCAGATTCAAATGAACAAATTCCAGAGTTTTATGAATCAAAGATAGACGAAAAAGCCGAATTTCAAGAAAACCGAAGAGAGAGGCAAACGCGGGCAAAATCTAATATGCAAAGTTTGTTTGAGCAAATGTTGAAAAAATGTAGCGATAGAAACACTGAGTTTGGAGATGTTGGAAAAGCAAAGTCCGTTCTTGATTGGAAGGCGTTGCTTAGGCGTGAAGTTGAAAAAACTGAAACTATATGGTCGCAACGTAGATCTATTGCAGAAAATAACTATGCTTATAGATTAGAAGATTTAGACGAGGAAGATGAGGCGGAAACCGAAGTTATGATAGATGTTTCAGGTTCAGTGTCTGATGCAATGGTTATCTCTTTTTTAAGACAACTAAAAACAATTCTAAAAGCTTCAAAACTAAAAGTCGGATTTTTTGCGGATTATGCAACAACAGAGTTTCAAGAAATTAAAAATGAAAAAGACATTAATAATATAATAATAGGTTGGCTAGGCCTTGGCACTAATATGGACGTTGCGGTTAGAGCGTTTTCAAAAAAACGAGAAGTTAATAAAATAATCTTCACTGACGGCATTCCAGAAATTATGCCGAAAAAAGACCTTAAAAATGTGAATGTTATTTGGCTTGTTTATGCTAACAGAAATTTTCATCCTTGCTGTGGCAAAGTTATTAATATTAATAAAAAAGATTTGAAAAAAATAATGGGTGAAGAATTTGTAGATGAAGATTTTGATTTTACTATTTGATTAGTTTGATTTTATGATTTTTATTTGGTATAATAAAATTATGGTGGAGAAATATAAAGTTATCACTTTGTGAGGAAGTGCAAGATTTAAAGATGATTTTATAAAAGTGCAAAAAAGGCTTAGTCTTGAAGGGAACATTGTGCTATCTTTAAGTTTTTTTGATTTAGATGAGGGCGAAGTGTTAACTAAGGAAACTAAAAAATTATTAGACGATATTTATAAAAGAAAAATAGATATGTCTGATGAGATTTATGTAATCAATAAAGGTGGATATATTGGAGAAAGCACAAGGTCTGAGATTGAGTATGCTAAAAAGAAAAATAAAATAGTAAACTATATGGAAAATTAAAAGGTGAGGAAAGTATGACTGAGGTGGTTGAAGAGCAAGTTGTAAACGAAAAAAAGGGAGATAAAACTAGCAAAGTTTTATTTATAATTGGATGCGTGTTTTTAGTTTTGGCGATTATAACAACCTGCATATTTTCTTATTACACAATTTCATTTTTCACAGCAACTGAGGGTGAAGAATTGGGTTCGGCGCTTGGTTTTATTTTAGTGTTTGCGTACTTTTTTATTCCGTCGCTATTTTTCGGAATTGTTGCGATTATTTTGAATGTTTTAGCGTATAAAAAGGCTGAAAAATCGAAAGTGGCAAAACTTGTGTGTATGATTTTGTCGATTGTTGTTACAAGTTTGGATGTTTTGTTGTATGTAATAATTAGAATGATGTAACTAAAATGAGGATGAAATGTTAGAAAAAGAAATTGAAGTGTTAAAAGCACTTGCAAACGGAGTTAATTATTTCACTGGCGAGAAGTGCGAAGATGATAGTGTTTTAAACGACATTAATGTTGTTAGAACATTATACAATGTTTGCGATTATCTTCAAAATCAACCGAAGAATTTAAAAGAGAAAAAAGATGAGTTTTTTTGCCCTGATGATATCTTGGAAAAGTTTGAGTATGAAAACGAAATGTCTTTAACAGGTATAATTGATAAAATTTCAAAAACTTATCCTGAATTGAAAAAACCAAAATTTTCAATGATAACAAACGCACTAATTGAAAAAGAAATGCTAACAAAAGTTATGGTAAATGGAAGTGAGCGAACAAGAGCAACCGATAGCGCTAAAAATTTTGGTATTTACAACAGGCAAAAAACATCAATATATGGTCGCCCGTATTTGGCAGTTTGCTATAATCAATTAGGTCAAAAAAATGTGATTACACTTTTAAAAAATTTGTTTAGCGCGTCAAAGTAAAATATATACTAATTAGTTAATTTAAAGTTGTATAGAAGAAGGGAATATGGTAAACGTAAAAACTGAAATCGATAAAACCGCGCAAAAAGCGCTATCTAAAAATGTGATTATTTTTTGCATTGCCTCAATTGTGGTTGGAAGTGTGGGGCTTTTAACTTTCATTGTTTTGTACGCATTTTTTGAAAATACTTATCTAGATTTATTGTTGCTTTTCAGTATTCCGTTTGCTTTGGGGCTTGTCTACTTAATTATGATAAATAAAAACATTAAAAATATGACTGAAAGTAAGATTACAAATGAGTATAATTTCAATGAGGACTCTTTGAATGTAACTTGTGTAAAAAACGGCAAAATTTTTGGAACGCAAAAAGTGTATTACAAAGATATTTATAAGGTTAAAGAAGTTAAAGATTACATTTTCATATACATAAACGCAACGAGCGCATACATCATAAAAAAATCAAATGCAACCGACGAAAAGATTGCAATTATTAAACGTCTTTTAAAATTATATGAAAAATAAAAAAGTTACAAATTAAAGAGTAAATAAGAAACAATTTTATGGAAATTAAGTGTTTTATGTTTCGCAAATCAATATTAGTTTTTTGTTTCAACAATCTACATTTTATCAATAAATTTTAAAAAATATAGGATTTTTAAATGCAAATCCTATTTTTTTATGATATAATTTAGTAGGAGTGAGTTATGATATTATTTTTAACTAGTAGGTTAAATACACGCGTAATGGATGAAAACGGAAACAAAACAACTATTCCGATAGAAAATGTAAACGGCGTGTTGGACAATATTAAAAAATATCTAAGTGGTACAAATAGAATTGTTTATGTGGCAAATGACCCTAATAATATTTTGGAAAATGAAGAAAGAATTAAAAATATGATGGATAGTTTTAGTTTGTCTAATCTTAATTTTAATGAAAAGATCTTGCTTGACGCAAGGAATAAAAAGGATGCAAAAAATATAATACTTGGAGCAAATATTGTTATTTTATCTGGTGGAAAAATTCTTTGCCAAAATAAGTTTTTTAGAAGCATTAGGTTGAAGAAAATTTTAAAGCATTTTAACGGAATTGTTATTGGTATGTCGGCAGGAACTATGAACTTATGCAAAACTATTTATAATTTTCCAGAAGAAAATGCAGATATTAAAGAGCGAAGATGGGTAAAAGGTTTAGGTTTCTATGACAAAATCATTATTCCACATTTTGACGGAGAAACAAACACTTATCAAATCGAATGCGAAGAAGTTGATGTTGTTAATGACTATATTTTCCCAGCCTCACATAAAAAAGAATTTTTAGGCATTCCAAACGGCTCGTACATTTTAATAGATAATAATAAAAATGTCTCTTTCTTTGGCGAAATGTACACAATCAAAGACGGCAAAGTTTCAAACTTCCAAAATTAATTTTCTAATTTTTAACAATTAAATTAAAAATTAAAATTAGTCCAAAAATATATATATGAATATCAATTCTAATAATATTAGAGTTTAAAAACGGGTTAGTGAGTATAAGTGTCGTGACTTTTATGGAATATGCTGTATAATATGATTGTTATAGGAGTAAAATATGGATTTTCAAACATTAATTTTTAAAATAAAAACTATAGAGAAAGATAGAAAAGAAAGCACCATTTTTGTATGGAGTTATCTAAATCAAGATTATAGTTGTTGTGCTAAAGATTTTATTGATTGGCTGTCAAGTTTAAATGAAACTAACATTAATAATACTATGTTCAAAGGTTATAATTTTGAATTAAAAATATGTGAAGAACAAAATGGTTTTTATACATATTATTTCAATAATAATAAAATGAACTATAATTACAGAGCAATTTCAAATGGTAGAATTGAAGCCAAATATATTTTAGAAGATATGGTGACACTGAAAAATAAGTTGCTTTTGAGATATAACTTGATAGGCAGAAATTCTTACACGCTTTTCAATCAATATGATGAATCAAGTGTTTTTAAATTAAAACATCAATCAGGAGAAAAGGATTTTGCTAGCCTTAGTTACGAAAATTGGGGTGTGAATAACCATATTGGAATTTTAGACTTTTTTATAAGTTATTTTAAAAATAAAAATGGCAAATATAACTTTGAAATTGAAAGTGAACCAGGACACGACTTTTTAACGATAAACGGCTTAAAAATCGAGAATAAAAAGATATATTTTTATTCACAAATTTTAGAGCATAATGTTGAAAATAGTGGATTATCAAGTTGGTATATAGTGGAAAATCACGAATATTTACTCCTAGGTTCGCCCGAACAAATTGCAAGGGAATTATGTGTCGATATGGAACGAGAAAAAGAAAAATGGGCTCGTTTTAGCGAAGAGAATAGTAATGCAAGCAAGTTTATATCAAAACTAAGTGAATTACAAAATCTAATTAAAAATATTTAGAACATCTAAAATTATTAAATAGTTAAAATCCTGTTTGAATTATTTTTTTAAATCAAATTATAAAAAATCAGTCTAAAAAATACACAAAAAAACCAATTCTAATAATATTAGAGTCCAAAAACAGGTTAGTGACTGCAAGTGTCGTGACAAATTTGTTGTTTTATGATATTATGTAGTTATTAAAAGGAGAAGAGTATGGGTTACAATTTAAAATCTTTAACAAATGAATTAGTTTCTAAAAATTTAGCAGATGATGGGCTTGTGGCTTGGGGGCAAACTTCAAGAGGTCAACTATTTGGTGCGATTGGGTCTGCAGTTGCTTCTATGCACGTTATCTCTAAACGCGGAAATCAAATTGTTATAATTCCGTTTTCAAGCAAAGAGATTAAATACAAAGAGGGTGTTGTTATCAATAGAGAAAAAATTGAAAGCGCAAAATTATCTGGCGGATTGTTTGATGCAAAACTTATAATAAACACTAAAAGTGGAAAGCAATATAAATACACTGTAACTCAAGGCAAAGATGCTATTAAAAAGATTTTAGCGCAATTAGGTTTATAATATGAAATTTTCAGAAAAACTAAAGCAATTAAGAAATTCTAATAATTTCACGCAAGATGATTTGGCGGAGAAGATTTTTGTCACACGCACTGCTGTTTCTAAGTGGGAGACCGACAACGGTTATCCAAGCATTGAAAGTTTGAAACTACTTGCAGAAATGTTTAACACAACAATCGATGAACTTATCAGCGAAGAAGATATAAAGATTAAGGAAGATTTGGAACTTAAAAACTCCAAAATCAACCAATATATCGCACTTGGCGGACTTGGAATAGCGGTAGTTTGCGCAATTTGTTTATTCTTTATCAAAAACGCAATCTTATTTGGCATGATAACCGCGCTTGCAATTCTCGGCGCTTGCCTATACTTCACATTCACGCAGTTATCGCTGACCTATTATAAAGACAAAAAACTGACCAAAAAGCAACTAGCCTACAACAAGTTTAGAGAAATCCTATCCGCCATACTAATCTTTTTAGTGCTGTTCGCGGTGGTAAGAAATATTTAAAAGGAGTTAGTATGAAAAACGAAAAAGATAAAAGACAACTTGAAAACGAGATTGTTGAGTTTTTTACTCAAAATATTCCAGATGTTCAAGAATATGTCAAAGATAGTTTTGATGGATATTTGGAAGCTGAAAGTGTTGGACTTTATATCTTATTCCCAGATATTTTGAGATACTTTGAATATTGCGTTAAAAATAGGAACAAAGGGAAATTAAATAAGTTTATTAAAATTTTGGAAGAGTTCCGCGATAAGTTTGGCGAGAGTTATCACAAACTGACCAAAGAAACAATAGACAACTTTATTGGCGTTGCTTTCTTTGAAGATTGTGTGGATGGATTAAATAAAGAAGAGATAGATTTTGTTTTGCCACTTTTTAGCGAAAAACTTGCAAGTGAATATCAAAAACACAAGACCGCCGAACACCAAACTTTAATTGACTATTTAAAATTTTTGTTGAAAGGGCATGTCAAAAATTTAAAAGTGGAAAATGATAATAAAAACAACTACAAAATTTTAGATACTGAAACAAAAAGAGTTGTTTCAAGCAAAGATATAGTTGATTTTGTTTCTTTAACAGACAAAGTTTTCTATATCACGCAAGAAAATGGTTATTGTTATCTAGGTAAACTTGTGAACAATAACGAAATTCACTTGCTTTATAAAGACACTTTGTTAATGCATTTATTGCAAAATGCTTCAGATAAAATTTTTAACTAAAAGGAGTTTGTATGGAAAAGATTATTTGGCAGGATGACTACCAAACCATGTATGTGAAGCAGGTCAAGGGCGATATTTCTTATATCTACCACTTGATTATAGGTATAAAAGCACAAACAAATTCTTGGGAAGGAAATTTAAAACTAAACTACCAAGCGGAAGATGGGTTCTCGTTTGATGATGAAGAATTAAAAGCAAAATTGAAAAATATTATTGAAAATAATTTTGAAGGACATTTTGAAGTTATTGATGAAATTAAAAACACTGACAGTTCGATTGTTTTTGATTGTAAAAAAGATACGGTTAGAGTTAGTGGTAATATAGGCAACACAATAGATGATACCTATCAATTGTCATTTAGCTTTATTGGAACTAAGCAAATATTAGTAAATTTGTATAACTATTTAAAAGAAAATCCAAGCGAATACGAAGAATAAAAGGAGTTTGTATGGAAAACTTGCAAGTAAACAAGAAATATAAAATTGAAGAAGGCGAATACAAAGATTGGCTTTTATGGATTGAAAAATATAATGTGAATGATAAAAAGTTGTCAGGTGCCGAGAAAGCGGATTATTATTTAATTTTCTTACAAAATCCACAAACAAGCACACTTTATGATAATTTTGCTGAAAATTGGGAACAAGTTTTGAATGAGTGCAGTGATTATAAGTTAACTTTAAATATTTCTGAAAAAAGGGAATAGGAAAATGAAATTGTGGAGTTTTTCACTCAAAATATTCCAGATATTCAAGAATATGTCAAAGATAGTTTTGATGGATATGCGGAAGATGAAAGTGTTGGACTTTATATCTTGTTTCCAGATATTTTGAGATACTTTGAAGATTGCGTTAAAAATAAGAGCAAAAGGATTTGTTAGCGGAATTATTCAAGATTATACACTTTCAAAAAATCCTATAACAAATAAATTTTTATGAAATAGATGTAACGAGCTTAGGACTTATGATTAAATTATTGGTTGACCCAAAGTTGATTGATTCTAAAATGCTGGCAAAAGGTAAAGTTATTAGCGGTGAATTTTGGATCACGGGAATTTTGGTGGCGGAAAATCATACGGATTATTTTTAATAAATTTATTGTTATTGATGTTTTGCTAGGGCGATTAGGACGATTTCTGTGGCGTAGTATGGTCCGCCGTAGTAGCGAAGGTGGTAGTTGTAATTTTTGTTTATGGTTGAAATGTATTTTGGAATGTCTAATAGGTCGGTGTTGTTGTGATATACTGAGATTAGAAGTGTTGGAGTGTCGTTATTAATGTGGTTTTTCATTCCAATTAGCGCGTTCATCTCGCCACCTTCAATATCCATTTTAACCATTGTTATTTTTTCGGTTATATCGTCGTCAAGTTTAACTGCGTCAACACTAAGTTCGCCGTTTTCCTGTGTTGAGTTTGTGGAAAGGTCTAAACTTTTATCAAAATGAGTTGTGCCATTAAAATTGGTGACGGCTTTTTCAAAAATGTAAATATTTTTATAATTTTTTAGATTTTTTTGCATTTTTTCGATATTTTCTTTGCAAATTTCATAGCAAAGAATTTTTTTATATGAATTTTCGCCAAAACTTGAAATAAAATCGATAGTGCTATCGCCTGTGAAAGCGCCAACGTCAACAAAAACTTCATTTTCGTTTGTATCTATGAGGTCTAAGTCAAAATAGTGTTTGAAAATGTGTTCCATACAATTTTTTAAGTTAGTAAAATCAAAATTATAAAAATTATTCAAAATTGAAAAAAGTATGTATTTAGATTTGTAATCGGAGAGGTTGTTATAAAGTTCAACATACTCATCAATTCTTTTAGCAAAAATTTCTGCTTTGTTTTCAATCATTTCATAATTTGAATTTTCTATTTCAATTTTTCCCCAATAGTTGAATTTATTTAAAAATAGTTGTATTGAAACTTGCGTAAGAATTGGAACAGACTTAAATTTTTCTAGCATATGACTATAAATCTGCATTTTATTTTTTGATTTTATATCGTCAATTAATTGTAAAAATTGTTTATCAATGTAATTATACATAAAAACTCCTATAGTTTCACTTTATGTTGTGCGTTTGCTTATTGACATTTATATTTTAAAATATAACAGGCAAAATGTTTGCTTTAAAACAATATTTATAATATAATAATCTTAAGGTTGATATGGGAAAATATAATGAGAAGTATTTTAAAGATGACGGAATGTCGTCAAACAAAATTGAAGATTTAATTGAAGCAGATGAAGAAATTTTATGGCGCGGAAAGCCTAAAAAGTCTGCGTTTATTTGGTCAAAAATTTTAACAATGCTACCTATTGTGATAATATGGGCGCTTTTTGACGGCGGATTTATTTTTATGCTGTTCAGATCAGGTTCGACTTCACAAATGCCAACTTTCCTAATTGTTTTTATCATTGTTTTCTTCCTAATTCATTTACTGCCCGTCTGGATTTGGCTAAGCAATGTGATAACCGCGTGGGCGCAGTATAAAAACATAGAATACGCATTCACTAATAAAAGAATTATAATTCGAACGGGTATTTTAATTGACATTAAAAATGTTTATTATATAGATATTCAAACTGTCAATCTGCGCGTTGGTTTGATTGATAGAGCTTTAAAAGTTGGAGATATTTATATAAAGAGTAAAACTGAAGCAACAGTATTACACGATATAACAAATCCATATTTCATAACTAATGAACTTCAAAAAATTGTAAACGACATTAAAACAGATATGAATTTTCCAAATGCACTTCGTCCGGAGGAAAATCAAGGGTACACAACTAAGTACAAGGGAAAAATTAAAAAAAATTCAAATAATGAGAAAAAATAGTGAAAAATCTATAAATATTCGTTAAAAAAGCAAAAATTTTTAGATTTTTAAAAAAGTTTATTTAATAAGTATGGAAAACATTAAAGATAAAGTTTATGAATATTTGAAAACTATTCCAAAGGGTAAGGTTGTAACTTACTCTCAAATTGGAGAGTTTTTAGGCAATAAAAATTTGGCGCGCGTGGTTGGAAATGTTTTGCATAAAAATAATGATGTGAAAAATTATCCGTGTTATAAAGTGGTAAACGCAAAAGGTGGGTTGTCAAAAAACTATGCTTTTGGCGGAATTGTAGGGCAAAAAAAGTTTTTGATGCAAGAGGGTATTGAAGTTAAAAACAATGTTGTTGATTTAAAAAAATTTCAATATAAATAAATTCAAAAGAGGATATGTATGAATAGTAAGAAAATGAAAATTTATTATGGTATAAGTTATACAATTTTTGCTTGTTTGTTTATAACTTTTATTTGTTTTATAAATCAACGAATAGATTATTTATTAAATTCAGACATTTCAAGCGAAATGATATTAGCAGAAATTGTTGCAAATTCAGGTCAACTTTTAAATCACGATTGGTATTACTCAACAGAAATCAGACTTTTTTATATGCAATTAATTGCATCTCCACTTTTTTATTTAACTTCTAATTGGCACATAATAAGAGTGATTACAATTGTTATTGTTGTTGGTATTTTTTTAGCAAGTGTGTTTTTCTTTATGTATTCAATTAATCAACATAAGTATTTTCCAATAATCGCATCTTTTTTAATTTTACCATTGTCAACTAAATATTATGAATATATAATTTACGCATTGTATTACACATCAAATGTGATTCTAACATTAAATATTCTAGCTTTGTCATTTATTTCTATAAAAAGCGAAAATAAGAAAAAGCAAGGTGTATTTATAGTGCTTGCATTAATATTATCATTAATCGCGGGTTTGTGTGGTATAAGAAACTTAATTAATATTTTTGCACCTATTGGCATAACTAGTTTTGTTGTATTCTTGCTAAATTTAAAAAGCAAAAGCTTTAATACGTGTAAAAAATTCTTTATTTTTATGATTTTTGTTTGTGCTATAGGTTGCATTGGGGTGCTGATTAATCATTTCTACTTATCTGAATCATTTGGATTTTCAAATTATGGTTATATGGACAATTTAATGACCATATTCAATATAAACGGCTTAAGAAATGCGCTTTATGGTTTATTTTATGTATTAGGACTAATTAGCGAATATAATATTTACCTAGAGATTCTTTTGATAGTACTGTTAATCGCGTTGTTTGTGTTTGCATTTAAAAAATCATCTAATTTAAGTTTAGCTGAAAAGAGTGTATCTATCTATTTGTTAACATCAATATGTATTTATATTGGAATTTACACATTCACAAATATGACTTTTATGACTGCATATTTAGTTCCAACAAGTATTTTCACGTTATTTGTAATAACAGCAGTATTTAAAAATCTTATAAAAAATGGTGTAAAAAAAAGTATTGTTGTTAGTTCTTTATGTGCGATTAGTTTAACTAGTGTAACGTTAAGTGCAATAAACTATTCAACTCTATGGAACATAGATAATACATATGCACATAGGCAAGTGGTAGAACAACTTATTGATAATGAATGTTATGAGGGTTATACAACTTTCTGGAATGGCAATGTTTTAACTGAACTGTCTAATGGTAAAGTAAAAGTTAGACATATTTCTTATTCGGCAGATGATACCAATATTGATACAGGTTATTATTGGCTTCAACAAAAAAGCTTGATTGAAAGAAAACCTGAAGGAAAGGTGTTTATATTGTTTACAACTGGCGAATATGAGAGTTATGCTTTAGCAGATTTCTTCACAGATGAAACTTATTTAGCGGATAATAATGATGATTACAAATTGTTCATATTTGATAGTTATGATGAAATGATTCGCATAACAGGTGTAGGGCATAATTTCTCGTAATTGAAAATAACATAGTATAAATAATTGAAATTTCTTTAAAATTTTGATATAATCTAATTATAAGAAAATTAAAATTTACATTATTGATCAACAATCGATTTTAACTTGATTTGATAAAATAGGCTTTAGTTTACTCCTAAATCAAATTTATTTATGATAGGGTTAATAAAATGGAAAAAAGCATTTATATTGTTTTAAGTCAAACGGGCACAATGTTTTCAAGAGCATTAAAGTTTTTCACACGCGCAAGATACAATCACGCGTCAATCGCTCTTTCGCCCGACCTTGAAGTTATGTATTCATTTGGTAGACTTAATCCATACAACCCTTTTGTTGGCGGATTTGTGCAAGAAGGGAAAAATACGGGCACATTCAAACGTTTTTACAAAACCAAAGCTTTAGTTATTGAATTAAAAGTTAGTATTGAGCAGTATAATAGCATTAAATATTTCATTGAATACGTACATAAAAACAAAGTTAAATTTCATTATAATTATTTAGGAGTGTTTTGCGCTTGCTTTAAGAAAAATTTTGAGCCAAAACATAGATATTATTGTTCACAATTTGTGCGCGCCTGCCTTGCCTACTTTGATATAGAAAACTCAAATTCATTACCACAAATAATTAAGCCGATTGACTTTTTGAGATTAAATAATAAACACATTATATACGAGGGATTATTAAAAAACTATAAGTTTGTTTAATGCTTATAGTTTTTTTAAAAAAATTGTTATTTTAAATTGTTTAGTTTGTTTTTTGCAATTTCTTCATAGTTTTTTAAGTTAATTGATGAAAATTGCTTAAAGATTAGCACAAGCGAAAAGGTATTAAAGATTAAATATAGTGTTGTTAATATTAAAAAATACAAAACAAATCTAAATCAATAAATGTTAAGATTATAGATAAAGAAAATGTAACTAAACAAATCGTAAAATTGAATTTTGAATAATTATATTTTTTACGAAAATAATATCCTTCGCTTTGCAAAAATTCGATGTAAGAATAAAGGCTGAATTATCATTTATAGTTCGACCAACATTAATTTTTTCCTTTTTCATAATTCCCCTGAATGAAAAATGTTTTGTATTAAAATGCTATCAATAATAAAAATTTAAGTCAAGTTTTGTAATAAATTTGTCGAAAATGTTAGCCTTTAATACAAAAATATGTAAATATGTACAAAATAAACTTTATTATTTGCACGAGTTTACAGAAATCTAAAAAAGAATTAAATAAGAAAAAATGAAGTGGCTCTTACGCGGTTTTTCAAAATCGTTAATTTTTAAATTAAAATTTCAACAAATATTGACATTAATATTTTTTTTATGTTAATATCTATATAGTAAGGTGGGAAGGTATATATGAATTGTAAAAATTGTGGTGCAGAAATAGTAGATGGTCAAAAATTTTGCTCAAATTGTGGTGCAAGAGTAGAAAATAGTTTAATCCATAATGCGGTTGCAAAAGCAGACAATATTTCAGATGAAAATGTTGAAAATAATGCTAGCGAAAACGTTGATAACAAAAATCTAGAAACAGAAGCAAGCACTTCAAACGTTGCAACTGAAACACATGAGAAAACTAACACTTTAGAAAAAAGCGAAATTAAGAAAACTAATTGCGGTTATGGCATCGCTAGTATGGTTTTAGGTATTGTTGCATTTTTTATGAATACTTACAGCTTTTTCACTCTCATACTAGGTGTGTTAGGTTTGATTTTTAGTTGCATTAGCTTTTCTAAATTTAAATCAGGTAAATATAAAAATAAAGGTTTCCACATTGCAGGATTGGTGTTAAGTATTATTGTGCTTGCTTTCTTTCTAATAGGTTTGTGTTTCACAATAATTGAATCAATTTATTTAATTTCATTAATTGATTCAACAACAACAGCTATAACTTCAGGTGTTATAATTTAACAAATAAAAAAACGCACTATTTTATAAACATTGTGTTTAAAAAGTTAGTGCGTTTTTTAATTGAAACATTTTTTTTTCGTATTGGTGAACACTAGGTTAAAATTAACAATTTGTAAAATTAAATTAAATCATATTTCGTTGTTTTAATTTAATTCATCGTTTAAATTTTCAGCGTAGAACATTTTTTTGAATTTTGGATTGTTTTTGAATAGTTCATCAAATGTGCCTGTATCCACAATTTTTCCACTATTTAAAAAGAAAATTTTATCAACGTTTTTGATTGTTGAAAGCCTGTGAGCAACAATTACAATTGTGCTCTTTCCTTTTAAATTATCAATCGACTTTTTAATATCTTCTTGCGCAAAATTATCTAGCGAACTTGTGCTTTCATCAAATATGATGATAGGAGAGTTTCTTAGCAATGCTCGGGCAATTGCCAACCTTTGCTTTTGACCGCCTGAAAGTTTAATTCCACTTTCACCAACTTTTGTGTCCACACCTTTTTTTAGACTTGAAATAAATTCTTTTAAAGATGCTTGCTCAATCGCTTTATTTATTTCTTCATCAGTTGCATCTTTTTTAGCAAGAAGAAGATTTTCTTTTATCGTCATATCAAATATGTATGGGAATTGATTAACTAAAGATATTGAACTTCTTAAAGTTTCTTTATCTAAATCGTTGATATTCACTCCGTCAATTAAAACCTCGCCACTATCAACTTCATACATTTTAGACATTAAATTTAAAATTGTGGACTTTCCAGAACCTGATTTTCCAACAAACGCAACAGTTGTGTTTGGTTGAATTTTAAATGACAGTTTATCAAAAATTTTATTAACACTTTCAATTTTGCGTTTTTTATTTTTTAGTTTTTTCAATTCTTTTCTACTAAGTGGCTTATCGTCGTCAGTTTGCTCGTATTCAATAAATGAATAGGACACTTTTTTAAATTCAATTTTACCTTTAATGTTATCAAGATGAGTGTTTCCAAATCTTTCACAAACATATTCTTCATTATCAAATAGAGTGAACATTCTAACAGAAGCAGTCTTAACTTGTAAAAAGATGTCCATAATTTTTCCAAAACACCAAACAAATGATGAAAGGTTATTGTTGTTAGAATAAATTATCATAAACGATGCAAGTGTTAGAATAGAAATATCAATTAAATAAACTCCAAGAATTAAAAGTAACACTCCGAAAATTTCAACAATGATATTTCTAAGGTTCCACATAGTCAGATCTTTAACTTCATAGTTGTAAGATGCCTTTTGATATTCATCATAATACTGCTTTGAAATTTCACTAAGTTTATCTTCAAGACCTAAAGATTTTATATCTTTTTCGCTTCTAACAATCTCGGTGGTTAGCGAATGAATTTTGTCGTTCTTTCTTCGCATATAAAATAAATTTTTTTGATTTCTAGTGCGCCTAAATCTTTCTAATAATATGCACAAACCAACTATTATTAGTATAGCAATGCCAATAAATATGTTTAGTGTTGCAATATAAATGGTCATAACGAGTGAAGTTATAATATCGGTTACAATATCAACCAAATCAGCTAAATTTTGAACAACTTTTTCTGGATCGTTGATAATTCGCTGAACAAATTTTCCCGTTTCGTGATCACTATACGTTTTAGAATTCAATTTAAATGCCTGCTTTGCTAAATCTAAATTTAAATCTGCCATAATTTTGCTGGCGTACTTTTGATAAATTAATCCTGATAAATACCAACAAATTCTTTTTATTAGAATAATTCCTGCAATAATTCCTAATATAATCATTGCCTCTTTATAAAAAGATAGAGTAATGTTTTCAATAGCACTCGCAAAAAGTATTGTTTGCATAACTGTGCCAGCGCCCGCAATTAAGTAGACTAAAATATACGAAATTATTCCAAATTTATATTTGGCAAAGTAGGTTGAAAGTGAAATATTTTTCACTTTTTCCTTTTTATTTTTCATATAAAAAAACCTCCGTAATAATTTTTTTTTGCATACGAAGGTTTATTTAAAAATTAAATATATAAAAAATTAAATAGAACCATTCGTATGGCTAAATTTCATATTAAGTTGTCTAATAATTGTTTCTTTAACCATTTGAATAATTCTCCTTTTATAAAATTTTTTTGTTTAAAACAACTCGTTCGACGAAAAAATTGTAGCAATAAAATTTTACATTGTCAATACTTTTTTTAAAAAATGTCAAAAATTTTACATTTTTTGTTAAAAATTAAAGTTTTTTAGTGATTTTTTCACAAATTTATTAAAATTTTATCTTGATAAATATTTTTGCTATTATTTTATTAAATTTTTAGTTTTTAATATTTTTTAATAAAATGCTAAAATTGTTGTTAAAAGCAATCTAAAATAAGTGAGTTAAATTTTCATATTAATTAACTTATTTAACCTTTTTTGTGTCCTTTTTGTGCATTGCAACAGCAAGGTCAAGGCATTTACATGAATAACCATATTCGTTATCATACCACGCAACAAGTTTCACAAAAGTAGGGCTCATCATAATTCCTGCCTTTTCATCGAAAATGCAAGTGTGATAATCTCCAATAAAGTCGGAAGAAACAACAGGCTCGTCTGTGTAGGCAAGAACATTTGGCATAATATCCTTGCTATACTTTTTCATAGTCTTGCAAATATGCTCATATGTGGTTGGCTTTTTAAGTTTAACAGTGAAATCCACAACGCTAACATTAATAGTTGGCACTCTAAAACTCATTCCCGTGAGTTTACCTTTAAGGTGTGGCAAAACTTCGCCAACCGCCTTAGCAGCACCCGTTGAACTAGGGATAATATTTGCGCTAGCAGCACGACCACCGCGCCAATCTTTTTTAGAAACGCCGTCAACAGTTAGTTGAGTGGCAGTTGTTGAGTGGATTGTGCTCATAAGGCCTTCTTCCACACCATACACATCGTCAATAACCTTAACGAGTGGAGCAAGGCAGTTTGTTGTGCAACTTGCGTTTGAAACGACCGTCATACTTGGGTCATATTTATCCTCGTTTACGCCACACACAAAAGTAGGGCAATTCTTTCCAGGCGCACTGATAATGACTTTTTTAGCGCCACCTTTTAAGTGACGAATAGCATCGTCCGCATTTGTAAATTTTCCTGTGCAGTCAATGATGTATTCAGCGCCGGCGCTTGCCCAAGGAATGTTTTCAGGCTCTTTTTCCATAAAGAATGCAACCGGCTTTCTATTTAATTTTAAATTTTCACCAGCAACTTTTAGTTCGCTATCTGCTTTTCCGTGAACAGTGTCGTACTTATATAGATAGCACGCATATTCAGGTGTTAAAAATGGGTCGTTCACTGCAACCACTTCAACATCATCGCGATTTACACTTGCACGCATAATAAGACGACCAATTCTTCCAAAACCATTTAATCCAATTTTAACTTTCATTTTTCCACTTCCTTTTAATTTGATACTTTTATTTTAGTTTGTAAGTAAAAATTTGTCAAACGTATTTTCTACTATCTATAAAATTTGTTTAAAAGCGACAATATAAAACTAAAAATATTAATATCAATTTTAATTTATGCTTTTAGTTTTTAGTAATAGAAAATTTTATAAAAGTAAAATTTTTTTTGGTATGTCTTATTTTTATCTAATAGGGTAAAATTTAAACGTGATTATCATCTTTTTTGCTTACTTTTTAACATTTTTTGCGTTTTTAATTGTTTTAAAGTTTAAAAATATTAGATATAAGACCATAGAAAATGCGGTGGTTAACAAATATGGTGTTGTTTTTTCGTCTAATAAACGTCATAGAATAAAAATTTATGGCGCAAAAATCCTTGTTATTGACAAAAATGTTTATTTAAAGAAAAACGATAGAACAGTGGTAATAAAAAATGTGGATAAATTGTTTGTCCGCCGTGATTATCTATATTTTAATGCACTTGGTGAGGTAAAAATAATTATGAATTGCAAAAAATTTTATAAATATTTTTGCGTGCGCATAACAAGTGATAACTTTGATTTAACCACTTTAAAACAAACTGCCATTTTAGACATATTAAATAATATTTTTGACTTTAACAACTGCACTAAACTAAAAAGATATTTAAAAATAATGCGTGAAATTTTAAAAATCGACCTAAATAACGACCACATAAAACTAACAAAAAATAACTACAATTTGTCCTACACCTTAACCTACATTTTAAACGGACAAAAGAAAGTCATCCACGTGAAATAAAATTTTATAATATTATCTATGAAAATTTAAATAAAACAATAATTATTTTAAAAAGATTGAAAAGTTTTTATTAGTTTGATATAATAAACGTATGAAAAAAGAAAATAATGGAGAAATTGAAGAAAGTGTTTTGAATAGTTCGGTGCCACTTGCTGAACGTATGAGAGCGAGAAGTTTAGACGAATTTATTGGTCAAACTGATATTGTTGGCAAAAATAGTTTAATTAGGCGCGCGCTAAGTGTGAATAGGCTTGGTAGTTGCATTTTTTATGGTCCACCTGGGGTTGGGAAAACCACACTTGCCTACATTATAGCCGATAGTTTAGGATTAAAGTTTGTTAAATTGAATGCGGTGTCGAGCGGGGTGGCTGACGCAAAAAAAGTGATAACCGACGCAAAATCTCACTTTGAATTAACCGGCAAAAGCACAATTTTAATACTTGACGAATGTCATAGGTGGAACAAAGCGCAGAGTGATAGTGTGTTGGAGGCGGTTGAGCGCGGATATATCACTTTTATTGGCACAACAACCGAAAATCCACACATTAGTATGACACCCGCAATTGTGAGTAGGTGTAGAATTTTTAAGTTTAGTCATCTTAACGTGGACGATATAAAAGACGCGCTGATAAGGGCTGTTAAAGATAGCGAGCGAGGGTTTGGAAAACTAAAAATTAAAATAGATATGGACGCAATCAATCATATTGCAATGTTTTCAAACGGAGATTTGCGCTCTGCCTATAACGCGCTTGAACTTGCTGTTATCACAACCAAACCTAGTAAGTACGGAATTGTAATCGACAAATCGGTGGCGGAGCAGTGCATTCAGCGCCCGATTATCAGTGTGGATGAAAATTTGTATTACGATATGCTAAGCGCGTTTTGCAAAAGCCTTAGAGGATCGGATCCAGACGCGGCGCTTTATTGGTCTGAGAGGTTGATAACTGCAGGTTGCGACCCGCTTTTGATTTGCCGTAGACTAGTGGCGCACGCGAGCGAAGATGTAGGAATGGCAGATAGCAATGCCGCACTTCTTGCTATGGTTGCTATGAATGCTATGCAAAATTTAGGGCTTCCAGAAGGTAGAATTCCGCTTGCTCACGCGATAATTTACGTTTGCGAGGCGGAAAAATCAAATAGTGTGGTTCGTGCACTAGATTCAGCACACGCCGACGCAGAATTTAACCCAGATGACAACGTTCCCGAACACCTTAAAAATTATCATTACGACATAAAAAATCCGCCTAAATATAAATATCCACACGATTATGGCGGTTACGTTAGCCAACAATATTTGCCAGATAAATTGAAAGATAGAGTGTACTACACTCCGTCAAACAACGGCAGAGAAAAAGGAATGATTAAGAAAAAAGATAGAAAATTTTAATTGACTTATTTAACTAATTTATATTAAATAATATATCTGTCGCTCTGCTGTTACACAACTTTTTAAGCACCACCTCACTGCGATGATGCATTGCGAGGAACCTGTCAAAGTAGGAGTATTAACGACTATTAACATATAAATGAATAAGGTATTTTACTGATACTACCTCTCAGTCAGTTCTACGAACTGCCAGCTCCCCAAGCACCACCCCGTTGCGACTTTGTCTTACGGGGAACCCCATCGGGGAGCCAAGAATTAAGGATGATTTAGAATATTTAAAATTAGTGAGCAAAGTGTAGCATCCTAAATAAGCAAAGTTTACAGACAAAGTATAAGTCCACAATAAAGATTGCTAACAACTCGGTTTATAGCAGATAGATAGAGTATATTAATTCTTGCCTCCCCGACGGGGTCCCCGTAAGACAAAGTCGCAGAGGGGTGGTGTTTGGGGAGGTGGCAACGAAACGTAGTGAAGTTGACGGAGAGGTAGTCCAAGAAAGCAAATATTAAGAAAAACTAAAACGGAGAATAAAAATAAATAATAAATTCAAATTAAAAAAACAAAAAATTTTTACATAGACAACAATAAAACGATTGATTTTATATTTTGTTTTATGTATAATTGTATTGTTAAAATTCATTTAGGAGGAAAAATTATGCAATTAAAAGGTAGTCAAACAGAGAAGAATTTGATGACCGCTTTCGCAGGAGAAAGCCAAGCAAGAAATAAATATACTTTCTATGCTAGCCAAGCAAAGAAGGAAGGTTACGAGCAAATCGCAAGCATTTTTGAACTTACTGCCAACAACGAAAAAGAGCACGCTAAAATGTGGTTCAAACTTTTGCACGATGGCGCTGTGCCAGACACTATCACAAATTTAAAAGACGCAGCAGCAGGAGAAAACTATGAGTGGACAGATATGTATGCAGAGTTTGCAAAAACTGCTAAAAAAGAAGGTTTCTTAGCTATTGCAAAACTTTTTGAAGGTGTTGCAAAAATCGAAGCAGAGCATGAGGCAAGATATAATGCTCTTTTAGAAAACGTAACAAAGAAAAAATGCTTTGTTAAGAAAGAGGCTGTTGTTTGGGTGTGCAGAAATTGTGGTCACAAACACGTTGGCAAAACTGCTCCAAAAGTTTGCCCTGTTTGCTCTCATCCGCAAAGTTACTTCGAAATCGATTGCCAAAATTACTAAAAAGCAATTTAATTTAAAAGTAAAATTAAATAATGAAATAATATGTAATAAATCAATAACATATATTTGTTTTTAATAAATTTTATTCTTAACAATTTGATAACACAAAAAAATCGAGCATATCGCTCGATTTTTTATATATTATTTGTTTTGCTTTGTGTCTTTTGTGCTCTTAATGCTTTTTCTTGTTCAATTTCTGTAATTAATTTTGTTATTTCATTTGTATAATAATCAGCATCACTAATTCCAAATTTTTCATCGATTTTACTTAATTTATAAAGTAACTCATATTGTTTTCTTTTTAATTTTGTTCGAGTAGCCTTTGCTGTGTGCCAAGTGAGAGATTCTCCAAATTTACCCGTTTTTCCTTGTGCATCTTTAATTGATTTTCTAAAATCTGCCACTTCTTTTGGAGATAAAGCACCTTTTGTCATTTCGCTAATAGTTTCGTCAAAAAGTTCCATATTGTCTTTAATATCTTTGTCGTCTCTGAACTTATCCTTTTGAGGATCATAATAACCGCTTAAAAATTCCAAAACTTTTTTATCTGATTCTATTGTTTTTGTCGATTTAACCTCTTCTTCTTTGGTTTTTATTAAAGGTTTGGTTGGTTTAACAGGTGGTTGAGTGTTTGTCGGTTGAGTTGGGCTAACTTTTGGTTGAGTTGGAGTTGTTGTTTTTGCAGGTTGTTTAGTTGAATTATTTGATTGTTGCTGAGTTGGGGTATCTTGCATAACAATATCATAACCATTTCCACTCATTGTGTATTCAACAGATGTAGGGTCTTTAACTTTCTTAGAAGTAGGCTCTTTTGCGATCTCACCAGGAAGATATATAATACCACGGGATGGTAATAGTTTTCTATCTGGGTTTGGTGTAGGAGTTGATGGTATATTAACTGTGCGATTTCTACGCACTGGTTCATTGCCAGAAGGTTGTTTTTCAATTAATTTAATAGGTCTTGCAGTTTCATCTCCAAGAGTTGCTTTTGCTAGTTCTCGGCGGGCTGTCACTGCACGTTTTATTGATTTTGCTTTAGATTTTCTACGAGATTGATCTTCATTGTCAAGATAAGGAATAAGTTCTCTAACAAAGATATCTGCATATAATCTCTTAGAAGTTTTGCCTCTTTTCTTATTTCTTAGGGCTTGTTGTTCGTCTTTAGTGTAAACTTCATTGCAGAAATTTTCAATATATTCTAAGTATGCAGCGTATTTCGCTCTATCATTAGCATCAACTGTTGAGTTGTAAACTTTTAAAAAATCTCTTGTGAAAGCGGTTAGGGAGTGCAATTTATTTCTATTCCATTTTCTATGAATATAACCATTTAAACGTTTGAATGGATTTTTTGATTTTCTGCATTCATCAATAATTTCTTGGTCCTCTTTAAAGTTTTTAATTAAATTCACAATACCCAGATTTAAAGAATTAATATCATTAACATTTTTAACATCAGATTTTTTAAGAGTTTCTAATTGGTTTTCATTAGAATATCTTTTATAAACTAACCAATTTATAAGATCTTTTCCTAAAATAAATGTTGGTGTTCCAATTAATCCACTCAATAGACCTAATTGACCAAGAGATCGTATTCCAACAAGAACATTTCCTGACCAAAATATTGACGTACCTGCAAGGGCTGGTATTAAAGCGATAGTTGCGCCGACTGCTGTGGTTATTGCTGCGGTTATTAATGTAGGAATAACAAATTTTTTAGCAACCCAAGTGGTTTTTCTCTTCATTTTATCTAGTTTTGGATTTTTATCGCCAAGCTTATACTTTTCAAAAAGTTTTTCGTGATAGTAAGTGTCAAGTTTATAACTATTTACAAATGCGTTAGCCTCAATGTCTTGCAACACTTCTTCCTTTGTTGTTGTGCCTATCAAATCTTGAACACTTTCATCATATTCGGCAATAAAATCAAATAATTCACCTAATTTTTCTCTATGAGTAGGATTATCAATTTGATAGTTTAAGTCAGTTGTTGCTGGTGGAAACTCAGCATTTTCAAATTGTAAAGAGTTGCCATTTACAGCAACCAAGTAATTGTTGCTCGCTAAATAGTTTAAAAAATCTGTTGCGGTATCATTACGCAAATATCCATTATATAAAGCAATTAAGTTGCCGGTTGTAATTAGGCTAGTCCTCATATTGACCCCTCCAAATATCTTTTTTCTAAAAAGATTATAATATAGATTCGACTGATTGTCAATACTGATTTTTAAAATTTTTAATGTAAAACTTATAAAATCACGCAAAATTTATCGAAAAATGCCATAAAAGCCGCACAAATGATAAATTTTTTTAATTTTTTATTAGTTTTCATCCGACTGACTATTTAGTCTATTAATTCAAAATCAGCAAAATTCTATCAGTCTTGCGATTGTAACACGAAAACGGTGTGTTGTCAATACCTTATTTAAAAATAAATCTGTAATAGAGAAATTTGGTTACCCAAATAGGTTGTTTTACTTTGATTAAACAAACCTTTTTAAACATATAAATGATTTTATTTTAAATTGATATTTCTTTATTAATTAAAATTCATAATGTTTTTAACTAAAAGTATTATAACTATTTTTTAAAATTTTAAAAAAATTTATTTAAAACGAAAAAAAATTTAAAAAGTGTTAAAAATATTTAAAAAAATTTAAGTTTTTAAGAAATTTTTTCAATTTTTATATGTTTTAACATTTTGTTAACAACTTGGTCAATATTTAAATTTGTTGAGTCAATTATAATAGCGCCATTTGGAATAACTAGAGGGGCAATCTTTTTGTTTTTATCAAACGTGTCGCGCTCAAGCAACATTTTTTCAATTTCTTTTAAGGTTAAACTTTCATTTTTCAATTCTTTTTTTCTTCGCCTTGCGCGTTCTGTTATATCGCAATCAAGATAAAATTTTATTTCAGCATTTGGAAAAACGTAACTACCAATATCGCGCCCGTCAATAACTAAATTATTCGTCTTTGCGATTTTTCGCTGAGCATTATCCGCAATAGACCTAACTTTTGGTTGAATGCTAACAATAGGAGTGAGCGTTGAAACGGTGGTGTTTCTTAAATCGTTTGTGTAGTCAATATCATTTACAAAAACGTGTTGCTCGTCAAACAAAAACTTCACTTCTAATTTTAAATCTTTTAGAAGAGAAGAGTTGCTTAGATTTTTAACGTCAACATTGTTTGCGATTAAATACGCGGTTATAGCGCGGTAAAGCGACCCCGAATTGAAATGAATAAATCCTAATTTTTTGGCGAGTATTGATGCAACAGTAGACTTTCCACTCCCAGCGGGTCCATCGATTGAAATTATCATAAAATTCCTTTTCGTTTAAAATAACTAATTAAAATTTATTGTTGTAAATGAACAAATTATCAAAAATATTAATGTGTAATACGTTTTTCAACTTATTTCATCAAAAAAACAATTTATGAATTAAAAATATAAAAAGTTATAAAAATTATTAAAAATTTGCAAAAATTTATGAAAAAATTACAAAAACAATGTTAAAAATATGAAAATTTAAGAAATTTTTTAAATTTTTGTGTTAAATTTGGCTTTTTGCTTTAATTTTCTTTCTATGCGTATTAGTTGATTATATTTGCAAACTCTATCTGTTCTGCAGATTGAACCTGTTTTTATTTGACCAGCATCCACAGCAACCGAAAGGTCGGCAATAAATGTATCCTCAGTTTCGCCACTTCTATGTGAAATGATTGTATTATAGCCATTTTCTTTTGCAAGGCGAATGGTATCTAACGTTTCAGTGAGTGTTCCGATTTGATTGAGTTTAATTAAAATTGCGTTTGCAACTCCTTTTTCAATTCCCTCTTTGAATATTTTAGGATTAGTAACAAACACATCATCACCAACAAGTTGAATAGTTTTGCCTAGTTTTTCAGTTATTTTAATCCAGCCATTCCAATCGTTTTCGCTAAGCGGGTCCTCAATAGAAATGATAGGGTAGTCCTTAATTAGTTTGCTATACCATTTTATCATCTCATTTGATGTTAGGCTTCCGCCTTTGCTTTTAATAAGTTCGTACTTTTTTGTTTCCTTGTTATAAAACTCGCTTGAAGCAACATCTAGCGCAATTGCAATGTCTTTTCCTGGGATGTAGCCTGCGTTTGTGATTGCTAAAACTATTGCGTCAAGTGGTTCGGTGTTATTTTTAAAGTTAGGTGCAAATCCGCCCTCGTCGCCAACTCCTGTTGAATAACCTTTTTGCTTTAAAACTTTCTTCAATTCCATAAAAGTTTCGCTTGCAAACTGCATTGCTTGCTTAAAAGTTTTTGCACCAATTGGAACAATCATATACTCTTGGAAATCCACATTCGAATCTGCGTGCGCACCACCATTTATAATGTTCATCATAGGAAGTGGAAGAGTGGTGCCTTTTCCTATAGTTTGATACAATTCTTTATTCTTACTTTTCGCATTCGCACGTGCCACAGCAAGGCTCACTGATAACATAGCATTTGCACCTAATTTTGTTTTAAATTCAGTGCCGTCTAGGTCAATCATAGTTTGGTCGATTAAAGACTGCTTGCTAGCATCCATTCCAACCAATTTTTTTGCAATAATTTTGTTAACATTTTCACACGCTTTAGTTACACCTTTTCCGTGAAATCTAGTTCCACCATCTCGTAACTCAAGCGCCTCACGTTCGCCTGTTGATGCGCCACTTGGAACACACGCACGCGCAGTTGTTCCATCAATCAATGTAACCTCACATTCAACGGTTGGGTTGCCTCTGCTATCAATAATTTCATAAGCCACAATAGATTTAATTTTCATAAATATTTCCCCTTTTAATTTAATATAATTATTATACCACATAAAAACAAAAAGTTAAAATTAAATTGATATATTTTTATAAAAATAAACCATTTTTTATCGTACAAAAATTGTATATATAAACAATGATAGAAATAAAAATCAAACTTTAAAAAAAATTTACATAGATGACAAATTTAAATAGAAAGATAAAAATAAATTTAAAACTACATAAAAAAATTAAAAAATTTATTTAAAATCGACAAATTTTTGCTAAATTTTCAATAAACATAACGTTATTTTTGAATTTTTAAAAAATTTTTTGCAAATTCTCAAAATTATTATAATTTTTTAGTTGTTTAAATTTGTTTAACAAAACTAAAATTTTTTGCTATAATTTAATTATGAAAATTTTAAGTTTGAAATTAAAAAGCAAAAAAGATGCAAATGTTTTTGTTGCTAGCACTGATATTGGCGAGTATGATTTGTTTAGTGAAATCATTGTTAAATATTCGTTAGTCAATGGCGAAATTGATGATGAAAAATTTAAAAGAGCAGTGAAAGAAAGTATGGAAAAAATTGCTTTTAATGTGGCAGTGAAATATGCGTCTAGCAAACTAAAAACTGAAAAGCAAATTCGCGATTATTTGTATAAAAAGGAATTTAAAAAAGCAACAATTTTGCCTGTTATTGAAAAGTTAAAAGAATATGGTGTGATTGATGATAAAATCTATATGGAAAGTTATATAAAATCCAATCCAAATTTTAGCAAAAATAAGTTAAAGCAAAAACTCATAATGTCAGGCATAAGCAAAGATTTAATAGACGATAAACTGAACGATTTGGAAGATGAAGATAGTTGCCTAACTAACGCAAAAAAATTTTTAAAAAATAAGATAATGGACCAAAAAACGCGCGAAAAACTCATAAGGCGCTTAACATATTTAGGTTATAGTTGGGATAGCATAAATTCAGTTTTAAAAACTTTAAATTTTGATGAGGAAAATTTTGATTAAAACTAAAAGTGTTTTTAGAATTTATGAAAAAATTAAAAATCCTATTTAATTTTTAACAATATTAATTATTTAAATTTGTTAGATAGTGATTTTTTAAATTTTTTCATTATTTATAAAAAAATATAATCAAAATCTATTAACGGATTAAGGAGAATTATGATAGGAATAGACATTGAAGAGATAGATAGATTTAATAGTTGGAGTGATAAAGAATTTTTGCGAATAATGAGTTTGAAAGAACTTGAGTATGCAAAATCAAGAAAAAATCCACCCGAACACCTATGTGGATTTTATTGCGTGCGTGAAGCCTTAGTAAAAGCGCTAAATAAAAATGATATCGTGTTTAATAAAATTGAAACTGACCACGAAAAGAGCGGAAAACCTTATCTAGTTGAAAATGAATATTTAAAAGAGATAATGAAAATTTGTGGTGTGAAACAAATTGAAATCTCAATCTCACACTCAAAAAATTACGCAGTTGCGCTCGTGTTGGCAAGAAAATAATGCCAATATTTATTAAACTTAAAACATTTGAATATTTTCTTAGTAAAAAACATTGTAATCAAAACGTATGTGTTAAAATAAAAAAATAGTAAAAATTTTATAAAAATGTATGAAATTTATTAAAAATTTAAGTTTTTTACTAATTTTTCAAACAATTTTTTAATTTTTCTATTGACAAATTGAATTTTCAAGTTAAAATTAATTAAAGTTTAGGAGGATTTATGGCAAAACGTAGAATTAAAAGAAGCAGACAAAACATTGTAGTACCTGTTGTAAAAGATAAAATGACAGACGAAGAAAAACAACAAATCATCACTTTCTTTAATGATTTTGCAAAAGGACATTTGCAACTTTCTGCTAGACCTAGTCACAGCACTATGAGATATTCAAAAATCAGATTTACAAGAAAAGAAATCAGTTCTGGAACTTTCACAAATTGTTCAGATTACGGTTATTTTATCGACCTTCCAGATGAGTTTTACACAGTTGAAAATTTGGAAAATTTAAGAAAGTGCGGAAATTTGTTTTTCAAATTATCAAAATCCGCTTCAGCCGACTCGTTAAAAATTTACAACAAAATTTTAAACATTGAAATTAACGAAAAATTGCGTCAACTTGCTTTGCAAGAAACACAAACAAATCAAATTTAACAAAATAAAAAAGAGTGCTAATAAAGTTTCCTAATAAGGTTACATAAATTGCGCTCTTTTTTATTAAAATCGAATTTTACAAGGTGTAATTCTACATTTGTCAATGATAACTATATTGATTTAGAATGTTTATTTTTGAGTTAAAATCTCTATTCGCTAAAATGCTTGTTATATTTTTAAAACAACTATTTTTTTAATTTAAAACAAATGTATTTTTTTAAAAACCAATTCCTATTTGTTAGGAAAGAAGATTAATCCAATAATGTATCCAATAACTATTATGCTTAACATATCATAATTCTAGTCTAAAAGCATAAATTTGTCAATACCAAATTTGCTTTTAATATTCACTTTATAAAAAAATTTTACAAAATTTTGCATTTTATTTAAAAATATTTGCAAAATAATTTTAAATTAGGTATAATCATCGTAGGTATTATCAAATAAGTATGTCTATTTATAGGTATACATTATTTGATGATATGAAATGGCTAATTCTTAAATTCCTAGCAAAGGATAATTGAAAGTAGGTCGTTTCATTAAAAATTAATAAGTTTTAATGTTCTTTAAAAACATTGGTTGGGTAGGGAAGTTTGCTGTCATCTCGCAAACTTTGGGATCAAGAATAAAAAAAAGGAGAAGATATATGACATCTAGAAAAAAGATAGCAATCTCTATCACAGCAGTTTGCGTTGTGCTACTAGTGGCAGTTGTAACAATTGTCGCAGTTTGGGCAGCAGGTCGTGCTCAAGTTGGAAGTAACTTCTCTGGTAGTTATATAGCATACAACGTTGATGCTACAATCACCGGAGATTATAAAATGGGTGGTTTAACTACAGATGAAAAAGAAGCTGAAGGTTATACTGATTTAACTACAGGTGATAGCCTAAACAAAATTACATTTACTGCTAGCCAAGCAACAGGTTCAGCGAATAGTTCATTCAACCAAGTGTCTGATATAATTTTCACTTCTCAAGAGCGAAGTATTTTGTTCAGATATTTTATAATAAACACCAATGATGGTTTAGGAGGAAATGATCCTGCTGTTACATTTAAAGTAACCGGAGCAGAAGCTAGTTTAGTAAAAGATAATTTAAATGTAACTTATCAATATAAGTTAGCTGATGGCGGTGTTGAAACTTTGAACATTACAGAAGGTGTTGAAGTTGCTCCTGGTCAAGAGCTTGTAATCTATGTTAACATCGCTGTTGCAGATGTAGATCAAAATGCAACACTTAGTGGCGGTGTTACTTGGACTCTTACCGCTGTTGACGCAGCAGTGGGCGCTTAATAAAAAATAATTGTGCGCTAGGGTATTGAGATGACTATCCTAGAGCACCATTTTTAAAGTTACAAACTATTTTCACGAAACTTAAAAATGATAAAACAAACTATTAAGTTTTATATTACGCTTTAAATTGATTATTAATATTTAAATAATGTTAAGTTTATTTTAAGCGGTAGTGAAATATAGTTTTGATTTATATAACTTATATAAGAGGTAAATATGCAAGCAGAGATCACTATTGTCAATGATGATAGTGTTGAGCGCGCGATAAAAAAGGTTGCCGATAAACTTGATAACAAATATAATAAAAAACGTAAAATAAACGAAAATTTGTTAAAAGAGAAAACGGGCTACAAAAAAGTTTTTTCCATTATGCTCAACATTGTTTTTGTTTGTATTATTGCAATTAGTTCTATGCTTTGCTTATCTTCAATTGTTTGCAGAGTTAATGGAACAGCGTCATCTTTTGCCGGATTTAGTTTAATGCGAATTTCAAGCGGAAGTATGGTTGCAAGCGGTTTTGAGGTTGGAGATAATGCCGTGGTTAAAGCGGTGGACACTTCCACCTTGCGAGAGGGAGATATTATCGCGTTTTATGTTTATAGCGATAGTTACTCAGAATTTGATAGCGAAAATGCCACCAAACTTGATTTGGAGGACACTAAAACAAGATCTCACATAACAATAGGCAATTTCTTTGGTTTCCAATCTAACGAAATCAAAGAGGCGGCAAATGCGGGAAGTATGATTGTTTTCCACGAGATTGTTGGAATTTATGAAGATTCTAACGGCGAGAGGTGGTTCGAAACAAAGGGAAGTTCTAACCTTGGTGCTGATATTTGGAAAACTAATGAGAGTATGGTTGTTGGAGTTTATGACGATTCAGCATTCGCGCGCGGTGTTGCTGTGGTGTTGAATGGATTAACAGGTAGTGTGCCATTAGTCCTTTTAATAATTATTCCTTTTGCAATTTTCACGTTCTTACTAGTTTCATCCTTTATTAAAGACATTCAAAAAGCAAAATTAGAGTTGGATGTTGTTGAGGAAAAGCGAAAACTAACAGATGAAATTTGCGTTAAATATGGTGTTGGCTATTCAATGGATACCAAAACAAAATATAAAGTTTTAGCGCAAGCAAATGACGATGAGAAAAAGGAATACTTATCTCTTCTTTGGAAGGACGGAAAAGCACCGAATAGCATTAAAAAATATGTTATTAAAAAGCAAATTTATCTTTCAGGAATGAAAAAACTTCTTGACTTAAACCGTGAGTGCGAAAAACGATTTAAAGATAAAGAGAACCCTAACGAAATCGCTAAATACTATATGGAAGAAAAGAAAAAAATTCAAGCTGAGCAAGTTGAAAGGGAAAGAAAAATTAAAAACTTAAGAAAAGGTCGCGCATAAAAAAACAGGTTCAATTGATAACCTGTTTTTTTCTTGCCGTAAGGCAATCGGATACTATTCACCTAATTTATAATAGCTTCCTGAGTGTTGAGTGGCAGGGAATCTTTTGCCTTTTTCAAGGTATAAACTTCCACCATTCTTTCCATTTGCGTCAAAAGCAACATAAGTTGCAGACTCTGGAACGGTTTCACCAGGGCGCCATTGTTTGCTATTAGCCATTTAGCACCTCCATTGTTATCTTGCGCAAATTATAAAATTTTATTCAATTTAATTAAAACTGACATTTTATTAGCAAATTTGTTTAAAAATAGATTCATTTTGTGTTTTTTTTAAATTGTAATGAGCGGACGAACAATTTATTTGTGGAATTTTTTAAAACAACTAATTCTTTTAATTTGGTGGTTAAGTTCAATAACGTTTATTAGTTAACAATTAAGTTATATATAAATTAATTTTGTATTGCAAAAAATACTAAAATGTGATACAATCAAATTATGATAAAACTCATTAACGTTTGTTCGCTATCTAACGCACTAGAATATGCAATAAATTTTTGTGCGTCAAATGAAGAAAAAATCGAAATTGTGGTTCCAGATAAACTAAGTTTATTTATGGAAAAATTTTTGTTTGAAAAATTAAATATTGAGAGCAGTTTCAACATTTCCGTTTCCACGTTGAATAGATTTGCAAAGCGAAATTTAGATGTTGATAAATCAAAAATGATTACCAGCACGGGAAGTGTTCTTTTAATACATAAAATTTTAAACGAAGATTTGCAAGATTTTAATGTGTTAAAGAGTAGAGCGTATTCGTTTAGTTACGCAGAAGAAATTTTCAAAACAATCACGCAACTTAAAGCTTCTAAAATTAATTTTGAAGAGATGAAATTGTTTAAGTCTAAAAACATTCAACTTCAAAATAAGATATTAGACCTTGCAAAAATTTACGAACTATATGAAAAAAATAAGGCGGGACTATTGGATTCTTCTGATATGTTTTTGCTTAGCGCTTTTAGTGTGGCAAATGGTAGGGAAAACTCAAAAATTTTGTTTGTTGGCTTTGATGATTTCACTGCTATTGAGTACACAATTATTGAACGACTCGCACAAGAAAGCGAAGTGAGTGTTATAAATTATTTTTCTAATAATCCTAATAATAATATTTACTCAGACGATGTTTATTATTCGCTAAAAAAGGTTGCCTACACAAACGAATTAGGTTTTAAAGTTGAAGATTTTGTGACGGAAAATAACGACGTAAAAGATTTTTTAACACGCAATCTATTTGGTCTTAATAAAGAAACTTTTGTTGTGGATAAAAACGAGATTATATTGTTTTCATCTAATCACATTAATAGCGAAATTGAGTTTGTGGCGCGCGATATTAGAGAAAAAATTTTATCAGGGCATAGATTTTCTAACTTTGGAGTGGCTGTGTTTGACTTGGAGTCGCATATAAAAAAAATTAAAGAAATTTTTTCAAAATATGAAATAAATTGCTATATTGACACTGATTTAACACTAAATAAAAGCATATTTTATAAATTTTTGTGTTCTGTGTTTAAATATAATCTTGAAGGTCATCCACTTTTTAGCATAATTGACATTATAAATTCGCCGTTTTGCTTAATGGAAAATGAGAAAAAAAGAATAATTATAGAGCGGTTGATAAATAGAAATTATCGCGGAAAAATTGATAATAAATTAAACATAGGAGAGGACGTAAGCAATGATTTAGAAATTCTTACAAAATTTTTTGACGCGTTTACAATAGATGAAAATGAGGATATTGTAAAAATCATAGAAAAATTAAAAAATGCGTGCTCTGAATATAGAGCTGAAGAAATTTTAAATGAAAAATCTCAAAACGTGCCACTTGAAAAGCGCTTAACTATAACAAAATCGGTTGAATTAATTTATAACCTTTTTGATGACATTTTAGCATTTTATCCGTCGGCTGATATAACAAAAGTTTTTGAAATTTTTGCCAGCATTGCGCCAAGTTTGAAATTTAGCAATCTTCCGCTCGGGCTGGATGTTGTTAAAATTGTTGATGCTAACGATTGTATGGAAAAGTTTGATAATTTTTACATTGTAAATTGCACAAGCGACCACGCACCAATGTACAAGACAGATTGTGGAATTATTTTAGATAACGAGATTAATGAACTTAATTTTTCAAATAAACTAAGTCCGACTATCGCACATATTAATAGGTTATCTAAATTGAGATTATATAATACTGTCACACTTTTTAATAAAACGTTAACCATAACCTATTCAAAAAGTGAAAGCGATTTGATTGCTGAACTTAAATCAAGGTTAGTTATAAAGTATAATGATAAACTTTTTAATCTTCCTCCAATAATTAATTTTGAGTATGGAAAATACATAGCACTTAGCAAGTGGGATGAGATTGGAGAACTTAGTAAAAATAACAAAAATTTTCAAAATTTAACAAAATTTAATGAAAATTTAATAAAAAATAAAGATTTTTCAAAAATTAATGAAAAAAACTTGAAAATTTTTGATGATATGACCACAATTTCTGCCTCTCAATTAGAAAGTTATTTTAAGTGTCCGTTCAGTGCGTTTTTAAACAATATTTTAAAAATTCGTCCAAGGCTAGAGAGCGAAATTTTATCACTTGACGTTGGAAATATACTTCACGAAATTTGTTTTAAGTATTACAAACTAAAAAAACAAGTTGGAGATATTTATCAGTTTGTGGTTAATGAAGTTTATAATTTTGTCACTAAAGATGAGAGGTTAAAATTAAATGCGAAAAGTCCAATTTTAACAATGCTTATTGATGAGGCTTATCGAGTTATAAACGGACTAAATTATATAGACGAGAATTCACTTTTCACACCTAAATATTTTGAGTGTGAATTTAAAGGCGAAAGCGCGCTAAAATTTAGCAATATCAACATTATTGGAAAAATAGATAGGGTGGATGAGTATAAAGATAAGTTGCGCGTAATCGACTATAAATCTGGAAGAGCGGATGCAAGTTTGAAAGAACTTTTCTATGGTAACAAATTGCAGTTGTTTTTGTATGCGCTCGCTATGGAAAATCACACAAAAAAAAGTGTCGTTGGCGAGTTTTATCTTCCTCTTCATAATGCGTATTCGCGCGAGAGTAGCACATATTCATTAAAAGGATTTTTTGTTAACGATAGCGAGATTGTTTCGTCTATGGACACACGTCTTGTTGCAGGAATGAAAAGCGACATTGTAAATATCAGAATGAATAAAGACGGAATTGCAAGCAAAACAACGGGGTATAAAGAACTAAGTTTCGACGAAATGTCTAGGCTAAAAAATTATGCAAAAAATGTTTCGATTCAAGCGGTGGATGAAATAAAGTCAGGCTACATAGCGCCATCTCCTAGTGATATTTCTAATCCTTGCAAATATTGTGCATACTCGCATATTTGTATGCGCTCTTGCTCAGGTGTTGAAAGTAGAGTGGCGGAAAAAGTAAATTTAGATAGTTTTAAGGAGGAAGTATGAAAAAATTTGATGGAATTCAAGAAAAAATACTTTTTTCAAACTCTGTAAATCAACTTGTTAGCGCGGGTGCTGGCAGTGGAAAAACTACAGTGATGATTGAAAAAATCGGAAATTTACTTTTATCCAATGAAGTGAAAGTTAGCGAATTGTTAGTGGTTACTTTCACAGTCCTTGCATCCAATGAAATGAAAACGCGCCTAATTGCAAGATTAAAAGATGAATTAAACAATATTGAGGATGAACAAAGGCGTCAGCAAATAATAGATATGATGGAGGAGTTAAAAACTGCTTCAATTGACACTATCGATGGATTTAATTCAAAAACAATTAGAAAGTATTTTTATGAATTAAATTTGTCGCCAAACATTGAAATTATCTCAGATGCCACGCGAGATTATTTTATCACTCGCGCAATGAAAAAAACGATTGACGAACTTAGTAAAGATAGCGAAAAAGTCAACATTATGCTTGATTTATATGGCGGGAATAGGCGCAATTTTGACCGCTTAGAAGAACTAATCTTAACAGCGTTTTATAATGTTTCAAATTTGTACGACGTGGACGGATTTATATCTAACTCGCTTAATGAATATGTAGACTCAATTAAAAGTGAAAAAATAGTAAACGACTTTATCGTTTCAAATATAAATCGCATAAAAAAAGAAATTATTGAAAATTTTTCTAATTTTGATAGTAAAATTAAAGAAAAACTAAATAATTTTATGGAAAATTTAAATAATATTAGCAATAAACTAACTTTAAAAGCAAATTTACGAACTCTTCAATCTATAAATGAAATCAGTTTTTCAACGAAAGAATATAAAGAAAATGAGGGGCTAAAAGAGTTAAATTCAAAGATAAAAAAGTTTTATGGACTGATTAATAAATTAAAAGAAAATCAAATTGACGACCATTTTGATGAAAAAAATGCGCAAATTTTAAAATATTTTAAGATTTTTATTGAATTACTTAAAAATTTTATGCAAAATTACAACGAGTTAAAAGAAAAAAATAATTTGCTAGATTTTTCCGACCTTAATAGATTAATGTTGAAATTAACAGAAAACCCGCGCATTTTAGCCGAGTTGCATTCGCAATATAAATACATTTTCATTGATGAATATCAAGATGTTAATCCGCTTCAAGATATGTTGATGTCAAGGCTTGTTGGAGATAACACGAAACTATTTATGGTTGGCGATGTTAAGCAGTCAATTTATGGTTTTAGAGGGTCTAGTCCTGAGTGGTTTTTAGATAAATATAACACGTTAAAAAAGTTAAAAAATGATAGTGTGTTTGATATGAATATAAATTTTAGGTCGAATCCTAAAATACTTAAATTCATCAACGAAATTTTTTCTAAAATAATGACGGTTGATACTGCAGACATTGACTACCTTCACGATGCAATGATTGACCCAAAACGTGACGATATTTTAGATGATAAAGTTAAAATAATGCTTGTTAAAGACGAGGCAGAAACTGAAATTGCAAGCGGAATATATAGCGTTAAAAATGATAATAAAAAGTCAGTTAAAATTTCTAGCGAGGCGCTTCTCACTTTAAAAACAATAACCGAATTGATTGGCACTGAATTTTATGATGCAAACCTAAAAATCACACGCAAATTGGATTATAGCGATATAGCAATTTTAACGCATTCAGAAAAAGATGAATCATCTCAAGAATTGATTGAATTGTTAAAATCTAATACTGTTCCTGTAGGCATAAACAATAAATTAGACGTTGAATCTAGCGAGGGAATAAAGCTCATTTTATCAATTTTAAAATGCGTTATCAATGTTGGCGACGATGTGGATTTTCTCGCATCAATCTTAGCGCTTACAAATATAAATATTGATGAAATTATTGAAATACGCGAAAAAAACACGAATTTTTATGAAAATTTAGTGAAATTTCGTGAAAATGAAAAAATTTTTGAGTTTTTTAATAAACTAAACGATATAAAAAATAATTCGTATACACTCTCTAATAGTGAACTAATCTATTACATTTTAAACGAACAAAAACTAAAATATTATTTCCTTCAAAAGAAAAATGGCGAGCGCGAATTAAAACTTATTGATGAATTTGTTATGCAACTAACTTCTATTGAAAATAGTTTAAACCTCGCCGAATTTATTTTGGTTGTTGAAAGCAATGTTAACAAAAGCGCCGACTTTGCCACCATTGATAAACCAAATTGCGTAACCATTCAAACGATTCATAAAAGCAAAGGGCTAGAGTATCCTGTTGTAATATTATACAACTCTAGCAAAATGTTTTCATATCTTGGCGAAAAAGATGAGATTGTATTTAATTCGTCCGTTGGTTTTGGTGTGGATTATTTTAATGTGGCAGAGCGAACTAAAATGGATAGCCTAACAAAGTTTGCTATCAAAATTTTGAATTCAGAAAAAGGTTACAAAGAAGAAATGCGTCTATTATATGTTGCTATGACGCGCGCAAAAAATAAACTTTTCATTTTCGGGAAATATTCAGATAAAATGCTAGAAGGTGAGATAAATAAAACGAATTTTGTGAATATGATTTTATCTTGCTACGAAAATAGATTGCATATTGGCGAAAATGTTTTTGAAAACTGCGAAATTACTTTATTCGACGAAGAAATCACCGCTATAAATAATGTGGAAGATAGTGTTAGATATATTGAAAGTAAATATGAGGGTTTTGTTTATCCAAACAAGATTTTAGATATTCCACTTAAAAACACAGTCACAGGCATAAACTCGAAAAAGAGTGAAGAGGAAAAATTTGTTACGCGTACTTGGTTAAAAAAAGACGTGCAGTATAATCAAAACGAAGATAGAGCGCTTGTTGGCACTCATTATCACGAGGCACTAGAAAAGTTAGATTTAACTAGCGCTTATATTAAAAACACAGATTTTAATGATGTAGACTATAAAAAAATCGAACTAGCGCACGCAAATTTATCAAAGTTAGCAAAATTTGCAAAACAAATCAAAAAAGAAGCAGAGTTTATGATGTATGTTCCATATTCTTTAATTGTTGATAGCGAGATTAATGACAAAGTGCTTGTTCAAGGTGTGGTCGATTTAATTATCATCAATGAAAATTCAATCGATATTGTGGACTATAAATTTTCCCGCCTTCCAATCAAAACACTTAAACAGAAATATAGCGAACAATTGTCACTTTATAAAATGGCAGTCGAAAAAGCATACAATCTACCCGTTAAAAACACTTATATCTATTCAATCAACACGGGCGAATTGTTATAATTTATAATTTTAATTTTTAATCTATTTATTAATTTAACGATTGTAAATTACAAATTTAAGGCTTAGAGGCTATCGAAACGCCTAGTCCAAACGAGGAAAATATTATAAATGCATCGAGCATTCTTTCTTATTAGATATAATTTATGATAAAAAATCAAAATAAATATAAAAATTTATAAATTTTATTAATTTATTTGACAAATTTTTATTAAATTCTTATTATAATAACATAGGAGGTAGGTATGGCAAATTCTTCTAAAAGCTCAAAGTCATCAAGTTCTAGTTCTAAACGCAGTGTTTGGGGTTTGAACAAAATCTCGTTTTGGACAATTGTTGCAGTAACAATTTTGTATGCAATTGCATTGATTCTTTCTGCTTGTGGTGTTAGTCTAAGTGTCGTTGGAATTTTGCAAGGTATCGCAACTGCTGTTATGATTGTCATTGTTTCAATCTTGGCTTGGAGATACGTTAAGGCAAAACAAATGGTTTGGAAAGTGCTTTATATAATTTGTTTGCTAATTGTTATTGCCGGAATAATTGTTCCACTTATCATGGGCTAATCAGTGAAAGCAATGTAAAAAATGAAGTGAACACTGAAGGAGTTACTTCAAAAAACATTGCTTTTTTATTTGCGCTAATATATAATTGAAAATATAAAGATGTGTCAATTACTACAACGCAACATTTTGGAGAAGATATGAAAAAATTTAAAATTTCAAAAAATTTTTGTTAAATACTCAAATGAGAAAATGGAAAAAATATTTAGTGTTGACAATAAGGCAATTTTATGTTATCATTTTCTCAAGGAGAAAAAAATGAGATTAAAATTACTTGAAAAGATTAGAAGTAAAGGCATTATGCCAACAGAATCCATAATTGAAGATTATTACGATGAATTAACAGAGCGCAAAAATGAAGCATGGTATTTATTTTCTAGATTCGTGGATGATAGCGAAAAAGAAAATTTTAGAAAAATTATTGAAAAAGCAATTAACGGTGACGTTAAGGCATATCAAAAATTATGTGAAATTATAAAAATTGCCTTAGATAAAATTAGCAAATTAGATATTCGTAAAGATGGATTGAATGTTGTGATGACATATGATAGCACACATGAGCAATATTTAGACGTTGATAAATTCATTATGAATACAAAATCAGAATTTGACGCATATTACGGTTATATAAAAGAGGGTTTCGAAGAAATACTAAACAATAAAGAATATCTAGCACCCACACCTAATATAACCAAAGGCATCGATGAGGAACTTTGGCGCGATGGAAGAGTTATAGAAGGTGATTTAAGGATTTTATATGAACTATTTTATAAAATGAGAATATTTGATCAAGATGTGCAGTTTGAAATAGAATATTTAAAAGAAGATATTCCTCGTTTTAAAAAAAATATTGAATCAGATTCTTCATTATTTTCGTTTATGAAACCTGAATATATTGATCGTTTATGTCATTTTTTGTGCAAGGAATCAAAAATTGCAAAAGACGTATTAAATATGGACGATCGTAAAAAGATTGTTGAGCATAATAATTTAATAACTAAATTGTATGATATTTTAAATAACAAATTTGAATCGCGCTGTTGGGATTATAATAATAAATATGGCTGGATCCCTCACCTCATTAATAATAAATATGACCGGGTCCCTCACTATATTGATAATATATCTACTGATGTTAATTTAAAGGATAGAATTCCAATAGAAGATAAATATTTAACAGCTAAAGATTCAAGTAAAGTGTTGCGAAGAGCAATATTAAGATTGGTGTATTTAAAAGGTGAGTATGAAAAATTAAATAAACTCAGCGATTATATGTATCAAGAAACTGACTCGCTAATTAAATACGTTCTAGCAACTTATAAAGAAAAAGCATATCACAAAAATAAATCCATAGATACTTTATTCGCTTATTTTAATTATATACATTTTCTTCGTAGAATGACAGGAACTGACGATACTGGCTTGTTTCATCGACGCTTTAGTAAAGAGTGTAGACAGCTTGCATCTAACCTTTTGGGTGATTTCTTCGAATATTACGATTTAGATCAAGAAGATACCAAATGGAAATTGCATTGGAACTCTCCATACAGCAAACCAAGATATGTTGCAGATACACCAGATAGAGATATATTTGAATTCCGTTGAAGGTTTGTGTCAATATAACCCACTTTTTCAAAATTTGCATAGTCACTCATATGAATGGTTATAGGAAATTTTATTAATTTTATTGAAAAATAATTTGTTTATTTTAATATTTGAATAAAATGTGAGGATTATCTAAAAATATTTCTAGGAGATAACTATGGAATATGTGAAAGGTAATCCTTATTTTTGTAAGGGAGAGAGAATTAAGCAATAT
>CALWOU010000002.1 GCA_944383245.1 uncultured Clostridia bacterium | reverse complement strand
AAATAAAAAAACGCATTTTTCACTTGATATTTTCTCTTAATTATTATATTATTATTGAAATAAAATATTACTTTTATCTTTAAGAGTTTATTTTTAATTTGTTGTTGCAAATTTTGCAAAAATTTTGTTTATTGCAACCGACTAAACAAATTAGACATTAATTCAAACGTAATGTCGTGATTTATCGTGATGTTTTGATATGAACATAAAATTCTATATCAGCAAAATTTTAGCAACACATAATTTTTAACATTATTTATTTTAAGGAGAATTTATGCAACTTGGGGTTGTTGGGCTACCAAATGTAGGAAAAAGCACATTATTTAATGCAATAACAAAGGCGGGAGCGGAAAGTGCAAACTACCCTTTCTGCACAATTGAACCTAATGTTGGTGTTGTGGATGTTATGGATGAAAGATTATATAAACTCGCTGAACTTTATCACACTAAAAAAATTATTCCAGCGCAAATTGAATTTGTGGATATCGCCGGGCTTGTGAAAGGCGCTAGCGAGGGCGCCGGGCTTGGAAATAAATTTTTAAGTCACATTAAAGAAGTGGACGCGATTGTGCACGTGGTTAGAGTGTTTAAAAATGATAAAATAATTCACGTTGAAGGTAGCATAGACCCGGTAAGAGATATTGAAACTATCAACCTTGAACTAATTCTTGCAGATATTGATTCGGCGACTAAAAGATTAGACAAAGTTAAAAAGTTAGTTAACGGCGGAGTGGCAGACCAACAAACTCAAAAAGAGTATGAACTATTAAATAAAATTTTAGAGTTATTAAAGTCGGAAAAACCTGCTCGCTTGTTAAAATTAGATGCGGATGAAAAAAAGATTGTGGACGGATTTTTCCTAATCACAACAAAACCTATTATTTACGTTGCCAACACGTCGGACACGTTGGACGATTTCCAAAAAGAAAACATTGAAAAGATAAAAGAGATTGCAAAAAAAGAGGGTGCTGAAGTTATATCACTTTGTGCTAAAACTGAGGAAGAACTCATACAAATGGAGCCAGAAGATAGAGAGATGTTTAAGCGCGAACTTGGTATTGATTTGTCGGGATTAGATAAACTAATTAAAGCGAGTTATTCTCTTCTTGGGCTTATTAGTTATATCACAGCGGGCGAAAAAGAAGTGCGCGCGTGGACTATAAAAAAAGGCACACTTGCTCCTCAAGCAGCAGGCAAAATTCACTCAGATTTTGAACGCGGATTTATTCGCGCAGACGTTGTGAAATACGATGACCTTATCACTCTTGGCTACTACAATCTATGCCGTGAAAAAGGCAAGGTTATGTCGGTTGGTAAAGATTATGTGGTGCAAGACGGAGATATAATGTTATTCAAATTTAATCTTTAAAATTTTTAGGTGGAATATATGGAGCGAATTGTAGAAATCGACAACTCACAGCACAAAATAATACTTGGAATAGAACTAATTTTATTTAATTTAGTTTTAGTTTTCGCTCTTATAACAATTAGTTTAGTAATTAAAGTTTGGTATGTTTATCTTATCTCCTCTATTCTTTTTGTTTTTTGCATTACGTATAGCATAGTGGTGTTTGTAAAAAATAAAAAATTGAACGTTTATAAATTAACCGACGAGTATATCTATATAAAAAACACGCTAATTGAAGTAAAAATAAATTACAATGAAATAATAAAAATTGCTCTGAAAAAATCGTTTGTGGACTTTTTAACTCATCGCGATAAACAAACTTTAATTCTTTACACAACAAGAAAAAATTATGAAAAAATAAAGTTGTATTTCATTAAAGAAAACACATTAAATTTAGCAGACGAAATAATATCAAAAAAATTAAATGACGCAAAAGAAATTAACTTAAAAAACATTGTCAAATAAAAATTATTTTACTATTGTTTTAAATTTATTAATTTAAATTTAATAATGACCAATTTATTTAGTGGTTTATACATAAGTGAAAATAATAAATCTATTAGTTCTAAATTATAAAAAAAAGGGCTGATGCCCTTTTTTTAACCGCCCGCTACGGGTGAGTATGATTGCAACCAACTCTCTGGTGCGGTTGTCCAAACTGCGTTTGCTGCGTTGTTTGCTTGCTGAATTGTTTCAACAATCACTTCAATTGAATATGTTTTGTTTGCATCCGCATTAGTTAGAGTTGTTGGAATTGTTACTTGCGTGATGAAGTCAATTGCATCATCCGCATTAACTGTGCCGTTATAATAATAGTAGTCATCGTCTCCTTCAACCCAACTACCTGTGGTGGTTGCGTCAACATTTTGAGTTGCACCATCTGTGTTTGTAATTGTAAGTTTAGCACGCATTAATGCTTCAGTCATCTCAGACGGTGCTAAAATACCAATTGGCTGGTCATAAACACTTCCAGGAAGCGCATCCCCTGCAAAGGTTAGCGAACTAACAGATGCCCCGCCTTGCGTGATTGAAATTGTTACGGGATCACCTAGTGTAATATTACCAGCAACCGTTGCACTAGATGTGAAATATGCTATCGTCACTCCTATTGCAACTGACGCCAAAAGTAAAATTGACAACACAATAATAGCGATAGTTGAAGTGGAAACTCTGCGCTTTGTTTTCGATTTTTGCATAAACTCTCCTTTTAACTATCTTTATTTTGTGAAAAGGAAAAAATAATATTCATATTTTTAATTTTTAACTAAAACTTTAATTACAACTATAAAAACACTCATATTCATTTAAGATTATGAAAAAAAGCACTTGATTAAGTGCTTTTATCTAAATGCGGGTACCGTTTAGTTTTGATGTGTTTATCGTAACTTGAACTATGCTTTTATAGTTTGTGATTAAACTTTCTTCATAATTTGAGTAGCCCGTGTTTGAAGTGTAAGTTTCTTCGTCACTACTTGCTGGGTAGACTGAATCAAACAACATATCAAAATATGTTCCTCCCGTTAAAGGATTAATTATTTTATAATATAAGTTGCTGTTTTCTGCACCAACTTTGTTTGTGGCGCTAATGTATGCGCCGTCAACATTAGATATTGGCACGTCGTAAGCATCAACATTTCCAACATAGAATAAGAAGTGAACACCATAACTAGTTATGCAAAGGTCGTCCGCATCTCCTACGTTTTCATTCACAATCTTAGACATTCCTCCAACTTCGCCCGCCTCAATTAATCTAACCGCCTCGTTTGTGAAAGCCTCTTCCATAGCGCTATTATCATTTGTGCCAACCACATATGGCATACCAGCGCTTAATGTGGCAGTATCTCCCGTATATTTAAACATAAATTGAATAAATGAAGATAAGCGAGTGTTATAATCGCTAATTTGTGTGATAGTTTCATACTCTTGCATTATCTCATCAAACGAACTTGTTTCGCCTGTTAATTCTCCGCTTTCAGGGTCGCGAACAGCATATTCATTCATATTTAAAATATTTAAAAGTTGTGTTTTTCGTTCTTCGTCTGATAAATTAGTTTCTTTTTCAAGCGCACTCATAGCATTTTCTTGTTCGGTTGAGAAACTTAGTAGTGTATGGGTGAAATAACCAAATTTTGTGCCGTCTGATAGGTTAGTGTTATGCCATAAAATAGTGTTACCATGTGTGCCGATATCTTTCATATCCGATTTATAAGTGTCCTCAAAATGGCGGTATTTATCATAACTAATTAGCACCAAATCTTTAAATTCTTCAATCAATTCATTAATGCTTAAATTTTCGTTTACTAAATAATCGGTTCTAATATTTTCAAGATATTGCGACTCAATTTGAGAATCTAAATTTCTTCTAATAAATCTAATTAACAAATCGTGAGTGTTTGTATTATATTTATTTCCGTTTTCATCGCGAAGATAATACTCATAATCAATTAAATTGCTAGCAAGAAGTGATATCGCTTTATTTTTAATTTCATCTTTTCTAGATTCATTTTCAAGAGATAACTCAAAATGGATTAAATATTTAGATAAAATTTCTTCTTCAATTCCGTCTAAAGTGTAATCTGATAAAAATTTTTCATCAATTAATGGGTCAAAAACCTCGCTTTCGCTATTATCTAGTTTATATTTTATTTTTGACACCACTCTATAATATTCAGTTGGAGTTGAACTAACTTCGTCCATATTTGCATTTGTGTAGTAAGTTATTTCGTCAACAACTTCTGCGCGCTTTGAATATACATAATCGCTAAATTTAAAAGCCTCTTCTTCCTCTTCATCCTCTGAATCGTCCTCAATAATTTCTATGCCAAGAATTGTTTTTGCGCTGGTGACATAACTTTCCATTTGGCTATCAAGGCTATCAAAAATGGCTTGAACAACGTCGTTAACTTGCCTATCAGTTAAATCATATTTCTCCTCGCTTAAAGCATATTGATATAGTATTTCTCTATCAATTAAAAGGTCTAACGTGTTGCTTAATGCCTCGCTTGGTTCTAAACCCATTTGCTCAACATAATAAGTTTGACCATAACTTGAATATGCGTTTAATAATTCAAAACGAGTGATTTCGGTTTCTCCAACTGTTGCCACCACTTCGTTATAATATCTAACGGTGTTTATAGAAAAACCCGCACATCCGGTTAATGTGAAGGTTACCATCATTAGTAAACATAACATAATGCTATAGAATTTTTTCACTTTGCTCTCCTAAACTAGTAAAATTATTGACTATTATATAATATTTTATAATAAAAGGCAAGAGATTTTTAGTTGTGGTTAAAATTTAATTTTTAATTTCATTTTAATTTAAATTGTTATGTTGTGCGCTTTAAACAATTCAATTGTATAAATTTACTCACACAATCTTTTAATAGACATAATCCACAATTTTTTTAAAACATTGTTGCCTTATTTTTTATAGTTAGATAAAAACTCAATTATATAAGTTTGCGCGGTTACAACACTAAACTCTTTAGAATCTAACGTTATTGTTGGAAGAGAAGTATTTTCAAATTTAAAATGGTCGTATTTTTTCACTCTAGAAAGCAGTTCACTTACATTTGTATCTTCGTAGAATGTTATTGACATTCGCGTTTTATTTATTGTGATTAATTTCACGTTTTGACTAGTTGCAAGCGAACGCATAAGACCAATTTGCACCAATTGATACACCTCTTTTGGCAGACGATTGTATTTTTTTAATAAGTCGTTTATAACTGCCCGCGCGCTTTCTTTATTGGTGATATTTGAAATACGCGCTATAATTTGCAATCTTTCACTCTCATCTGACACAAAATCTTGTGGTATGCTTGAACTGATAGCAATATCGAGTTTAACTTCTTTTTCAACCGCCACCTTCTCGCCTTTTAGTTTACGCATAGTGTCGTTTAAAAGTTTTGTGTATAAATCGTAACCTATTTTTTGCATATGCCCGTGCTGAACCTTGCCAAGAAGTTCGCCCGCACCACGAATTTGAAGGTCGCGCATTGCAATTTTAAATCCGCTTCCAAGGTCGGTGTTTTCGGCAATTGCCTGAAGCCTATTAGATGCCTCTTCTGTTAGTGTTTTTTCACTTCTATAAGTGAAATACGCATATGCTTGTTCTGTGTTCCTTCCAACGCGACCGCGCAGTTGATACATCTGGCTTAATCCTAATTTATCACTATCTATCACAATTAAAGTGTTGGCTTTTGGAAGATCTACGCCATTTTCGATAAGTGTTGTGGAAACGAACACATCCGTTTCTCTATCATACAACCTTTTTATTGCATTTTCTAGCGCAATTTCGCTCATTTGACCGTGTGCTATGTCAAACCTAACTCCGTTTTGAACTTTAGACTTTAAATGATTTGATAGTTCGGGCAATTTTTCCACATTATTATACACAACCAGCACCTGCCCGCCTCGAGATAGTTCTTCATTGATTGCATTTACAACAACCTCCTCATTATACGTCAAAACATAAGTTTTAACAGGCAATCGGTCAACAGGAGGTGTGTTTATAATGCTGATATCACGAATATTCATAAGTGACATACTAAGTGTTCTAGGAATAGGAGTTGCAGAAAGGGTTAAAACATCAACATTTTCTTTCATTTTTTTAATTTGCTCTTTTGCTTTAACTCCAAAACGTTGCTCTTCATCGAGAATTAACAGACCTAAATCGTGGAATTTAACGTCGCTAGATAACAATCTATGAGTTCCGCATATAACATTTAATTTGTTGGACGCTAAATCTTCTAAAATTTTCTTTTGCTCTTTAGTTGACCTAAATCTATTTAACATTTCAACCGTCACACCAAAATCTGAGGTTCTAGATTTGGCAGTCATATAATGTTGGAGCGAAAGAATTGTGGTTGGAGCAAGTATTGCAACTTGTTTTCCATTTTCAACCGCTTTAAATAAGGCACGCATCGCAACCTCTGTTTTTCCAAAACCGACGTCACCGCATATAAGCCTATCCATAACCTTGCCTGAAATCATATCGCGCTTAACATCTTGAATTGCTTGCAATTGGTCGTTTGTTTCAGTGTATGGGAATGCCTCTTCAAATTCGGTGTAGAGATAATCGTCCTCGCTGTACTTAAAACCTTTTGTTGCTTTTCGTTTGGCATAAATTTCAAGCAGTTCTTTAGACATATCTTCAATTGACTGCATTGCCTTAATCTTTTCACGCGCAAACTCTTTTCCGCCAAGTTTATTTAAGGTTACATTTTCGCCACTCGCCATATATAGTGACAAACATTCGGCATTTTCGGTTGGAACGTATAGTGTGTCGCCACCGCGATATACGAGTTTAAAAAATTCTTTATTCGCACCACCTACAGCCATATTCACAACGCCCATACATTTTCCAATTCCGTGCGTTGAATGAACAACATATTCTCCCGCTTTAGGAAGATATTTTATCTTTTTATTTTCAACAATTTCCGCCTCTTTTTTATGCGCAAAATTTGTTGAACCAATATATAGTTTTTCTTCACTCTCAAAACAAATATTGTATGGAATTTTTAAGTCGGTCAATATTATTCCACGCGCATTTTTATTTTGAGAATACGCGATATTTTGCTCTGAAAAAATCTTTTTGATTGAACTAATTGTGTCCTTATTTTCTAGGCAAAGATAAATTTGTTTATCTATATATTTTTTTGTTTCCTCAGGTAGTTTATTAAGGTTAAATAAATAGGATGAAAAGTTGACTCTGTTAAAATCTATTGATGTAATTTTAGAATTTAATTTTGATTTTAAATCAAGTGTGTTTATATCAAAATTTTCAAAAAATATTAAATTTTTGCTAAGATTTATTAAAAAATCATCAATTTTTTTAATTTTTTGATTATTTCTATAAATTTTTATTAAATTTTCATCTTTAAAAGTGTTTTCAATTCTGGTGTTAACAGACTCTAAAAAGTTGTTTGCAACCGTTTCAAATGTTAAAAAGTCTGCAATGATTATAGGCTTGTCTATTTGATAAATTTGAGTGAGTTCGTCGCTAAACGGAGTAACAAATTCACTTGGAATGATATCTCCTCTTTCAATTGATTCTACGATATTTAACGCACTTGAATTTACATTTATAAATTTATTAAATTCGTGCGTCATTTTATTTAAACTATCTGTTGAATATGACCAATCAGCAGGCAGTATGGAAAATTCGTCAAGTTTGTCAATTTTAGTGTAAGATAATGGGTCAAAAGTGTGTATTTCTTCAACTAAATCATCAAAAAAATCAATTCGCGTTGCAACCTCATCTTTAATATTGAAAATATCTAAAACATCGCCACGTCGCGAAAATTCTCCCTTGTTGGTTACACTCTCAACCTTTCTATATTTTGCCTTGATTAAATATATTTCAATCTCTGAAATATCTAAATTTTCATTTATTTTAATTGTTTTTACATATTTTAAAAATTCATCTAATTTTAGCACGTTTGAAAATAAAATTCGCGGTGTGGAAATTAGAATTGTGTCGTTTTGAGTTAGCGCAAATTCTGCGCAAATTAAATCATATAAATTATCTTTGCTTGAGAATTTGGACAATGTGAAAGGTTTATCAAAATCATCCACCAACACATTTTTTTTGTTTAAAGAATCAAGTTGCATTTTCATTTTTCTAGCATATTCAACATTTGGGCAAACAAAAATACCACTAGGAATTTGAGAAAGCACTGCACCCTGCTCTCCTAGCCCTAATCTTGAACAAAATATTGTATTTTTCCCAATACTATTTAATAACTCTTCAATATTTTTCATAATTTTTTATTAAAAATTTTGTTTATTATTACTGCATTTTTATTAAAATTTTTTTTATTATTTATAAATTTTAACTATTTTTTAGTATTTTTTATTAATTTTTTTAACAATTTAATTATTTTTTTTAATTTTTTCTGTTTTAATTAATATTTTTATTATTTTGATTTGTTTTCTCTGATAAAATTTATTTAAATTTTAATAGCAGGAATTGTTATTGTAACATCCTCTTTCATTTCGTCTTTTATAAACTTATCAATTATATCAATTGCAACGTTATACTCTTCATTTAAAATAGCCTTACTAGCATAATCAATTTCACTTAAAACATAATCCGCTAAATTCATACTGCTATCTCGACCTATTCCAATTTTTAATCTTGGAGTGATTCCCACTTTATTCACAATATCTCTTAGCCCGTTATGTGTGCCAGCAGAACCTAAAAATCTAAATCTAACTTTGCCTTTTGGCAAATCAATATCGTCAAGCACAATTAAAACGTCACTTAAAGGAAGTTTAAAATACTTTTTCAACTCATACACACTATCGCCAGATAAATTCATATATGTTTGCGGTTTTGCTAAAATATACCCATCTCCCTCAGCAATTAGTGCCTTGCATTTATTTTTACCAAACTTTAACCCTTTTTTCATAGCAAACATATCCACAACAGAAAATCCAACGTTGTGGTATGTATTTTTATACTTACCATCAGGGTTCCCTAACCCAACGATCAACTTCATATACAACTCCTACTTATTATCTTGTTTTAAAAATACATACCCTTGCATTTTCTTAAAATGCAAGCTATTATTTTTATACTTGCCATCAGGGTTCCCTAACCCAACAATTAACTTCATATATCACTCCAAATCAATTTATTTAATATACTAAATTTTGTTAAACATTTAATCTGTTATCATTAAATTTTTATTTAACAAAAAATTTGTTTTTAACTTAACGATTATATCACAAAACAAAAACAATTTCAATACATATAAATTAAATTTGCATTAAAAAAGAACTCAAAACATAGATTTTAAGTTCTAATTTATCTTTAATATTTTGTTGATTTTAATGAGTTTTTAAAACTTTTACGCAATTTGCTCTGTTTCTTGGCTTGAAATATAATCGCTAACCCACTGAGGTGTTTCAATCTCGCCTATATATTTAGAAAGTTCTAGTTTAAAAGTAACTGTTGAATAAGTTGTTGTTGTAATTGGATCACCCTCAAGCGGATATTCTGTTGAATAAACGATTTGAATGCCATTTTCTATCATTTTAACATCTACAATTTCGTCTTTTTCAAAGGTTACGATAATATTTGAACTAAATTTATTTCTTTCTTCTTCAGGCAATGTATTATATTCTATAAGCCATTCTTCGTATAGCGAATCTATAAAATTTTCTGGAATTAAAGATAGTGCTGGAGCCATACCTGATACAAATAAGCCTTTTAAAGTTAAAGGAATATTTAGTGTGTAACCATTTTGTGTGGTTGTTTTAATAGTGTTTTCTTCTAAATATCCATTTTCGACTGCAGTTTCTGCAAAAAACTTTTCAAAAATTTTAGAGTAACCTTCAACCGTTGAATAAGAACTACTAATTTGTTCAATTTCAGTTACACTAGGATTTGAGTCTGGAAAGTTTGCATAAACAATACCATTTTCATAATATTCGTAACTATTTTCATTTAAATCTAATGAGGTATCAGTCAATTCAGCATTGTATTTACTAATTTCCGATTCCAAATATTCAACTTGTGCATCGATAACTTCTGATGAACCATCTGTGATATTTGTAACTTCATAATTAAATCCCAACTTATTAAATTTAACTGCAGGATTTAAATTATCAACATCTCCAACAGCAAGTGCGTTTTTAATAGTTGTTAAGGCTGAATTTGTGGTGAGGGTTTGTTGAGTGGTGTCTTGACTCTGCTGAGTGTCATCATCTGAATTGGAAGAAAAACAACCTGTAAACACAAACATACCAAAGCAACATATTAGCATAATTACAGATAGCAACATTTTTAAATTTAATTTTTTGCTCATAGTTTTTCTCCTTTTGTTTAATTATTCTTAGTATACCCCTCCCCTACCTAGAAAGTCAAGAATTTTTACGAAATTTTTTAATTTTTTAAATATTTATAAGTTTAATTTTTTAAAAAAATTGTTTTATTTTTTTAATTTTTTGCTATTTTTTAGTATTTTTGCGTTATTTTTTATGTTTTTTTAAAAATTTTTATTAATTTTTTATATTTTTTAGAAATTTTTATTAATTTTTTATATTTTTTAGAAATTTTTATTAATTCTTTATATTTTTTAGAAATTTTTATTAATTCTTTATATTTTTTAAATTTTATCTAATTCGGATTTGATTTTTTTCTTATCTAAATGTTGACCAATAAACACAAGTTTAATCATTCTATCCCCATACTTTTCATCCCAATCGTGGCGGAATTTTTCATCGTGCAACAGCATTTGCTCGATTTGATATCTTGGAAGATTGGCATACCAAGGTCCGTTTTCGGTGAGCACTTTTTGTCTACCTGCCTGCTCGTAAACATAACTCATTCTATTATCATTAGTGAAATATACTAAACCTTTCGTTCGAATTATGCTTTTGCCAAAATCTTTGTTCGCCCAATCTTCAAACTTTAACCTATCAAATGGTTCGCGCCTAAAATACACGTATGTTCCTATGCCATATTCTTCAACCTCTCCGCCTTCGTGATGGTGATGATGATGTGAATGTTTGTGATGTTTATGTTCGACGTCATCATCATCTTCTTCTTCATCGTCATCATCATCTTCTTCATCATATTCTTCATCATCGTCATCTTCATCTTCTTCATCATATTCTTCATCATCGTGGTGGTGATGATGTTTGTGTTCATCCTCATCTTCATCATCGTGATGGTGGTGTTCATCTTCATTGTCATCATCGTGATCTTTTGAACGGCTATCTTCTTCTATATCTTTTTCGATTTCTTGATACCAACCTGCAGACGTGAATAGGTTTTCCATATCGAATAAATTTGTGTCTAACACTTCAGAAATATCAACATTAGAATAGTCTGTTTCAATAATTTTTGCTTTTGGTTGAAGATTTTTTATAATCTTTTTAAGTCTAGTTAATTCTTCTTTGCTTACTTCACTGACCTTATTTAATATAAGGACATCGCAAAATTCAATCTGTTGAATAACCAAATTTTCTATATCTTCTTCGCCAATATCTTGCTTTATAAGTTCGTCGCCACAACCAAATTCTTGCACCATTCTAAGTGCGTCCACAACGGACACAATCGCATCAAGTTTACAATAAATTGGCATTTTCTTTTGCTTAAAACTTTCAGTTAAAAAATTGATTGTTTGCGCAATTGGAATAGGTTCACAAATTCCGCTTGCTTCAATTATTATATGGTCAAATTTGCGTTGCTTAATAATATCGTGAATTTGCTCAATTAAATCTTTTCTAAGAGTACAGCAAATGCAACCATTTTGAAGGGCAACCAAACTTTCATCGCGCTTACCAACAATTCCGCCTTTTTCAATGAGTTCAGCATCAATGTTGACCTCGCCAATATCGTTAACGATAACTGCCACTTTATAACCTTTAGTGTTTGTTAAAATATGATTAAGAAGCGTGGTTTTGCCACTTCCCAAATATCCCGTAACCAATGTTATAGGAACTGTTTTAAAACTTTCTTTCATATTATCTCTCTCCTTTAACGCATTAATTATATCACAAAAATAAAAATTTCAATATGTTTTTATAAAAAATTTTAAAAAAATAATTTTGTATTTAATTTAAAAAATTATTAAAAAAATTAAAATTTTTAATAAATTTTCACTATTTTTTAGTATTTTTTTAATATTTTTCATTATATTTTTTAATTTTTTTAATATTTTTCATTATATTTTTTAATTTTTTTAATATTTTAAATTTTTTATTAACTTTGTTTGAGATTAAAAAATTTTGAGTTTCAACAAAAATTATTTTGCGTAAAATTTTAAGTTTGATATAATATTCTAGGAGGCAGTATGGCAACACGAAAGAATGCGAGCAAAAAAACGTCGCGAGCAAAGTTTAATTTTAACATTGATGAAGATGACATTAAAAAATCAAAAAAAAGCGGTAGTAAACTCACAAAAAGTTTAGGTATTTTGGCAGTTGTGTTTTTAGTTATTGGTGTAGGTTTAGGAATTGGCACGGGGTTTTATCTATGCAGAAATGATTGCTTTGAAATTATAGGTTCGGATGAATTGACACTCACAATCGGAGAAAATTATTATGACGAGGGTTGCAAAGTGGTTTCGTTTGGTCGTGATATTTCAGATGAGGTTGAAATCGAAACAGATTTAATCATTAATTCCGATGGAAGCCTTACAGGCGACGACACAAAAACTTATTACATATTGTATAAGTCTAACGATATAAAATACGGAAAAGTTTTCACAGTTACAAAAATAAGATTAATAACCTTTGTGGAAGAGCCAGAGCAAGATGAAATTGACAGTGCAAACGATTCAACCACAAATAATGAAAATCTAGAAAACAACACACAAACAAACAACGAATTGACAAATTCACAGTCTAGTACTGATCTAGTAAATTCAAAAACTAATAGTGAATTAGAAATTAACAATAATTTAGATAATTTAACACTTTCAAACAATTTATTAAGTAAAAATGAAAATATCAACATAGAAGTAAACAACTCATATCTATTTAACGCAACAAAAGGAGGAATAAATGGCTAGAAAAAGTAAAAAATCCAACGTTGCATTAAACATAGTCATCTTAATTTTAGTTTTGCTAATTGGTGCAGTGGGCGGATTTATAGGCTACACTTATTTTACTCTTCCATTAAGTGAAGAGTTGGTGATTAGTGAGGACGTTTTTTATTCATACAATGAAAGCGAAGAATTGTCTGCCATTCCTCTAACTAACGAACCTGGCGAAGTAAGTGTGCATTTTTTAGAACTCGGCAATAAGTACACGGGCGACTGCACTTACATAAAAGTTGGCGATATTGATATTTTAATTGACTGCGGTTCGAAATCAAATAGCATTGCAACAGTTAGCGAATATTTAAATCAATATGTGACGGACAACACTCTTGAATACGTGATTATAACTCACGCGCACACTGACCACTATGCAGGATTCGCAACGAGTGAAAAGGTTCAAAGCATATTTGATTTATACGAGTGTGAAACGATTATAACGTTCTCGCAAATCACAAGTGGTAAAGAGGACACTGCAACATACAAAAATTATCTTCGCGAGTTAAACGTAGAGATTGAAGCGGGCGCAGAGCATTTCACAGCGCTTGAATGCGTTAACGAAAGCGAGAATGAAAATGGTGTGAAAGCGCAAAAAGTGTGGACTTTAAATGCCGAATATGATGTTACACTTGAAATTTTAGATAGTTATTATTATGAAAACAGAGCGAACAGTGAAAACGACCATTCAGTTTGCGTTATGATAAATCAAGGAACGGGAAACGATGCAAAACATTTCTTATTTACAGGCGACCTAGAAGCGGACGGCGAAGAATATTTAGTTGAAATGAACGAGCTTCCTCAAGTTGACTTATATAAAGCAGGTCACCACGGAAGCAAAACTTCTTCCACTGATGTTTTACTAGATGCAATTCAGCCTAAAACGGTTTGCATTTGTTGTTGCGCAGGAAGCAGTGAGTACACAGACAATCCACTCAACCAATTCCCTACTCAAGAGTTTATAGACAGAATGGCAATAAGAAATATTGAAAACATTTACGTCACCACTTTGTGCGTGGATTATGATAACAACGAATTTACTTCATTTAATGGCAACATCGTGGTTATATCCCTTCCTGAAACTTCAACAGCCGAGATAAAATTTGGAGTAAACTGCTCTAATAACAACACCATTTTAAAAGACTCAGAATGGTTTAAAAATAATCGCGTTTGGAACACCGCCACCACTTAAAAACTTGTTAAGCAATTTTAAATTAGATTTACAAAAAAATTAAAAAAATAAGGCAAATATTTTACCGCCTTATTTTTAATAGTTAATTGTAAATTTTTTATATTAGATTCTTTTAATAAAACATTTCAATTCGTTTTCACAAGTCAAAGAATTATCTTCTTTAAAACCTTTCTTTTTGTAAAAGTCATAAACTTTTTCGTCTGCCGTTAAAACAATTGTGCGAATTTTATTTTGGTTCAAATAAATTTCAAATTGTTCTATGAGTTTTGTTGCAACATGCTTATTTCTTTCATTCTCCACAACATAAAGTTCTTCAATGTATCCAAAATTATATTTAAAAAATTTTTTCTCATCGCGAAGTTTAATAATTCTAAACAAAATAAAACCAGCAATTTTATTTGCCTTTCTATATACAACACACTTAGTACCAAAATTTTTGCTAGAATTTTCTATTTCGTCAAAAACTTTTGTATTTTCTTTTAAAGTTATACCTTCACTAAGATAATAATCCGTAAAAATTTCTTTAAATTCTTCGGATTTAAAATCGCAAAAATATTCAAAACTTTCCATTATATCTATTATAATTATTAAATACTTAAAAGTCAATATTTTTTAATCTTTTTTGTCTTTGCGAGTGAAAATGTTTAGAAATTTTGCAAGGGTTAAGGTTATGCCGTCTGCGTGAGAAATTGCATATCTTTTTAGTGCAGCCTTTCCAAAGATTGTAAGCCCTGCAATAACAGCAGAAACCACAGATGAGATTAACACAACTGTGAAATCGCCCGCACTCTCCATAACAACTTTTGCAAGTATGCTAGCGCCTGCAGAACCAGACAAAATTCCGCAAACATCACCTAACACGTCCGAACAAATGGAACTCACTCTATCTGCATTTTTAACAAGTGCTATTGCCTGTTTGCTACCCTTAACTTTCCTTGATGCCATTGCTGTAAATGTTTCTAAGTTACTTGTGGTCACTGCTAAACCAATCATATCGGTTAACACAGCAATTCCTATAAAAACCAATATAACAATCACAGCCAAAACAATGTTGGCATTAGAAAGCGTCAACTCACTTATAACACTAAACGAGAAAGATAAAACAAGCGCAATAACAAGCACTTTAATCGGCCAAACCCAAGCAGACTGTTTTTTAGGTTTGTTTTTTGACTTTTTCTCAATGTTTTTGGTGTTTTGTTTATTGTCCTTTACTAATTTTTTAATTTCAACATTCTGCGTTATATTCTCGTTTGACTTTTCGTCCGTTTTACTATCCGCTTTTTCGCTCTTTTTTAACTCTTCATCTAAATTTTTACTATCAATATCTTCTTTCAATTTATTTCCCTTTATATATTCACACTTACGTGATAATTTTAAAAATAACGAAGGCAATTTTCAAGGTAAACCTTGCGGCATAGGTTCGGTTGGATTTCCCAATTTTGCACTTGTCCGTTACCAGCCAAGCGGTTTCCCTTTACGCAAAACTTGCACCGAATCGCCACTTAGACCACACTATAATCCCCTGAAAATCTCTAATGAACAGCCTAGAAGTTTTCCTTAACAACATCAAACAAACTTATCTTTATTTTGCACTCGCGATTTCAAGGGCAACTTAAAATTTTCGTGTACTTTGAAAGTATTTTAAGTTGTCGCCCTATCCCAACACTCGCACTCAAAGCAGGCTACACTGCACATAACTTTCGCCATATGCAGGTTCAATCCTTAGTGATAGATCGTAGCCAATCACTACTCTACCTACCAGATAAGGTCTCCACGATAATTGGGGGTTAACACATATGCCATTATGTATCTCCCAAAAATCTTAACTCCCAGCACCAGCCCCGATTTGGGCAATCAAAGCCAGCACCACGAACTTCACAGTTTTGCCAGCGATGCTTATTTCGGCACCCTCATTTGCTTTAGTTGACTAGAATACTGCGCCTTCGTACAATAATGTATTATCATTTTGTTAAATTTTTGTCAAGCAGAGTGAAATTTACAAATATAATAATCAATATTTCATAAAATTTTTATAAATTATCAAAAAAAGTAATAATTTTTTTTAAATTTATATGTTATTTCAAATATTTATTAAAATTTTTATTAATTTAACAATTTAAAAAATTTATAGATTTAAAATAAATTTACATACTAAATCCGCCGTCAATTGAAATAATTTGACCGGTTATAAAACTTGCTTTTTCGCTTATTAAATATTCCACCAAATTAGCAACATCGCTAGGTTTTCCAATTCGATTTAGTGGAGTTTCTTCTATCACTTGATTGATTGTTTCTTTTGATAGGTTGATGTTCATTTTAGTGTCTATCAATCCTGGGCTTACAACATTGACATTTATATTAGATGGCGCCAACTCTTTTGCAATTGAGAGAGCAAAACTATTTAATGCACCCTTGCTTGCTGAATAAACACTTTCGCAACTTGCTCCAACCTTGCCCCACATTGATGAAATGTAGACAATTTTGCCCGACTTATTTAAAATCATATTTTTTGAAACAAATTTAGTTATATTGAAATTGGATTTAAAATTTGAATTCATTATATAGTCAAATTCATTTTCGCTAACATCTTGAATGAGATTTATTTTGCTAACTCCAACTGAAGAAATTAATGCGTCTATTTTTCTATATTTTTTTATTATATCGTCAAAGAGTTTTTTAGTTTCATTATAATTAGATAAGTCACACAAAAAAACACAACTCTCACATTTTAAATTTTTAGATAATTCGGTTAGCGCCTTCTCATTTTTATAACCTAATAAAATTAAGCGGTTACCTGATTTATCTAATTTTTTTGCAATACTATTTCCTATTCCTCCAGACGCACCTGCAATAATTATTGTTTTCATAAAATGAGTTTAACAAAAATTATAAAAAAATAAAAGTGAAATTGACTAAAATATTAAAAATACTAAAAAATAGTAAATTTACCGCTCTAATATTTTAAAAAATAAATATTTAAAAAATATTTAATAGGTTAGTTTTATCTTGACAAAAGATTTTGCAAGTTATATAATTTTATTATGAAACAATTTTTTAAATACCTTATGATAATTTTGCTCGTGCTAGCCAGCATTGCTGGTACGTGTTATTTCTTTTATAGGCATTTAACTAGAAGGCAGGATAGCCAGGCATATGTGTCAAGTTATTTATTTTCAAGTGCAAATGTTGAATTTGATGGTAAAGTGGATGATTTGATTGAATTAACAGGAAGTAGGTTTTCAAATTTAGAAACCACTCAAACAAATTTGGAAGAAATTTTATCCACTTTCAACACATATATGATAAGTGTTAAAAACCACGACGTAGATGAAAATGAAATCATCTCTAGATTTGATAATTATCTTGCGTTGCAAAATGAAGTTTCTAACCTTATTGACTCATATATCAACAGAGTGAATAATAGTGACATATTCGATCCAAACACTGGTGCTAACGAAATTGTTGTGCAATTTTGCAATATGAACCTCGCCTTAGCAGACACTTTGATGTTTATAAATTCTGAATTAGACAATTTAGAAATAAATAAAGATGCAGATTTAAAGTTTAGTATGATAGACCTTTATCTAAACATTGTTTTAACAACTCTTGATGACACAACTCTTGATATAAACGGATTACAAGTTATACGCAATGAAATTAATTTAACCACTATTAACAATTTCTTCGAACTTGAAAATTCAATATTAATCACTCCTTCTAACACCACAAATTTTGAAAGTGACAATAACAATTTTATTTTGCACTATGAAAACGTGGATAAAGTTAACTTTGCAGAAAATTTTGCAGACAATATAAATAGAATTAACGTTTACTCAGATAATTTAAGTGAAACAGAAAAAGCAATTTATTATTTTAAAGCAATATATAACTTATTGTAATCTCAAGTTAAAAAAATTAGACAAATTAAGGAAATATTTATGAGAATTAAAAAATTTTGTTTGAGTTTAATATTGTGTTTAATCCTAGTGCCCGGATTATTTGTTTTCACTGCCTGCGGGGATGACAATAGTTACTCACTATCTAATCTATATACGGATTATATGACAATTGTTACAAAACACGAATATCTATCTCTCAATTCAAATCACGAAATTGTGTTTGACTATGACGATATTCAAATTCAAGGAAATCAAAATGTTTCATACATTTTTCTAAACAAACCATACAGCAATTTAACCAATTTTTATAATCCGCTACTAAATAATTCGCTAAAATTCTTTTCTAGTTATTTTGAAGTTTGCAGTTCTAACAATTTAAATGTAAGCGCTGGTGACCGCGACGCACTAAAAGTTGCTCTTGATGAGTTTGACTCGGCTCTAACAAATATGTACAATCGCACAATCAACGTGGTTGACATTCTTAGAACGGGCGAAGATTATTACACAGACGTTCATATGACTAGGCTCACCAACCTATTTGAATCGTATGAAAATCTATACACAACAGCATTTAACCTTAGTTACACCCTATCTAATATCTATTTTAATTATGCTATAACAGACGCAAATCCTAATTATTCAACTCAAACACTCTCTGAGTTTGACGCTTCTCGTGTGGTTGTGAATTTAAGAAGCAGAATTTGTGAGCAAATTGTGAATTTATCTCAAGTCTACATTGTTAATAATGTGAATGGAATGAGGTTATACTCTTCTTTGGTGGCTCGCGAAAATGAAGAATTTCCAGATTTCCCTTCAAGTTTTAACGACTATATTGCCGACGTAGAGTTGATTGACTTAACATTTAATTCAACACTTGGTTCATACATCAACACAAGTGACAGAAAAGAAGATTTTTATCACGCGTCAATTGAGTTATACAACATTCAAGAGTGTATAAATAACATTAAAGATGAATACAACCTTGCGTGCAACGAAATAGTTTATACTCAAATCATATCAGATGATAATGCGTCTGATTATCAACTAACTTGCGCAAAGATTATTGAAGATTACACTGCCCTTACCACACAAAACACCATTGCTTTAAACAATGCACTAACAATTTTAACGGAGAATATTTAATGACTGAAAAAGAATATATTGAACTCGCTAACCTCTTATATCCTGAGTGTCAGGATATAAGTTTTTATTTAAACAAATATCCAAAAAGAAACGTGTCTGGAGAAGTTACTCGCCTTGGCCCTAGCCCTACAGGATATCTTCATATTGGTCAAGTTTATCAATCTATAGTGCACAGAATGCTAGCAAATGAAACCAATGGAATTTTTTATTTACGTTTAGAGGACACTGATTCAAAGCGCGAAGTTGATTACGCAGGCGAAATTGCATACGATATGCTAACAAGATTAGGTTTAACTCCTGATGAAGGTTATAGAGGCGCAAATCCTGAAATTGGAAATTATGGACCATACAAGCAGTCTGATAGAATTGAAATTTATCACGCGTTTGCGCACGAATTAGTTAAACGCGGGCGCGCTTTTCCGTGTTTTTGTAAAGATAGTGAAAATTTAGAAGAAATAAAGCGTAAACGCGAGGAAGAATTAAGCGAAAATGACAATTTGATTGATCACGACTCTTGTAGAAATCTAACGATTGACGAGATTAAAGAAAATTTAAAACAAGGAAAAAAATTTGCTCTTCGACTTTTGTCTGTTGGAGATAGTAATAAAACTCACGAATTTGTTGATGCCATTAAAGGTAAAAAAGAATTGAGAGAAAATGCGCGTGATGACGTGCTTATAAAATCAAACGGAGTGCCTGTTTATGCGTTCGCGCACATTGTGGATGACACTCTTATGCACACTTCAATCATTGTTCGCGGGCAAGAATGGTATCAATCACTTCCTGTTCATATTGAGTTGTCGCGTGCGTTTGGTTTCGCTCCATTTAAATACGCGCACACTCCTAACATTTGCGTACTAGATGAAAACGGAAACAAGCGAAAAATTAGCAAGCGAAAAGATAGTTTTGCAGACGTTCGTTTCTTCTTAAACAAAGGTTACCCTATTAACGCAATTATCGAATATTTATTAACCTTACTTAATAGTGATTTTGAGATGTGGAGGAAAAATAATCCAGATTTACCATACACCAAATTTCCATTTAGCCTTAAAAAAATAGGTGTTACTAACCCTCTATTTGACTTTATGAAATTAGACAATATTTCAAAAACAATAATCTCGCACTACTCCGCCGAAGAAGTCTACAATAACGCAATCACTTGGGCGCGCGAATGGAATAAGGACGATTTAAAGGTTTTAGAAGAAAATAAAGACGTACTAATAAAAGTTTTGTCTATTGACCGCGGTGGAGATAGACCAAGAAAGGACATAACATATTTTAGCGAAATTTTATCACTTTATAACTACATTTTGCCTAATTTTAAGCTTTCAGATATAGACGTTGGCAACATAGATAAACAAATTGCAAAAAACTTTATAAAAAAATATAGCGAACAACATGGTCAATTATCTGACAATGCTGAATGGTTTGAAAATTTAAAACAGGTGGCTTTCTCATTTAATTTCGTGGACAATAAAACTTACAAACAAAATCCTGAAATGTATGCTGGAAATATAACAGACGCATCAAAATTAGTTCGCCTTGCAATCACCGGGCGAACCGATAGCCCAAACCTATTCGAAATTATGAAAATCCTCGGCACAACCGAATGTAAAAACAGATTAAATTTATTCGTTTTAAATCTTAATCAATAATATAATAAATAAATCAATAAAATTTTAATATCTTTATATTATATTAACAATTATATATTAGCAACAAAAGGATAATGACAAATTTGCCACTATCCTTTTTTAATAAACGGTATTATATTTTAATCTTCTAATCCAACTAAATAATCAATTGTAACACAAAAAAACTTAGCAAGTTTAATAAGAGAATACATATTCGGTTCTCTTAATCCGTTCTCCCACAAACTTATTATTCCCTTGCTAACCTCTAACTTTTTGGCAAGTTCAATTTGACCAATTCCTCTCTCTTGCCTCAATTCTTTTAGCCTTAATGCAAATTTATTCTCCATATTATTACAATTTTCTTACAAATGTGAGAAAAATGCTTGACTTCTTACAACTGTAAGATTATAATATAAATATGTATAAAAATATATTTTTATGATTTATCTATAAACTTTCGTAAAATGCTTGACTAATTTTATCGAAAAGTAATATACTAATCATATATAAAATTTATTTTTATATAAAATTAATTTAGGGAGGAAAAAATTTATGTCAAAAACTTTAAAAAAATCACTTAGTATTTTAGCCACAATTATTCTTTTAACTATTAGTTTATTTATGCTCACGGCTTGTGGTGATGACGAAGAACCACCAGTAACACCAACGCCTTCTGCAAGTTTTCAAACATCTAGCAATGTTAAAACAAACACTAATGCAGTTATAGACAATCTAGTTGAAAATGTTTATAACAACACTACTGACTTAGGTAAAAAAACTACTTATTCAGTTGCGGAAGTTCAAGAAAAAATTGATGGATTTACATATTATGTTGAACTTGGAACAATGTCAAACATAGATCAAGTAAACTCTATATCTTTTGGTAATTTAACTTTCAAGGCTGACCAAACTTTCTATCTATCTATTGGTAATTCAAATCAACTTCTAGATAAAGTATTCTATGTTCAAGAAAATAAACTTTATGTTGCAGCTCCTGTTGTAGCATTTGAAGCGGTTGAAAATGCTAAAATCAAAATCAACAATAATGAATTTAATTTTGATTTAGACACTACTGCAACATCTATTAACCTTACTAACGTAGCATTTAATGATGGTGCTTCAAGTGAAGCAAAAAAAGTTTCAGACACTGAATATACTTTAAACATTAGAAGTGGTAAAGAATATGCTGGTCTTTATTACGAAGATGCAACTGCAAACGATGTTATTATCACAAAAAGATTATTGAATGGTGAATTCAATGGTTATGGCATGGTTCAACCTGTTAAAGGTTCAAATGGTTACTGCTCATATCTTTACGCAGTTGGTTGGGAGGAAGATTTCAATCAAGTAAATACTGAAAAGTATGATGATGCAGTTTATGACTATTCAATCTACATCACAAATCAAGATGCAGTTGCAAATGTTAAATTAAACATTAATGTCGTTACTGCAATTGAAGTTTCAACTGAAGAACAATTAGTAAGCGCTATTTCAGGTGATGCTGATATAGTTAAACTTACAGATAATATTGTTGTTGAAAACACTCTTCAAGTATCAAGAACTTTTACACTTGACTTAAATGGCAAAACTATCTCAAACGAAACAAACATTTACAATTTAGATACAAATTCTTGGTCTATAATTTCTGTTAGAGCAAATGGTAACTTAACTGTTACAGGTAACGGAACTATCCATGCGCTTGAAAATGACTGCTATGCTTGTGACGTAATTGACGGTGGCAAACTAGTTATAGAAAACGGAAGATTTATTGGTAATATTAGTGCTGTGTATGTTTACGAAGGAACTGCTGAAATTAAAGGCGGAGAATATTCCATTCAACAACTTAGCGATGACGGAAATAGTGATTATAGATTTACTTTAAATATCCAAGATTCAAATCTTGAAAATTCAAAGATAACAGTAACTGGTGGAACATTCCATAACTTTGACCCAGCAAACAATTTAGCTGAAGGTCCTAACACTAGTTTCGTACCAGAAGGTTACACAACTCAATTAAAAGTCAACACTAGTGATGTTTATGAAGTTGTTGTAGCACCACAAGAATAATAAAATAAAAAGAAGTGAGCTAAATAGAAGTGAACCCCAAAGGTATCCACTTCAAATTCACTTCTTTTTTTATTTTTGTTATTTTTATTTCTTAAATTGTAATAAAATTGTTTATTAAAAATTTTTAATATGTTTTTTCTTTGAATTAAAAAAGCCCTAATTAAATATTAGGACTTTTTATTTTATTATTTGTTTTCGCTGTAGTTGATTTTGATGCTTGGGCCCATAGTTGTTGCAGTGTAAACAGACTTGATGTATGTTCCTTTTGCTGCTGCTGGTTTTGCTTTAATAATAGCACCCATAACAGTGGTTAAGTTATTTAACAATCTATCTGCGCCAAAACTTACTTTACCGATACGAACGTGAATAATGTTTTGTTTATCAAGACGATATTCAACTTTACCTGCTTTAACGTCTTTAACCGCTTTAGTTACATCCATAGTAACAGTGCCGCTCTTTGGATTTGGCATTAAACCTTTTGGTCCAAGGATACGAGCGCAGCGGCCAAGCGCACCCATCATATCTGGAGTTGTGATGCAGACATCGAAGTCTAACCAATTGCCAGACATAATTTTTGCGATAACATCATCGTCACCAACGATATCAGCGCCTGCTTTTTTTGCCTCTTCAGCCTTGTCGCCTTTAGCGATAACTAAAACGCGAACTGATTTACCTGTTCCTTCTGGAAGAACAACCACACCGCGCACTTGTTGGTCAGCATTACGACCATCAACGCCAAGTTTTACGTGCAATTCAACAGTTTCGTCAAATTTTGCTTTGCTAGTTGACACAACAGTTTCCATTGCCTCTTTTGCTTCATACATTTTGGTTTTATCAACAAGTTTTGCGCTTTCAATATAATTTTTACTTCTTTTCATTGTAGCCCTCCACTGTTACACCCATACTTCTGCAAGTGCCGGCAATCATACTCATAGCAGTTTCAATACTGCTTGCGTTTAAGTCTTGCATTTTTGTTTCAGCGATTTTCTTAAGTTGCTCGACTGTTATTTTTCCAACTTTGTTGCGGGATTTATCGCTTCCCTTTTCAATTCCTGCTTCCTTCATAATAAGGTCTGCTGCAGGTGGTGCTTTAAGGATAAATGTAAATGACCTATCCTCAAAAATTGTGATAACGCAAGGGATCATATATCCAACTTGGTTAGCAGTTCTGTCGTTAAATTCTTTCACAAATCCTGGAAGGTTGATTCCGTGTGGACCAAGTGATGAACCAACAGGTGGCCCTGGAGTTGCCTTTCCGGCTGGAAGTTGAATTTTAACAACGGCTTTAATTTTCTTTGCCATAAATTCTCCTCCTATTATGGCGTGGTTAAATTGAGGTCGACTTCCTCTCCCACGTATCTCTCTTTTAGGCTGATGATTTTCCTAAATTTTAATTTAACCGTCTTAATTATACAAATCTATCTTATACATTGATTTTTCTTATTATAATGCAATAATCTAAATAAATCAATATTAAAAGTTTATTTTTTAATTCTAATTTGATTAAATCCAAGTTCAACATCGCTTTCTCTGCCGAACATTTCAACTGATGCGGTTACTTTTTTGTTAACGTCATCAACCGCTTTAACCGTGCCAACAAAACTAGTGAGTGAACCGTCAATAATCTCAATCATATCTCCAACATTAACTTCAATATCTAGTTTTGCCTCTTGGTTAACACCGCCCTCAACACTAAGTCGCCTTGCCTCATCGTCCGAAATTGGCACAGGTCTACCCTTAGGACCAACAAAACCTGTGATATACATTGTGCGGGTTACTGCGTGCCAAATATCGTCGCCATAAATCATTTTAACAAGCATATATCCAGGCATAATTTTCTTTGGAACAAGCACTTTTTTACCGCGCTTTTCAACCAATTCGTCCTCCATAGGAATAACAATTTGGAAAATGCGATTTTCAAGCCCGTATTTTTCTATAGTGTTTTCCAAATTTTGTTTAGCCACGTTTTCATAGCCTGAGTAAACTTTTAATGCATACCATTTTGGGTCGGTATCAATATTCTTATCAACTATTGCCATTTTTTCTCCTTTACATCAAAAGACTTGTCAACCACGAGCAAAGCCTATCAAATCCAAACAAAACAAGCGCGAAGATAATAACAAATGCCAAAACTATGCTCGTTTGCTTAACAACTTGCTTAAAACTAGGCCACTCGACGCGCTTTAATTCGTTGCCCGTGTCCTTCATCGCTTTTGCAACTTTGTTTGGCTTTTTTTGCTTATCTTTGCTTTTCTTTTTTACATCTTTTGCTTTAACTTCAACAACCTTATCTTTCTTAACGTCTTTTTTAGCCTCTTTCGTTTCGGTTGGTGCTTGTGAATTGGCAGTTTGTTTAAGTTCTACGTTCTGTGCGTTTACTTCAACATTTTCCGCATCTAAAACCACACCTTCCTCAACCTTTTTTTCGACTTTATTAACGTTTTTGTTGACTTTCTTTTGTGAATTTTTCTTCTTTTTAGACATATTCACCCCTATTATTTAGTTTCTTTGTGCGCGGTTGTTTTTCTGCAAGTAGGACAATATTTCTTAACTTCTAATCTCTCTGGATTGTTTGTCTTGTTTTTAGAAGTGTTGTAATTTCTATTCTTGCATTCAGTACACTCTAAAATGATATTCTCTCTTTTAGTTTTTGCCTTTTTAGCCATTTTTCTCTCCTTTATATCGCAAAATTTATTTGCCTTTTCGGGTTAAAAATTATATTTGAAAGTTTTTTTAAAGCGAACTAATACAAATCATTCCAATTAAAAAGCGCAAATATTTAAAATTCACTGCGATTAAAAACTTAAAATACATATAATTTTTTTCGTTTAAAAAACACCCCGAATCTGGTGTTAGCATTAGACTAACACAAAAAACTCAAATTGTCAACACAATTTCAAACATTTTTTAAATTTATTATAAAATAATAAAAAAGAGTAGGTTGCTACTCTTCTGTTATTTCGGACTCGTCGAGAACTTCGGTTTCAATTGTTTCGTTGTTTTCTGATTTAGTGGTGCTATCGTTTGGATTGTGATTTTCTTCTGATTGACCTTTTTTGTTTGGTTTTTCTTCTAGGCTACCGTTTGTGAGTTCCTTTGCTTTTTTAGGAGTTTTGTTGCGCTTTTCGTTTCCTAGCATAATTTCGATGAATGATAATTTAACACCTTTTAAATCTAGGAACATACGCATAAACACATAGCATAAGAAGATGAGGCCAAGTGCGGTTAACACATTTTGCATAATTAAAAATGCTCTAATTACACTTACGTTAGACACACCAAATTCAAACACAATGTAAATCATAAACTCAAAGAATACGAACACGCAAACAACTATGAACATATCTTTGATTCTATTTTTAACATATTCATCTGTTAACAACAAATATAGAAGTATGGTTAAAATTGTGAATAACGCAACAAAACTTAGCCCAACCCCACCAAAGAAGTTTAGAAGTGTTCTAAAACTTACAATTATTGCAGTGAACACCAACAATAGCACATATGATAACTTTAAATTTTTGCTCATTTCTCTCTCCAATATTTACTTTAAATTTGAAAAATCTTTATAACTCAAACATAAAATTTGTGTTTAGACTTTTATCACATAGTATACTTTATTATATCACTCATATTTTCTTTTTGCAACCAAAATTGCCGAATTTGGCAGGTTTTAGATAGATATTATGCAAAATATTGTATATTTTTATGAAAACAACACTAAAAGGAGAGGTTATGAACGAAGAAATGTTAGAGTTAGCCATCAGTAGAATTGCAATGCTTGAACAAAAACTTGAAAGATATTTTCAGTTATTAAACGTGGAAAACGAACTAGGTTTTATCTTAAAAGGCACATATATTTTAGAAAGCGACGTTGAGAAAATACTAAACGGACAATAAGGAGGAAAAATGACAAGTTTAGAAGAGTTAAAACAAGAACTAATCAACCAAAAAAATGAAATTGAGGCAAAAGGTGGCACTGTGATTGTTGCAAACACATACCCAAGCCCTGCCGAAATCACAGCGGGAATTAAAACAATCACGGCAAGCACCAATTCGGGCGACACAACTGTTACAATCACATCAGCAAACACTCAAAATTCGGCAAGCAACACAATATCTAGTGTGGATAGTACATTAAATACCCTTTCAAATGTTGTGCCAAACACTGAAACACTTATTGAAGAAAATGAAGTTGATAGCACGATTAAAGAAATCAACACAAATAGCGTGTCTGATATAGATAATTCTATAGAGTTAACAAATTCAAATCAAGTTGATGAAACCGATTTAAGTGCGACAAGCGAAATAGTAAATAATGAAGAAATTAATGAAAATATAATACCTGAATCTGGCACGACTGCCACAATCGAACCTAACAATGAAACAATTTATTCATCCAACATAGTGAATTAAATTAAGCCACGTTTTCTTGAGGCTCGTAATTTTCTAAAAGAGTGGAATTTTCCTCTCTTTTTTTCGTGCCATAAACTTTAATTGCGTTTTGCACTTTAAATTTATCGTCGCGAAGAAGTTCGCGTGAAACGAGTTTTCCGCCTTCGTATTTTTCGCGATAAGATTTTACTTCCATTCCTCGTCCACCACGGCGAAGAAGGAAATATTCGTCGTCATAAACAATCTTATCAAGATATTCTTGCTTATCATCATACTTTATTTCAACTTTAGGTTCGGTTATTGAAACTATTTCGTTTGTAAGTTTATAATTCGTTGAACCTAAACTCTCGCCAAAAATTCTAACGCGCGCCCTATTAGATGAGTAGTTTGTGATGATTGTGATTTTTTCGTTTGTGTTGTTTCTAAATTTTAAATCACTGCTACCAAAATTGACCATTGCATCAAAACCATATTTAACATAACCAATTTGTTTTGAGTGTTTGTTTGCCTCAATAATTTCAAGCCCAGATAAAAGGGCGCTATTATAAAGTGTGGTTGAAACTTGGCACACTCCGCCACCTATTCCATCCACAAACTCATTATTTACAATAATTTTCGCAGTTCGATAACCATTGCTTTCAGTTCTTCTTCCAACTGTTTTATTGAATGAAAACACCTGATTTGGTGCAATTTCAACGCGGTTAAGCGAATTGAGTGCGTTTTTTATATTGTGTTTTCTATCAGCGGATGAATTAGATATGTCGGTTGAAAAATCTGCGCGCAAATGTGTGAATTTCTTTAAGTGCTTACCCAACACTTTTGGCATTATTTCTTTAATTGGAACATTTATTTTTAATTCTTCATCTAATAAAAATTTTTCACTTAATGTTACATACAATTTTTCTCTATCTAACTCAATCCCTACAATTTCATTTTCAATTATAAACACTTTGCTTGTGTTTTCGTTTATTTTCACTTTTGCATTTTTTGGAGTTTTCTTTATATTTTTTTCTATTTTATTTACAACATCATCTAAATTTGGAAATATGTAATTTAATGCAATGCCTTTATCAAATCCGATGTCCAGCATATGACTAAACAATTTTTTCCTATTTTCAGCGCTATCAAACCTATTAAACTTATTGATTTCATAATTTAAATCAAACTGATTGCTCGTTTTTATGTTTTCTTTTAATTCATAGTTAAAAACGCGCCCATTATACAAAAATTCAATATATTCATTATTTAAACAATAAACTTCCCCAATATGAACAAATAAAACTGAAAATAAAATCACACACAAAAAACAAAAACTAATTAAAACAATATTATGTTTATCTAATTTTGGTGTTAAGTTTTTGAATGTGCGATTATTTTTATTCATAACTCTTCTTATTATGTGTTAAAAGTTAAAAAAAATGTGGAATTTTGTAACCTATATAGTCACATTTCCACATTTTTCACGCATTTTATGTGCATAAACTAAAATTTAATGATTATTCGTCCGTTTCGCCAATTGAGGTGTCGCCATCATCTCCAAAATCTTCATTTGACTCGCCGTTTCCAATTTGACCAACACTATCGTTTCCTTCATCTTCATCATAATCAATTCCAACAACTTGCGAAACGTCGCCAAGTTTTTTAGCAATCTTTTTGCTTGATTTTGTGGCAAGTTCAATTGTTGAATTTGCTTCTCCTAGTTTGTTTTGAGTTTTTAAAAGTAATTGCACAAACTTTTCAAACTCTTGCTTGAAAGTGGACAACACTTGCCATAACTCACTGCTTCGTTTTTCAATATATAACGTTTTAAAGCCAAGTTGCAAACTATTGAGTAGCGCGGTTAAAGTGGTTGGACCGCAAACTACAACTTTGTATTGATTTTGGAGAGTGTCCATAAGTTCAACATCTCTAACAACTTCGGCATACAAACCTTCAACCGGCAAAAACATAACAGCAAAATCGGTTGTTTCTGGCACGTTTATATACTTTTCGTGGATAGATTTTGCCTCTTCTTTTATGCGTTTGATTAATTGCTTTTGGCACCTATCTATCAACTCCTTATCTAGTGTTTCGCTTGCTTCAATAAGTTTATTATAATCTTCAAGCGGAAATTTACTATCTATTGGAAGCATAACCTCGTGACCGTCTTTTCCTGGCATACTAACAACAAAATCCACTCTCTCTTTGCTATTTTTCTTAACTTGCACTTGCGCTTTATATTGATTTGGTGCAAGCATTTGCTCAAGCAAGGTTGAAAGCATAATTTCACCCCAACCACCGCGCACTTTAACGTTACTTAACACCTTTTTAATATCTCCAACACCATGCGCGAGCGAACGCATTTCTCCAATACCAAGGTTTACACTTTCCAAACTTTGTTGAATTTTTGAAAAACTATCATTCAGTCTTTGAGAAAGCGAATTATTTAGTTTTTCATCCACAGTTTCACGCATTTTTTCGATTGCTTTATCATTTTCTTGGCGCATATTGTTTAGTGAAAGATTGACGTCAAAAGTCAACTTTTCAATTCGCTGTTCGTTCCTAGTTGTGAGTTCATCCACACGTTTTGAAATCGACTCAAACTCTTGCTTTTGAAGCACTGTTAAATTGTTGATTGTGTTTTGCGTTGCAACCTCATTATTTTTAAGCGCATTCATTAACATATTGTTTAAAAGTATGTTTTGCTCTTTTTGATTGTCTAAAATTGGCTTTATGTCAGTTGAAGTTGAAATACTAGTTGTTTTCTTTTTATACATAATAACGAACACAATAGTTGTTATAAGCCAAATTGCGCCAAACACGCACGATATTATAATTAAATCCATATCTTTCTCCAAAAATAAATTGTAACAAAATACAATATTAATAAAAATAGATAAAACAAACTTATTATTAGCAAACAATTAGCCTGCTTTAGATTATGAATGTTTTAAAAAGTTTATAAAAATGTTAAATTAAATCTCTGGACCAACATCAAATGTCCCTGTTCCTAGATTTGAGTAAAAAACGTCATTAACCACATCATACATTCCCGCCACATTATCGGCTTTGCGATAACAAGGAATTAATTTAAGCATTAATCTGTTGCCTTCCAAAATTTCGAATTGATAAATATTTCCGCGAAAACGTCTAGAATCAACCGAACCATTTCCGTTCATCGTCCCTAGATACAAATCTAGTGTGGACGTTGTTAAATTGTTTGAATATGTTAAAGCGGTTGTTCCGTCAATAGACATAGAAGTTTCATTAATTGATATTTTTCTTCGTCCTAAAACGGATGAAACGTTTGCATATCCGCCATTTGGAGCAGAATTACCTGCTTTTTGAAGCCAAAACTGATTGCGGTTTAAAAATAGTCCAAAATTATTTGAATTTGTTGCAGATGTCCTAGACCCAAAAACCCAGACATTCGAAACACTAGGATTAAAATCAATATAAACCCTCGTTGATTCATTAGGCTTATACAATGTGTTTATGTATTGCGTGCCTGAAAATGTGAGATACTCCACGGCTTGATATTCGCTTGGTAAAACGAATTCGGACAATATATTGGTTGCATCCACACCTGAAGGAATGTTTGCATACTGAATTGCGTGTGCTACCACACTAACCGTTATGCTTTCCCCCATATATGTATTTCCATAACTAGAATCGAGAGTGTAAGTTAAAGTAAAATTAGAATTTTGCCCGTCGTTTATCATTGAGGCACTAGTTGTATACACTCCGTCATTTCTCTCGATAGGTGTGCCTGTTGCTGTGAAATAAGATTGTTCAACTACCACTCCTGCGACACTTACTTGCAATTCTAAAATAGCCCACACTTCATAGTTGCCCGTGTTCTCAACTGCTCCATTAACTGTTATTGTGCTTCCTGGATAAACTCGCTCTGAAACAATAAACGGGCTTGAGGTGTTTTGAATTGTTGTGTCTGACGAAAAACCAACGCGAATTATTGCAGTGTTCACATTTGCAGTTTGGCTCTTTGCTGTGGCAGTAAAATACGCATACGCGCACCCCATTGACACAAAAAAGGTGGCAACAAGAATTACTACCATTATAATAAACGATTTTAAGTTTATCGAATTATATTTTTTCAAGACTCCACCTAATTATATCAATATATAAATAGAATATAAAAATAGTGAGATTTTGTCAAATAAAATCTATAAAAAAAGAAAATTTGAAAAACTTAAAATTATTAAATTGACGAAAAAATTTAACTTTTTGTCTAAATTTAATTAAAAAAACATAAAAATACATAAATTATTTGCAATTTTTTAATATTTGGTTATAATAATTATATGTTAAATATCATTGTTGCCCCGTATGAGATATGCGATAAAGGGGAAAGTTACACAAAAAAAATTGTATCCTATTTAAAGAATGAAAAAGTGGAATTTTCAGTTTATTTTTCGCGCACACTTGATGATATCACTACTAGTGTGCAAGAAATTTTAGCGCTTGGCGAAACTGAGTTTGTTGTGGTTGGAAATGACGTGGTTTTAAATAAATTTTTAAATGCCGTTAAAGAGGTTGGAAAAATAAAATTAGGAATTATTCCAACTAATAAACACGACGATTTTGCTGAATTTTTAGGAATTTCATCTAACCCAATTCAAGCAATAAAAGATATTTTAGCAAAGCATATTGAAGAAGTGGATTATTTAATTATGAATGACCAAATTGTGCTAAACAACATCCTAGTTGGCGCTAGTGCGGAAATTTTTGAAATTTATAATCAATACAAAATAAAAAATTCGTTCACGCAAAAAATTGCAACAATGCAGTATGGCGACAAGTTTGAAGGTATAATTTTAAATTTTGATTTTAAGTCTAACAAAATAAAAAACGAAAATATATTTGAATTGTCAATAGCAAATGGCGGGTTATCTAGAAAAAAACATATAAGTCCGCTAGCAAACGTAAAAGATGGCCTTATGAATTTTAACTATACAACAATTTTACAAAAAAATGAACGCAAAAAGTATTTAAATTTGTTCAATTCGGGCAAGCAAATTTATAACAATAACACCAAACAACATTGGACCAATCAACTTCGCATAACAAACGAAGATAACCGCATTAAAGCAATTGTGGACGGCACTCTTTTAAATTTGGAAGAGATAAATGTGCAAGTGGTTGAAAATGGGCTTAAATTATACACAAAAGAAACATAACTAAACGAAAACTTAATTTTTATAAAGTTACACATAATTTAAAATTTACTAATTATTTTTTTAGCAAAATGAAAACGATTTCACTCAATCAACATTTTTCCTTTATATTTCATTGACCTTTTAGTATCAAGCATATTAGCGCCTAAGAATTATTTTTTAGGCGCATTTTTAATTTTTTTAATGAATTTTTAAAAACACAATTTCTTTGTTTGACATTTTTTTAAAATATGATAAAATATGTCTAGTGAGGTTAATATGGTTGTTGAAGAGATGATTAGTTCGGATTACGATAAATTCGTGCAAGCGCTGAACAAAGAAATCCCATTAGGCACTAGCTTTAAAGTGTTTAACACTGCTGACCAAAACTTTTATAAGGTTATTTGTTTTTATTTAGACCCAAAAGATATTCGTCCTATCGCTATTTTAAAACTAAATAACGAAAAATGCGAATTTTCAGATGAATTTTCTAATCTCGATAGCAAACGAGCAAATAGCATATGGAATAAATTTTTATCTAGTTACATAACAACATCAACTGCGAGTATTTAAAAAATAGGAAAACAATTTTTCCTATTTTTTTGTTTTTTAGTTATTTTAATTGTAACTATTTTTTTCTATTTTAATTAACAGCAATATTTAAATTTCATAAAAACTTTTTAGTTTCTCAAAATTTTTGCATATTTTTTATATTTTTGCTAAATTTTTAGAAAAATTTTGTAAATTTTTAAAATTTTTATAATAAATCTTTTTCGTAGTTTATTTTGTAGAAATGAATTGTGTCGTCGGTCACTTTGATTTCATCGGCAATTTCAATATCTGCAACAACTAAAATTTTGTTATCCACTGCAAGCACAGGAATTTGGTCTCGCAAGCGTTTTGGCACTTTTTTATCAATAAAATAATCGTTTAATTTCTTTGTGCCGTTAAGCCCTAGCGGAGAGAACATATCGCCATCTCGCCTAAATCTCCACTCTGCTGTGGTTGGAATTCTATCGGCATCCACAATGTGTTGATGATCTTTTGGTTCGGTTAAAATTTTGCTTGAAGTTGAGCGAATTGTTCCATAACCATCAATTCTTAGTTTTCCACTTCTAAATGGATAGTTTGAAACGGTATCTTTCTTTTTAATTTTACCGATTGCTATGTAGTCATACTCTTTCATAACTTTTAGTTTGTTTGGAAGGCTGATTACATTTCCGTTTCGCGCTTCAATGGCAAATTGTTGCACCATTTTAATGTGTTTTGATTCAATATCTTGCTTAACAAATCTACTAAACACTTTCATTAGCATTCTAACCACAATTGAATCGTTTTGATAGAAATAACTTAGTGGAACGCGCACGATATCTTTATCATACAAAATTGCATCCATATTGACTTGTGAAGAAATGAAATCATCATCTTTAGCACAAATTGACGCGAAGTTCACAATATTTTTATCAACCGACTTAAAGTGTTTTCTAAAAGCTGGCATAATAATATTGCGAACATAATTTCTTGAATAAGTGTTATCTTGATTTGTTTCGTCTTCCACATATTCCAAATTGTGTTCATCAAGATATGCCATAATCTCTTCTCTTGGTGTGTTTAAAAATGGACGAATGTAAATATTATCTCTAACAGGTTCCATTCCGCGCGCACCATTTAATCCGCAACCGCGCAAAATGTTTAATATAACAGTTTCGGCTTGGTCGTTTAAGTGATGAGCAAGCGCAATTTTATCCACCAAACCTTTATTAATTAATGTTTCAAAAACTCCATAACGCACCTTTCTTGCTGCTTGTTCAACAGTTAAACCTTCTTCTTTTGCAACTTTTAGTGCTTCACCTTTAAACTTGTAAGCGCGAATTCCATTTTTCTTGCAAAAGTCCATAACAAACTCTGTGTCTAGCGCGCTATTTGGTCTAATTCCGTGGTCAACATTCACTGCCACAACTTCAAAATCTAAATCAGATTTTAATGAGTTAAGATAGTGCAACAAGCAAATGCTATCTCGCCCGCCCGAGCAAGCCACACCAACAATTTCGCCCGATTTAATCATATTGTTGCTTTTGATATACTCTAAAACTTTCTCCATAATTCTCTCCTAGTTAACACAATTATACAATAGAACTTAAATAATTGCAATACCAATTTTTAAATTTAATGGAAAAATTTTTAAGAATTTATTAAACCAAATAAAATTGATTAGTTTTATTTAAAATATCATAAATTATAAAAATTTTTAAAAAATTGCAGTTTTTTCACATTTTTAACATTTTTATTAGATTTTTTATAGTTTTTTAAAATTTTTTTATTTTTTAAAAAATTTAAGAATTTATTTTTATTTTAAATAAGTTCTTGCAACAAGCACTGTCATATCATCACGCGCTTGCATTTCGTTTAACCTTAGCGCCTCGTTTAAGATGCTTTCTGCAATGGTTTGCGGATTATTGGTTGCGAGTTTACTAACATACTCAATCATATTTTCTTGACTTATGAACGCGTCGGTTATTCCGTCGGTTGCTAAAATTACAATATCCTTTGTGGTTATTGCGCACTGCTTCACACTTGGTCTAATATTATCTAACGCACCAATTGGAAGCGCGCCACCTTCAATTAATTCAACGCCACCCTCTCGTTTAATAAGCCCAAACGGCGCGCCAACCTTGATAAAATCGCCAAGTTCTCTATCTAAGTCTATTAAACACACGTCCAAAGTTGAATAATTTTCTTGATTGTTTATGGCAAGAAGTTTGTTTACACTCTCTAAAATCGTGTCGTTATCAAATCCTGCTTTATAGAAATTTTCAATAAGTCCTAGTGTCATAGCACTCATCATATGTGCAGACTTGCCACTGCCCATTCCGTCGCAAAGTGCTAGTAAAAATCTATTTTTATTTAACCTAATAATGCTATGGCAATCTCCACATTCATCATTACCCGATTTATTCACACTGCTAAGCCCAAACACACAATCATATTTAGGTTTTGTTTTTAAATTTACTGAAATAAAAATTCCGTCATCAATTGGTTCAACTTTTTCCACCTGCATTTTTATTTTTAAACACTCGCCAACCACTTTTTCTAAAATTGGATAAATCTCCGCTCCGCCTTTAACCACAACCATTACAGACTTGTCGTTATTTTTTTCGTTATACAATAATACTTCTTTGCATTCAATGTTGTTTGACAAAAGTTTTGAAATTATCTTGTTTTCTTCTGCGAGATCAAACGTTATATTAGAATCTATCTCCTCTCCCATATCAAGAAGCAACCTGCTAACTGCTCCCATTTGGTCGGCTAGCAAAATTTTTACGTTATTAACATCCGCAAGCATTGACTTATATTGCCTGTATTCATCTGTCAGTCGATTGATTAGTGTTATTAGATTATTAACCTTTAAGCACCTTGATGAAAGCGAATTTGGAATATCTAGTAGGGTAATTTTTCCTTTTGTTATAGCGAGTTCGATAAGCACGTCGAGATTAGATTTATTCATACTTGTTAGAGATCGCATACACCTATTTTTCTCCAAACAATCCTTGCAACAATTGTTCATCACTTCGCGCTCTAGCATAGCAATAAGTTCGTCCTTAGTAAGTTCTTTTTTAACCATATTTAGATGAATTTGTTTCATATCTAAAAACACATTGCTAAGTTCGCTCATACGTTTTCTAATGCTTTTTCGTGACTGATTTATTAGGTTTCGTGAGGTTATTTCGCTCTTTTTAACGTAAACAAAATCGGCAATGCTATTTAGCACTTTTTTAGGAATACATAAGAAAATCAAGGCGCTAACTATTATAGGCAAAACAGCATAAATAAAATCAACACTCATATACAAAAAGAAATATTGAATAAACACGTCGGTTAAAATCACAACAAGCGATATTTTCCATTTGTTTGGAAGCGAAAACAAACTAGATAGAAGTGTTAAAATTGCAAATTCAGCCACCACCGATAGAGACATATCATTTAGCGCAACTCCTAGCGAAAAAGATATGCTTATTGCAAGAGTTAGAGTTGGATTATTAGTTGCAAGCATTAAAAATATTAAGGTCATCAACACAAGTCTATAAATAGAAAAGTTGATTATATAAACGGGTGCAAGCCCAAGCCCTAAAACCGCTATAAAAAATAAAAAACATATGCTTTCATCAAGTGTTAGTTTAAAACAATTTTTCTTTAAATCTATGCACTGAAAAACAACTATAAAAACATACAAACAAATTAGTCCTAAAATTATGTAGATTATAAGTTCTTTTATATTGGAATGAAAATAATAAATATATGTTACAAGTGACAATATATAACAACAAAAAACAGTTATCAAGTTTATCTTTCGCTTCATTAGTTTGAATACGTAAAACATTATAAGCCCTACTGCCACCACGGTTATTGACACATATAAATTATTTAAAGTCATATTTGTTAGCATTGACGCAGAAAGCGTGAACACGGCAAGCAGTTTTTCATCCATACCAACAAAAATCCCCGCAAAGAAAAACGCAAACAAAAACGGGCTCACTCCACTCACTCGCGCGTTTGCAAGCAGTAAACTAACAAAAAATAGTGCCATATATTTTAAAATAAATTTTAAATTAATCTTTTTAGTTTTTTGCATTTTTTATACCCTTAAACAATATATCACACAAAAATTTTTGAAAATATTAAAAAAATTCACGAAAAATCGCGATTTTTAACAATTTTTAACGACTTTTTAATAATTTTTTCGAATTTTTAATTTTGTTTTGCTTTTTTTTAACACCACCATTTGACAACCATTATCTTCTATGATAAACTTTTTTAAAGGTTGGTGTTTGGTTATATGATAGAAGTTGAAGCAGGATTTAAAATCAAAGAAGACAAGTTACAAGCAGAAAAAATTTTATTAGAAAACGGATTTGTTAACACTTTTAAAACAGCGCACACAAGAGATATATATTTTGGTAAAGATGTAAATTTTGAAAACAAAACAGAAGAAGAAATTAAACGTAGCCTTATAAGATGCAGGGGTTGTTCTCTTTTTGAAAATTTACAACTATTAGATAAATCGTTTCCAGAAGGAAAAATTAATGTTGACCTTAAAACAGCATTTTCATATTTTGATAAATTATTTAAAGCGGGATTTGATGTTATCTTTGACACTGAAAAAACAGATTGGATATATCAAAAAGGCAATTGCTGGCATCAATTGCAAGAAATTAAAGATATAGGACTTGTGGATTATGTGTATGATAGAGATTTGTTTAATAAAGGTTTAAGTGAAGATGAACAATTTGAAATTTTAAAACAACAAATGTATGATTTAGGTTTTCATCTTGAATATGAATTAGGAATTGATAAGTTAAGAAGCCTTTATAGTAAACAATTACAATTTTCAAAAAATCAAATAGGTAAGTATAATTATCAAAATTAAAAATTATTTAAAAACTTTATAAAAAATATCTTTTCGAATTTTTAATTTTGTTTTGTCTTTTTATTTTTTATTATTTTAATATTACCTATTGACAACTATCATTTTTTATGGTAATCTTGACGCAAACAAAAGGAGAAAACTATGACTATGCCAAAAATCACTATTGAACACAGAAAATATTACGGCGGTGTGTGTAAAATCACTGAAGATGTATATGAAATCCCTAAATCTATATTTTGCCATAACACTAATTGCAGAACTGATGATGGTCATTATAATGTTATGGAATATAATTCAGATAAAAAAGCATACATTTGCCCTTGTTGTGGTAACTATATTGCAGCCCGCGATTATCTTAAAAAAGAACTTAGAGCAAGCGTGGAAAATTTAATAGATGCAAACATTAATTTATCAAACATTAATATATAATATTTTTTAAAAGTGTAACTTAGGTTATGCTTTTTTAACACCATCTATTGACAACTATCATATTCTATGATAAACTCAAAACAAATAAAAAGGAGAAAACTATGCCAAGAATTACAATTGAGTACCAAAAAAAAGTTGGTAAGTTAACTGAAATTGTTCAAAAAACATATGAGATTCCTGAATACATATTTTGTGATAATGACGATTCAATTATGTATTATGATTCTTATCACTCAGCGTACTTTTGCCGTTGTTGTAATAACTGTGTTAGTGCAACCGATTATATAAAAAAACAACTTGAAGAAAGTGTGAAAACAGGTAAGTCAGACGATGCAAACATTAATATATAATATTTTTTAAAAGTGTAACTTAGGTTATGCTTTTTTATTGCGTTTTTATTCTAACATAGTCTATTTAGTTTTTCATTTTAACATAGTCTATTTATATTATCATTTAGTAAAACACGATAAATTGCACTTTAATTTTAAAATAGTGTTTGACAAATTAAAATTGTTGTTATATAATAAAATATCTTAATAAAAACTATGACGGTGTGTGCAGTAGTGTGTGCGTTTCATATAGAGAAGTTGCCCTCGGCTGGAAGGTGACTATGTTCAGCGCCCATATGAATTTCAGCACCTGAGTTGCGTGGGCGAACCCGCGCCAGACAAAACTGTGAAAATGTAATGAGACAATAACTATTGCAAAAAGTTATTGTGAACATGGGTGGTACCACGAAGTCTATTCGTCCTATTGAAGAAATTCAATAGGATTTTTTTATTTTCATAGTTTATCAGTTAAGATTAAAGGAGAATTTATGCAAGATAGAATTAAGGAAATTTTAAGTTATGCACGTGAAAGGTTGGAGAAAATCAATTCAAGTGCGGAGTGCCAGAATTTGCGCGTGGAGTTACTCGGAAAATCGGGAAAAATCACTGAATTGTTCCGTTTTATGAAAGAAGTGCCAAATGAGAAAAAAGGCGAAGTTGGAAAAATGCTAAATGACGCTAAATTGGACGCAGAAAAAATGATTTCTGCAAAAGAAACATTTTTATCTAACTTAGAACTCGAAAAGCAAATAAATAGTGCGGAAAAAATTGACATTACTCTTCCAAGTGCGGAATGCACAGGCAGTTTGCACCCTAGAACTATAATTCAGCACGAGATTGAAGAAGTGTTTAAATCTATGGGTTTTGTTGTGGAAGATGGAAACGAAGTTGAAACTGAATACAACAACTTCACAGCCGTAAACGTTCCTGAAAATCATCCAGCGCGCGATATGCAGGACACATTCTGGCTAGATAACGGTCAAGTTTTAAAAACCCACACATCTGCTGCACAAAACAGAATTTTGAAAAAATATCCGCTACCAATTCGTGCTATTTTCCCAGGCCGTTGCTTTAGAAATGAAGATACAGACGCAGGGCACGAAAACACATTCTTCCAACTTGAAGGTGTTATTGTGGATAAAGACGTTTCTGTTGGCAACCTTATCTACTTTATGAAAGAAATGCTTTCTAAAATATTTAAAAAAGAAGTTGAAGTGCGTTTGCGCCCTGGATTTTTCCCATTCACTGAACCTAGTTTTGAAATGGACGTAAGGTGTCCGTTCTGCGACGGTCACGGTTGCTCAACTTGCAAACAAGGTGGTTGGATTGAACTCTGCCCTTGCGGAATGATTCATCCAGAAGTGTTAAAAAATGGCGGAATAGACCCTGAAAAATACAGCGGTTGTGCGTTTGGACTAGGACTTGATAGAATGACAATGTTAAGTTTTGCCATTAACGACATTCGCGAACTAAACAGCGGAAATTTAAAACTATTCAAGCAATTTAAGTTGAAGGCGTAAGGAGTTAGTATGAAAATATCTCTAAATTGGATAAAAGAATTTGTTAATCTTGACGGAATTTCGGTTGACGAACTTGTTAAACGTTTTGGTTTGTCCACCGCTGAAGTGGAAGGTGTGGAATATGTTGGAAAAGACATTGAAAATGTGGTTGTTGCTGAAATTTTAACAGTGAAAGACCACCCAAACAGCGACCACCTTCACATTTTAACAGTAAACGACGGAACAGGCTCACCTGTGCAAGTTGTGTGCGGTGCGCCAAACGTGAGAGTTGGAATGCGAACATTCTTTGCACGCGTTGGCGGTCAAGTTAAAGGTATGAAAATAAAACCAGCAAAATTAGCAGGAGTTGAAAGTTTTGGTATGTGCTGTGGCGGTCACGAACTTGGAATTGAAACGGACACAACCGGCATTGTTGAACTAGATAATAGTTTCCCTATTGGTGCAAATATTAAAGACGTGTTGCCTGTTGAGGACGTGATAATTGAAGTGGATAATAAATCACTCACCAATCGCCCTGATTTGTGGGGTCATTACGGAATTGCGCGTGAATTTTCGGCAATTTTTAAGCGCGAATTAAAACCAATTGAACGCGTTGATTTAACTAAATATAACAATTTAAAACCACTTAATATTAAGGTTGAAACGCCAAATTGTTTTAGATATTGTGGGCTAACTGTTGATAACGTAACTAAAAAGATTTCGCCACTAAGTATGAAAATCAAATTAAATTATTGCGGTATGCGAGATATCAATCTTCTTGCCGACATAACAAACTATTTAATGCTAGAACTCGGCCAACCAATGCACGCGTTTGATAGCAAAATTGTGCACGGCATAACCGTGATTGAAACAGACAAAAACATTGAAATGGAAACCTTAGAGCACGCGAGCCACACCATAGAACCAGGTTCAATAGTTATTTGCGACGAACAAAAAGTTCCGGTTGCAATTGCTGGTATTAAAGGCGGATTAAAGAGTGGAATTAGCGAGAAAACTGATAGTTTGCTATTAGAAAGCGCTTGCTTTGATAGTGCAACAATTAGGCGCGCTAGTAGGAAAATCGGGCTTATCACAGACGCAAGTTTGAGATATGAAAAATCACTTGACCCTGAAATGTGCCCAATTGCAATTGAAAGGCTTGTTTATTTACTAAAAAATATAGATAATGGCATAGTGGTTAGTTCAAGTCTTACCGACGTTTACAAATATCACTACCCTACTCATATTATTAAAACAGATGCCGATTTTATCTCGCGCCGTGGCGGTGTTAAACTAAATGAAAATGAAATTTCAGATATTTTAACTCGCCTTGGTTTTAAGGTTAATGTTAAAAATGGTGACATGGAAGTTGTTGTGCCTTCATTTAGGGGTACAAAAGACGTTACAATCAAAGAAGACTTGGTCGAAGAAATATTTAGAATGTATGGTTACGATAATATTAAAAGTGCCACAATGAGTATGCCACTTCAACCTGTTGAGCAAATTCCAGAGCACACTCTTGAATATGATATTAAATATTCGCTTGCTAGCATTTTCAATTTTAATGAAGTGCATAGTTACGTATGGAATTATGAAAATTATAACAAATCAGTTGGAATTAAAGAAGAAAGCATCGTTCATTTAATGGATGCATCAAAGAGCGGTCACGGCGGACTTCGCTCACACTTATTGCCTTCAATAATTAAAATTGCAGACGAAAATAAAAATAAATTTAACGATATTTCTATTTTTGAAATTGGAAGAACGTTTGATGAGTTGGACGAAAATAATTTAGTTAAAGAAAAGAAAAAATTAGCAATCGTTTTAGCGTCTAGCAGTGAAAGTGAAAAAGAATTGTATTTTAAACTTAAACAAGTGGTTGAATTTATCGCTAAAAATTTGTGTGGTGCGAGTGTGACATACGATAAACCAACTAAAAATCCACTTTTCCACCCTATCAATTCTTGCACTACCATGCAAGGCGAAAATATAATTGGCGAATTTGGAATTCTTCATCCTAGCATTGCGAAAAATGTAGATAAAAGAAAAAATTTTGCCATACTTGAATTGGATGTTAGAATATTAGTAACTCTTAATAAAGACGCAGTAAAAATTATTCCTACTAGCAAATATCAATCAGTTTCAATTGACTATAATTTCCTAGCAGATAAATCAATGCCATACCAAACAATCGAAAACAAATTAAACGAATTTAAATCTAGCCATATTGTTGAACACTCACTAAAAGATATCTACACTAACGACGAATCTCTAAACGGAAAAATTAGCTACACAATAAATGTAATAGTAACACCAAAAAATAAAACGTTGGAATCAACCGACATAGAAAAATTCTCTAACCGCCTAATCTCGCATATGGCAGAAATCGGCCTAACCTTAAGAAGTTAAAATTTTTAAAAAAAGAGTATTAATTTTAAAAAACTTTTGCAAATTACAGAAGTTTCAATTAATACTCTTTTTGTTTTATTTTGTGCGGTTTTCGATTTCGGTTTCTGCAGTTTTATGTTCCACTAGACTTTCGCCTACACACCAAGTTGCTATCATATAACCGGTTGTCATAAGCGAGATTAATGATACTGATAAGAATATGTTGAAGAAATCAGTTGCAAGCCCGTTTGCTCCGGCATTTGCGAAGTATAAGATGACACTCATAATAACTGCCAACACTGAAAGAATGTAGATAATAAGCCCAGCAACTGTTTTTGCTTCTCCGGTTGAAGTGCATAAAATATCAAATATAACAACACCTATAACCAAACCTGACCAAATAAAGTATATCACTTTTGCCCACATAACAACATCGCGAATAATTAAGCAATAGATGAAAAATCCAGCAGAAGCGAATGCTAAAATTGCTAAAGTGTAATACACAATTGTTGACAACATCCTTTTGTTTTGAACGCTCATATGTCCTCCTTAAAATAAGTATCTCCAAAAGAATGTAATTTATTCAAAATTTTAAATTTAATAATTTTTTAATAATTCAAATATTTTTTAAAAAAATTTAAATTTATTTAAACGTTTTGCTATTTTTCAATAAATTTATTTTTTTATGTGATTTTTCATTTTTTTATATAAATATTTTTGTTTTTCTATTATTTTTTATATTATTTTATAAACTAAAATCATTTTTTTATTATTTTTTATTTTTAAATTAATTAAAATATACTAAATATAGGTTTTTTTGTTAATTTAATCATCTTTTTATAATAAATAATAATTTTTTATGATATTTTTAATAATTTTGATATTTTTTGCAATTTTTCATTAATTTTTTATATTTTTTATAAATTTTTTTAATATTTTTTTATTTTTTAATTTATTTTTCTTTTTTTTTTTAATTTTATTTTATTTTTTTTATATTTTATTATTTTTTTTATTAATTTATAAAATTGAATTATTAAAATTGATGCAATAATAACAATTATCCATTCACTAAAATTTAAAAAGGTTAGTCCAAACAATGTGTACATTTGAGGAACGCACGCCACGAGTAAATTAATTGCAAGAGTTATTAAAAAGCAAATGTTGAAAGTTTTATTATCAAACAAATTTTTCTTAAAAATGCTATCATTAGTTTTGCAATTTATGCTGTGTAATAATTGCATAAATATTATTGTGAAGAACACCATTGTGCTTGCAGACTCTGGAGAATAAAACTTTAATCCAACGATAAACACTATTATAACAATCAATGTCTGCACAATAGATTGGTAAATTATTCCTATTCCGACCACACCAGAAAATAACCCCGCTTTGCTATTTCTAGGTGGCGCATTCATAACTTGCGGTTCCACCTTCTCCATACCGAGTGCGAATGCAGGCAAACTATCGGTTACAAGATTGATAAAAAGCATTTGTGCTGGAAGTAAAAATGTGTATTTAGGAAAACAAAACAGCGCAATCAACATTCCAAACACTTCAACACAGTTTGTGGAAATTAAAAATTGGAGTGCTTTTTGAATGTTGCTATAAACTTTTCTACCCTCTTCAACTGCAACCACAATAGAAGAAAAGTTGTCATCCGTTATAACCATATCCGCAACATTTTTAACAACATCTGTGCCCGACTTACCCATTCCAACGCCAATATCTGCAATCTTCAAACTTGGTGCATCGTTCACACCATCACCCGTCATCGCAACAATTTTATTAAGTCCTTTAAACGCTTTCACAATTCTCACTTTATGCTCTGGGCTAACGCGCGCGTAGACTGTGTAGTTATAGCAAACATTTCTTAGTTCTCTATCAGATAATTTATCAATTTCTTCACCCGTGATAACTTGCGACATACTATTAGCAATTTTTAGTTCGCTTGCAATTGCATATGCTGTTCGCTTGTGGTCTCCTGTTATCATAATAGGTTTTAGTCCTGCCTTAAAACACTTTTCAATGCTAGCCTTCACTTCTGGGCGCGGATTATCCATAAGTCCAACAAGACCTAAAAACACCATATCCTGCTCGAGGTCATCCGACACATTAAGGTTATCAAACGTTTTGTAGCAAAACCCCATAACACGAAGAGCGCGGTCGGTCATTTTATCTATAACCCTTTTAATTTCTGCCTTTTTACTCTCAGAAAATGGATAGATTTTATCTTTTATTTTTATGTATTTACATCTATTTATTATAATTTCACTCGCACCTTTTGTGTAACTTTTTAGTTCGTGGTCGTTGGTTACAACCGTCATAATTTTTCTAGTTGAATTAAACGGAATTTCGTGAATTATTTTTGGTTTAACTTTGAGTTCAAACTTATTTGCAAACTCTAAAAGTGCGCTTTCAGTTGGCTCTCCAACTATTTTTGAATTTTCAAAATGTGCGTTGTTACAAAGCCTCATACAATCTAGCATTTCATAAAATGTGCTTCCCGAATTTAGTGAAAAACTATCGTCTAAATATGTTTCAACAACTTGCATTTTATTTAATGTTAATGTGCCTGTTTTATCAGTGCAAATTATTTCACAACTACCTAAAGTTTCCACCGCGTGAAGCCTTTTTATTATACACCTTCGCTTGGCAAGTTGTTGAACACCTAACGCAAGAATTATAGTTATAACCGCTGGCAAACTTTCTGGAATAGCGGCAACTGCAAGGCTTACCGCCGTCATTATCGCATTCATAGCGCCGTGACCTGCAACTAATTCGGCAATTAAAATTATTAGGGATACTGCAAGCACTGTCCACGTGATAATTTTTCCAATTTTATCAATTGATTTTTGAAGAGGCGTGACTTCTTTTTTAGAATTAAATAAAATATCTGCAATTTTGCCTAGTTCTGTGTTTTGCCCTGTTGAGACAACCACTCCCGTTGCCTTTCCACTTGTGACCATACACCCTGAAAATGCCATATTTTTTCGCTCGGCAAGTGGAGTTGATTTATTTAACATGAGTTCTGCGTGCTTATCACTTGGCACACTCTCTCCCGTTAAACTACTTTCATCGCACGAAAAATTGTTAGTTTCAATAAGCCTAATATCTGCCATAACAACATTTCCCGCTTCTAGCAAAACAATATCTCCGGGAACTATTTCACTGCTATCGACATTTAAAGTGACTCCTGAGCGGACAACTTTAACATTTGTTTTTTCATATTTTTGAAGGTCGTTTAAACACGCTTCCGCCTTATTTTCTTGATACACTCCAATAATTGCATTAAGAATAACAATAAATAAAATCACCAATCCTTCAAATAGGTCTGAATATTCCTTATTAATTAGTGCAACAGCAATGCTAACGCAAGCAGAAAATAATAAAATCGCCACCATAATATTTAAAAACTGCTTAAAAAACCTTTTTATCAAAGACTGCTTTTTTTCGCGCATTAATTCATTTTTACCATACTTTTTCAATCTTTCTCGCGCTTCATTTTCAGTTAGTCCATTGATTGATGACTTCATTTCTTTCACTACGTTTTCGCTGTTTAAATAATACATATTTTAATGTATTAATTCACATATTTAATTAGAACTTTTAAAAATTTTTCAAAGTTTTAAATTAAAAAATAATAATCATTAAATATTTTAAAATAAAAAATATTAGTCATTAAAAATTATAAAATTTAAAAAATATTTAAAAATTAATAAAAATTCCAAAAAAATACTAAAAATAAATAAAAAAATGCAATTTTTAAAAAATTATTTTAAATTAAAAAATCCAAACTAAATTGTTTGGATTATTTTTTACCTGCTTGTTTTTTTTCAAAATATTTTATTAAAACTTGCTTAGATAAATCAGTTTGAACATAAGCAAGCCATTTAAGTTCAGCGGTGGGCAAAATATCGCCAAATTCGTTTCTTTTCACAACGATTTCTATCATATCGTTTTCGTTTAATTTTGTGTATGGCGGGAAATGAGTTTTTCCACCATTTATAATTGCGTATTTAAAGCCCATTCCAATATCTCTATGAATTTTGAATGCAAAATCTAACACTGTGCTATTTTTTGGCATATATCTAATTTCGCCCGAACGCGTTCGCACACGGAGAAAGTCGGTTACAATATAGTGCGCGTCCTCATCAATAAAGTCCGCTTGACCTTCCAGAGTTCCAATAGTTTGACCGATATAAAAAGTTCGCTCCATTAACATCACGTAATAGATATTTTTTAGTTTATCCTGCATAACAAAATAAAACTTATTGTTAAATCTACCAATTCGCGCATTGATAATAGTTAAATATTGATTAATGCCCTTATTGTATGAACTAAAAAATTCATTGACCGCAGTTTTTAAATTCACGTTTTCATAAAGTAAATATATATTATAATTTGAAACTTTCATTATTTGACCTTGCGAGATTTGGTCAAACTTTATGTTTTTAAACTTTTCTTTTAACTGATTAAAAACTTTATACTCTTTAATATCATATCCTTCCACATATTTAAATGAAGTTGTTGATAAATTCTCTTTAAACATTGTTAAAATATTTTGGAAATTTTCTTTGTTTGCGTTGTGATAAAATTTGTATTGAGATAGATAGCCGTAATCATTTTGATTGCTTATTTTAAAACACTCATTTTTAATTTCACGATAAAAATATTCGGCTTTTAGTAGTTTTGCAAGAGGCAATATCCATCTCTCTGTTTCTTTCACTTTTTCGAGTTGCTTACTTTTTTCAAAAACACCGATTGTTCTAAGATTGTGTAATCTATCTGCAAACTTTATGCAAAGACCAAGCGGATTTTTCTTTCCAATAGATAAAAGTTTTTTAAAACTTTGTTCATCCTGCGAAAACTTTATAAAATTAATATCTTCAAAAATATCTGACTCATCGTAAACATAAGATTTTAAATCTATCGCACTTACAACGTCAACCAAAGAAGCGATATTTGAATTGAATTTATCTTCAATTTCTTTCACACTTATTCCACAATCTTCAACAACATCGTGCAAAAGTGCCGCGCACACCACATACGAATCCATATTAAGATCAGCCAAAATTATAGCAACTTCCACAGGGTGAGAAATGTATGGAGTGCCATCCTTTCTTTTTTGACCGTTGTGGCAAGCATCTGCAAAGTTGTATGCACGTTCTACAATAGTTGTGTCAACATTATTAGATTTTAGGATAGATTTTAAAGTGTTAAATCTTTCATCAACCTCCTTAAACATCTATTCCCTCCTTTAATACGCGGTAAATAGAATCATCCTCTCGGTTAGACACTTTTGCAAACCTAAACATATTCGCTTCAACTATTTCTGAAAAGAAAAATTTGATATTATTTTCAATAACCGCTTGCTTTTGCGATTCGTTTAAATTTTTGCTAAGTTCATTTTCTTCTATATACATTCTTTTAAATAGGTCGATTAAATCGCTAACTTGTGTGTCCAAATTAATAACTGAATAATCCAATTTGAGGCAGTCATAAATTTCGCCGTCTACTTTATCAATTAGTTTTTTAGACATTATCAAAAATTGCACGCAAGGATTGTGTTCTCTACCGCGCGCGACCGTGTTTATAGTGCCAAGACCGCCGATATATTTACTGCTTGCTGGCGGATTGTTTAAAATAATAAAACATTCATCCTCTATTTCACTATTTACTAAATAGACAAATATGTTTTGATTTGATGTGTGAATGCTTCCGTTATAAAAATTATTTATTTCTTTATGTTTTTTCACAATATCAGAGGTATTTTCACAACTATTTACTACCTTCAACAATTTAATTGCCTCTTCTTTATTTTTAAAAAATGTGCCGAATGTGCGATAATTATATTTTTCCTTACAAACACTTATAACTCCATAATTTAATGTGTTTTGCAAATTAGTGTGAACTTCGCCTTTGTATGAATTATTGTTGTAATAATACACAATATAATTGCCAACATATTTATCTAAATTAGTTTTTGGATTAAAATCAAGATCCTTAAACAAAAAATCATCAATCGAAATTCCAAATTCACGATTGAGAGCAATCAAAAACTGCATAGAAGGTTCATTCGTTTTAGTTAAATAATTGTTAATGCTGGACTGCGAACATCCCGTTACTTCCGCTAAATGACGTTGGCTATATAGTTTGGTTAATTTTTTTAAATTGGATTGAAAATAGTTTTCCATACTGCCTCCTAATCTAAAATTACACATAATAATAGCATATACATATATAAAAGTCAACACATTTATCATTATTGTGATAACTAAATAAAAAACTTATCAGTATTCTGATAAGTATAAATTTATTTTATATTTTTACGCTCTGCCTTATTTTTTATGTTTAATTTTTAAACTTATTAACCACTGCCGACTATCAGCCAATCACTTTCTTGCTTATTGATATTAATTGTAAGAAAAATTTGCAATTTGACGCAAAAATGGACTTGGCCTGTTGTTTGCAAACAGACTAAAGTAATTGTTATACATCTCTTTTAGTTTGCCCTCGCGCCCAAACGAATAGTGAGTGGTTTCATTAAGTATTATATGGTCACAAATTGCAATATTTAACATTGCACACATATTTAAAATAGATTGAGTGGTTTCTATATCTTGATTGCTTGGAATTGCCTCGCCGTTTGGATGAGTGTGAAATAAAACGATTGAGGCCACTGAATTTATTGCGATTTGTTCGGCAAGATTTTTTAAATCTATGTTTATTGTGCAATCATCAATTCCCTTGTACTCAAATTTGTTCACTATTTTGCACGCCTTATTCAAACATACCACATACAAACTCTCGTGCCCTTTAATTTCAAAATTTGAGCGGAAAAAATCCACACATTGGCGAGTTGTTTTTAAATAGACTCTGCTAGACTCTATTCTTTCTTGTTTGTAAATTTCAAATAAGTCGGGCAACATATGCAAAAATATCGCAGTTTCCTCTCCAACTCCTGCCTGCTTTATTAGTTCACTAATAGGGGCATCTAACACCCCTGAAAATCCTTCAAATCGGTTTATTAAAAGGTGTGCTAACTTGTTTGTGTCTTTCCTTGAAATGGTGTAAGTTAAAAGAAGTTCTAGCACTTCGTGTGGTGCAAGCGATTTTAACCCAAAATTCTTAACTTTATCACGCAATCTTTGCCTATGACCTGCGTGCAAACTTTTATCCTCTTCGTTTTCCATAATTTATCCTTTTATTTATTTTATCAAAAATATTGTAAATTTCAAAACATATTAAAGTTCATATTTTTAATTTTAACTTAAAATAAATTTTTCATTTTATAAAAAATGTGCTTAAAATAATATAACATTTTAAAAATTGTGATATAATAATTAATGTGGTTAAAAATACAACATATTTTTGTTTATATTTCCACAAAACAAACAAATTAAGAATTTACAAGGCGATTAAAAGAGGGGAAAAATGAAAAAGTTAAGATATTTTTTACTAGTTTTAGTTTTAATTCCTTGTGCATTGTTGTTTACCGGTTGTTTTAATGACAGTGCGTATGTAACAAACATTGAAAAAACTCAAACTTTAGAAAATTCAGATATTTACACAGTGACATATTCGGATGGTAGCACAAGCAATTTTACTGTTGAAAATGGAGAGGATGGTGCCGATGCTGAAAAGGTTAGCATTGAGGAAATTTTCAATTACCTAATCGAATTAGACCCAGACCTATACACCAACAATGAGGCAGGTTTTAAAGAGTTTTTGCAAGATTATTTGACTATTGAAATTGAAGATAATAATGAAAAAACCGCAATTAATAAGGCTCTTCTTTCTGCCGTTTCAATCTACAGTGAATTTCCAACTTACGGGAGCGGAATAAGTGTTGGCGCAGGTGCCGGTATAATTTACAAGATGAATGATGATTATAGTTACATTATAACAAATTATCACGTTGTGTATTACAATAATACCACTAGCACAAATAAGATTGCGCGCAATATTTATGCTTATCTTTATGGAAGTGATTGTGACATTACAGGAACGGGAAACTCTCAATATGTTGCGTCGGTTGAATTTGGCGGAGATGCAATTAAATGCAATTATATTGGCGGAAGTATGACTTATGATATTGCAATTCTTCGCGTTAACACTAATGATTTGTTGTCGGTTAATGAAAACACTCGCGCGGTGGATATTGCAAGCGGTTATGAAGTTGGCGACACTGCAATTGCAATTGGAAATCCAGAAGGCGACGGAGTGAGTGTAACAAAGGGAATTATTAGTGTGGATAGCGAATCTCTTGTTATGGAGGGCGCAGATGAAAGCACAATTATAAATTTCAGGGTTATGAGAATCGACACAGCAGTTAACGGAGGAAATTCAGGTGGCGGATTGTTTAACGATAAGGGCGAACTTATTGGAATTGTTAACGCAAAACTCGTTTACGCCTCGGACGGTTCTCCTATTGACAATATGTCATACGCCCTTCCATATAATAATGTAACTCGCGTGGCAGATAATATTATAGACAGTTTTGAGACTACTAATGAAACTAACATTAAAGTTAAAAAATTGGTGTTGGGAGTTAGTGTCGATTGCCTAAATAGGCAAAACATTTATAATCCAACAACAGGCGAGAGCACTATATACGACGAGGCAGTTATAGTTGCTGTGAATTCAAATAGCATTGCATCATCAAACAATTTGCAAGAAGGCGAAACATTTGTTGGCATAACAATTAATGGTGAAAGGCAAGATTTCATAAGATATTACGACCTTGAAAACGCACTTTTAACAATTCGCGAAGGCGACAATGTTCAACTCCACCTTGAAACTGAAAACTTTGTTGAGGTTACAGCTGATTTAGGCATAATCACCGCAGATATGTTGCAAGCAGTTGTGTAAATTAATAAACATTAAAAATTAAATGATTATAAAAAATAAATTAGAATTTATTAAACTTAAGTGAAAATTAAATAATAAATTAAAATAAATATCAACTATATAATAATTAATAACTAATTAATAACTAATTAATAACTATGTGAAAAAAATGAGAGAAACCTCTCATTTTTTCACATCTCTTGCAACGTATCAATACAAATTAAATTAAAACCTTGTTTTAGGGTGTCTTTCAATTTGTTTAGTAAACTTATTTTTGCGTTTATTTCTTGACTTGTTCCTTCCAAGACTTTTGTGGATGCATAAAACTTATTAAATGCCTTGCATAAATCCATAACGCGCTTTGCCACAAAACTTGGGTCACGTTTTATTAGCGCAGTTTTGCAGTCAAGCGGAAAATCGTTTATCATTTTAACAATGTCAAACGCGTCAGAATTAAAGCAAGAATAATCGCATTCAGAGTTAATTGTTAGTTTAGATTTACGCAAAATACTTTCAATACGAGTGTAAGTGTACTGCATATATGGTGCGGTTTCACCCTCAAATGAGAATGATTTTTCAACGTCAAACACGCAATCTTTGCTTCTCTCCACTTTCAACACACTATAATTCAACACTGCACGTGAAACCTTGTTTGCCACGTCTTCTGGTTTTTCGATTGTGAATTGCCTATCTTTTATAACGTCTTTTGCTTTTTCTAACACATATTCAAGAAGGTCAACCAAAACTGCTTGTTTGCCTCTTCGCGAACTAATTTTTCCCTCAGGCAGGCTAAATCTTCCGTATGCCACGTGCTCTAAAGCAGAAGAAAAGTCCGCTTTCATAAGTTCTGCAACTTTAAACCACTGCTTGAAATGCAAAATTTGCTCAACCGCAGTTAAATAAATCATTTTATCAAATTTATAATCTTCGTATCTAAGCATTGAGGCGGTTAAATCGCGCGAGGCATATAAAGTTGTTCCGTCACTTTTAATCATAATTGCTGGAGGCATATCATAAGCGGATAAATCCACAATTTTTGCACCCTGACTAGTTGAAAGCAAATTTAAAGAGGTTAATTTTTCAATCAGTTTTGGCACAAATTGATTATAATACATTTCACCCCTGTAATCGTCAAAAGTTACACCTAATAGTTTAAATTTTTCAATCGCGTCGGCAAGCGAAATTTCAACAATTTTTTTATAGATAGGATAAACTTTTTCATCTCTATTTTCAATTTTTTTGAAGATATCGCGCGCCATTTGGCTGTACTTTTCGTCCTTTTCTTCTAATTGGTTGAATTTAACATAATAATCTTGCAATGCGTCGTTACCGCGCTTAAGAACTTCCTCCATACTTCCAAAAAGTTGAATTCCACCTATAATTTTTCCAAAAGGAGTGCCATAATCCCCAACAAAGTTAAGACGTTTGACAGTGTAGCCAAAAAGTTCAAATAATCTACATAAACTCTCGCCAATAATCAAAGTTTTCAAATGCCCAATATGCAAATATTTTGCTAAATTTGGGCTACCATAATCTATGCAAACAACCTTGCCCTTACCTTCATTTAAAATTGTTTTATTATTTGTATCTTTAAATAAATCTGTTAAATCTTCTAAAATTAGTTTCGACAATTCACTCACATTTAAGAAAAAATTTAAATAGCCATTAACAACCTCAGTTTTTTCGATAAGATTTGATGGTTTTAAACTTTTTTGAAAATCCTCCGCCACCACCTGTGAGCTTTTTTTCAATATTTTTGAAAAAGTAAAACAAGGAAGGCAGTAATCTCCCTTATCTTTTGACGCACTTTCAATAATTAAATCTTCTAAATTAATCTCACCCGAATAATTAATCGTGTCCGCTATAATCTTTTTAATGTTAATCATAAGTTTATATTAGCACAAATATCAGTTTTTTGCAATATTATTTAATTAATAATTAATTGCTATTAAAAAAAATTTCACTAGATATATTAAAGTAAAATGCTTCGTATTTCTCACAAATTTCAAAATTGGTATTGACAAATTAACTTTTAGGTTTACAATAAAATTATGAGTAAGTTATATAAAATTCCAAATTTATCTAATCAAGAAATTTTAGGTTTAATAACTCAATTTTTTGTAAATTTTAATGAGCATGAAGAATATTGTAAGGACGAGGCAACAAATTTATTAAACCTTTATTATGAATATTTTATGCGCAAGGAACACATAGACACAACTAAAATAAACACAACACTTCATTTTAGCAAATTATCAAAAGACGACGGTTACGCATATCTTCTTTGGGACGTTAAGCACAATTATGAAGTATATTTAGATAAAAAATTTGCAAATGGCAGAAAAACTGACGCTTTTTTATATGAAAAACTTGTTTATTTAATTATTGACGCAGGTCACGAATTTCAACACATTGTTCAACACGAAACCAAATCACGCAAATATAATAAAGATTTTGACAAAAACGTTAAACGCACTGAATATAACTATCGTAGCAACGTTAACAGCAGAAATAAAAAACACTTAAGGCATGCCCTAAATAAACATTTAGAAAATCTAAATATTATTCATTGTAGCGAGATTGATGCGGACGAGATGTCAACAAAAATTTCGCTAATACTTGTGGAAGATATTATAAATAATTCAGTTAATTTAGACACTAATTTCATAGATTTTATGAATGCAATAAAAGTTTTAATAATTGAAGAACACTCCGCTAGAAAAAACGGATACAAAGAATGTGAAAAAAATGAAGAATATGCCAAACGTTATTTAAAAACTATGGACGTAACCCTTACAATATAAATAAAAAACGAAATTATATTTATAAATTTACTTATAAAAAAATTAAAATCAATTATTTTTGGCGAGTATAGAACGTGCGTACAACTTTATAAAACTGTGAACAAAAGCGAACAATATGTTCAAAAATAGTTTAAAAAAACAAAACATTTCTTTAATAACCATTTAAAATTTCAAACACAAATTTTATTCTAAATATTATAATTAATTTGGAGAATTGTATAAATTTGATAACTCGATGCATAATATAAATGATCAAACTTCAGCAACCTGCGGGCCTGGAGTTTTTTCATTTTTAAAAATAATCCGGCAAAAACTATTGACTTACAACATTTTTTATGTTATATTATAAGCAAGCTAAGAGCAATCTTGGCCAAAGATTGATCATACTCCAGCAACCTGCGGGCCTGGAGTTTTTTCTTATGATTAACTTGCATTTTTCGTAAATATATGGTAAATTGTTCTCAATTGGAGAATGTATGAAAAACGAAAAAGTCTATTTAACTATTGAAGAGCAAATTGAACTATTAAAAAGCAAAGGATTACAAATAAAAAGCGAAAAATTAGTAAGAAAATATTTGTCTGACATTGGCTATTATAAATTAATAAATGGTTATAAATTTCCTTTTATTATTTTAAAAAAAGATGACGATGGTAATATAAAACACGAGTTTAAATCTAATACGGATATTGAAGATTTATATCAACTATACAAGTTTGATCAAGATTTAAAAAGTTTAATTCAAAAAAATATATCACATATCGAAGTTAAAGTTAAAGCAAGAATGTCTGATTTTATCTCGCAAAATTTTGGAATAAAAGAAAAAGAATATTTGAAACCAATTTATTACAAACCCGATTCAAATAAATCTAATGGAATTAAATTTATAGATTTACGTAACGATATATTAAAAAGCATTTCTTCACAACATAACAAACACAATTCTATTACGTGGTACGCAAATAATTATGGATATTATCCATTTTGGGTTGTGTCGAATATTCTAACTTTAGGAACAATTAGTTTATTATATTCTAAAATGAAACAACCAGACCAATACACTATCTCAAAAACATTTGGTGTAAAATCTAAATTGCTAGAAAATATGTTAATGTTATTGCTTTTATTTAGAAACAAATGTGCACACAACGAAATTGTGTATTGTTACAAAACAAAAAGAAGTCTAAATCAAAACGATTTAAAAGAAATTTTTAACTTATACAATATACCAATAATTAGTTCCACAGGAAGATACAAATATGGACTCAATGATGTTTTTGGTCTCATTATATGTTTCAAAATCTTATTGGACAAATCTCAATTCTCAGAGTTTTCGGCTCAATTTAAATCTTTATTGAATAATCTGAAAAAAAGAATTAACAATGATTCATATAATAGCATATTAGATTCTATGGGAATTGTTGGAGATATTGAAATACTTAAAAATTATAAATTTTCTAACAATTAATTAAATATAAATGATAGGTTATGTTTGATATAATAAAAAACGAAATTAGAGTGATTTAATTTCGTTTTTTTGTTTTCTTATGCTTGCTTCAGAATATAATTCTGGGTCGTCAAAAATGATTTTTACATCTTTTGCTGTCAATATTATTCCCCAAATTGGTTGGTGATGACCATTTTGATAGTTTACGTCATCGGCAATTCTCAATCTTTTGTGTGCCATATCAATAAGTTCAATTTTCTCTTTATTTTTAAATTTACCTAACTGCGCAAAAGCATATAGTGCATTGATTGAAATTCTTGAAACTAATAATTCTTCATCGTCGCTTAAACTTTGCAATTCTTCAAATGTTACAAATCTTTTCATACTCTCTATACTTCTTTTCATCGTGCCACATCCTTTGGATTAGTTTAACATAGTAGTAAATTTTTGTCAAGACCAACAAAAAATTTAAATGAAATTATAATGTTAATCAAACTCTGATTGTTTTTGTTTAATTATTATTAAATAGGCCAGCGCAAGTTTTTGTGTAGGCGCGAGTGAGCCCGCCAGCACCGAGCAAAATTCCGCCAAAATATCTAACCACAATAACTAGGCAATTTGTTGCATTATTTTTCTTCATTACGTTTAAAATTGGATAACCTGCCGTGCCTTTTGGTTCGCCGTCGTCAGAGCATTTTTCACTCACAACTTCGCGATTATAAACATATGCGTAACACACGTGGCGCGCTTTTTTGTGTTCTATTCTCACGCTTTCTATTATTTTTTTCACATCTTCAAGCGAATTTAAATCAAATTTTAATCCAATAAAACGCGATTTCTTTTCAACTAGTTCAAAACTTTTCATTATGCTATTTTAACATATTAAATAAATTTTTTCAAATAATCAAATTAGAAAAAACAAAAACCTAATCAATTGATTAGGTTAAATTTGGATTTTTTTAGGGTCGAGTGTTGTGTATTTCAACTCTTCATTATACGTTTCTTCGTAGCATTTTTTGCACTCATTATATGTAAGTTTACGCATAAACTCAAGATTTTCTTTTGCGTTTAATTCTGCCTTTGGATAGACGGGTGGAAGAATATGCAAAGTGAAATAATTAAATTCAACTCCGTCCTCAATAATTCCACTTGGACGCAAAGTGATAAAAAGTGGAAGCACAGGCACATTATTTTTAACAGCATAATGGAAAGCGCCATTTTTAAATGGACGCACCTTTTTATAGTCGCGCCACATTGCTTGCTCTGGATAGATTAGCACTTTTTTGCCACGTTTTAGGTGATAATCTATCGCCTCAGTGAATTTTCGCATAACGCTAAATTTGTTAGATAGCGGAAGATAACCGGTGTTTCTAGCAATATCTCCCATTTTGCCTTTCCAATTGTTAAAATCCGCTGCAACGTAGTAAATATCCGCGCCTAACGCTTTTCTAACAGGGAAAGAATCATATTTACTTATATGATTACACGTGACTATCGCACCGCCCTTAACTTTTTTTAAATTTTCCTTGCCCACAATTTCAAGTTTTAGCATTTTGCAAATTTTATTTGTGTAAATTCTAAGTCCGCAGAGATAGAATTGCTTTTTAATCCAATTTTTAAAACCTTTTTTAATAAAATCAAAATTTTCATCAACAGGAAGCGCACCAGAATAGTCAATTGGGTCGATATCTACATCAAACTTACCCTCCAACTCATACTCATTTTGAATTTTATAATAATTTTTTAAGTCTTCCGGTTTTTCTTTCAACATTTTTATATCTAACATAATTAATTTCTCACTTTTATTTTAACTAACAATCAGTTTTGTTTAATATATTCATTTCTTTTAAATATTCTTTTTAAATATTTAAAAATTGAGATTTATTATCAATTTAGTTTGTCACTTTATCGTTTGATTATATTGATAAACTTCATTTTCGCAATCTTTACTTTATGCAAATATTTTACCATATAGGCAAGTTAAAGTCAATATAATATTCTATTTTCTTTTTCTATAAATATTTTAAATAAAATTTTTTAAATTATTTGCTTATTTAGAATATTTGACTTATAATAAGAATAATATTTAAAAGGAGATAATATGAAAAATTTTGTTAAATGGATGGACGATGCTCCACTTTGGCTAAAAATAGTTTTCGCTTTACCTGTTTTGGACATTGTTTGGGCAATCTACCGCATTGTTAAAGGTGTTGCTTACAAAAAAGTGTCTAGAATTATTGCAGGTATTCTATGGATACTTCTTGGCTTGGTAATACTATGGATTATTGACCTTATCTGCATTTGCATATGGCGCGAACCAAAAGTGTTGGCTTAACAAAAATAAGACCTACTTTGCACTGACTTCTACAATGTTACTGCAATAAAAAGGTCTTTTTTTATTTTCAAATGAATTTAATTTATAAACTTTATAACAAACAAAAATTTTACCTTACTATCTATACCTATGCTAGTTAAACGCATTATATTTCTGAATTTTCTTCAATATTTGTTTCACGTGTTGGAAGATAACCATAAAATTTGTTCACAGTTTCATCGTAGGCAGTTTGAGTGTCTGTCATCATTTTTTTTGCGCGTTCTGTTTTGTTTAGTGACATATCTGGATAAATAGGTTTTAAAATTTGAATAGTAACCGTCTTTTTTCGCCTATAAAATTCAAATTTACTTTTATTTCTAAACAAAATAATCATCGGGATAACAGGCACGTTATTGTTGACTGCCATTTTAAACGCACCTATTTTAAGAGGCCTACTCTGCTCATATCTAAACCATAATGCCGATTCGGCATACATATGAATAAGTCCGCCATTTTTTAAGATATTACTAATAGTTTTGTTGAGATTTATAGACGCGTCTAACGAATTAGAAAGAGGCAACACACCAGCAGTTTTAAATATATAACCAACCACACCCTTTTTCATATTATGGTCGGCAGCAACGATATAAAAATCCTTACGTTTAACCGCCTGCATATTCATTAACGCGTCCAAAAAATGCACATGATTTGAAATTGTTATGGCACTCTTAATTCCGCGAAGATTTTTTCTTCCCTTAATTTTTAAATTGAATGCAATTCCATTTACCACAGGAGCAAGCAATTTTAATAACATTTTAACGATTGACCTAGTTGCTTTAAAGAATATATTTCTAGGAACATAAACATATTTGCCATCAATTTTCTTTTTGTTATAAGTTGAAAATTTAGTTGTGTGAACATCATATTCTTTAGATTTAGCAAGGTCTGATAATATTTCTTTATACTCCTTAGAATTTGGATTTAATTCCATTGCGTGTGCGTCGTATTTATATGTTGTGTCTAACTCTTTTTTCTTTTTCATAAAATGCTAATCTTTTTTATCTGAATTTCTCTTTTTTAACTCTTCTACAATATATTTTGCAACATCTTCCGCTCCATTTTGGAAACGGTCAAATTTAGCGCAGTTTTTTACATACTCATCCAACAAATGCGGATTGTCAATGTAGGTTTCAACAGCCTTTCTAATTTTCTTTGGTTTATATATTGCCACACCACACTTAAATTTATCCACAAACAGCTTTGTGCTTGCCTTTTCAATTGGATGCGCGTAATAATCAATTAAAACAGGGGTTTGCATAAACACACTATCGAGAATTGCATTTGGCCCTGCTTTTGTTATAAACAAATCGCTTGCACAATACAATTCGTGCACGTTAGACATAAAACCAAAAGTCATCAACGTGACATTAGGTTTAGTTTTAGTTTCCAATTCTTTAAATTTTTTGTAAACTTTTTCATTTTTTCCTGCAAGTAGTATAATTGTTAGTGGTTTGTCAGTTTTTAAGAGTTCTTTAGTAACACTAACCGACCTAGCACTAGCATATGCGCCGTCTGCTAGCATAACGCAAAATTTATCTTTTGGAATATTATACTTTTCTCTATAACCCATTTTATCAATTTTTGCATTCACTATTTCATCGCGGGCTGTAAAATACACTTGTTTTACTTCGTCTGGATTGAAATGGCGTCTGTTTATTGCTTCGTCATATGCTTCTTTGTTGTTAACAATAAATAAACCATCACGATTGTCCCACCAAGCGTGTATATTATTATCTGGATTGTATGTGACTAATATGCAATCTTTATTATATTTCTTTTTATATTCAACACCGCAAAGCGTCATAAAATAATGCGTGGAAACAATCACATCTGGTTTAAATTTATCTATTGCTTTTAAGGTTTCATTAAGAGCCTTTCTAAAAAGAGTGTGGTGCACCGCCACCATAAATTTTTGTTTACCTAAAACTTCCAACAACGTAAAAACAAACGGACCGAAACCTTTTATTTTATTAGTATTTTTAGTTTGCTTAATAATAAAGTTGTTAAACTTTATCATAGTTGGATTGTTTCCTTCCTGCATTATATAACTTTCAATCAATTCTAAATCGGGGTAATTTAAGCGCCTTAATCCATCTGCTATCGATTTAATTGATGTGATATGACCATTTCCTGATTCCATATAGGTTAGCAAAATTCTCTTTTTCATAAGTTCTCCTAAAAAATAATATCATTTAATAATGTTGAATATATAAATTGCTTTATTAATCAATAAAGCAAAACTTAATCTTATAATCTCATTATAATAAAAAACAAAAAATTTAACAAATAAATGACAAAATTTCGCAAAAAAATGTTGAAATGACAAAATTATACGTTTTTTAGAAAATAATGTTAAAATTTTAAAACTCACACAAATATTTGACTAACAAAAAAATTTTTTTTATAATTTAAACATTATGTTAGAAAAAACAAGTGAAAAAAAGAAAGAATTATTGCATAAAATTTTGATATACATATTATTTTTTATGGTGGCTTTTTTGTTCTTAACATTTTGTGCAAATAATTCTTTTTTGTATGCAAAATTTACTAGTTGCGACCAAAGTTGGTATATAACAATGGGTAATGGATTTATTCACGGCAAAATTCCATACCGCGATATGTATGAACAAAAAGGACCAATTGTATACTTTTTATATGCAATAGTTGTGCTAATAGCTGGAAATACTAGAAACGCATATTATGGTGCATTTATTGTGGAAATAATAATTTTAGCCGTATACATGTATTTAGCATATAAATTTTTAAATAAATTTATAAACAAATATCTATCCATAATAATTGCTATCATATCTGGGATAGTTATTGCAAATTCAGTTTACCTTTGTGGTGGCGGTGGTGCTGTTGAAGAATATTTTTCGCCCGTGATAATGTGGTTTGTTTTAATTGGTTATGAAAATATTAAGGGAAAAGCATTATCTAAAAAGCAATCCCTACTTATAGGTTTATACTTAGGTTTGATTTTTTGGAGCAAATACATAATACTTTTACCAATTATTGCAGTGTTTGTTGTGTGGTTCATATATAAAATGATTAAGAAAGAATATAAGGAAACTTTTACCTCAATTGGCTATATGATGATTTCATTCTTTGCTTTAACCTTATTTATATTAATATTCTTCTTATGTTTTGGAGCACTTGATGACTTATTCCAATGTTATTTTTATGACAATCTATTTAGATATAATGATAAGATTTCAATATCTAATTCAACATTATATTTTACCTATGATTATGCACCTTTAGAATATATTATAATATTGTGTTTATTTATTTTAACAGCATTTTTTGCAGTGAAGGATAAAAACATTTTATATTTATGTATGCTATATGTGTTCATAACCGTGCTTTCGAAAGTTGGAAAATTAAATTATTACTATTTGCCTTTAACTTTTTTAACTCCTTTGTTAATAATTGCTTTTGTACAATTGTTTAATTGTATAAAAGAAAAGTTTAACTTTGAACCTTTAAAATTGCCTAACAAATTATTTAAATTTATCAATATTTCTTTAATTGTTGTATTGATAGTAGTGTCTAGTTTTGCTTTATGTGTAACAAACATAAATTCATATGTTTCAATTAAAGATGAAAACACAACTACACAATCTATTGTAGCACAAACTATACATAGTTATAATTTAAGTTCGCCAACACTACTAACCTTTGAAATGTTAGACTATGGTTATTATAATGCTGCAAATATAGTTCCAACAGAAAAGTTTTATGCAAGAAATAACTTTTCACGTGAGAGTTATCCTGAATTATATGAAAGTATGGAAATTGCTGTAAGAGAAGCGCACACTGATTTTGTTTTAACAGAAAATGGTCGTTATGAAACATCACCCGAACTTTTTGACGAACATTACACATTAATTAAAACTTATCAAAATGTACAATTATTTATAAAAACTAATTTATTAACAACATAGATTATAAAATTTATGCGTTTAAAATATATATATTATTAAATCTAAAATATAAAAAACTCTATGGTGTACATAGAGTTTTTTCCTTAACCTATTATTGAGCCGACTGTGCGAGGGAAAAGTTCAACGTCGCGGATGTTTGACATTCCTGTTAGATACATAATGAGTCTTTCAAAGCCAAGACCATAACCTGAATGAATGTTTGTGCCATACTTTCTAGTTTCAAGATAGAAAGTGTAATCCTCTTCATTTAAGCCGAGTTCTTTCATCCTCTCTGTTAGTTTATCAAGGCGCTCTTCTCTTTGACTTCCGCCACAAAGTTCGCCAATTCCTGGCACTAACATATCCACTGCGGCAACAGTTTTACCATCGTCGTTTTGACGCATATAGAATGCTTTTATATCTTTTGGATAGTTCATTAAGAATACCGGTTTTTTATAAACTTCTTCAGTTAAATATCTTTCGTGTTCGCTTTGTAAATCAACACCCCACTCAACTTTAAATGTAAAGCGGTCCTTTACCTTTTCTAAAATTTTAATTGCATCTGTGTAATCTAAGCGAACAAAATCATTTTCCACCACGTTTTTAAGTCTTTCAATTAGGCCTGTGTCCACAAACTTATTCAAGAATGCCATTTCATCAGGGCACTCACTCATAACATATTTGATGACGTATTTTATCATCTCTTCTTCGTTATCCATAAGTTCGTTAATATCGCAAAAGCACATTTCAGGTTCCATCATCCAAAACTCTGCTGCGTGGCGAGTTGTGTTTGAATTTTCTGCTCTAAATGTTGGACCAAAAGTGTAAGTTTTGCCAAACGCGTGCGTGAAACACTCCTCTTGCAACTGCCCTGACACGGTTAGCGACACTTTCTTATTAAAGAAATCTTTTGAATAATCCACTTTTCCACTGCTTGCAACTTTATCAAGGTCAAGTGTGGTTACTTGAAACATTTCGCCCGCACCCTCGCAGTCAGACCCTGTTATAATTGGAGTGTTTAAATACACAAAGTTTCGCTCGTTGAAAAATTTATGAATTGCGAATGCTGCCACTGAACGAATTCTAAACACCGCATTAAACAAATTTCCGCGCGGACGAATGGAAGGAATTGTGCGCAAAAATTCAATTGTGTGGCGCTTTTTTTGAAGCGGATAATCAGTTTCACTCACACCTAAAATTTCAACCGAATTTGCGTTGATTTCAAACGGCTGTTGCGCGTTAGGAGTTACAATCAACTTTCCAACCACTTTAAATGACGAACCAACATTGCACTTTACAATTTCATCATAATTTTTATTTTTTTCTCGCTCCACAACAACTTGCACTGATTTAAATGCTCCGTCGTTTAATTCAATAAATGCAATGTTTTTGCTATCTCTCACCGTTCTAGCCCAACCACAAACAGTGATAGATTTGTCGCTATATTTTTCATATGTTTTATATAAATCTCTTATCTCAATCCTTTGCATATTTTCTCCTTTTATTTCCACAAATATTTAACAATTATGTGGAAAATTTTTTAATTTCTATTTTTAACTTTATTTTTTATTTCCACATTTTTTATTACCTATTGTGGAAAAATTTAATTTTTTTTAAAAATTCTTTATTTTTTAATAATTTTTACCTATTTTATAGTATTTTTGCATAATTTTTAATATTTTTAATTAATTTTTTTATATTTTTTTAAATTCTTTAATTTTTATAATTTTGTTTTTTAAATTTTTCCTATACTTTTATTTCTTCTTTTTTATTTCTTATTCCTGCGTGAGCAGTTTGATGTGCACGTCGCGGAGGAGTTTTTCATCCACTGTGTTTGGTGCGTTGGTTAGTGGGTCGCAACCATTTTTATTCATAGGGAATGCAATAACATCTCGAATGAAATCGTTATGAGTAAGTAACATCATTAACCTATCAAAACCAATACCTGCCCCGCAGTGTGGAGGTGCGCCATAACTAAATGCGTTATATAGTGCTGGGAATTTATTTAAGATTACTTGCTCGTCGTAACCTGCTAGGCTAAATAATTCTACCATAAGGTCGCGCCTATGATTTCGAACTGCGCCAGACATACACTCATAACCATTAATAACCAAATCGTACTGATATGCTTTTGCGTGCAATGGGTCGCGCTTAACCTCTTCAATATCTGCTTGAGGAAGGCTGAACGGATTATGCGAAAATGCAATTTTTCCCTCATCGTCCAATTCGTAGAACGGGAAGTCCACAATCCAAACAAATTTATAGTCGTTTTCGTCGATTAAATTTAGCCTTTTACCTAACTCTTGCCTCAACATATCTGTGAATTTGATTGCTTTAGATTTCTCATCTGCAACGAAGAAAATTGTATCCTCCGCGCTGAAATTTAGTAAAGTTTTTAAATCATTATAATTATTAGGTGTTATAAACTTTGTTATACCCGTTTCAAATTCAAGATTATCATTTACGTGCACATAAGCAAGCCCCTTTGCTTCACGTGAACGCAAAAATTCGGTTAGGCTATCATAGAATTTTCTACCAAGTCCGCCACAATTAACTTTTATTGCTTTAATAACATTTCCTTTAAACGCGTTAAACTCGGTATCTTTAAAAATTTCGGTCACGTCATAAGTGATTAGCGGATTTCTAAGATCAGGCTTGTCCGAACAATAGTCGCGCATTGCCTCTTCGTAGGTTAAACGTTTAAACGGAGTTGAAACAAAAAAATTTGCAAACTTTTCAAAAATTCCTTTATATAATCTCTCAACCACATCAAACACATCTTCTTGTGTTGCGAAAGCCATTTCAAGGTCTATTTGATAAAACTCGGTTGGAGAGCGGTCTGCCCTCGCGTCCTCATCTCTAAAACAAGGTGCGATTTGGAAGTATTTATCCACACCGCTTGTCATCAACAACTGCTTGAATTGTTGAGGTGCTTGAGGAAGAGCATAAAATTTACCTGGATTTAATCTACTAGGGACTAAGAAATCGCGCGCACCTTCTGGGCTTGAGGCGGTTAAAATTGGAGTTTGAACCTCTAAAAATCCGTCCTTATTCATAAATTCGCGCACGAACAACATCAAATCACTTCTTAATTTTAGCATATTTTTGTTATAGTCGGCACGCAAATCCAAATACCTATATTTTAATCTCAAATCTTCGTTGACTTCTCTACTTGACTTTATTTCAAATGGCAAAACATTTTCGCATTTTCCTAAGATTGTCATTTTATCTGCCACAAGTTCAATATCTCCGGTTGGCATATCTGGATTTTTACTGCTTCGCTCACGAACCACACCGCTCACCATAATTACGTCTTCTTTATTTAGTTTATTACAGTCCTCATCATTCATAACAATTTGAGTTTTTCCATAAAAGTCGCGAAGAACCACAAAATTTAATCCGCCTAATTTTCTAATAGTGTCCACAAATCCAGAAAGGGTTTCCGTCTTTCCTGCGTCTTTTAGCCTTAAACTACCACAATCGGTTGACCTATAAATATTTTTCTTAACCATATTTCACCTCAATTTTTTTATTTACTTATAAAATTTTTGCTATTTTATAGTATTTTTTTATAATTTTTTTTAAATTTTTTTTACTTTTTTTAAATTATTGATTTTTTAGGATTTTTTAATTTTTATTTTTTATGTGTTTTTTGTTGTCCGTAGTAATTATTTTAAAAAATAAAAAAACCTAATGAAACAAATTTCATTAGGACGAAAAACTTTTCCGCGGTGCCACCTAATTTGCTACGTCGCATCACACAATAATTGCTAATTTTCAAAAACATTTGAAAACGCAAATTGAAATTGACGTTGCCACTCTTTAATCGCGATATTGCTCGCGCCAACACATAAGACTCCAAAGTGTCCTTCACCGGTGGAGGTCTTAGGGTTTTTCACTATCACCGCCTCACTATAAAGCCTTATCCACGGTTACTCTCTTTTTCATTGCCTTGACTTGATAATACAATAAATTAAAAAAAATGTCAATAATATTTAATAAGAATTTTAACTTAAAACAATAATCTATTTTTAATTTTTTATTTATGGTAATCTTAATAAATTATTATTTTACTTAATTAATAAACCGTTGATTTTCGAGTTATAAAAAAAAGTACACCTAAGGGTTGTCCCTTTTGAAACTAGTGAAAAAACTCCTTCAATTAGGAGTTTTTTACATGTCTATTTATCTTCTTTTTTACTTAAAGCACAATACCATATTAGAGAAGATACAAATATACCACTTACAAGAAGTAATAAAAGCCATGGGTTGAAATATTTATTTGCAATCAAAATAAAGAAAAATGGGCAGATTGTAGCTACTAAAATTAATATTACAGCCAACCAAATTAAAAATCTTGTTTTGTTATCTTTAATAACATGTCGATTATTAATCAATTTGTAAATTCTTAATATTTTTCCATCACGAGATAATCGTAAATAATCAATTAATGAATAAAGACATAAAGGAATGAGAAGAATTCCCCAACCCCTATTAAATGAATATGAAAATTCTACAAAAATGTGATAAATATCTAATACAGAGATATAGACACCAATGGGAATTAGAAATAAATGCAATAAAATAAAATACATTATTGATTTTTTATAATATTTGTTTTTTTGCTCATCAGTTAAAGATTTAAGAAGTTTCAAGTCTTCAGATTCTATTTTTTTTGACATAACACCTCCAATGATGCTTTTATTATAACATATATAAATGAAAAACGTATCACTTTTTTTAATTTATTAAAAATTTGGCAGTTAAACGTGTGCTTGTCTTGATACAAGTGTCGTCGCTTCGCTCCGACAGACAAGCACACGCCTATAAACTAAATAAAACAGACAAAAAGCGAAAGCGTTGGTGAACGAAACACACTTTCGCTTTTTGCTGTATATATAATGGCTAATTTATTCCATGGTGTACTTGACAAGAGTCTCTGAAATGAGTTTTTCTTTTGCTGGTTAAGACAGAGAAACGATTTTTGTGCTTACACACTTTGTTTGTTCGTTTCTCTGCCTTTTTGTATTGTGTTTTCATTTCTTCTCTTGTCAAGTACCTTTCACGGCATAAAAGCCTTTAAAAAAAGAATTGAGATATTGCTATCTCAACTCTTAATTATTACACTAGTTTCAAAATGCAGTGACTAAGTGTACAATTTTATTAAATTATTTAAACATATCTTTAATTGCGCCCATTCTGTCCACGCAATAACCGACAGCAAGCGCACCAGGACCTGTGTGGCAAACTATAAATAATGGCAATGGGTCACAAGTGAAGAATGGTAAATCTGAAAATGCTTCTTTAACATCTTGAATAAAATCCTGAACTTCTTTTGCGTTTAAGTCGGCATTAGAGTGCGCCATTCCAATATGCACCTTACCTTCTTTTGCCTCTTGTGGAAAACGTTCTTCAATTTCTTTTTTGGTGGCTGCAATCATTTTAGCGCGCGCTTGTTTCATAGACATAACTTTTGCATAAGCATCCAACTTTCCGCCATGAATTTGAAGGATAGGTTTAATGTTTAAAAGTGTTCCTATCGCAGCCGCTGCAGGAGTAACGCGCCCACCTTTCTTTAAATATTTAAGAGTGTCCACCGCGATATAAACTCCGCACTCTGAGCGCGTTTTTTCAAGATAATCTTTTATTTCCTTTCCGCTTTTGCCGTGGTCAATCATGTAACGCGCTTCCATTATAGCCATTTTATTCATATATGCAACGCGCTGATTGTTTACGACAAAAACTCTACCCTCAAACTCCTCTTCGTGGCTTGCGTTGATTGCAGTGTTGCACGATTCACTAAGCCCGCTTGATAGCAATATGTAGACCAATTCGTCATAAGTTTTTAACACTTCTCTCCAGCCATCTTTTACAATTTCAATGCTTGGCTGAGCAGTGCCAACTTCTGTTTTCTTATCTGTTAAATACTTATAAAATTCTTCATAAGACATATTAACATTTTCGTAATATTCTTCGCCGTTTACAATAAAAGAAATAGGAATAATTTTATCAATCCTAATTTTTTCAATTTCTTCAGGTGTTAGGCTTCCAGAATTATCAACAACTAAACCAATTTTTTTCATATTTTCTCCTTATTTTTCTTCTTTATTTATTTTGTTTTTTAGTTTTTTTAATCGAACAACAAACACAATTTCAATTGTTACAAAAACCAAAATTGCAAACACAACTATTAAAAGTAAAGTAAAATACAACACAGGTAAAGTTTGCCTAAAATTAGTACCAATATCAACAAACATAATGATCGCTTCAAGCAAACAGAATGTCGTGGCGCACCAACACATTATGTTTATTAACCTATTATACTTTTTTATTTTCTCATTGTAATTCATCATCTAATTAAAAACAATAATAAACATTTGTTTATGATTATTATAATGTATAATTAAATTTTTCACAACTAAAACAAAATAATTTACAAAACTTTTTTAAAAAATTTCAAAAAATGCTCAACATTATTTGACAAATGTGTTTATTTTTAATATACTTGCACTATGATTAAGGCTGAATACAAAAACGCAATTCAAACTAAAATGAAAATTTCAAGCACATATCTTGCCCTTTGCATTGAGAAAAAGGGTAAATTTTCGGTAACCGACGTGGTGGAAAAGGCAAAGATTAACAGAGGCACTTTTTATCTTCATTTTAAAAATTTAAAAGAGGTTGAAAAGTATATCGACGATGAACTTGCCACTCGTTTTCACCCTATGGAAATTGATTTTAGGCAAACTGATTTGAGTATGACACCTGAAATCATACTAAACAAACTAAACGAAATTTTATCTAAAGATTTAGAATATTTTAAGCTCGTTATAAACGCAAGCGAAAACTCTAACCTTATGGATAGAATCAAGGTTAGTATTTTAGAGTCGATATCAAATAATTTTCAAATAATAAAATATGTTTCCAATTATGAAAAATTTAAAATTGTGGTGCAGTACATTGTTGGCGGAGTTTTGGATGCTTACATTGATTGGTTTAAAGGAAATATTAAATGCTCGCTAGATGAGATGAGTTCTTTCCTTGCAATTTTAATAAAAAATGGAGTGAGAGGTTACATTACACGTGCGTATTGATATTATTGACCTTGGAATGAATGGCGAAGGTGTTGGAAAAATTGACGGGAAAGTAACACTTGTGGATTTTACTCTTCCAAGTGAAAGCGCAGAGGTTGAAATTGTTAAAGATCACAAAAATTATATGCTAGCGCGCGCAAGTGAAATTTTATCTGCGTCTAATAAAAGAGTTAATCCACCTTGCAAATACTTTTATATTTGTGGAGGGTGCAATCTTCAACATATGTGCTACCCTCTTCAACTTGAATTTAAAACTGAACTAATTAGAAAAACAATTAAAAAAATAGCTGGAATTGATTGCTTTGTGGAAAACACGGTTGCTTGCAATAATCAATACAATTATCGAAACAAAGCAAGTTTTAACTATCGAGGTATGCACGCAGGATTTTATAAAACCAATTCGCACGAAATTGTTGATATTGACGAATGCAAAATTTGCACGCAAGCAATAAACGAAGTTTTTGCTATTTTTAATCAGTATATAAAACAAAACAATCTTGAAAGTTTTATAAAGCATTTGGTGGTGCGCGAACTTAATAGTCAAATTTTAATAGGGGTGGTAACAAACAAGCATATTAATATAAATTCATTATATAATATATTGTTGGACAATTCTAATTTAGGCATATTACAAACAAAAAAGTTTGGCTTATATCAAATCGTTAACACTAGGCGCGATAGCGTTGTGTTAAAAGGCAAAGTTTACTTTGTTGCAGGAATTAAAGATATTGAAATATATAATTTTGGTTTGACTTATTTTGTAGATTTAATTGGTTTTCATCAAACAAACATAGATATTCAAAACAAAATTTATCAGTGCGTGCTAGAATACATTAGTCCGAATGAAATTGTTGTTAACGGATTTTCTGGCGCGGGGCTACTTAGTGGAATAATTTCATCAAAAGCAAAACACGTTTATGGTATTGAGATTGACAAAAGTTCACATCTTAGCGCACAAAAGTTAAAAAAGGACAATAAAATAGAAAATTTAACTAACATATTAGGTGATTTCAACAAAGAAATTGAAAAGATTACTAAGTATGACACACTTGTGTTAGACCCGTCTAAAAAAGGATTAGGAAAGTCTATTTTAGAAAAAATAACTCACGCAAAAAAGATAATTTACATTTCTTGCAATCCAATAGCACTTGCAAAAGATTTAAATTATTTAAAAGATTATTTTAGTATTGAAAAAATTATACCATTTGATATGTTTCCAAACACAAAAGCTGTGGAAACAGTTGTAATTTTAAAAAATAAGGAGAGATTATGATTTTAAGCACAGATTCAACAGCAAATTTACCAAAAGAGTATTACGAAGAACTTAATATAAATATGATACCAATGCAAATTAATTTAAACAACGAGGTTTATGACGATTTAGATAAGCGTCTGCCTATTGAGGACTATTACCAAAAAATGCGTGAAGGAGCCGTTCCAACAACCGCGCAAATAAATGAGTTTAGCGCACGCGAATATTTATCGCGCCTTATTGAAACGGGCGAAGATGTGTTGCACATCGGTTTTTCAAGTGCATTATCTGGAAGTACTGCAACAATGAAACGCGTGGCAGAAGAGTTAAACGCGACGCACAAAAATAAAATTGTGGTGATTGACTCACTAAACGCGTCGGTTGGCGAAGGTTTGCTCGTTTTAAAAGCACACGACCTTATGAAAGAGGGCAAAAATATCGACGAGGTGGCAAAAGAAATTGAAGATTTAATTCCTTATGCTTGCAGTTATTTCACTGTTGACCAATTAAAATACCTTGTTCGCGGTGGAAGGCTTAGCAAAGTTAGTGGAATGCTTGGAACTTTGCTTAACATTAAACCTGTGTTAAGAGTGGATGAAACAGGTCATCTGGTTGCATATAAAAAGGTTATTTCAAGAAGAAAGGCGCTAAGCGAAATTGTTAAAATTTGCAAAGAAAAAATTGCCGACACTAAATATGTTTACATCGCACACGCCGTGGCAAGTGAAGACGCTAGGCGCGTGGCAGAAATGTTAAAGCAAGAAATTGGAGTTGAACCAATCATTACCGACCTAACTCAAGTTATCGGTTGCCACACAGGTCCCGGCTTAATCGCCCTATTCTTCTTCGGTAAAGAAAAATAAAAAATGTTAACCACTGAATTTCTTTGTCGATAATTATTTTACTTTCTTTTCTTTTAATAATCATACTTATTTTAAATAATTGTTTTATTTTAATATATAATGTTAAACAATGAAATAAAATGTTAATTTTTATAATATTTAATTTGAAATAACAAAATTTTGTGTTATACTTTCGTTATGAAAAGATACAAAATTGTTTATGATGTTACAGACGAATTGTTAAAACAGGCTTTAGAGTTGGATAAACAAGTTTTTAGCAAATTGGATATTGGTGATTTTGATTTGTGTAAAAGTTGGCTTAAGATTAATAATCAAATCTACACATTTTTATTATATAATAATAAATTGATAGGATACATAAATTTCATACGCATTACTGATGATTGTTTTAGTAAATTTATCCAAGGTAAGATGAAAGATTACAAACTAAATGATAAAGATATTTTACCATTTAAAAAAAATGAAGGCAATAAATGTTTGTTTATGTCAATTGCAATAGCAAAAGAGCATCGTGACACTAACGCAATTATTTATTTAAAAAAAGGTTTTGATAAAAAACTGAAAAAATTAAAAAAACAGGGGGTTGTTATTAGCGATACTGTTATTGACTGCGTTAGTGTGGATGGCGTTAAATTTTGCATTGAAAGATTAGATGCAAAATATTTAACAGGTTCTTTAAACGGAAAAATTTATTACACGCCAAATATTTATTCAAAAGGCAGAAAAGTGCCTAATATAAAATTGGAACTACTTAATAAAAAAAATTTAAAAACTGCGAGTATTATTCAATATCAAATTTTTAAAAAGAATTGGTGTGGTTATTGTGATTATTTAAAAGAAGTTGAACAAAGAGAAAAAGGTATTACTAATAACTTGCAATTATCTTTTGTGATTAAATATCACAAAAAGATTGTTGGAATAATAGGTTTATACGAACTTAAGCAGTATCCAAATGTTATTTGGCTTAATTGGTTTGCCATTTTGCCAAAATATCGTAGAAGAGGCATAGGTACTAATGCATTATTTAAAATTATTAACATTGCACGTACTTTTAAAAGAAAAGAATTCCGGCTTGTTACCTATGAAGTTTGGAATATTCAAGCGCAAGACATTTATAAAAAAATAATGCAATTAGAAGAACCTTACACAAATAAAAATGATTGGCAATATGCGATTAAAAATGGCGTTGCTAAAATTTTTTCTTCTAATCTGTTTGATAAGACGGTCACTAAATGGAACAATAAATTTATAGATTTATTATCAGATCATGAACTACATAAAAATAGCATTAAAAAACTAAAAGATGATGGTTTAATTAATTAGAAATCGTATAAAAACTTAACATTTTTAATATAAACAAACAGATTATTTTTATATTAGTAATACAAATTATTTAATCATCTATAAAATTATAGTCGCGTAAGAAATGGTATTAATACTTATTGCGATTTTTTTAGGTGGTATTGTTTTTTATCGAAATCAATAATTCCTTCTGACTTTAGTTTGTTTAGTTCGGTAGACATCGCACTTCTATCAACTGATAGATAATTTGCTAGTTCGGTTTTATTAAAAGGGATTTCAAAATATGTATTATCATTTTTTTCAGCGCACAACTTAAAATAGGCAAGAAGTTTTTCTCGTGTGCTCTTTTTAGATAATATATTTAACTTCTCCAACAAAATTTTATTGTTATCTAGTAGCATACTCATCAGATTTTTTATAATTAGTTCGTGGCGCTTACATTTATTTTCGCACATATTCATTAGCCTGTGTGCATTCATAAACATAACCAAACATTTCTCTTTTGCCACCAAATTATTTTTGAAGCACTCCATTTTATTGTTCAATTCTTCAAGACCAAACACCTCTCCAAAACCAACTCTACTAATAATAGAAATATTGCCCAAATCATCTTCATTTAAGATGTTTGCGCTTCCTTTTAATATTAAACACACGTCACTAACCGAGTCGCCCTCTGTAATGATTTTTTCATTTTTGTCAAATGATTTGAACCTAGTTTTGAAACAAAACATCATCGCTTGGCACTCAAATTCGTTCGCGTCAGAAAAAATTTTGGTAGATTTTAACAAACTAAAATATTCCATAAACCCTCATTTTGTTGTAAAAACAACACTATTTTCATTTTTATTATAGTAAAATGGAAACGTAAAGTCAAATTGAATATGAAACTTTATAAAAATAAAAGGAAAATAAATTTTAAATATTTATGTTTACTTTTTAAAAAAAAGTTCGTTCAAATTGATTAAAATTTAACTTTATGACGAAACAATAAGGAGGGAAAAGTGAAAGTCATTAAAAGAAATGGATCCGAAGTTGTGTTTGACTCACAAAAAATTGCCATTGCTGTTGGCAAGGCAAATATGTCGGTGGACGATGCTAGCAAGCGTTTATCTAGCGAACAAATTGAAAGAATTACAAACAATGTCACGCGCGAGTGTGATGGTATGGGAAGAGCGGTAGGTGTTGAAGAAATTCAAGATATGGTTGAAGTTGAGATAATGCGCGAGGGCGCTTTTGACGTTGCTAAAAACTATATTAAATATCGTTACGACCGTCAACTTGCTAGACAGCATAACACAACGGACGAAAAGATTTTTTCGCTAATTGACTGCCAAAACGAAGAGGTTAAGCAAGAAAATAGCAATAAAAATCCAACAGTCAACAGTGTGCAACGCGACTATATGGCAGGCGAAGTTAGCAAGGACTTAACAAAAAGGTTTTTGCTCCCTGAACATATATGGAAAGCGCACGAAGAAGGTATAATCCATTTCCACGATGCAGACTATTTTGCTCAACGTATGCATAACTGCGACCTTGTTAACCTTGAAGATATGCTTGAAAATGGCACGGTTATTTCTGGAACAATGATTGAGCGCCCACACTCATTCTCTACCGCTTGTAATATTGCAACTCAAATTGTTGCGCAAGTTGCATCTAGCCAATATGGCGGGCAAAGCATAAGTTTAACCCACCTTGCTCCATTTGTTGATGTTTCAAGGCAAAAAATACGCGAACAAGTACGTGAAGAATTGCTTGAAGCAACGGGAAAAGTGGATGAGGCAATTTTACATAAAATCACAGAAGAACGCGTTAAAAAAGAGATTGAACGCGGTGTGCAAACTATTCAATATCAAATCATCACTCTTATGACAACTAATGGGCAAGCACCTTTTGTTACAGTGTTTATGTATCTAGGCGAAGCAAGAAACGAGCGCGAACGTGAGGACCTTGCAATGATTATTGAAGAGGTGTTAAAGCAACGTTACGGGGGTGTTAAAAATGAAAAAGGTGTTTGGATAACTCCTGCTTTCCCTAAACTTATCTATGTTTTGGAAGAAAATAACATTCACGAAGATAGCAAATACTATTATCTCACTCGCCTTGCTGCCAAATGCACAGCAAAAAGGCTTGTGCCAGACTACATAAGCGAAAAGAAAATGCTTGAACTAAAAATTGATAAAAATGGCGAGGGTCATTGCTACACTTGTATGGGTTGCCGTAGTTTCCTAACTCCTTATGTGGGTGAAAACGGAAAACCAAAATATTATGGAAGATTTAATCAAGGTGTGGTTACAATCAACCTTGTTGATGTTGCACTTTCTAGCCATAAAGATATGAAAGAGTTTTGGAAGTTGTTGGATGAAAGGTTGGAACTTTGCCACAAAGCGCTTCAATGCCGTCACAACAGGCTTAAAGGCACAATTTCAGACGTTGCTCCAATTTTGTGGCAATATGGCGCAATCGCAAGGCTTAAGCCAGGCGAAAAGATTGATAAACTCCTTTATGGCGGCTACTCTACTATCTCACTTGGCTTTGCTGGGCTTTGGGAAGCAGTTTACTACTTAAATGGCAAAAAATTAACCGAGGATGAAGGCAAAACTCTCGGTCTTGCTATAATGAAAAAGTTGAATGAGTACACTAAGAAGTGGAAAGAAGCCGAAAATATTGACTATTCATTATATGGCACACCACTTGAGAGCACAACATATAAATTTGCAAAGTGCTTGCAACGTAGATTTGGAATCATCCCTGGTGTTACAGATAAAAACTACATTACAAATAGTTATCACGTGCACGTTACAGAAAATATCGATGCATTCTCAAAACTTAAACTTGAAAGTGAATTCCAAGCACTTAGCCCAGGTGGTGCTATAAGTTATGTTGAAGTTCCTAATATGCAAGATAACATCGAAGCAGTGTTGCAAGTTATGAAATACATTTATGATAACATTATGTATGCCGAACTTAACACTAAATCAGACTATTGCCACGTTTGTGGTTATGACGGCGAAATTCAAATCGAAGAAGATAAAGACGGAAAACTAATTTGGGTCTGCCCAAATTGTGGAAATAAAGACCAAACTAAAATGAATGTGGCGCGCAGAACTTGCGGTTACATTGGTAGCCAATTCTGGAACCAAGGAAGAACCCAAGAAATTCGCGATAGAGTGTTACACTTATAAAAAATAATGTTTACATTAAAAAATTAAAAAAATTTACATAACATTAAAAATTATTTGAAAATATATTAAAAATACTAAAAAATAGATAAAAATTTAATAAAAAATAAAAATTTTTATAATATTTTAAAAAATTATTAGTTATTAAAAGAAAAATTTATGAAATATGCAAACATTAAGTACAACGATATTGCAAACGGGGAAGGCGTTAGAACTTCCCTGTTTGTGAGTGGTTGCACGCATCACTGCAAAGGCTGTTTTAACGAGATTGCGTGGGACTTTAATTATGGTGAAGATTTTACGCGCGAAGTTGAAGATAAAATCATTGAAAGTTTAAAACCTAGTTATATTGCAGGGCTCACTCTTCTTGGTGGCGAACCAATGGAACCAGCAAATCAACAAGCACTTCTACCCTTTATAAAGCGCGTTAAAGCAGAACTTCCAAATAAAAACATTTGGTGCTACACAGGTTACTTATTTGATAGCGAACTATTATCTCCTAGCAGAGCGCACACAAAAATTACACGCGAACTTTTATCTTACATAGATATTATTGTTGACGGAAAGTTTGAACTTGATAAAAAAGACATCACACTTAGATTTAAAGGTTCAAGCAATCAACGAATAATAGACGTTCAAAAAAGTTTAAAAGAGGGAAAAGTTATTTTAAGTCCGCTAAACGAAAAGCGCCAAAAGGGTATTTAAAAGGAAAATAGAAAATCATTTCAAAAATAAAATTTATAAAAAAATTATTTTAATAAAAAAATAAAGCAAAAATTAGATAAATTTTTAAAAAATCACTAAAAAATGCTTTATTTTTTATATTTTTTGATATTTTTTATTAATTTTTTAATATTTTTTATTAATTTTTTAAAGTATTTAAATATTTTTTTATTTTTACAATTTTAATTTCAAGTTTATTTTAATTTTTTATTTTAATAATTTAATTTTTTTATTTTTTTATTTTTTTTTAATTATTATACTTTTAAATTAAATTATATTTTTTTTAATTAAATTATATTTTCTAAAATTTATTATAACCATTTAATTATTGCAATTAATTAAATATTATGATATAATATTTTTATGAAAAAACCTGTTATATTAAAAGAGCCACCAAAAAGCAAATTAAATAATAAAGACATTGAAAAATTAAAACTTGAAATTTTAAATAATCCAAATAAAAACAATTTAAAAATTAATCTTCAAAAAAATAATGAGTTGGATAAATATCTTAAATTTTATGACGATATTAAAGTTCCAAACAGAAAAAACGATTGGTAGGGGTTATTATGAATAAGGAAATAAAAGAAGAGTTTAAAAAATTAAGAGAAAGTTTTAATTATGTAGATTTAGAAAAAGTTAATGATAAAATATATTTTAAAGGCGAACTAGTTGAGGATCCAGAAAATAAAATAAAGATTGCAGTTGGGGAAAATTTTTATAATATTTTTTACGGCTCAAAAGAAAGTATTTGCAGGGTGCTATCCAATCTTTATCCGATTAAATTTAGATTTAAAGGTAAATTAGTAAACTCGATTGAAGGTGTTTTACAAGGGATAAAGCATAAGAATAGAAAAATACAAAATAGTGTGTTTAAATATTTTGGAGTGGATGCCTATCATACTCGCTGTGCCAATTTGCTTGAAGATTGGAGAACAAATCAAACTCTATATTTTAAGTCTAAATCTATTCCACGAGAAAGTGAAGAATATCAAAATTTTTTGGATGACTTATATTTATCTGCACTTAAAAACCCTATTCATTCACGCGCACTTTTGTCAACTCAAAATAAATATTTATTGCACCACATTGGATGTTTAGATAAACGTGAAACAGTGTTAACTCGCTATGAATATGAATCTAGATTATATGCTTCACGAGAAATTTTAAAAAAATATCCACATATTTTCAACATTAAATAATTAAAAAAGACCTTATAAATTAGGTCTTTTTTTTTTAATTTTTTATTTAAAATATTAAATTTTTTTAATAAAATCATTATTTTTTAATATTTTTTATAATTTTTTGTTTATTTTTTATTTTTATAATTTTTTATATTTAAATTTTTTATTTTTAATTTATTCTTCAATTATAATTTGTTTTTTCTTTTTGTGTTTATCCACAATTAAGCCTATGATTAAGAGCACTCCACAAACTAAAATGCTAATTCCAATGCATAACAATATACAATTTCCGCGGTTTGCGATATTATAGTAAAGTGTTATTTCCTCACCTAAATTATCGCCATTCACAATCCAAGTGTGATAATAGTTTCCATCTAACCTTGTTACAAAATCTGCGTCGCTATGCTCTCTTCTTGACTCGGTGACATAAGTATACAACAATTCATTTTCATTTTCAATAAACTCTGGGTGTTTTGCGCTAAATTCTTGGTTTAATCTAAGATATAAATCGCTATAGTTAACATACATATTTAGCCCTGAATAGATAACCTTTGTGTATAAGAAATGTTCTTCATTTGTTGGTTGAACCTCTGCCTCCTCAGTTATATTATAATAATATCTATAAACATTAATATCGCTAAATCTTAAACCTATCACATAAGTGTTATCTTGCCAACTGCTAGTGACAACTTCTAGCCCATCTCTAATGTTCAATAAATCTGTCCGTGTTTTAAAATCCATTGTGAAATTAAAAGCGAGAAGGTCGTCGATACTTTGCTTAAAATTATCAACAATATTGCTAGCCTCACGCATTGCAGTGGTGGTTATGTCTGTTTGCATACTTTCTATATCTAAATTGTCGTAACCTGCGTCGATTAATGCTTGAGTGTCAAGCGAAATGTAGACAAGTTCATCAATAGTTCCGTCAGCATTTGTGACCGTCATAGTTCTAACGGATGAGCACGCACAAAAACTTATAGTGACAACCACTAACAAGCATATCATTAAGATTTTTCTTAAATTTCGCATAATATATTTTATTCTATACTTATTTAAATAATACAAATTATTAAGGTTAATCCCAACAATAAATTATATCATCTTCAATATTTTTATTGTTAAATCCTAAGTTTTTAATTAGACATTTTTCTATTTGTTATAATTTGATTGATATTAGTGTTGTTCTTTCTAGAAAGTTCTGCCTCTAACTCAATTAAATAGTTACGATAATCTTGAATTTCCTTATCCATACTATAATGCGTGGATTCATTGAAAATTAGGTGCGCTTTCAGCATAATATCAAGGTAAAACAACTTTTTAAATATCTGGCAAGTGCTTTTAATATCTTCCTCGCTTGGCATAACGCTTCCGTGCGGATGCGTGTGAATCATAACAACCTCTTTTGCGTTCAGTTTTCTAATTTGTTCTAATAAATCGTTTAAATTCACTCTAACAAGCGCGCTATCTGCACCTGTATATTCAATTGTTTTAATCAATGCGTGTTGCTCATCCAAACAAATAAAATAGCAATGCTCAGTGTTGCCAACAGTGTAATTTGATAAAAAATAATCCGCGCATTGTTTGGTTGAACGCAAAATTTTTCGATTTTTATATGCACTTCTTTTGCTTTTTTCAATCCTTTCAGTTAAAGCACCTAAAAACGGAATAAATCTAGCAGTTTCTTTGCCAACTCCATCGATTTTTAACAATTCGTGTTCGCTCGCTTCAAAAACTTTATAAAAACTGCCAAATTCGTTTAAGAGTTTGTGCGCAAGTGGATTTGTGTCCTTTTGCGGAATAACATAGGTCAGCATAAGCTCTAACACTTCGTGGTCATTAAAGGCTGAAAGACCAAAATCACTCGCTTTGTTTTTCAGCCTTTGGCGATGACCTGCGTGAATGTTTATTTTATTCGTTTGACTCATTTTCTTCATTTCTGATTTCGTTTGAGTTTTCGTTAGACTCTATGTTTTCCGAATTATCAACTTGTGGGCTTTCGCTTGTTTCGGTTGCTATTTCTTCATCCTCATCTCTATCCACAACTGCAACACTAACCACAAAATCGCTTGCGCTCACTTTCATAAGACGAACTCCTAAACTATTTCTACCAACAAGGTTTACACTATCTGCGTGCGTTCTAATCATAACACCGTCTGAAGAAATTGCCAAAATGTCCTTATCCGAACTAATTGATTTAAGCGCAACAACTTTACCTGTTTTTTCGTTAAATGTTCCTGCCTTTATTCCTTTTCCGTGACGTTTTTGAACTCTATAATCTTCAATGCGAGTGCGTTTTGCATATCCTTTTTCTGTAACAGTTAAAATATCCATATTAGGGTCAAGCCTTATTATATCTATTATGCTTTCATCCTTACCAATTCGCATAGAGCGAACACCGTGACCCGTTCTTCCCATTGGGCGAATATTATTTTCGTTAAATCGCAAACATTTTCCACTGCTTGACGCTATCAACAATTCATCGTTTGGACGAACTAAGACTGCACCAACCAGACTATCACCCTCGTTTAATTTAATTGCGATTTTACCATTCTTTCTAACCTCATTAAACTCGCTAATTTTAGTTTTCTTAATGAGAGCATTTTTAGTTGCAATCACAAGCGAAACATCTTCACTTCTATCTAGTTTTATAACAGTGCAAATTTTCTCTTCGCTAGATAGTTGCAATAAGTTTACAAGCGCTCTACCTTTATTTTGCCTTCCCGCCTCTGGAATGTAATACGCTCGCAAAACATAAACTTTACCAAGATTAGAAAAGAACATTAAATCATCGTGGCTATTTGCAACAAACATTGAAATAATGTTATCTTCTTCCTTTGTTTTGTGCGCATTTACTCCTCTTCCGCCTCTATGTTGCGACTTATATTCACTAACAGGCAAACGTTTGATATAACCTTCTCTTGTTAGAGAAATAACAACATCGTGACGTTCGATTAAATCACCTATATCAATATCTTCTGCGTCGTAGCGAATTTCGCTCTTTCTTGGAGTTGGATATTTTTCTTTTATTTCTAATAGTTCTGTGCGAATAATATCATCTATTTTTGAACTATCTGCAAGGATTGATTTTAATTTATCAATAAGTAGTTCCAATTCTTTCAATTCGCTGTTTAATTTTTCGACTTCTAGCCCGGTTAGGCGAGATAATTTCATCTCTAAAATTGCGTTTGATTGCCTTTCGGTTATTTCAAATCTATTTTGCAAACTAGTTTGTGCCGTTTGTCTATCTGGGCTTGTTTTAATTATTTGAATAACCTCATCGATATTTGAAACTGCAATAACCAAACCTTCTAAAATATGCGCGCGTTCTTCTGCGCGGTTAAGGTCGTACTTTGTGCGCCTTACTATCACTTCGCGCTGGAAATTTAGATAATAGAAAATCATCTCTTGAAGGTTTAAAACTCGCGGTTCTTTTCCAACAAGTGCTAAGAAATTTATGCTAAAATTGAGTTGAAGTTGGCTCATTTTAAATAGTTGATTTAGCACAACGTTTGGATTTGCGTCTCTCTTTAATTCAACCACAATTCTTAGTCCGTCACGACCAGATTCGTCACGCAAATCTGAAATACCTTCAATCTTTTTATCTTTAACAAGATTTGCAATTTGTTTTACCAAGTTTGCTTTATTCACTTGATAAGGAATAGAGGTTGCAACAATCCTATACCTTTTTCCGTCATCAAACGTTTCAAACTCGGTTTTGGCGCGCATAACCACACCGCCGTGACCTGTTCTATATGCCTCGCGAATGGCATTGTTTGCCAAAATTTCGCACCTAGACGGAAAATCTGGCGCTGGTACAATCTGCATCAACTCTTCAATCGATATATTAGGATTGTCAATCATTGCAACAACCGCATCAATCACTTCGTTTAGATTGTGCGGAGGAATGTTTGTTGCCATACCGACAGCAATTCCATCACTACCATTTACAAGCAAATTTGGAAATCTACTTGGAAGCACGGTTGGTTGCATATATTGCTCATCAAAGTTTGGAACAAAGTCAACCGTGTTTTTATCAATATCTCTAAGTAGTTCGTCTGCAACCTTACTTAATCTACACTCTGTGTAACGCATAGCAGCAGCGCCGTCGCCATCTTCGTTGCCAAAGTTACCGTGACCGTCAATTAATGGCTCATTAATTGTGAAATCTTGCGCAAGGCGGACAAGTGCGTCGTAAATAGAACTATCTCCGTGTGGATGATATCTACCCATAACCTGACCCACCACAGTTGCACATTTTCTATAAGGTTTGTCGCTGGTAAGCCCCATTTCGTTCATAGCATAAAGAATGCGCCTATGAACCGGCTTTAGTCCGTCTCTAACATCTGGAATAGCACGCGAAATATTAACAGCCATTGCATAATCAATAAACGAGGTTTTCATAGTTTGTTCAACGTCCACGTCGATATAACGGGTGTTGTCTATTTTTTCAAAAACAGTGTCTTTCATATTATCTCCTAAACATCCAAGTTATCTGAGGCTATGGACGCATATTTTTCTATAAATTCGCGCCTACTTTCAGGGCGATCTCCCATAAGAGTGTCGAATATTTCGTTGCAAGTAACTTCATCTTTCATAGTGACTTTTTTAAGTGTTCTGCTCTCTGGGTTCATAGTTGTTTCCCACAACTGCTCTTTATCCATTTCGCCTAGACCTTTATATCGTTGAATGCTAAATCCGCGCTCTAAGCCCTCACAACCTTTTTGCTTTTCTTCTTCAGTGTAAAAGTAAGTTTTTTGCTTTCCGCGCGTTAACATATATAGAGGCGGTTGAGCGATGTATACGTGACCTTCTTCAATTAGTGGACGCATAAATCTAAAGAAGAATGTTAGCATTAAAATTGCAATGTGTGCGCCGTCCACATCCGCATCTGTCATAATAATAATTTTATCGTACCTTAACTTTTTAGGGTCGCAATTTTCGTGAATTCCACAACCAAACGCGGTTATCATTGCGTTGATTTCTGCATTTTCAAGTGCGCGCGCCAAACGAGTTTTTTCAACGTTTAGTATTTTACCTCTAAGTGGCAAAATTGCCTGGAAGCGCCTATCTCTTCCGTTTTTCGCAGTTCCGCCCGCTGAATCACCCTCGACTATAAATATTTCGCAAATGCTTGCGTCCTTACTAGAACAATCTGCAAGTTTCCCAGGAAGAGTGGAGGACTCTAGCACACTTTTTCTTCTTGTTTCTTCACGTGCGTTGCGCGCTGCCTCTCTTGCGCGTTGTGATATTAAGCATTTATTTATTAACTCTTTGCTCTCTTTTGGATGTTCTTCAAGATAATCTTTAAAGCAATCTTCCATTGCTTTTGAAGTGTAGGTTTTAATTTCTTCAGTGCCAAGTTTGGTTTTAGTTTGACCTTCAAACTGAGGTTCTTCAACCTTTACCGAGATAATTGCAACAATACCCTCGCGAGTGTCCTCTCCCGAGAGTTTAACTTTATCTTTCACAAGTTTATTTTCAAGCGCATAATCGTTTATAATTTTCATTAGGCTAGACTTGAAACCGTCAACGTGTTTTCCGCCCTCTTCTGTGTTTATGTTGTTGCAATAACTGTGAATATTTTCAGTGTAAGTGTCTGTATACTGAAAACTAAATTCAATTTCACACGTTGCATCTTGCGCCACTCCATTTTCATCTTTTCGCTTGTATTTATACACTTTATCAGCATAAATTGGGTCAGGGAAAATGCACTGCTTGTTTTCTGTTAAATCTGCCACAAATTCTTGAATACCGCCCATAAATTGATAAACGTTTTCTTGCTCTTTACCCTCGCGTTCGTCTTTTAAATTTATTCTTAGACCTTTGTTTAAAAATGCGATTTCTCTAAGGCGAGATTTTAACACGTCATAATTAAATTCAGTGATAGGGAAAATTTCATAGTCTGGCTTAAAAGTGACGCGCGTGCCGGTTACATTATCTTTTGCTTTGCCAATGACTTCAAGCCTGCCCTCTGGGACGCCTCTATGATACACCTGATGATAATGATTTCCGTTTTGGAAAATATCTAAGACGAGGTTTTCGCTTAGTGCGTTTACTACGGACAAACCAACGCCGTGAAGTCCGCCCGAAATTTTATATCCTCCGCCTCCAAATTTACCACCCGCGTGAAGTTTAGTGAGCACTAGTTCTGCCGCACTTATTCCCTCTTTTTCGTGAATTCCCGTTGGTATACCGCGCCCATTATCTAACACACTGCACGAACCATCAGATAAAATTGTAACGCTTATTTCGTTGCAATAACCAGCAAGCGCCTCATCGATAGAATTATCCACAATCTCAGTGACCAAATGATGAAGCCCGCGTTCATCTGTTGAACCGATATACATTCCCGGGCGCTTTCTAACCGGTTCTAACCCTTCCAAAACTTGAATTTCATCCGCACCATAATTGCCTGATACTTTTAAATCGTCCACCATTTATAAACTCCTAATAATCGCTTTTAACCTGCTTTTATTTTTTAATCTAATTAAAGCAAATGTTAAAGCAAAAATAAAAAAATATATTATATATAAATATATAATATATCTTACCAAAAATCGAAAATAAAAACAAGCAAAATTTTGCTAAATTTTAAATTAAAATCGTCTTTAAAAAACTATTTAATACAAAATGATAAATTTACAAAAAAATATATAAAATATTGTTAAATTTGAATATTATGTATTTTCAATTATTTAAATGTCAGTTTAATATGCCTTGCAATTTTTTATAAAAATTGCAAGAAGTTATCGGCAAAAAGTCAACATTATATACTTATATTATTGCCGATAACGGCAAAAATAAAGCAAAATTCTAAATAAAAATTGCCGATAACGGCAAATTTGTGTTTGTGCAAATTATTTTTATCTACCTAGTTGCACTGAGAAAGTAGGGTCATATAAATTGATGATTTTAGCACCCGTTGATATGGCAAGGCTATCAATCACTTCAAAACTATCATTTATTTCCATTTCTTCGCCATTTTTAAGGCGAATTATTATCGTTTCGTCGCCCTCTTTGCACTCGTGATAGTGAACTCGTTTGGCTTTATTTTTTGGTATGATTTCGCCCAAATAATAGGTGGCAATTTTTTCGGTTATATTAAATCTAAAATTGTGTTTTTTATCACTTTTATGCTGATGTTTAAACGTGTTTTTCTCGCCAAAATACGTTGTGATTTTATACACATTTTCCGCATTAATTTGATAGTCCTTTATCTCACTTAAAGGAAAAATATGCACATTTTTATCTCCCAATCTATAAATACCTATTAACTTCACTAAATTTGCCAAAGCACTCTCCTAAACTAATCTAAATTTTTACTTGTTATGTTTAACGGTATTATAGAATGAAAATGCTAGTTTGTCAATATCAAAAATGTTTTAAAATTAAAATTTAAATAATCATATCTTAAAACATTATAATTCTTCAGTTGCACAAACCTCTAATTCTTTCGCATATTTAAAAAATTCAACTAAAAAATCCAATTTCACATCATCCGTTTTTGTGCGTTGGTAGAGTGACTTTATTATGTCATACGCCGAATAAGAATTTTGATCGTGCAATAGTTTTATTTTTTCCGGCGGAATAACAACTCCCTCAATAGTGTGCATATTCCACCTTTCCATTTTGTCATTGTTAATATTTTCTGTTTGACCATACAATGCGTGAGTGATTTCTTGCTTTGCACAATATTTTTTCACATCATCAAAATCAGATAAAGAATAATCAACATTTTCTTCAAGTTCAAGTATCAAATAAGATTTAGTGCTCATTATTTTATAAAATCTATTAAAGGCATCTATTTTACTTTCTTCTGTGTAAATTTTGCCTGATAAAAAATCACTGTCAAATTGATTTTTTAATTCATCCGTTTCTTGAGGCGACTGCGCTTTTTTAAGATAGGTAATTCTTTGTTTCATATATATTAGCCATTTAATCCAAACATTGCAAATTTCAAGCGCACCAACATTTCCCATAGCAAAAAATGACTTGCTCCTTTTTTCCACTCCTCTACTATTTTCTCCTATGCTAGGAAGTAGTCCGCGCTCTGCAATGCTATCTAAATTCACAGTATCTGTAAAATGAAAAAATGCATTTTTTAAATCAATCTCTGATAAATCCACTTCTTTTAAATCATTCATATTAAGATGATAAATTAAATTATGATCTTTGTCAAGAAAAAAGTAAACATAATGTTTACTTTTAACTTATATTGCTTCCGTCGGTTAATGGTTTTTCTGGGGTTAAAATTGATAGATTTCCAAGTGAATCTTCCGCGCACAAAATCATACCTTCGCTAATTAGCCCTTTCATTTCTCTTGGTGGAAGGTTAGTGACAACCACAACGCGCTTTCCAATCAACTTTTCAGGAGTGTAATGTTTACCAATTCCACTTAAAATTGAAAGCACTTTACTACCAACTCTCACGTGTGAGTGAAGAAGTTTAGATTTTGGCACAGTCTCGCTAGTCAGCACAAGCCCAACTTTCAATTGAATTTTATCAAAATCGTCTATTGTTATGTCGTCCTTTTTAGAAAACTCAATAATTGGTGCGTTTTCTATTTTTTGGTTTTCTTGAATTTCTTCAATTTTTGGTTTTATATCTTCTAAGCGAATGCGTTCAAACAAAATTTGTGGATTGCTTGTAACTCTAAATTCGCTCGTTACACCAAACTTATTAAGTTTATCAAATTCGCGTGCACTAACACCTAATTCGCTTAAAATTTTGTTTACACTATCTGGCATAAACGGAGAAAGCAAATTCGCGCCAATATTTATGCTCTCTAATAAATTATACAAAACGGTTGAAAGTCTAGCGCGCTTTGTTTCATCCTTATTTAAATTCCAAGGACTTGTTTCGTCGATATATTTATTTGCGCGCCTAAACAACACCCAAAGTTCTTCAAGCGCCTCTGCTACTTTAAACTCTTCAAGTTTTGCGTAAACTCTATCACGAGTTGACGTTGCAACATCTATCAACTCTTTATCAACCGCGTCTTTTACTCCTTCATTTTTAACAACTCCGCCCAAATATTGATTGCTCATTGAAATTGTGCGTTTAACAAGGTTTCCAAGGGTGTTGGCAAGATCCGAATTGTTTCTATCTATCATTAATTCCCAAGTGATTGACCCGTCGGCATTATAAGGCATTTCTTTTAAAACGTAATACCTAACTGCGTCCACGCCAAAAATTGACGCCAAATCGTCTGGATACAACACGTTTCCTTTAGATTTACTCATTTTTTCGCCCGCTTGAATAAGCCAAGGATGACCAAACACAGTTTTTGGAAGTGGCAAATTAAGTGCCATTAAGAAAATTGGCCAATATATGACGTGGAAGCGAACAATATCTTTACCAATAATATGCACATCAGCCGGCCAAAGCGACTTAAATTGTTCGCTTGGGTGTTCAGTATCGTAACCAATACCTGTTATATAATTATTCAATGCGTCTAGCCACACATATATAACGTGTTTGGGGTCAAAATCAACAGGGATACCCCACGTAAAAGTGGTGCGCGTTACGCATAGGTCTTGAAGTTTGGTTTTTAATTTGTTTTCTTTTATTGCATTAAGTATTTCTTCGTCAGATTTTCCAATGTAATCATCTGCAAGCAAAAAGTTATTCATCATTTCATTTTTTCTTGCCACAGGTTGAATAAAATCTGGATGAGTTAAAATGTACTCAACAAGGCGGTTGGCATACTTGTTCATTTTGAAAAAGTATGCTTCTTCTTTTGCTGGTTTAACTTCCCTACCGCAATCTGGGCATTTTCCGTCTACTAACTGACTTTCTGTCCAAAAACTTTCACAAGGTTCGCAATAAAGGCCCTCGTAATGACCTTTATAAATATCGCCTTGCTCGTAAAACTTTTTAAATATCTTTTGAACAACTTGCTCGTGGTCTAAGTCCGTTGTGCGGATAAATTTATCGTAATTAACGTTCATCTTATCCCAAATGCTACGAATAATGTTAGACACATTATCCACAAACTGCTTTGGTGCAATGCCTTCTGCCTTTGCCTTGCCTTCCACTTTTTGACCGTGCTCGTCCGTTCCCGTCATAAAGAAAACATCATATCCTTCCATTCGCTTTGCCCGTGCAATGCTGTCAGCAAAAATCGCCTCATACGTGTTTCCAATATGAGGTTTGCCAGACGTGTAGGCTATCGCCGTTGTGATATAATATTTTCCTTTCATACTCTCTCCTTAATTTTATTTACATAGTTTACACAATTTTTATATTTTCGTCAAACCAATAAACATAGTTATTATTAAACTAATCAACATAGATATTGTTTTAACATTAAACTTTTTTCACTTGACTATTTTCTATTTTTATATCGCAATTAGAACCCAATAAATGTGATTTTATAAATTCATTAAATTCTTCCAAACTTATTGTTGATAAAAAATTTATCATTTCATCTGTTTTTTGTTTATTATATTTTTTTACAGTTTCATTTTCACTATCCAATAGATTTTGTTGCATTTCTTCGTCAATTCGCCATTTATTTTATATTTGAAAATGGAAATTATATGTTCAACTAAATGTGCTTGCTCCAAATACTTTTGTTTGCTTGACCCGCCCACAAAAACAAGTGTTACATACGAACATCTATTAACTATATTTTCTCCAAAGATAAATTTTACACCTTTATTTAACTCTATCTCTTTAATCATTTCATATCCCTTAATTGTTATGATTTCCGATTAAATTTTTATTTTATCCAAACAAATTGTTAAAAACACCATTTGTGATAAAATAACTACATAAAATTATTACACCAATTATGGCAATTATGGCCACAATAAGCGCTATCCAGCCGATCGGACGCCTATTAATTGTAAGTTGTGATATAGGAAAAACAATTGTTGCTATTAATACGGCAAAATAAATTATAGGTATTTCAATTGCCAACATACCAAGAAAAATATTTCCTATTAAAAGCAATTGTGTAAAAATTCCCAAATATGAAAACGTTAATTCAAACAGTTGCACGGTTAACCATATTACAGGAAAAGCCAATCCTACCAGCAACACACTAGATATTAAACTTAAAACACCAAATGTTTTATAATTTTTTGCTTTTTCTGGATCATTTTTTAATTTACGTTTGAGTGTTATCGCTAAAGCTATGACCGCAATTGGAGATAAAAATATACTAAATATAACCTTTCCCATAAAACCTCTTTTATTTTTTTATTTGTTAAATTTTTTTTGTTTTTATTAACTATGATATTTTGACTTTTTACTGTCCTGTTTAATATTTACTTAATTGTTTACACAATTTTTATATTTTCGTCAAACTTTTCTTTTATAACTCAAATTTTTTTATTTCTCATAACGTTTTGATAAATATTAACATTTCATATTTTTGTTATTTTTAAATGTTTTTAATTTTTAATTCTGGAATGAGTTCAATTAGTTTGTTATAATCTTCTCTTTGGTTTTTATTAATTTTTAACATTAGTTTTTTATTGAATTTTTGTTTAAGTGAAGTAATTTCTTGTTTCTTTTCTTCTTCTGTGTAATTACTCCAAAATTTTAGTTCAATAACCCCTTTATGATATAACTGCATAATTTTATCATAAACGTCTGGAACGTATTCATAAAACTCTAAATCAACATCGTGGTGGCAACGAATTGCACGTCTACCAAAATGTTCTTCCACTTCAAACTCGCCAATATCTTTTGCAACATATATATAACAATCAACACCTTTATATAATTTTTCAAAGCAATTTTCCGCCACTTCTTTAATTACAAGTTTGTTAGTTTTAGAATTATAATCTCTAAATCTAAGATTGTTACCAGCATAAAACACTGCATACTCATATTGGTCTGTAAGCCAAACATAGTAACCATCTTTTGACTTATTCACTTCCAACCTTTTCAAGCCTTTTTCTCTCGACCCGTGATAATAATTCATAATTTTCCTTTATTGATTTATAAAACTAGTTTTTTGATTTAAAATTTCTACATTTAAATTAAATAAACACTTAACTATTTAAATTTAAACTCAAATCTTTCTTTATATATTTTTTTACAGTCTCTAATTGTGTGTCAACACCATTTATTAAATCTTCAGAATTTCTATCAACTAAAATATCAGGTTGTACCGCGTTTAAATCCTCATATATATGTATTTTAACAGGAAATTCTTTTGCTTTAGTTTTTATTTTAAGTTTTGTGTAGTTAAACAATTTTGTGCTATATCCAATTAATATATCATCTATTAACTCGTAACTAACTTCTCCATATGAATAACCAGACTGACCTGCAGGTCTACCAAATGTGGTTGCATTTAAATAATATTTCATAAAAGTAACATTGTCCACACCACTAGAAAAAGTTCCTTCATTAATTAACACAAAACATTTGATTTTGTTATCTTCTAACCATTCTAGCAATGGATATATTAGTGCATCGCTTCCACCTTCGTTATCTCTCACGTCAACAATACATTCCTTTGGTAAATTTTTACAAGTTTTCTGAATATCTTCCACAAACTTACTGAAAGGATAACCTTCTTGATTTTCACATAGATTATAATCAACATACAAAATGTTATTTGGAAGAATTTTAAAAGAATAATTATCTTCTTTATTAAAGTTAATTAAATCTGTCACAACAACTTTTTTCTTATTTTTTAGAGTAAATTCAATTTGATTTTCATTTTTGTTTTGCATATCAATCATTTTTAAATATGATACATTTCTTAGCAAATAACACAACTCATGATTTAACCATTCTTCCACTTCATAGCAAACAAGTTGCTTTAATTTGTCTATCACATCATTTATAGGATGTCCATTTATATGTGTAATTTCTTCGCAATATTTTTTATCTTTATTTAAAACATAAAACCCACCTTGCAAGAACTCTATATCAACATTTAATTGGTCATTTTTAAATGTTGTATTTATAGTTGTATGAGCTTCTTTAAATAACGCAACCAAACGCAACAAACCAGCAATAAAATGAAGATAATCTAATTTATCAACGATTTTAATAAATTCATTTTTCTTTTTTTCAAACTCTTTTTTTGAAATACTATGATATAAATTTATATGTCCTTTTTCCATTTTATCAAATATTTCATTTACTAGTTTCGCTCTTTTCATTTTAATTTTTCCTTTCTCTAATATCTTAAAAACAAATTAATCTTTATCTTGGTTGCGTTTTACTAGGTAGGCTAGGAAATGTTTGCTGGTGTATTCTAGTTTGTATTTTTCATACTTGTTTTTTGGGTATTGTTCAGGATTTGGATTTTTAAATTTTTTCTTTTTTAAGATAGTAAAACCTTTTTCTTTTAAATATTGCTCAACATATCTAAAATGCACGCAAGGGTCTTCGAAAACATCTTCAATAAGGAAATAGTCCGCACGAATGTCCATTATGTGGTGGAACATATCTTCAAACGAATTTCCCCAACGCGTCGCCTCTCCAAGCGATAAATTTACAAAGCAAAAATCATATTTTTTTCTAAAAACAGTTTTGCAAATATCCGCCTCCATAACCTCAAGCCTATCTGAACCAATAGCATTTTCAAGCGGATTTTTCTTTCTGTTATCCCCCGGAAAAATCACAGCATCAACCTGCGCATTAGGGCAATACTTTAAAAGTATGCTCGCGCTCGTTTTTCCACTACCCGCGTCAATTACTTTCTTAAAATCGCGTGTTTTTAGCCGTTTTGTCATTTTATAAAAGATTTTATCGTGCACCGACTTAGATGTGTTCACAATCTTTTCCACATTTCCCCCTTATTTTTACACCTTTTACCCTTACATTCCAAACTTAAAATTTTATATTTTTATTGTTTTTACTTAAACTCTTTGTAAATGTTCAGTGGGCCGTCTATAACGCAGTCGATTAACATATGTGCGCCAAACACTCCCGTTTCCACTTTCACTCCATACTCGCGAACCATTTTAACAAACTCATTAAACATTTCGTTCGCCTTATCTTTTTCCATTGCAGGTGAAAAATCTGGGCGCGCACCTGTGGTGTTTGATGTGCATAATGTGAAATTGCTAATTAGCATAATTTCGCCACCAATATCAAGCACACTATCATTTAATTTTTCATTTCGCTTAAAAATTCGTAGCGTTACAATTTTATGAGCGCAACGTTTGAGAATTTCCAACGTGTCCGTTTTTTCAATGCCAACCATACACATTATGCCTTTGCCAATGTTAGAATACGGCACTCCGTCCGCCGTTAAACTCGCCCTTTGCACTCGCTGAATTACAACTCGCATATCTTTCCTTTTGTTAGTTTTTGTTTATTAGATAAATAAATTAGTTCTATTACTAAAATACACTAAACTAATTTTTTATTTTAATAAGGTTTTTACTTTTAATTAAATTCGCGGGCGATTTTGTTTACAGTTCCCATATCAACCTTACCATTAAAGTTTGCTTTAAAATGTTTCATAATACTTGGAATAGACTTATCTTCTAGCGCACCAATAACCGAACAGATTTCATCTTCGCTCATCATTTTTGGAAGGTAGATTGAAATTAGATTTTTTTGCATTTCAATATTTTGCGCTTGTTCGCTATTGCCTGCTTTAATGTAATTTTCTTTTTCTTCGTCTAATTCTTTAATGGTTTTTTGAAGTATTGCCACAAGGTCGGCATCGGTTTGCTCCAATCCTTTTTCTTTTTTCTCAATCTTATTTAGCATAGCCTTATTCATAACCACACCATATATTGCGCGCGCTTGCACATTTCTATCTTTCATAGCCTGCATATTCGCCTTTTTAATTTCGTCTATAATCATACTCTCTCCTTTATCTTACCTTATATTTTTTTGATAATTCTTTCATTTCTTTAAAGATATAATCAAATTCGGTGTTGCTTAAATTTGAAGTGAAAGTTAGTTTTTCGCCTGTTGACCTATTATAAATAAATTCTATATTGAAAATATAATTATCTTTATCTTTTTTAACACTCATTTTAAGATATGGTTCAAACGCGTTAAGTTCACAACTATCAACCACACCATTTTTTAGTTTTTCTAAATCTGAAACGAAATCTTTTAACTCCATTGTTAGAATGCATGAAGAATAATACTCTTGTTTATAATCATCTTTATCGTAAACTATTTTTATTGTTAACCAATTTGCGTCCCAATCAAAATCTTTCGCATTTTTATTTTCTTCAAATTCATAACCGACAACGTCAAAGTCTAAACTATTTCCCAAATTATCAACAAATAACATACATAACTCCTATTTTTTAAATATTTTTAGTTAAAATTAAAAATGGTTATTCTTCGCTGAAAATGTCGTCTATTTCTGAATTTTCAACTGGAGTTAACACGTCGCCTTTTTGAATTTTGCTTGTGTTTTTGGTGTATAATGTGTCCTTTCCAGGTTCGTAGAATTGAGTGAACTCACTCTTCCACTTAATTGGAATTGTGCCACGCATACCATTTCTATGTTTTGCAATAACAAGCGAATAATCTAGTGCATCATCAGTTGAATCTTCTTTTGCGTTTTCGCTTGCGATGTCTGCAATAAACATAACAATATCTGCGTCCTGTTCGATTGAACCAGATTCTCTTAAATCACTTAGTTGCGGAGTTTTATCTGCACGTTTTTCGCTTTCACGATTTAATTGAGATAGTAACAAAATTGGAACACCTAGTTCACGCGCTGCAAGTTTGATTGAACGTGTTAATTCGGCAACTTCTTGTTGACGATTTCCGTCCTTATTTGCGCGCTCGCTTTTCATAAGTTGCAAATAGTCAATAATAACCATATCTAGCCCAGATTGTGCTTTTAATTTTCTACATTTAGACAAAATTTCAGCAGGGGTTATTGTTGTAGTGTCGTCAACATAAATATTTGCGTCTTCCAAAATTTTCTTTGTTTCAAATAAGGTTGACCAAACGTTATTATCTTTGCTTCCGCCTTTAACTGCGTCCATAGGAACGCGACCGGTGGAACATATAAAACGTTGCGCCACTTGAAGTGCGCTCATCTCAAGGTCGAACATTGCAATAGTTTTCTTGTGCTTAATTGCAGAATTTATTGCAAAGTTTACGGCTAACGTGGTTTTACCAATACCAGGGCGCGCCGCAATAATGATAAGTTCGCCAGGTTTAAAGCCGTTTGTGATTTTATCAAGGGTTGGGAAACCAACTTTAATACCTGTGTTTGCGTTAGGGTCGATTGATATTTTTTCCATTAAATCAATCGCTTCGGCAACACCTTTTTTAATGTGTTCAAGGTCGTTTGTCCTACGCGTTTGAGAAATATCAAAAATATATTTTTCGGCGCGTTCTAACACTTCACTCGCACTATTATTTTCAAATGCTTCATTAATAGTGTTTTGGCACGCTTCAATGATTTGGCGCAAAATACTATCATTTTTAATGATGTCAACATAATACTTATAGTTTGCCGCACTTGGAACATATTGCGTTAAATCGGTGATATATTCAAGCCCGCCAACTTCTTCCAACTCGCCCTTATCACTTAACACTTTGCTAACCGTGATGTAGTCAATCGCAACGTCTTTAAAATAATTATCTAGCATCGCTTGATATATCTTTTTATGCGCCCCTGAATAAAAATCATTTGCGTTTAAGTTTGGAAACACGTCCGCGCACGCATCTTTACTTAAAAACAGCGCGCCAAGCAAACTTTGCTCTGCTTCTAAATCATTGGGTTGAATTTTTGCCTTTTTATCTGCCATATATCCTCCTTACTAAATTTCTATATCCTTATGCTCCCGCGGATTAAGGCGAGAGATATCCACGTGTAGAGCCTAACGGAGTTCTAAACGGAACGTGGATTTCTCGAGATCATTCTAAATCATTTGGTTGAATTTTTGCTTTCTTATCAGCCATAACACACTCCTTTATTTCCTAAATTTAAATTGTTTGATTATTTTGAATATTTAATTCATTCTCATATGCTATATGTTTATTATACAACTCTTCATTTTCCCATACAACATTATTTTCATCAACGAAATACACTTCTTTATAACTATCTATAAGTATATCATCCGTCACGTCTAAATCAACATCTTTCCATTGGCGGATTTTATCTTGCATTGAACTAAATCCATACATAACGTCCTGCTTTTTCAATCCTAAATCTTCTAATTCTTTTAGTATCAATTTTTCCGCTTGTTTTTCACCAACTTTATTTTCATCAATTTTAACACCAAGACGAAATCTTCTCTCTGGTGCATGCGCGCACGGCTTAGAAAGTTCCATCTTTTTTCTTTTCATGTATTCATCTGCAATCTTTTTATTTTCTTCACTTAAACAATCATAGTCAATAGATATTCCAAAATCGTCTCCCATTCCACACGAAACAGTTCGAATGTTTAAATCATATAAAATTAAAACAGCTTTTAAAAGTGGTGCTGGAATTATTTTTTTAAATTCACTTCTAACACAAATATCTCCTTCGCTATTTGGTTTCCAATCAATATCTTTTAAAAGCTTCATATAATCTCCTTGTTAAAAGTTTATAATTTCTTCTTTTACACTAATTGATAAAAATTTTTTTGATTAACTACATTAATTTCAATAAATCCTTATAGCCCCCGCGGGTCAATGCGAAGAATGTTTACGTTCAGATTTCAACTGCATAAATTTTAATTAAACCTTATGCCCCCGCGGGTCGAGGCGAAGTTTGTGTGGCTTGACGATATTGCTTTGGCACCTGAGGAAAGCCACATAAACTGAGACTATTTATATACATCGCGTTTTGGTTCGGTTTCAATTTCAACTTTTTTCTTCTTTTCTCTATAACGAGATATAAGTTCTTCAATGGTTACCGCCACCGCCATTATAGCCATAAAACAAAGAATTTGCGCCCAATCTGCAGTTATCACATTTCTAGTTAGATATCCAAACGCAACCATAATAGGAATGCAAATTAGAATAGTAATTCCAATTCGCTTACCTACTTTCATAATGTTTTTAAAAGTGTCGTTTGTTGGACGCATATCTCTCCTTATTGTTTTTTTTAATTGTTAAACGTACAGATATAATTTTATTTGTTGTTATTAAAGCCTACATATAATTTTAATCTACTAGCATTATACCACATTTTGTGGTTATTTGAAAATTGATTTAACACTAAATATTTGTTTTTAAACCTTCGTAAAAGCAGGAAAAAGGTAAAATTTAAAAGATTGTTTTTATTCAACAACTGGTTTTCTTGCTTTTGCGCGCAATTGGTGGTCCAAAATTGCTTTTCTAATACGAATTGACTTTGGTGTTACTTCCACAAGTTCGTCGTCTGCAATAAATTCAAGGGCTTCTTCAAGCGTCATATCTTGAATAGGTGTTAACCTTAATGCTTCGTCACTAGAACTTGAACGTGTGTTCGTAAGTTGCTTTTTCTTGCAAACGTTCACTACAATATCGTCGCCTTTTGGGTTCACTCCAACCACTTGACCCATATAAACCTTATCGCCTGGGCGAACAAGCAATCTTCCCCTACCTTGTGCGTTGAATAGACCGTAAGTTATAGCTTCGCCGGTTTCATAACTAATTAGGGAACCAAAATTTCTTCCTTCAATCTCGCCTTTATATGGTTCATAAGCATCAAACACGCTAGACATAACACCTTCACCTTTTGTGTCGGTTAGTAACTGAGATTTATAGCCAAATAGTCCACGGCTTGGCACTTTAAACTGCAATCTCATTCGGCTACCCATAGGAGTCATACTAATCAATTCACCTTTTTTAATACCCATTGATTGCATAACTGTTCCTACCGCATCTTCTGGAACGTCAATAACCACTTTATCTATTGGTTCGCACTTAACGCCGTCAATGTATTTATACAAAACTCTTGGACGGCTAACTTGGAATTCGTAACCATCTCTACGCATGTTTTCAATAAGAATACTAAGGTGCATTTCGCCACGTCCGCGCACTTTGAATTGGTCGGCCGTGTCGCCATCGCTAACTTGCAAAGATAAATCTTTAACCGCTTCTTTATATAATCTCTCTTTTAGGTGACGGCTTGTTACAAATTTACCTTCTTTTCCTGCGAACGGACTATCGTTAACCATAAATGTCATTTCCACACTTGGCTCGCTAATTTTAACAAAAGGAATAGCAGGCATATCTGCTGTTTCGTTAACAGTGTCACCAATAGTAATATCAGGAATACCGGCAATACAAATAATATCACCAGCAGTGCCAACTTCAATAGGGTCACGTTTTAAACCGTTGAAGTTGAAAATATTTACCGCTTTACCTGTGTAATGCTTGTTTTCGTCAAAATAATTTTTGATATACAATGTTTGATTTAATTTAACTGTTCCGCTTTCGACTTTTCCAACCGCAAGTTTACCCAAATAATCATTGTGTTCGGTTGAAGAAATAAGCATTGAAAAAGGTGCGTCCACGTTCATTTTTGGCGGGTCGATGTGATTTATTATTGCTTCAAATAGCACAGACATATCTGTGCCAGGCACTTTGTAATCAGTTGTTGCTGTGCCAGCGCGTGCGCTTGTGTATATGATTGGGCTATTTAATTGCTCGTCTGTTGCATTTAGGTCAAGCATAAGTTCAAGCACTTCATCGCCAACCACGTCTAACCTTGCATCTGGTCTATCAATCTTATTGATAACAATAACCACTTTTAAGTTTAGTGCAAGTGCGTGTTCAAGCACAAAACGAGTTTGTGGCATTGGACCTTCGAACGCGTCTACCACAAGCAACACTCCGTCAACCATTTTTAACACACGTTCCACTTCGCCACCGAAGTCTGCGTGTCCTGGGGTGTCTACAATATTGATTTTTGTGTTTTTGTAATATGCTGAGCAGTTTTTACTTAAAATCGTGATTCCACGTTCGCGCTCCAATGCATTTGAGTCCATAACTCTATCCTGCACTTCTTGGTTATCTCTAAAAACTCCGCCTTGTTTTAGCAAGGCGTTTACTAAACTTGTTTTACCGTGATCGACGTGCGCAATTATTGCAATGTTTCTAATATCCATAAAATCGTCCTTTTAGTAATGAATTTTCTAAGTTTTTCAAATTATGTGTTGCCAAAACTTAAAATTTCTTAAAAATACATATTATTTTAACACAACCACTTTATTTTTGCAATAATTTAACCTCAATTTATATAATAAATATATATTTATTGCTTAATAAAAAACAATATAATTTTTAATTCCTACATAATTTTTTATTTTATTATAACTTAACGTGAATTTTTAATTTTATTTATTATGTTATTTTAATTTGATTTTTGTTTTGTGAAATCTATTTTTTAGTACGACAAACTAAAATTAGAAAAGTTTTTAATATTTATACGAATTTTTAATTTTAAAAAATTTTCAAAACACCTTAAAATTAGTTGCTTTTTTGGGTTTTATTTGCTAGCATTTTTATAGTTAATGGTTAGTTGTAGCAACGCATTTTAACCAAAACTAATAAAAAAGGAGATTTTTATGAACACAATTAGCACAGGCGAATTCGTAAAACAAGTCGCAGAAGCAACAGGTTTCACACAAACCAATGTTAAGGCAATTTTAACTGCCGCTGGCGAACAATTAAAGCAAAATCTTATCAAAGGGAATGAAATGCACTTTATGGGTTATATGAACTTCGGCATTAAATCAAATAAGGCTGGCGTTAAATTAAATCCATTCACAGGCGAAAAAATTAAAGTTGCTGCTTGCAAAGTTCCAACTGTAAAACTTAGCGCAACTTTCAAAAATTTATTAAAGAAAAAGTAAAATTCTAGTTAACCACACTGCAATTTCATTTTGGAGGTTATATTGCAATTGTAATAGTTAATTAGGTTTAAATAAATCAATATAAATCTTTAATAAATTCGGCTAAACAACATTGTTTGCATTGTTTTTGGTCGCAAAAATTAGATAAAAGCAAAAGATAGTGATTATTAAAGTGAAGTTTTTTAAATTCACTTCTACCACTATCTTTTTTTACTTCGAACTAATTTAATTGTACAAATTTTTGTTTTATTTTAAATTAATTTATCCTCCCTTATTTTTACACTTCTAATTAGCCTACTCTATTAACTTAACATTTTAAACTTTTATTTTTTTGCCATTATAAAATATTTAATTTTTTTTAAAACTAATTTAAGCACTTCGTTTGCAAACTATCAAAGGCATTTAAATAAAAACAAAATTGGTCTTGCAAGTTTAATAATAAGTTTAGTTTCAATACTAATTTGCCTATTATTCACAATCATATTTGTTGTAATTATGTTATAATGAAAAAATCGCCATAAAATCTCTAAATGGCGATTTTTTGTATTGTATTGACACATATTTTGCTAGTTGCTAGAAAGTCCTTACGTCTTTTCTATAATTCGTATTTGTTGCTAATTAAACTTTGCTTTATCTTTTCTAGCGCCTTTTTTCTTGCACTAATTTGATTTTTTTCTTCATTGGTTAGTTCGGATAATGTTTTGCCATTATCTAATTCAAAAATTTCATCAAAACCGAATCCGTTTTCGCCTCTTGGTTCGTTTGAAACAAATCCATTAATTGTGCCAAGTTCGCAAATGGTGTGTTTTCCGTTTGAAAGAGCAATTGCAGTTGTGTACTTTATTTTTCTTTTATTTTTAGGAAATCCTTTTACCTTTTCTATGATTTGCAAATTCCTTTCTCTATCTGTACCATTAAGCCACCTTTTTGTGTACACTCCAGGAAAACCATTTAACGATTCTATTTCTATTCCTGAATCGTCCGCTATGCACCATTTACCTTTAACTAAATTAGCAATTGTTTCTGCTTTTTTAATTGCATTTAATTTAAAAGTTGGCTGGTCTTCTTCAACGTCTACATCCACTCCTAAATCTTTTATTGATACAATTTTATAGTCCTTTAAAATTTCTTGAACTTCCTTTATTTTACCTTCGTTTCCTGATGCTATAACAATTTCTTTCATACTCCCCTCCTTACACTTGTTGCAGTTTAAAAAGTGTGAACTACTCATCTAAAAATGTGAAGCAATTTGTGTTCTAAATTAAGTGACCGCACTAGCATTATATAATAAAAATTTAGTATGTCAACACTTTTTTTAAAAAATACAAAAAAACACCTCAATATGAAATGAACATCATTTGAAGTGTTTACTTTAATGATTAGTCGCCACTGAATGGTAGCAAAGCCATATTTCTTGCGCGTTTAATTGCAACAGTCAATTCTCTTTGGTGACGAGCGCAAGTGCCTGTTTGACGAGAAGGAATAATTTTTCCTTTTTCTGTAACGAACTTTTTAAGTCTGTTAACGTCTTTATAGTCTATAGGTTTTTTATCTTCACAAAAAGCGCAAACTTTTTTCTTTGACTTGTTGTGTTTAAAGAATTTTTTCTTTTCAACAGGTTTAGCGCTCTCTTCAACTGCTGGTTGATTAGCAGGTTGATTTACAACTTCTTCCATATTTATCTCCTTTTAATTATTAATTCAATTAATGTTTGTTTTATTAAGTTTTATGATTAAATTAGAACGGCAAACTATCGTCATCCACAGGTTGCAAGTCGCTAACAGGTGCGCTAGAATTTGCAGTCACGCCGGATTCAGACGAACCATCATTTTTAGTTGACAAAAATTCAACTTCATCTGCCACAATATCTATTGCAAAACCTTTGGTTCCGTCACTTCTTTCGTAATTTCTTGTTTGGATTGAGCCAACAACTGCAATTTTGCTACCTTTTTTTAGATATCTTGCGCAATTTTCAGCAGTGGCGCGCCAAGCAGTTACGTTAAAGAAATCAGTGTCACGGCTACCGTCTGCATTAGCAAAACGACGACCTACAGCAATAGACAATCTACAAACAGCCACTCCGCTTGTTGTGTTGCTAAGTTCTGGGTCACGAGTTAAGTTGCCAATTAAATAAACTTTGTTCATAATTTCTCCTAAATTTTACTTACTTTTTATAAATTATTCCACTTTCAATTAGTAAAATAATAATTAAAATAAGTGTGCGATAAAAAATTAAATTTTGTATTTAATTTTCGACCACATTAAATTGTGGTATCACATTTTAAAAATCAAAATTTGTATAATTTGTTTAAACGTGCTAAATATTTTAACTATTTTGCAACAATTATATAACGCATTATGTTGTTTGTTATTGATAAAAGAGCGCCGAGCCTGTTTGGAACGTTAGCATCAGTTGAGAAATTAGTTAAAACGTAGTATCCTTCGCGCTTTTTATCGATAGGATAAGCGAGTTTCTTATTTCCGATGCGTTCAACAGATTCGATTTTTCCGCCGTCTTTTTCAATCATTCCGTTAACAAGAGCAATCAATGCTTCTTTTTCTTCGTCAGTTGACTGACTTGGAATGATATACATCAACTCATAATTTTTCATATTAACCTCCTTTTGGACTTTTGACCTATTTCTAGGTAAGGAACGCTTTACGCGTCAAGTGGCATTTTAAATCGACTTAAAATAACCACTTGCGTTAAAATTAACTTTTAACATTTGAATTATAGCATACAAAAACAAAAAAAGCAAGAGTAAATTATAAATTTAATGTAAATTAGTAAAATCAAATTCTAGTTTTTTTAATTAAAACTATACGCAAAAATCTCAATAAAAACATTAAGAAATTGGAAAAGTGTAAATTTTGACCCCTAAATTTATAGGAAAAGTGTATTTTTCTAACCTCAAAATTATAGGAAAAGTGTAATTTCTGACCCTTAAATTTGTAGGAAAAGTGTAAAAACACTTGCAAAATTTTTTATTTTAGTGTAATATACTGCATATATATTGTTTGAAATATGTTTAATTTAAGGAGAAATTATGCTATATAGAAAGATTGAAAAGAAGATTGAAAACTATCTAAAAAATCCATCAAATAAAATTATGTTGATTGACGGCGCTAGGCAAATTGGAAAATCTTATATAATTAGATATGTTTGTACTGAGGTTTTAAAAAATAAATTTAAAAATTATATAGAAATTAATTTCGTGGAAGATTCGATAAGTGATAGAATTTTTGCAAACATAAACAGCAAAGAAGATTTTTATTTGCAACTTAGTATGTTTGCAGGCAACAAAATGGGAAATAAAGATAATACTGTTATTTTTATTGATGAGATTCAAGAATATCCACAGTTTTTAACTCTTTTAAAATTTTTAAAACAGGATGACAGATTTACTTATATATGCAGTGGTTCACTTTTAGGTGTTACATTATTGAAAACTCCCTCTATTCCTATAGGAAGTATTGATATCAACCATATGTATCCGTTAGATTTTGAAGAATTTTTGCTTGCAAATGGATTTAATTCAAGTGCAATAAATATTTTAAAGCAAAATTTTGAAAATTTAACAAGTTTAGACGAAACAACACATAACAAAATGTTAGATTTAATGAAAAAATATTTATTCACAGGTGGAATGCCTGATGCGGTAAATAGTTTTTTAAAAAATCAAAACATTATGGAAGTTAGAAGAATTCAATCGACCATTTCCGATTTGTATGGCGACGATGCTAGTAAGTATGACCGCGAACACAAACTAAAAATAAAACGAATTTACGATTTGATTCCGTCAACTCTTGAAAACAAAAAAAAGCGCATTGTGGTTCAAGATATTGAAGGAATTAAAGGAAAAAGATTTTCAAGTTATCAAAATGAATTTGATTATTTAATAAGTTCGGGAATTGCGCTTGAAGTGAAAGCGCTTTCAACACCGGTATTCCCTCTCATTCAATCTAGCAATAAGAATTTATTAAAACTTTATTTAAATGACGTTGGGCTTCTTACTAATATTTTATATAAACATAATATCCGCGCCATTTTAAATGACGAGAAAAGCATAAATCTTGGAGCGGTTTATGAATCTTTTGTGGCAAGCGAATTAAAAGCGCACGGCTATAATTTATTTTATTACGACAATAAAGCAAACGGCGAGGTTGATTTTCTAATAGATGACTACAATAATCTTTCAGTTTTGCCACTAGAGATTAAGTCTGGCAAAGATTACACTATTCATAGTGCAATAAATAAATTTATAAAAAATAAAGATTACAATGTTAAAAGAGGTTTTGTTCTCTCAAACGAACGAAAAATTTTTGAAGAAGATAATATAATTTATATTCCTATTTATTTTATAATGTTTTTTCAAAACTAATAAGTAAGTTAAAATTTTTATTTTAATTTAATTTACAAATACGTAAGATTATATTATAATTGATTTGTAATAACTTCTAGGAGAGAAAATGGAAAATATAACACCATCAAATTTTATTGAACAGGCAATAGTTGAAGATATTAAGGAAAAAGGATTGAAAAAGATAGTCACTCGTTTTCCGCCTGAACCTAATGGATACACGCATATCGGTCACTGCAAGGCAATATGTATTGACTTTTTAACGGCTGAAAAGTTTAAAGGTTACACTAATCTTAGAATGGACGACACCAATCCAAGCAAAGAAAGTGAAGATTATGTTAAAGCATTGATGGACGATATTAAATGGCTTGGTTTTAAGTGGAAAAATTTGTATTACGCAAGTGATTATTATGATTTTTTATACGACTGTGCGATAGATTTAATCAAGCAAGGCAAAGCATATGTTTGCGAACTTTCTGCCGATGAAATCTCTCAAACTCGCGGAACTCTAACCGAACCAGGCAAAGAAAGTCCATATAGAAACAGGTCAATTGAAGAAAATTTGCGTTTGTTTGAAGAGATGAAAGCAGGGAGATTCGCCGACGGAGAAAAAACTTTGCGCGCAAAAATAGATATGGCAAGCCCTAATATCAATATGCGCGACCCTGTAATTTATCGCATTATGCACGTTCCTCACTTCAGGCAGGGAAACAAGTGGTGCATTTATCCAATGTATGATTTTGCGCACCCACTTAGCGACGCGCACGAAGGAATCACTCACTCTCTTTGTAGCCTTGAGTTTGAGGACCACCGCCCGCTATATAATTGGTTCGTAGATAATTGTAGGTTAATAACGGGAGTTAAACCGCGCCAGATTGAGTTTGCAAGACTGAATATCGCGGGAACTGTTATTTCAAAACGTTATTTTATCGAACTTGTGGACGGCGGATATGTGGATGGTTGGGATGACCCTCGCCTTCCTACCCTTGCCGGATTTAGAAGAAAAGGTTACACTGCAAGCGCAATCAAAGAGTTTTGCACGCGTATTGGTGTTGCAAAATCAAATAGCATTGTTCAACCACACATTTTAGAGGCTTGCATTCGTGAAGAACTAAATAAAACTGCAATGCGAGTTATGGCTGTTCTTGACCCTATTAAAGTTATATTAACAAATTACGATAGCAACAAAACTGAGAATGTTGAGATTTCAAACAATCCAACAATTGAAAAAAGCAAAAAACACACCGTTAAATTTTCAAACGAACTATATATCGAACGCGAAGATTTTATGGAAAATCCAACTCCTAAATTTTTCCGCCTAACACCTAATGGCTATGTGCGCTTAATGGGCGCATACGTTATTAAGTGCGATGAAGTTGTTAAAAATAGCGCAGGTGAAATTGATTATTTAAAATGTTCAATTGCGTATGACACAAAAGAGCAAGGAATAAAACCAAAAGGCACAATTCATTGGCTAAGCGTTAAACACTCTGAAAAAGTTAGAACGCGCAAATTCCACGATCTACTAAAAGAGGGCGAAGTTTACGAACACGGAATGCTAGATAAAATCATCAACCCAAATTCAATGGAAGAACACGTTTCATATATCGAACCATTCGCATTAAAGCAAAAAGGCAATATGCAATTTATTAGAAATGGATATTATATTGAGGATTGCGTTTTGAGTAAGCAAAACGACCGCGTCTATCTTGAAACCGTCGGCTTAAAAGACAGCAAATAAAAATCACTAAAACAAACATTTAATTGTTTACTAAAAAAAGATGTTTGTTTTTTCTTGACTATAAAATAAAATTTGTGTTAAAATAATTTTAACATATTAAAAAAATTATTTTTTTTAAGAATTATTCAAAGAGGAGTGAAACTATGGAAAACGAACAGGTATTTACAGATAAAGACATTATAATAAACGAATATGGCGTTTTTATGAATGATGACGCGTTAGAGAGATTTAAAAATTCTCAAGAATATCAAAATATAAAAATGGAGGTTATTGATGACCTTATAAAATTTCATCATTATTTTCAAAGTGATATAGAATTTGAAAAGAGAGGTAAATCAGATTTAGTAACTGACCTTCTAAAAAAATATAATGAGTTACAGGGTACAATCAATGATTCATTTTTAAGTAGCATAAGAACAGGCGATCAGTCTATAGCGTTGCAAACTCAATTATCAGACCTTGAAAAGCAAATTAGAGATGTTTATAAGAGCTATATAGTATCTAAAGATATTAGAAGAGATCATATAATTGCCGAACTAAAAAAACGTGAAGGCACAGAAAGGGCAGAGCCTTTTAATATTTTCTATGAAATAAAAATAATTGACAATACTTTTAGAGTTCTTAGCGACGATAGAATCAGAACATCAACGGGTTATAAAGCTATTAGAGCAGATATTGAACAAGAAATAAAATCTAAAAAAATAAGTAAAAAAAGTTTGCCTGAAAAGATCGAAGAATATAAAAAATTAATATCACAAAAACTTGATGGAACTAATACTAATCTAAAAGAGGCAGCCTACCTTGCTGGGCTTGATTATATTAGATGTCTAGCATATGAGGATGTTAACAAAGGAATCGAATTAAAAAGAGGAAGACCATTGGCTAGATTTACTCGTCAAGCAGCAGAAGCGATCGTAGAGGCATTTGACAAAGTTAAAGGAAAAGGAAAAGAAATACTAGAATCATATATAGCAGCAGAAAATAATAGAAGCGAAAGGAAAAAATATCGAGCCGAAGAACAACAAAGACAAGAACAAGCAAAACAAAGAAAAGAAGAGCAAAAGCAAAAAGAACAACAAAGAAAAGCCGAAGAAAAACAAGCTGAGCAACGAAGAAAAGCCGAAGCAAAACAAGCTGAACAAAAAAGGAAAGAAGAGCAAAAGCAAGAAGAGCAAAAGAGGAAAAAGCGCAATAAAAGTTTGGCAGAATTAGAAAAACAAGAGAGGCAACTAGAAAAGCAACAAGATAAAGTAAAGAAAGATAGAGAAAAAATAACCGAACAAATCACAACAATTAGTAAGGATATTGAAGATTATTTTATAAAGAGCAAAATTGCTGATTTAGAAGATTCAATAAAGGAAGAATCTAAAAATCCACGTCAAGTGTATGTCAGTGATGGTATTAAAGAGAAAATAGCAAAAGAATTAGGTGATGAAACAACAACAAAACTAGAAACCTTGCTTAGAGAAAGAAGACGCCTTAAGGAAAAGATAGATAATTTAGATACACAGTTAGAAGGAATAAGAGACCAAAAGTATAAAATGCGAAATCTAATAGATGGAGGTTTGTCGTATTAATTGGAATAATAAAAATTAATTAGTTTTAAAAATTATTATTTATTCTAGTATAAAAATTATTTTATTAGATAAATTAAAAATGACAATAAAAATTAAAAAAATATCAAAAAATCGCGCATTGCGATTTTTTCTTTGCATTTTATTTTTAAAAAATTATTCTTTGTGGTATAATAAAAGTTATGAATGCAAAGGCAAAACGAATTTGGTCTAATATGCTTGCGTCAATTTTAGTGATTTTGATAATGATTGCTAGTTTTTTCACACTTATAAACATAGTGTTCAATATTGTTTACGCAAAGAGTGACGTTCGAGGTACATCAATGCAACCTGTTTTAAATGTGGGAATTAGTGATATCAACACACCAGGCGACACTGTGTATATCAACCGTTTTTCAGATTATGGACTAAATGATTTGGTTGTTGCGAGTGTGGATTGGTGGGATTTAGGAACAATTATAAAGCGCCTTGTTGCAATGCCTGGCGACCAATTAAAAATAATAAATAATGGTGACTCATATACCCTATTTGTGAATAACCTTGAGTTGTACACAAAAGAGAAAAACGGCACAAGCGAATATGATAGCGCGCTATCTAGTTATTACAATCAATATCGCGCCTATATTGCAGAGCGAAGAGGTACACCATCGGTTGGAGTGGACGTTTCGGGCGACGAGGTGATAATAATGCAAGATGACGAATACTTTTTGCTTGGAGATAATTGGGTGGAGAGCGAGGATTCTATGATTCACGGACCGGTTAGTAGTGAGCATCTTCACGGAAGAGTTGAAATGGTGGTTAGGCGAGATGAAAGCAATAAACTAATGTGTTTAATCAAGCAAATGATAAATATAATTTTTTATAACGGAAGGGAAAATGTGTCTTTTTAAAGAAGTTTGGAGTGAATTAGACAAATTAGATTTTCAAAATTATCTATATAGTTTAAAAAACGAAAGTAAGCAAGAATTCACGCGCAAAATTGCAAACACAAATTACGAAGTTCTCGCAATTCCAACTCCAAAATTAAAACAGATTGCAAAAGAAATTGCAAAAGGAAATTTTTTATCTTTCCTTGATTTAAATATAACCGACACGTATGAAAATTTAATAATTAATGGATTTTTAATTGCTAAAATTAAGGATTTCAAGGAATTTGAAAAGCGACTATACAATTATGGAAAAATTGTGGATAGTTGGGCGTGTTGCGATATAATGAAATTTAATCTTAACGATGAAAACAAGTTTGATTTTTTAAAATTGTCCGAACGTTTTATATCTGACAAACACACTTACACAAGGCGAATTGGGGTAATACTTTGGTTTAGTTTATTAAAATTTGACGATTGTTTTAATCATATTTTAAATCTTATTAATAAACTTAAAAATGAAAAAGAATATTACGTTAATATGGCGCTAGGTTGGTTTGTTGCTGAAAGTTTTGTAAAACGAAGAGAAGAAACTTTAAAATTGTTCGAAACTACCGCACTAAATACTTTCACCACAAATAAAGCAATTCAAAAAATAAGAGAAAGTTTTAGAGTAAGCAACGATGACAAACAAATGCTTTTAAAATATAAAAAATAAAAACAATTTAAATTATAATGTTAAAAAATTAAATATAAAAAATAAAAATTAAAAAAATAAAATTAAAAGAAGAAAAAACAAAAAAAATTTAAAAAAATCGTTAAAAATACTATAAAATAATAAAAAATTAGAAAATATATAAATTTTTAATTAAAAAAATAAAACGTGCAATGCGTTTTATTTTTTAATTTGTTATCCTGCTTTTTTATTTTCTATTGTTTCGGCTTCAACTTTTTTATTTAAGATTCCTTCTGTTTTCACATTATTATTTTGTGGGGCGGACATATTTGTTAAAAGTGAGCGAATATCTTTTAAAATATCTTCTTGGCTTTCAATTTTAACTGTAGGTTGAGGTGCAACAATTGCCTCTTCTTCAATGCCCTGCTTTTTGAGTTCTCTTTTCATTTTTTTAGATAATTTTTGTATTCCACGTTGTGAGTTTACAATAATTCTTAAAATAATAAATATGGTTAGGGCTATTATCAAAAAGTCAATAATCGCTTGAATGAATGTGCCGTACGCAAGGGCAACTTCGGCAGTGGTTTCAGTGGCTGGAGTTATAACCCATTTCCAATCTTCAACACTCACCCCTCCTGTGCAAAGCGAGATGAGTGGCATAATGATATTGTTCACAAGTGAGGTTACAATTTTATTAAACGCAGTGCCGATAACAACTGCAACAGCAAGGTCTAAAATATTTCCTTTTGAAATAAATTTTTTAAAATCAGCAAAAAAACTACTGCCCTTTTTCTTTATTTTTTCCTTGCGCTTTTTCTTTTTAATTTCCTTTTCATTTGCTTCATCATTTATTTCAACTTTTTCTTCTTTCGTTTCAACAATCTCTTCCATAATTACCTCAATATAATTATACCATATACTAACATTCAAACGCAACTAATAAAAAATTTATTAATTCAGTTTTTCCTATCAATTAACAAGACTTTGCTTTTAGTTTTTAAAAATTTTAAACTATTAAAAATATTTGATATTTTATTTGCCATTTGATATAATTTAGGTATGAATATTGAAAATATTAGCGAAGAATTGTCTTTATTAGTTAATAAATTTGAGTTGACTAAAAGTTGCTTACATTTAGACGAGCAACAAGAAAAACTTCAAAAATTATTAAAAGAGAGAGAATCTCTCACTTTTTGGAATAATTTAGACTATGCAATGCAAACAAACAAAGAAATTAAAGCATTGCAAGACTTGTTTAATGATGTGTCTAACTTGCAAAATCAATTGTCAACTTTAATTGTAACCGTAAAAGAGTTAGAAAAAAACACAGATATTGAAATGCTAAATCTTGCGTTCACTGAAATGTTGGAATTGAAAGACAAGGTGGAAGATTTAAACGTTCGCACCTTGCTTGACGAAAAATATGATAACAACGACGCAATTTTAACAATTCATTCTGGCGCGGGCGGAACAGAGGCGCAAGATTGGGTGGTTATGCTTGTTAGAATGTACAAAATGTATGCTAGCAAAAACGGATTCGATTTTTCAATAGTTGATAAAGTTGAAGGTAATGATGTCGGATTAAAAACGGCAGTTTTGTGGATTAAAGGCGATTATGCCTACGGAAAACTAAAAGGCGAAATGGGGGTTCATAGATTGGTTAGAATTAGTCCGTTTGATAGCAATAAGCGACGTCACACAAGTTTTGCATCTGTTGAGGTTGTGCCAGCAATTAGCAAGGAAACAACTGTTAAAATCAACAACGAAGATTTAAAAATTGACACTTATCGAAGCGGTGGCGCGGGCGGTCAAAACGTGAACAAAGTGGAAACTGCCGTTAGAATTACACACATTCCAACAGGTATTGTGGTAACTTGTCAAAATGAGCGTAGTCAACTTCAAAATCGCGAACTCGCAATGAAAATTTTAACGAGTAAACTAGTTGCCCTTGAAGAAGAAAAGGCGCGCAAAAATATGCAAGACATTAAAGGCGAATTAAAACGCATTGAATGGGGAAGCCAAATTAGAAGTTACGTGTTCCAACCTTACACTATGGTTAAAGACCACAGAACAGATTATGAAACGAGCAACGTTCAAGCAGTTATGGACGGCGACCTCACCCCATTTATCAATGAATACCTAAAAAAATCCCACGCAAAATAATTTTTAAAATTATTTAAAAATTATTTCATTTTATAGCATCTTAAATAAGTTTTAAGATATAAAACTAAAGTAATTGTATTTTAAAAAATAAAATATATAAAAAACTACTTTGAAAGTAGTTTTTTTGTTTAAAATTTGTGTTTGTTATTTTGCGTTTTTGCTCATTATTTTTTCTAGGTGAGATTTTAGTTTTTCAAGTCCACCTGTTAGTTCGCTTTTTCTAATGCAAACAAATTCAACTTTGTTAAACACAAGCACTAGCCTTTCGCCGTCCTCTAAATAACTTGTTAAACTTTTTAGGTTATGCACATTTTTTGCTATTTCTTTTTCATCTTTAACTAAAGTTTCCACACAAGTTGGACCCTCAATTTTGATATGAAGATAATCAACTTCGCCTAACTTTTGTTGCTTAAACGATTTTTTCTGTGACCTAACAAGCATTAGAGGAATAAGAAGATAAAACACTTCAAGCACAACAAGTGCTATTGCCATAATGAGTTCCCACACTATTGATTGCCCTGTGCACGCGTTATAAATTAGCATAGCAATCACAGCCACAAACAAGATAGGAATAAGCACTGCTATAATCTTATCTTGTTTGCGTTTTTGTGACTTATACACATATTTTGCACTTATAACACAATCTTTTTCTTCAATTTTATATTTACATTCAAACATAGCCTCTCCTAAATAACATCATTTGTTTGATATCTTTCTTTTCTCTTTTTCCTTGAAACAATAACTATAATAATGATTATTATAATGAGTAGCAATAATAAGAAAATAATCAAAATAATTTGCCATAATTGTAGCAACAATCTTTGTTTTGTAACAAATAATGTGTCAATATCATCATTTATTTGATTTAGGTCAATTAAAATTGTTTCTCCTTGGTCAACATAGGTTAAATCACCTGTATTTTGACCGGTTAGATAAACCACGTTTGTAAGTCTATCAACTTTTGGAAGAGAAATATATAAATCCTTAGGCAAATTCATTTCTATGCCATTTTGTTCAAAACTTAGCACCAAACCAATTTCAAACACCCTTCCGTTAGATAAATAGTTCGCAATTATATTATAAATATCCAAATATTCAGAACTATCGTTATCAAACGTTCCAACTTTTAGTGTTGCGCCAATTGGAATTAGTGAAACTTTAGATTGGTCGGTTAGTCCACGTTGATTTATCACTTCAATTTCGCCAAAACCTTCAATATATGTGCTTACACTATATGGATAAATTGTTGCAGTTATTCCTGAAATTGGATTTAATCTATAGTTGGTTGAATCCTCACCTGTTAAGGTGTTATTTATTTCCACGATAATATTTTTATTTTCTCCAATTTCTGGATTTTCAAAACTAAGGCGAATATTTTCTATTACTAGATTTGCATCGTCATCTCCAACAACACCACTTAACCTAACGTTTGCGTCATCACTAATTGTAACTCCAACCGAACCATCATAAACTTTATCATCCACAGCAAGACCTACAATATTGAGCGCTTTTCTATTAATTTTAATCACCGCACTTATTGCAAGCGATGAGTTTACTAGATTGAAATTATTTATATTGAAATAATCTGAACTTAATGAAGAATTCACAAATTGCAAACCTGTTAAATAAATGTTATAGAAAACATCCTCGTTTGCCCTAGCAGTTTCAACCTGTTGACCTCTATCTAAATACGTGATTCTACCAACGATATTTGGCGATAATGCAAAATTATATTGCGATGAATAATTTAAGTTCATACTTGAATTGTCGGTTATAACTAAACTCTGTATAACTTGATTCATTTGATTAGTGTCGGGAGATGAACTGCCGTCGTATGTCTTTTCAAACGTTCTATCAATGCTGTAAGTTATTTCAACATCCAGCGGAGTGATAATTAAATATACGTGATAATCTAGTTGAATTTCATCCATCCACTCAAATTCGCCCGTTGAGTTAAAATCAAAATGCAATTCATACTGCCCTACATTTGTTGGTTGAACAGGTTGAGTTGTTTGCGAGCCTGCAACAGTGTAGTAAACATTATAATTACCCAAATCATCTCTTAAAGATTCCAAAATTAACTCGCTTGTTTGAATTTGATCACCCGAACTTGTTCCAATTGATAATATTTGCGATATTCCAAGTCCATAGTTATCACAATCAAACTCGCGTGTGAAAATATAATCGCCATTAATAACTTCCGCGTCATTATAATAAATGATAGGTTGAACCATAAGCTCAATAGTTAAGTCTTCAATATATCTTGCTTTAATCAATTCTATTATTTTATTATCTTCGCCAGAGCGTTGAGTGAAAATTCCATATTTTGAAAAATCTTCAATCAATCCACCTTGAGAATTATACACTCTTATGCTTGTTATTTTAAAGAACTGTGAATAACCTGTTGATTGGTCAAACCAGAAGGTGAAATCAACTAAACCTAAAAATTGGAATGAATATGATAGAGATAAATTAGTGTCGTCCCTACCAGAAGTTACAGAACTACCACCAAATGATGGATCAGATGAACCTAGTGAATCTGCTTGGAAATAGAAAATTCTTCCACTGTCATTATAATAAAACGATGAAGATTCAATATTAGTTGTTATTGTGGTTGTAACTGTTTCTACTCTATAGACATAATTTATTGTTAATTCGCCCGAATCTGGGATGTCCACAATAAAGTCACTAAATGTTAATGTCAATTCATAATCATAATCCTCACCTTCAACAGGAGTGAATGCGTAAGTTTGATAATTTAAGAAAGTTATATTTTCTAATACAATACCGCGAGATAAGTTGAATGGTTGACCATCCACCATAATATCATTAAAATCAATCCTAATTATTATTCTTTTATCGCGATAATCAAATATACGATCATTTTCCACTTGGATTAGTTCGCCGTCCGATTCTAGGAATAATGAATAAGTTGTGAAATCACTAACAGGAGTTGATAAATCGCCTATCTCTAAACTTGCTGAATTTTTAGCAAGAAGATTATTATTAATAATTGTTATTTGAATATAGTCATACTCTATGTAAAAATATATGCTATTATTTTCAACTTTGTAGTTTAATGGATCGAATGCTGTGTCCTCATACATTGTGCTTAAAGAATAGTCCACTCTAATATCTTCAAGTGAAAAGTAGGATAAGTTTTCATCATATGTGTAACTATCATTTTTTCTATACTCATCATTTTCATAAATGTACAAACTTAGCGCACTTTCATTCCAAGTTGCCTCATCATACACATATGGCACATATTCTTGCCTAAAATAATACAAATTCTTAAATTGGAAACCACTTGATTTATTTGCGTTAGTGAAGATTTTAAGATTGTCATATAACTCTACGGAATTTGTTTGTTCATCGTTAACTAACACATACGGGCTACCCTGATTTTTATAGGATAACACAACATCGTATGCCAAATAATCCAATTTGTATTTAAATGCCTCATTTTGTGTTATTCTTGAAATTGAAAGAGTTAAAGTGTCATAAACATATGGTGGATTGTTTGGCTTTAAATTGTTTTGCATTGTCCAATTGACTTGAGAAGAGAATCCAGAAGGTAAACTTTCAACTCTTAGCACAACACTTGAGCCATAAGGAACACCTATAAATGTTAAAGTGTTTTCCTCTCTTGTTGCTTGCACTGTGTTGCTAACATTATCTAACGAATATGTTAGTGCAATATTTGGATAAGGAACTAGCAAGTCGGTGGTGTTATATTTTGGATTAGTTAGTTCGTAGTCTACTGTTATCTCAAACGTGTAGATAGAATAAAACACGCGCATATCAACTTGAATATAGTCGGTTTGTTCCACACCATATGTTTCAACAATTTCTTCCCATTGAGTTGGATTAAATGTGTAACTAAAAATTGATGAAACTTCTTCGTTTAATTCAAATATACTTGGGTAAGGGTTTTCAACAATGTTTACAAAATATGTGCTACTAACATAATAACCTTCAGGTTTATTGAATTCCAAAGTTAAGTTGTTAATATCAAGAGATGTGTAGGTTTGATTTTCACTAAACTCAACATATTCTCCACTATATCCGCCACCATATTGGCTAACAGTTAACCTAAACTCCATTTCAACAAAATTTAATTCTAAGAATTGGAAACTGCTACCGATTGTGCGGATTGTGAAAGTTGTGTCTGACGTTTCGTAACTCGTTGTAACTCCGCCGATAGTTTGAGTGTAACCAACTAGTCTATATCCAAAATTAAATGTCCTATTTTCAAACATTGGATTTAAAACGATGGTCAACTCGCCCTCTTCCACCATAACTGAATTGTCAGTTTCGTCCATTGTTAACTCTTCAGTTCCATTCCTATAAAATGAAATGTAAGATAATTCATACGCATTCAAATTATCTAGCGAAACAAACAATTTTGAACTTTGCATTGAATAAACAACTTTTATGCTTATATCTCTTAAAATCTGCAAAGAATGGGTGTAAAGTAGACTATCTTCATCCACTGAATAGTTTAAATTTCCTAAGTCATTTTCGGCAAAACGAACGAACACATAACTATAATCTCCATCCTCGCCTGTAACCGTTCTTCCGTGAGAGGTTAAATCTACTGCGTCGTATAATTTCAAATTTCCAACAACAATTTCGTGCCTAGTGGAATAATCAATTTCTGCACCCTCAACTATAAACGAACGCGATATATTAGCGTATTCTGGCGCGGTAACATCAATATCTGCCATAACAACCATTTGATTTGTGTTTGTGTCTAGGCTTGGGTCGATATAATAAGTTACAGTGTAACGCGTGAATTCTTCAAATATGTAAATGTCGAAATTATTGTCTACTGCAAATTGGCTGATTGTGTCTTGAGTTATTTCAAGTGAGAATATATTTCCTTCAAACAACGAACCTAAATTATTTGGCTTATACCCCGCAATATAGAATCCATTGTTGGTAATTGCGTTTAGTGTGATTGAGTCATACAAATTAACACTAACTGAAAATGTTATTGCTTTATCTTGGTCCGCTCTTAAATCGTTTGCAAATAACGAATACACATCACTATTTAAATTTCTTAAATGTGTTAAATTTATTTGATTAATCGCATAGTATGTTTCGTCGTTATTAGTAAGTGTTATTTGGTCAAAATTACGAATAGTTATCGTATAATCAATAAACTCATAAACCATATAAACGGTTATATTGACAGGTCTTTCTTCGTCGGTTTGAATCATCAAGGATGAATTATTTGAAAAACTTTCTTCACTTAGAGCAAAACCTAAAAAGTTAAATCCAACGTTATCAGAAGTTGCTGTTTTGTTGATAATAATCTCTTCGCCACGAGTGAAACTTATGCTATCTTCCACATTAAAATCGCCTTCAATTGTGTTGAACGCGTCGTTATAATACACAACAAACTCAAAATCAATTAAATACTGAACTGAATTATAGGCAATTACAACTTCAAAATTATCGGTTATTTCCTCATATGTTTGATATAATTGATTAACTCCGTCGATTGAAGAAAATTCATAATAGTTATATGTTACTTCATCCACCGTGTTGGATATTAAATCTATAGTTGAAACTCTTAGCGAATATGAATCATTGCTTTCTCTTGATTTTGCAAAATATTGCTTTGCATTAACTTGCGAATAATAGTTATCAACATTAACCACACTTAAAATGTCGTTTTCTCTTGTGCCTGTTGCGTTTTCGCCGTCCAACATAATCACAACATCAACTAAATATAGATTGTTGTAATTTATATTTAAATAATTGATTTGGTCGATTGAATCCACAACGGAGAAATTTACGTGCAGTCTAGTTGAACGCAAATAACTATCTGTTTCAACAGAATAAATTGAATTTTCCTCATTGTCTGATAAAGTGGTTATTCCTTGCGACGAACTAATTTCAGCCGAAACAATTTCAATATTAACACTATTTTTTAAATCACTTGATGTGTTTATATTCAAATTATAATCAACAGCTTCGTTTATTCTAAATCCACCTAAGGAATAATCAATTTTTTCGCTAGAACCCGCTTGCGCATTTCTATAGTGGATTGTGTAATATCTTGTTGAGGTTGTTGAGTCAGCATTAACCACTTCTTCGCTATAAACATCTCCATAATAAAACAACCCTTCAGCTGTTTCAATATACGAATTAGAATAATGAATTCTATCTCCTAAATCGGTTTGAGTTTCATAATATAATGTTTCTAAACTAGATAGAGGTAAAGTGTTGAAATCTTCTAAATTTCCGATGGCTTTTGCATCGTCCACTTGCACTTTATAATATATGTATTCAAACACAGGTTCAACGCGCAAATCATCAAACACACGAGATATTGTGAAGGTTGAGCGATTCTTTATTCCGTTTGAATTTTCATCAAAATAATTGATAACAATGTCAACTGAATATTCTGCATCGATTTCCACAGTTTGTGTGTATATGCCATCAATTAAACCGGCTTCATCTGCGTCAACAAACCTAGTTGTTCCGCTGTCAACATAAAGAATTTGCCAACCAGCAATTTTGAATCCCGGTTGTGCAGTGGTTGACAAGGTTATATCGCGCTCGTCAATAATAAAATCGCCATAGCCACTAGTTTTGCCCGCCACCTCGTTAGATAAATAGACTTCGTTATTATCATAATCTGTGGTTATCAAATATTTGCTATCAACTTCGTCGGTTGGTTCATATGCGTGTGTGCCTGATAGAGGCATAGCAAAGAATAGTGAACAAATCACCAACGCAAATGTGAAAATAAATCCTACTTTCTTTTTCATTTTCCTCCTACGCACGAATTGCCAGCAATGGCACCGTCACTACACGCGGTTATGACTTGCTTGAAATTTTTACTAACGATATCCCCTGCTGCAAATAAATTTTTTATGCTTGTTTGCATATTTTCATCAACTATAATGTAACCCAAATTATCCAATTTGACGTCAATGTTTAAAAATGACAAATCTGGAACGTGACCGATTGCAACGAACAATCCATCAATCGCGAACTTCCTCTTTTTTCCGTCAACCTCAACGTTTATTCCCTCTAACTTATCATTTCCAATAAGATAAAGAACTTTTGCATTTGTTAACACTTCAACATTTTTAAATTTTTTGATTTCGTTTATTTTTCTTATACCCGCTTTGAATTTTTCACTTCTGTTGATTAAATAAATTTTGCTTGCCACGCGGGTTAGATATTCAACATCGCTAACTGCAGTATCTCCGCCACCCACGACTGCCACAATCTTATTTTTAAAAAATCCGCCGTCGCAACTAGCGCAGTAACTGATGCCTCTACCAATAAACTGCTCTTCTTTTTCTAAACCTAATTTTCGCGCTTTATTTCCACACGCTAAAATTACTTTTTTTGCCATATATGTGTTAGATTTAGTTTCCACTTTAAATCCGCCTCGCGACTTAGACACACCAACTACATTTTCCTCTCTGTAAATCATCCCGCAAGATTTTGCTTGCTCTAAAATTTTAATTGCTAAATCAAAGCCAGAAATTGATAAAATTGAAGGAAAGTTTTCAATGCTGTAAGATAAAGACGCTTGACCGCCAACCGCCAATTTTTCAAGGCACAAAGTTTTAAGCCCCGCGCGAGAACAAAAAATTCCTGCAGTTAAACCTGCTGGCCCAGCCCCTACGATCACAACATCAAAATTCTCCATACATATATTTTAACCAAAAAATCAAAAATTTCCAACTAAATTACCACTTTTTTATATAAATATATAAAAAATAATTTGCAAAAAATATTGAAATTATCGAAAAATACTATAAAATAGATATTTTAATAGTAAAAAATAAAAATTTAAAAAGTTATGACTTGTGCTTAAATAAATTATAAATTTATCAATACATTATTAAAAAAGATCAGCGATTTATGCTGTCTACACCGAAGCAATTTTAATCGCTAACCTTTTAAATTTCTATAATTTTTTAATTAGTTTCATATCAACGCGACCGCGCTCGTCTATTTTAATTGTTTTAACAAGCACAATGTCCCCAACGTTCACAACATCTTCAACCTTATCAACGTGTTCTTTGCTAAGTTTACTGATATGAATCATTCCTTCTTTGCCTGGTGCAACTTCAACAAACGCGCCAAATTGTGTGGTGCGAACAACTGTGCCTTCATACTCGCAGTTGAGTTCGAAATCGGTTACAATTGCCTCAATCATTTTACGTGCTTTTTCAATCATATCGCTATCAGTTGACGAAACAAACACATCTCCACTATCTTCAATGTCGATTTTAACACCTGTTGCATCAATAATTTGGTTGATAACCTTGCCACCGCTACCAATAACTTCTCTAATTTTATCTGGGTCAATTTTAAATGTTACAACCTTAGGCGCATATTTTGAAAGTTCTTTTCTAGGAGTAGGAATAACTTCAAGCATTTTCTTTAAAATTTCAAGTCTACCAAGGCGCGCTTGCTCTAGCGCCATAGTTAAAATTTCTCTATCAATGCCGTGAATTTTGATATCCATTTGAATTGCTGTGATTCCTTTTTCTGTGCCTGTAACTTTAAAATCCATATCTCCAAAGAAATCTTCCAAACCTTGAATATCGGTTAACACTGCAACTTTGCCCGTTTCTTTATCTTTCATTAGCCCCATAGCAACACCTGCAACAGGCGCACTGATTGGAACGCCCGCATCCATAAGTGCTAATGTGCTACCGCAAGTTGATGCCATAGAAGTTGAACCATTTGAACTTAACACATCACTTACCACGCGAATGGCATATGGGAAATCTTGTTCGCTTGGAATAACCGGTTCTAGCGCGCGTTCTGCAAGCGCACCGTGACCAATCTCTCTTCTTCCAGCTGAGCGCAATGGTTTTGCCTCGCCTGTTGTGTAGCCCGGCATATTATATTGGTGCATATAACGTTTTTCTTCTTCGCCGTCTAATCCTTCCAATTCTTGCGCGTCTGAAAGCATACCAAGCGTGCAAGTTGATAACACTTGAGTTTCGCCACGAGTGAACACACCCGAACCATGCACTCTTGGAAGAAGCCCAACTTCGCACCAAATTGGGCGAATTTCATTTGTTTTTCTTCCGTCTGGGCGGATTCCTTCAAATAATATTTTATGGCGCACTTTTTCTTTTTTCATATTGTATAAAACTTGGCTCACAAATTTTAAATTGTCTGGGTAAATTTCTGAGAAATGTTCGTTAACTTCTCTATCTAAGTCGTCCTCTAAGTCGTTACGAATATGCCTATCAAAAATTTCAAGCAGTTTATCCATTTTATCGTTTGCATACTCTCTAACCGCCTTATCTATTTCTTCTGGAATTGTTTCATATTCGATTTGTGCTTTTTTAACGCCTAATTCTTTAACTATTTTTTCTTGGAAGGCAACTTGTTTTTTAATTTCTTCGTGAGCAAACATTATCGCATCTAGCATTACTTTTTCGCTAACTTCTTTTGCGCCCGCCTCAACCATCATAACCGCGTCTTTCGTGCCTGAAACGGTTACATCCATCACACTATGCTTACTTTCTTCTTCGGTTGGATTGATAATAAATTTTCCGTCCACCATACCAATTTTAACCGAGCCTGTTGGACCCTCAAAAGGAATATCGCTAACTGACAAAGCGATAGACGAACCAAGCATTGCAAGTGGTTCTGGGCTAACGTCTGGGTCGACAGATAGTGGAGTTGCAACAACAGTTACATCGTTATAAAAACCTTTTGGAAACAATGGACGAAGTGGTCTATCGATTAATCTCGACCTTAGAATTGCCGAATCTGCTGGGCGACCTTCTCTTCTTTTCCAACCACCCGGAATTTTTCCAACACTATACATTTTTTCTTCATAATCCACACTTAGCGGAAAGAAATCCATTCCTGGGCGCGGAGATTTTGACATAACTGTGTTGACCATAACAACAGTATCCCCCGAACTTACTACGCAGTGACCGCTCGCCTGCATACAATACTTTCCTAATTTAACCGTAACTTCTTTTCCGCCTATTTCTGTTTTGTAAATTTTCTCTTGCATTTTTTCTCCTTAAAATATCTACACTTATTCATTGTATTAAAAATACGTAGCACTAAACTAATTATTATTAATAACCTAATAATTATAACACATATCAAAAAAAAAGGAAACGAAAAAGTGAGAGTTTTTCGTAAAATTGGAAATTTATTTAATTTTGATTGTTCACGAGTTTTACCTTATGATTACAAAACTACGAATTTAACAATTCTTCATCTGTGATTTTTGTTAGCCTGCTAAAGTTGTTATCATACTCATTTATTGCGTGTTCAATCTTTTTTATATCAATATCGTCGAACTCCTCAAGACCGGTTGGATATTTTAAACTAACTTGCTTTGCCATATTTGCAATTTTATTCAATCCATTTGCCTCATCTAGGGCTAAATTCCAAAGTTTTTCAAAAACTTCGTTAGCATTTTCATTTGATTCTTCCAAGCTAGACAAAAACTCAACTCTGCATTCTTCTTTAATTCTAGGATTAAAAATATTTAAACTACCTAGAGTGCGCAGTTTACTATATGCAAACTTAATATCTAACAATATCTCTTTGATTTCCGCCTTTATTGAAGATATTTCGGCATCTAAGTTTTCGCTTGGCAAAAGAGCATTATTTGCTTCGATTAGTTCGTTAAAAACAGTGTTAATTTCTTCCTTTATCTCTTCCACTTTATTATTTAAATTCTCGTTATATTTAATGTCAATCAAACTTTCAATTTCTTTTAATTGCTTGTTTTTAATACCTGCAATTTTTTCTTTTAGGCTATCCACATTTTTTTCAAAATTATTTATGTATGAATTATTTTGATTAATTTTTTCTCTAAGTTCAAGATTTTTATTTTTCAAACTCTCAAGCGATGAAAACGCAATAAATAAATATGAATAATAATCAACACCAACCGCTCTTTCTAAAATTGGCACAAAACTCAAGGCAAAATGATTGTTGCCTATATTTTCGTCTATTAAATGAACAATATTATTTTCGTTCATTTCTTACCCCTATAATATTTCTAACTTCATTTTAACACATTTAAATTTAATTTCCAAATAAAATAACCGATTTAAATAATATTTTTTTATTAAATTTTAAGAAAAATTAATGAAATTTACTATTTTCTAGTATTATTTGCATATTTTTTATAAATTTTTAAATATTTTGTTTAAATTTAAACTTTATTTATTTTTTTATAAAATCATTTGAATTTTTTATTGTTTTTTTGTATACTTATATAAGGTAATTAATATGTCTATATATAAATCATCATTTAATAGTAATAAAAAACCAGAGAAAAAGGAAAAGCAAAAAGAGGAAAAAATAAAACCGGCAAAAGAGAAGGTTAAAACAAAAAGTAAAGTTCGCCCTTCACTGATTTTTCTTATAGTTTGCGCAGTTTTGTTTGTTTTATGCCTTTTCCCTAACTTTATAAGAAACGTTATATTAGGTGTGATTGGGCTGAGTGTTTATCCTCTAACTCTTATTGGATGTTTCTTTTCAATTATGTTTTTGCGTGGAAAAAAATATAGTATTAAAACTAAATATGTGGTGTATTTATCAATAAGTTTATTTATTGTGTGGTTCATTTTCCACTTAATTCTAACATCGCGTATTCCACTTGAATCATATGGGCAATTTTTAGCTGACACATATCACGCAAAAACCACTGCGGGCGGATTGTTATTTAGTTTAATATCATACCCTATTGTTAAACTTTTGACTATTGTTGGTGTCTACATTTTCTCTGCGATTGCTCTTGCAATTTTTGTGGGTCTTATCATTGACTATATGTATGTTAACAAAGCATCAAACAACAAAGAAATCAAAACAAAATTTGATTTTAAAAACATTGAAGATTTTGAAATTAATGATGAACCTAAACAGCCTATTAGCAAAGAAGAGCAACAAAAAACAATTGCAAAACAGCGCTTAGGCTTAACTAAAGGCGAAACAACAATCATTTCAAGCAGTATGCCTAATCTAAATTTAAATAATCGAGTAAACGAAAGCAGACCAATCAGCAAGCGCGACTATATCCTCACCCCGCTTGAGCCTGTTATTCCAACAACCGAAAGCAAGGAAAGCATTTTTGAGGACGATTTAACCGGTTACTCCAAACCAAAAAGAGCGCAAAAAACCAATTTTGATGAGGACGTTAAACCAAATGCAGAAGAAATCAAACCTATTGAGAGTGACACTATTCAAACTCCAAATGAAGAAAGCAAAAGCACTCCTATGCCTTACTTTGAAAGTCAAAATCATAATGATTTAAATAATAGTCAAACAAACAATACAAATCAAACCGAAATTGACTTAACCGATTTAAATTCGGATGATGATTTATTTATTGATGATTCAGAAGATTACAGTGAAATTATTACAAACAATCAAAACGAAGAACATACTAAACCTTTAAGCGATAATTCAACTCATAACGATTATAACAATGATTATTATGACGACGATTATGCTGATAGTGACGAAGATGAATCAGAAAATCGTTTAAACGAAACTGCTGTGGATGCGGATGAAAGCGAAATTGATGCCACAATAAGCGATGAAGATGAAGATTTAACTGATTTATCAAATAATCCACCTGTTACTAGTTCGCACAATAGTGTTGAAATCACTCCAAATTTAAATAAGACCGAGTATTTAGATGATTATTCAAACAATGTTAAACTTGGTTCAACTGTTGAAACCGATGTTGTTCGCCCTAGTGTTGATATTTCAAAATTCCACCTTCCTAATCAAAACAAACACAGCCTAGTGGAAGAAAAACCGGTTAGCCAAGAACCTCAAAAATTAAATATTCCTCCTTATGTTGCTCCGCCTGCTGATTTATTGAATTATATTGATAGTCCTAACCAAATAACGGATGACGAGTTGCAAGAAAATATTGATAGGCTTGAGCAAGTGCTTGAAGACTTTAAGGTTCCAGCAAAAGTTCAAAACGTGCAAGTTGGTCCTGCTGTTACACGTTACGAAATCTCAATGCCAAGAGGAATTTCGGTAAACAAAATCGCGCAGATGTCGGACGATATTGCTATGACACTTGCAAGTAACGGCGCAATCCGTGTTGAAGCGCCAATTCCTGGGAAAAATTTGGTTGGTGTTGAAGTGCCTAATAAAAACATTTCATCTGTTAGCCTTCGCGAACTTATTGATAGCAACGAATTTAAACAGCGCGGAAATCCACTTTCATTCGTGCTTGGAAAAGATATTAATGGCGATATAATTTTCTGCAATCTTGACAAAATGCCTCATCTTCTTGTTGCGGGAAGCACGGGAAGTGGTAAATCAGTTTGCTTAAACACTATGCTACTTAGTATGTGTTACAAAGCGGGTCCTCAAGATTTGCGCCTGATATTGGTTGACCCTAAAATGGTAGAATTTTCAACATATAATGGGTTGCCTCATCTTCTCATTCCTGAAGTTATCACAAATAAGGATATGACAATCAATGCGCTCGATTGGGCAATTAAAGAGATGGAACGAAGATATGCTTTGTTTGCTAAAAATCACGTTGTAAACATTAATGAATTTAACAAGTCTGAAATTGTAAAATCTAAAAAAGAAGATAAACTTCCATACATTGTTATTGTGGTTGACGAGTTGGCGGACTTGATGCTAGAGGCAAAACGCGAAATTGAAGATAGAATTGCAAAACTAGCCGCCAAAGCGCGTGCAGCGGGCATTCATCTTGTGCTTGCAACTCAGCGCCCAAGTGTAGACGTTATCACGGGTACTGTTAAAGCAAATCTACCAAGCCGTATCGCGTTTGCGCTAACCAATTATATGGATAGTAAAACCGTGCTTGACGGCGGTGGCGCTGAAAAATTGCTAGGTAAAGGCGATATGCTATTCAAACCTCAAGATAAACCTGAACCAAGACGTGTGCAAGGTGCATTCGTATCTAACCCTGAGATTGCTAAGGTCGTTGAATATATTAAAGAACACAATCAACCTGTTTACGATGAAAATGCTGGTCGTGCAATCAAAAATCCTCATCAAGGAAATGGTGGCGGACATTCTGGCGGTGGAACAAATTCTGAACGCGATATGGAATTTGACCCTGTGCTAAAAGACGCACTTAGAATGTTTATTCAAACAAAACAAGCAAGCGGTAGTATGATTTCAAGGAGATACTCTGTTGGTTTTAACCGCGCAGGCAGAATTATGGACCAAATGGAACGCGCAGGATTCATCGGTCCGCAAGAAGGTTCGAAACCTCGCCAAGTTTTAATCACAATGGAGGAATACCTTCAAATCTTCGGCCCTGACGAAAATTAATCCCTCCATTAATCACATTTCTCATAAAAAACCGTATAAAAATGCCAACTTAATTTAAATAGTTGGCTTTTTTATATCTTCTAATGTATGCAACATAATTTGCCTTTTATTTCAAGTTATAAAAGATTAGTTTTTCTTTTTTTTATAAAATTTTTAAAAAATATAAATAATTTATAAAAATAACTTGACAATGCCTCTTTTATCCGTTATAATAAGTTCGCATAAGGCGATGTGGCCCAGCGGTTAGAGCGATCGGTTCATACCCGATAGATCGGTGGTTCGATTCCACCCATCGCCACCAAAAGGTGCGAGGTGGTGGAGAGAACCAGCGCATCTTCTTAACACATTTAAGATGATACTAATAAAAACCACAATTAAGATTCTCGAGCATTTCATAGTAATGTAAAACGGCAAAATAAGCACCCTAGCAATGGCGAGAGTTGCGACATGGTCCCATGGTCAAGCGGTTAAGACACCACCCTTTCACGGTGGGATCAGGGGTTCGATTCCCCTTGGGACTACCATTTTCTACCACATACAGTGGTAGATTTTTATTTTTACACTAGATATTGATTTTATAAAAATAAAAAACTCAACATAAAAATAATGTTGAGTATTACACGAGTATTATATTATTGAATTAAATATATTTATATATTTAAAATCAATTTCCGGATTATGTTTGGTGTAAACTGAGCTTGTGACTTTACTACCTATTTTGTGACCTACCCAACTTTGTATAACAAATTCAGGTATATTATTCTCTTGACATCGAGTTATAAAAGTAGTTCGCAAATCTTTCGTTTTAACATGAAATACTAATTTTTCATTAATTTTACTTAATGTTTTGCGTTGTATTTTAGGTGAAAAATTAAAAATTCGCTTTTCGCTAGGTATATTTTGATATTTTAACAACTCTTGTATTGTTTTATCAAACAACGGCATTATTCGATTACTTTGTTTGTTCTTTGTTGTGTCGAAACGATTATTTTTATTTATACTTTTGTTTATTCTTAAAGTTTTATTTTTAAAATCGACATCTTCACGGGTTATAGCAAGCGCTTCGCCCTTCCTAAGTCCTTGATATAAACATAGAAGAAAATAATCGCCATGCAAAACATTTTTACAAACAAAAATAAATTCTTCTTGCTGTTCTTTTGTTAGTGATTGGCTATTTTGTTTTTCGTGTTTCGGTTTCTCAACTCTCAACATAACATTTTTAGTTATAATATCGTGCTTTTCTGCTTTATCAAACATCATTGACATTAACTCAAAAACTTTTTGTCGTGTTCTTGGTCTTTCTATTGAATTTAAAACAATTAAAATATCTTCAACAGAGATTAAAACAAATTTAGTTTCTTTAAAATGGTCCGGTATATATTTTAATGACTTTTCATAGTCTTCAATAGTGGCCTGTTTAACTTTGTTTAGTTTATATAAGTCTAGCCATTTATAATACCAATCAATAAAAGTCATTGAATTATTATTAAACTTTTCTTCTTTTTCAACTTGAATATACTTGTCTTTTAACCTTTCATAACACTGTTTTTTAGTTTTAGCAGAAACAAAATGTTGTTTTCCGTTCTTGCGAAATCTTGCATAATATGAATTTGAAATAATGTTTTTATGAACTTTAATTCCCTTATATTTTAAATTGTTTGAGTTTGAAAGAATTGTCGCATTATCTGTATGCAACGACTCAATCAATGTATTTAAACTTTCTAAAAACTTTGAATTAGAAAGTAATTTTGAAATATTATCTTTATCTAAATTCATATTTTTTTAGTTTCTTTATCTATTGCAAGATATATTTTTACTGCCAAATTTTTATAAAATTGTGTCAGTCAGCACAATTACATCAAAAAAGAGAACTGTGCCGAACTCACTTTGTTCGTTTTTTTATTTCTTGCTTCCACGCACGCACGAAAGCATTTTTTAATTTTTTTAGGGGCAATTTTGATAAAATTCCCTCAGTCGGCACAATTACATCAAGAAAGGTAATTGTGCCGACTGCTCACGCTGTTCGCAAAAAATTAGGATTATCTAAATATTACAAGCAAAGTTAGTTTGCGCTAACGCTCGTCTTAGTGTAGTTTTAAGCGAACTTTTTTTGTTGTTGATAAAGCACACGTTACACTTTATCTCGGTTACGAATAATTTTCGGATGAATAGACTCATCACATAAAATAGGCTTTATTAGTTGTTGTTGACAAAGGGGGAGCCCCTTTACCCCGTAAGGACCGCGGCCCTTACAACCCTTAGTATTTGTCCGCTGTCAATTAACTTAACCATTTTAAAAATAATTCATTAGTATTTATTTTATCTCGCCTCTAATTTGAGTTATTGGCGACTCATTTTAAAACAAAAGTTGTCAATATAACTTTTCATCGATATCTTCATAATTAACATTTAAAAGTTTACAATTAACTTTTTGAAAATCTTGACTATCTAAATCAAACAAATCTAAAAGACCGACAAAATATTTATCGTTGATATTAAAATATTGCTTTTTGCAATCTACCCGCAGTTTATACGAATTTGGGCAGAAAAAGAATTTTAAAAGTTTTGACAAACAAATCTTACTAATCTTAAATTTTTTAACTATTGCGTCAAAACTTCTAGTTATAAATACAATATTGTCAATATTTGTTGGAATATTTTTATAAATTGCAAAACAAAAATCAGCAATTTGAACTCTTTCAATTTTTAGACCTCTCGAAAACTGCACCTTTCGATTTATTAGATGAGATAAGGCACTAATTGATATTTTTAATTCATTGGCTAGTTCTTTTTTTGTATCTGCAACATACTCAATAAATTTATACTTATCATCTCTATAAGCAACATAACAATAATTTAAACCTTTCAAATACAAATTCATAAACACTCCATTTAACCATTATTACAAGCATAACGATATAACGTAGATACAGAATAGTTAAGTTTATTACTAACATTTTCAGCATTATCAATAGATAAAAATATTTCATTAAATCTGTTGACTATTTCTTCATCAGTACCGGCAAATAAATAAACAATTTTGGAAAAAATTAAATTAGAAGATATTTTTTCATTTGAAACAATAAAAGAAGATTTTTCGAATATGTATGAAATAATTTGTTCTAATCTCGTATGAATTTTAGTGTCCAAAATATCAGCAACTTTATTTAACTTTCCATTTAAACATTCGAAATAAAAAGTTTTCTTTTCTAAATCAACATCATCAACATCAAAATCTTTTTCTTTATTTATTTCTTTTTGATGTTGTTCTTCTTTTATATCCTTATTCTTTTCCTTATCCTTATCCTTTTCCTTTTCCTTATTAAGGTTTTGGTTGGGTTTTTGTTCGGTTTTTAATAATTTATTACTACCTTTCTTTTGGGTTTCTATTAGGTTTATATTTGGTTCATTTTGGCTTATAAGTGGGTTATCTTTGGGTTTTATTTGGGTTTCATTTAGGTTTTTATCTTTTTTCGGTCTTCCACCTTTTTTGCCATTTTCAACCTGTGAATTATATCTTTTAACAGAAGCATCAATTATTGGCTTAATTGCCGGAAATATCATTTTAAAACTTTAACTCGTCTTTTTCGGCACTTTACCATATATACCATATTGAACAATACAATAAACTATATCTGCGCGCTCGTTTTCCGGCGCGTTTTTAACACATTCCAAAAATGACGGAAAGAATACAAAATTATTTAATTCTTTCATAACTACTCCATAACAACGTGAATTTGTTTATTTCTTGAAACTGAAAGACAAGTATTAAATATTAAATCGTCAACTAACTTTTCAATATCTTTACACTCTTCAATTGAAAATCTATAAACACGTTCATAATAATCAAACTCTTTCATAACTTTTTTTAAACATACTCGCATAAAATCACTTTTTTCAACCGCGCGAATAATCATTTCCGTTTTTTCGTCACATCTCTCTCTTTGATAATTCTTTGCTTCTTTTTCTGCCTTTCTTATTAAACTTTTGTGATATTTTGTTAATTTCATAATAAACTCTCCTTTTAAATTTTTATATAACCAACAACTTATAAAATTAACAATTTGAGTTGTTGGCGACTCATTTTAAAACAAAAATAATTGACATTGAGAGTTTTTGCGTATATAATGAAATATGTATCAAATCGCGCAAACGGAAACTCTGCAATCAAAAGATTGTGGAGTTTTTAATTACTCTCAACAATTATTTTTAAAATTTAACCTTGACATCGGTTAAATTTTATGCTAATCTTCCGTTAGCATTTATTGCTAAACTTTTTACAAGCAAGTAATTCAACTTTACAACCTTGCTTGCAATCATAACAACACTGTTTGCAAATGTTGTTATAACCAATCTTGCGCTTATATCCTGGTACGATAAATAGCGCATTTTCCGTCAAAAATTGTTTACCTTTAAAATTTCGCATTTTTAACTCCCTTTAAAAGTGCCATTTTGGGGCGATTTTGGGCGGTTTTTTTTATTCTAACGTGGGTTAAATACTTCGCTTGATAAATTGTTCGAGTTTTAAATTTACACCGTCTTAAATCGCAAATTTTATCAATTTTTGGCACTTTGTATTTGTTTAAATTTCTTGATGTTTAATACCACACCCGGTGAAGTAAATACACTTTAAAACATCAAAGCCGTTTACATCGACATCAACGGTTTCATAAAGGCGGACAATAAAATATTGCTCTTTTTGTTTTAGATGTTTAATTGCCTGTTGCTTGTCTTGAATTTTAACAACGCCGCCTTTACAAAAAACATAATAAAAGTTTGTTTGTTTGTCCAAATTTGAAATTGAAATAGTTTTTTTCATAGAAACTCCTTTTAACACAATTTAAGTGTATCATTAATAATTTTACATAAATACAGAGTAAAGTCAAGCATTTTACACCGTTACTGTGTAAAATTTTTAAAAATATTCAAAAAAATAGTAAAATAGTCAATATTAGGGTATATTATAAGTAACAAAGGAATATAAAATATGTTAAAATTAAAAGAATATCGCTTAAAAATAGGTTTAACTCAAAGTGAAATAGCTTTTAAATTAGGTATGAATCAACAATCATATAGCAGGTATGAAAACGGAACTACTGAACCCAATATTGAAACTTTAATCAAAATAGCAGATTTTTTTCAAATTAGTATTGATGATTTACTAGGAAGAAAATGTAATGTTATCAATATTTTTTATCACAGTGATTTAAAAAAACAATTGTTAAAAGAACTTGCAGAAGAAAGTGATGATAAAATTCAAAGAGTGGCAGATTTTTATTCAGCCATACGAAGTGAAGGAATAAATCACAAAGTAGAACATTTTAAAAACACAAGCAATGAGATAACAAATACAACCTTTCTAGTTAACGAAAATGCAACAAATCCTAATTATCCATTCGTTAATGATGTTAACAAAGGTTCTATTGATACAATAACATCATATTTAACTGGGAAAAAACAAAACAACCAAGACAAAAATAAGTAAACAATATAGAGCCGGGACATTAAAAAATCTATATTGTTTACAATATAGAATTAAAATTTTTATATATTTTCTGGTTCGATTCCCCTTGGGACTACCAAAAATAGCACATAATATGTGCTATTTTTTATTTTAAATTTGAGATTTAAACCATAATTAGTATAATATCTTTGATTTTTATTTTTTTTAGTTTATTAAATTAAATTATTGTGATATTTTAGGCCTTGGTGAGTTCTTTGAAGTAATCCCAAATTGTGGCTGGGTTGTGTGTTTCGGTGGATAATATGTTGATTTTATCTACCACCACCCCGTCTATGATGATTTCAACGTTACCTACAACCTGATTTTCTTTCACTTCGGTTAACATATTTGGAAGATTGTAATTTAGCGAAACGTTTACTTGTTCGTTTTTATCTGTTACAAGTGTGTAATTGCGTTCTGCTTTTAGGTGTGTTACTCTATCCATACCTTTAATTCTAATTGTCATTCCATTTAATGAGGAATTATTAAAGATTGTTTTTGATTCAAAGTTATTAAAACCATAGTCTAATAAGTCGCTTGCTAGTTTAAATCTTTCTTTACTGTTATCTGCTCCAAGGACAACAGAGATGAGTTCCATATCTCCGCGCTTTGCACCAACTGCAAGGCAATATTTTGCTTGATTTGTTGAACCTGTTTTCCCGCCCATGCATCCGTCATAAAAACGAGATAGACGATTTGTGTTTGTCATTTGAGTGGTGCGACCGTCTGGATGAACAAAATCTTCAAGCCAAATTGAAGAATATGTGTGATAAGTGTCGTAATTTAAAACCTTGCTTAAAATTATTGCTTGATCAATGGCGCACGAATATCCGTCAGGAGTTGGAAGCCCTGTGCAGTTAACATAATTTGTGTTTTTAAGATTTAATTCTTTTGCGCGTTCATTCATCATTTTAACAAAATTTGCTTCACTGCCTGCAATGTATTCAGCGAGAGCAACACTTGAGTCGTTTGCACTTGCAACAATAACGGACTTTAATAGTTCGCCAAGTTCATAACTTAAACCTGTGTCTATAAAAATTTGACTTCCTCCCATTCCGCTTGCATTTTCACTTACTGTCACTTTATCTGTTAAACTGATTTCGCCTGCATCGGTTTTTTCGAGTGTTAGAAGGATTGTCATAAGTTTTGTAACGCTTGCAATTGGAAGTTGTTCACTTGAATTATTATCATACAAAATTTTTCCTGAATTTTTTTCAATTAACACACTTGATTTGTGCGCCACGCTACTCTCAAAACTTGAACTTGCATAAGCGCTTGTTACATTGCTCGGAATTAAAAAAACTCCAAATATTAAAATTAAAACTAAACTAAATGTTAAAATCTTTTTCATAAACACCTCAAGATTAGTTTTTTTAAATATTTTATTTTTATGTATTTTTTTAATTTTTTATTTTAATTTTTTAAATCGAATAAATAAAAAAATCTTAAATTTTTATTAGAAAATTCATAAAAAATACTAAAATATAGCATTTTTTCAATAATTTTATAATTTTTTTTTAATTTTTTATACTTTAAATTTAAATTTTAATTATCAATATATTAGTAAAATTATATAACTTTTTAAAAACATTAATATTAATGCAAATGCTAAAACTAACAACAAAAATAAAATTAACAGAATTAAAATATTTGAATCTCTATTAAAGCAAGACCTAAAAAAGTTTGTTTGCCCGCATAAGTTGGTTAAGGATAAAAGTAATAAAATAAACAACACATACAATGCAAGAAAATATACAAGCAAAAATAATAAAAAGATTAAAGTGTTAAAAAATCCGTATATTAAAAGTATGCAAGTAAAAATTACAAATTGGCTATAAACTAGATACAAATAAAACACAACGGCAAGAGGGAAAAGGTATTTTTTACAACTACATATCACAACAATAAAAAAGAATATCAGCACGGAAATAAAAGTTCCAAATAAAAATCCACCAAAACTACTATCGCCTTTTAGATATCTAATGTAAGTGACATTTTCAAGGTCGATAATAAGCACACTATCATCAAACTGAACGGCGCTAACTATTCCTAGCACAATAACCACTATAGTTGCAATCGCTAGAAAAATGGCGAACCCTTTGTTTCGTTTGAATGGACTGAATAAATTAGAAAATAAATTATTCATATATACTAATTTATATGCTAATTATTTTAAAATTTTTACATTATTGTGTTTCAATTTTTCCTCTCAATAAAGTGGCATTTATTTTTAAATTTATTTTCTAGAATAAAATATTAATTCAATAAAAAACATTAAATTTTTTTAATAAAATGTAAAAATTACTACAAAATACTATATTTTTTATTTTTTTTCAAATTTTTTTATATTTTTTACACAAATAACAATTTTTTTTATTTTACATATTATGGAATAGGTGGAAACACCTTTTAAGGAGCAATAATGTTTTGCAATAACAACTCATTTGATTGCGGGTGCAATCTTCCAATCCATCCAAGGAGAGGAGATACTTTAATTGATAGAATTATATTCACAGGCATAACCGGACCTACAGGTGTGCAAGGTGCGCGTGGGGTTCAAGGCGTTCCTGGACCACAAGGTCCAACCGGTCCTACAGGCCCTACGGGCCCTACAGGTCCAACAGGCGCCACGGGAGCAACAGGTGCTAGCGTTACAGGTGCTACAGGCCCAACCGGTCCAACCGGACCTACGGGACCTACAGGTGCAACCGGACCTATTGGATTAAGCGTAACAGGAGCCACTGGACCTACAGGCCCTACAGGTCCAACCGGCCCAACAGGTCCACAAGGCACAGGAACTACAGGAGCTACAGGTGCTACGGGAGCAACGGGTCCTACAGGTCCTACCGGACCTACCGGGCCACAAGGATTAAGTGTGACGGGCGCAACCGGGCCTACAGGAGTCACTGGTCCTACGGGTGCCACTGGTCCAACCGGTCCTACAGGTCCTACCGGACCACAAGGAACCACGGGTGATGCTGGTGCCACTGGTCCGACCGGGCCAACAGGACCTCAGGGATTACAAGGTTTGACAGGAGACACAGGTGCAACCGGCCCTACCGGACCAACCGGTCCTACGGGACCTACAGGTCCAACCGGTCCTCAAGGTGAAACAGGTGCTACAGGTCCAACAGGACCAACAGGCGAAACCGGTCCTACCGGTCCTGCGGGCGCTGCTGCCTTAACTTCATCTGCTTTGTTCACTGCAGGAAGCACAACTAATTCTGACCCTATTTTAAGTTTGACAACCGAACACCCTGCTGGTCAACAAAATATGGTTTTATCTAATAATGCAATTAACTTAACGCCTGGTGTTTATCTTGTTAGATACGGCACAGATTACAACAGCACGTGTAATGTTTTACCAACAATATCTTTACAAAGAAATGGTGTCACAATAGATAGCACTACGCGTACAGGAGATTACAACTCCACTAACAACCTAACAGGTAACCACATATTTATTGAACCAGGATACGTTAATGTTGGATTAATAACAAATCAGTCTAATAGCATAACTTATGATAAAAACTATATCTTATTCGAAAGAATTGCCGACCTATAATTCGAATTTTCAATTAATCATTTCGATTAAAACAACTCCTAAAGCGGAGTTGTTTTTGCTTTTAGTAATATAATTTTTGTAGAAATCTTTAAATCTAATATTTAATACAAGTAAAATTATAAAATTTAAAGTAACAAAACATAAGAAATAAAAAATTTTGGATTATTTAAAATAAGTAGCAAATTTTGGTTGAAATTTAAAAACATAAAACTAAAAAAAATATACATACTAATGATTATGAAAAAGGTTTTAGTTTTATCATTTAGTTTAATTTTTGTTTTGTTTGGGCTGGTTTTAATTCTGCCTGAAATCAAGCGCGTTCGGGCGCTACCGGATGAAATGGTTGTAACTTACGAGGACATTGCTGAAGCAAACGAGAGAGATGAATTTTCAAAATCAATCACATTGTCGCTTCCTAAAAATTTGGTTGTTTCAAGTGATGAGGAGTTAACTGAAACAACAATGAGTGTTAAATTATTCAATCTTTTCACCATTAAAAAAGTTAACGTTAAATTATTAAACGACACGGACATATATATCGGTGGCGAAACGGTTGGATTTAATTTATTTAGTGAAGGCGTGATATGTGTTGGTGCAAACCCCGTTGTTAGCAACACGGGGACAAAATACCCACTTGAAACTTCTAATATTATTGACGGCGACGCGCTTACACACATTGAAGGAATTGAAATTGATAGCATACAAGACATTGATAGAATTATTAATCTTCCTACCCTTGCGGGAAAGGAGTTGACATTAACTTTAAGACGCGGTAATGAAATAATTAACACAACCGCCACCCCTGTTTACGACTTACTTAGCGGAAAATACAAACTCGGTTTATGGGTTAGAAACAACACAAGTGGTGTTGGAACACTGACATATATTAAACAAAGCGATTTTAGGTTTGGCGCGGTTGGTCATCCAATAGTGGATAGTTCGCTTGGAGAAAATTTTATAGTGGATAGCGGTAATTTATACAAATGCAGACTGCTAGGAATAAAAAAGGGCGAAAAGAATAATCCGGGCGAAATTCGTTCGTCAATAAATTTATCAGATAATCCTCTTGGACACGCTGACACCAACTGCAAATATGGTGTTTATGGAAATATTTTAAATAAGTCATTTATTGAAGCAACTAGGACGGCAAAGTTGGGCGGAAGATTGTCTGTTAAGCTTGGAGATGCCAAAATCTACTGCTCTATTGACGGCACAGTGAAAGCATACAATGTGAAAATTATTCGAGCAAACAAGCAAAGCGAAGCGGACGATAAAAGTATGACAATCAAGGTGACTGACCCAGAGCTTCTTGAAAAAACGGGCGGAATTATTCAAGGAATGAGCGGTAGCCCAATAGTTCAAAATGGAAAACTTGTTGGTGCAATCACACACGTCTTGGTAAACGACCCAACACGTGGCTACGGTGTTTACATTGATTGGATGCTAAATAACTAACACTCCAAAGAGAGTGTTTTTTATTAAAATTATGGAAAAATGTGCAAAACTAGCATTAAAATATATGGAAAAATGTGCGTTTAGCGTTCAAAAAGGCTGGAAAATGTGCAAAACCTCTTGATTTTTATTGGAATTTTGTGCTAATTACGTAAATAAAAAAATATTATCTTGACAAAATGTGGGTTTTATCCTATATTATTTGAATGAAGAAAAGTGTTGAAACAAAAGAAAATAATGGGTTTAAATTATGGAATTATTTTAAACCATATAAATTTTTAATATTTTGTTCTGTAATTTTACTAATTTTAGACATAGTTTTTACTACAATATCAACTATTTTAAGCGCGGACTTTTTGGCATTAGTTACTGAAAGAGAGTTTGAAAGCGCTTTAAAAAAATTGATTACATTAGCCGTTATTGTGTCTAGTGCTATTGTATTTAATTTATTATTATCCAATATTATTGAAGTGTTAGTTAGCAAAATATCTAGTGCTATAAAAGTTGCCCTCGCTAGTAGATGTTTTGAATTATCAAGTAAAGCCTTTTCAGACCACAATTTAGGAAGTTTCACTCTGAGAATCCTAAACGACCCAAACACAATTGTTAGTTGTGTTATCAACATTGAATGGCAAATTGCATCATTTATTCAATGCTTAGTTATTGTTATTTACATAAGTTTTTTAAACTTATTCATAGGGCTTCTTACTATAGCAATAGTTTCATCATCGTTTATATTTATCACTTTAAGAAAAAGACTGCGTGAACGTGATATGAAAGTTCTTAATAATATTCGTGAGAAAAACAACTCTCTTATCACCGAATCTATAAAAGGCGAGCGAGACGTTAAGTCACTTTATATGGAAAATTCTATTAAAGAAAAATTTACACTAAATTATAACGAATACAACAAAAAAAATATAAAATCAAATTGTAAAAGAAACTCTTTAAACACTATGCGCAATTTATTTGCTCAATTGTTTAAGTGTGTAAGCCTGCTACTAGGTGTAATCTTTGTAGATAGAGCGCTTCTTGCTATGGCTTCATTCCTATTCTTTTATTCAAATCAAGGCAGATCAACAAATTTGGCGAATTATCTTTCTTATATAATAGACAATGTTACAGATATTAAGATTTCACTTAAAAGAATAAGAGAGTTGTATGAGAATGTGGACTATGAATTGGAAAGTTTTGGCACGCGTCATCTTAAAAACGTTAAAGGAAAAATTGAGTTTAAAAATGTGGAGTTTAGTTACACTACATACAAAGAAATTCCTATTGAAGAACAACTAAAAAAGGAAAAGTTTAATAAAAAATATAAGATTAAAGAGCGCGTTGCAACACGTGAAATTATTGGAAAAAATCAAGTGTTTAAAGATTTAAATTTTGTGATTGAACCTAACACCACTGTGGCGCTTGTTGGAAAATCTGGTTGTGGCAAAACTACCATTGCAAACCTTGTTGCAAAAATTTATTCAGTTGACAAAGGAAAAGTTTTGATTGACGGTGTTAATATCAATTCACTTGATAAAGATACTATTCGCCGTTCAATCGCACTAGTCAACCAAAGCCCGTACATATTTGATATGACTATTAAAGAAAACTTGCTCCTTGCAAAGCCGAACGCAACTGATGAAGAAATAAATAATGTGATAAAAGAAAGTGCGTTGGATGAATTTGTTTCTACCCTACCAGAAGGGCTTGACACTCACGTCGGTGAAGGCGGAATTAAACTTTCGGGCGGACAAAAACAGCGCCTTGCAATCGCGCGAACAATGTTAAAGCAATCGTCTATAATTATATTTGACGAAAGCACATCTTCGCTAGACAATTTTGCACAAAACACAATTAAAGAAAGCATTGATAACATTAAAGGGAAAGCAACCGTTATAATCGTTGCACACAGGCTCACCACAATAAAAAATGCCGACAAAATTTTCTATCTTGAAAACGGCGAAATTGTGGATTCAGGCACATTTAAAGAACTATACAAACGCAACAAAACCTTCAAAGCATTATTCATCGCTGAAAATATTTAAATTAAATAAAGTCACTAAATCTGTTAGTGACTTTTTTACATTAAAATTTTAATAAATTTTTTGTTTTTATGTTTGTGTACATTAAAATTTTATATATAGTTTCCATTTTTGCATTATCATTTTTGAATATCTTATTTAATGCATATAAACTTATTTTACATTGTTTGCAAAATTCATTTTTAGTTAAATTATTCTTCAAAATGTAATTTGTTATTACTTCGCAATTTATTCGTTTATTCATACATCTATTTTATTCTGCTTTTTCGCAGATGTCAAGTTATTTTCTGCTTTTTCGCATAATATTAAAATATGGAAATGAAAATATTTTGTGAACGTTTGAAAGAATTAAGAGTTGAAAGAAAATTATCTATTGTTGAATTAGGAAAATTATTAGGTGTTAATAATTCCACAATTTCCAGATGGGAAAATGGTGTTATGTTACCAAATATTGCCTATTTATATAAAATAGCAAAACTTTTTAATGTGTCCGCTGATTATTTAATCGGTTTAGAAAATTAACATAAATACAAATGTATGAAAAAATCTATCTCAAAATCGTTGTGCTGATGTGAAACTAATATTTAAAAATTTTAACTTAAATTTTGATTAAAAAGTTTAAAAAAGCATTGACAAAATGGTTTTGTTTGTGTAAAATGAAAAAGTACCTTGACGTTGTGTTGCGATTTCTCTTGTCGAACACAAGGTTTATGGCAAATCTATAAAAGGAGAGAGATATGAAAATTAATAAGGCTGAAATTGTTAAGACTTACGGAAAAAATGAGCAAGACACTGGTTCAATCGAAGTTCAAATCGCACTTCTTACTGCTAGAATTTCAAACCTAACCGAACACTTAAAAAACAATAAACAAGACTTGCACTCAACTCGCGGACTTAACAAAATGGTTGCAACTCGCAAAAAACTTTTGAACTATTTATCAGAAGTTGATATCGAGCGCGCACGTAAAATCAAGTCACAACTTGGCATCCGTGGTTAATTAAAATTACAAAATCTCACACATCGTGAGATTTTTTTATCTAAAAATTTTATTTGTTTAACAATTTTGCAAATTTTTACTCCTGCCAAAAAAATATATTAGTAACAAACTCCCTTATTTTTGAATGAAAAACTTATCAATTTTATAAACTTTTTCGGTTTCTAATAGAAAAAGTATGCAATTTAACAAAGTTTTTCGGTTTCAACTAGAAAAACTTTCTAATTTTTATAAGTTTTTCGGTTTTAAGTTGAAAAACTACTAAATTATGATAAACAATTTGAAACGGTAGTTGGGTTGTAGCCATTGTTTATTGCGAAAGATAATATGTTGGTCATTGCTTCAACTGTGCTTTTAGTTGGATGCATTAAAATAAGGTCACCATTTGATAG
>CALWOU010000001.1 GCA_944383245.1 uncultured Clostridia bacterium | reverse complement strand
AACCAAAACAAAAGAAAACAAACAAACTAAAAACTTTTTCATACCAATAAATATGAAATCAAACCAAAAAAAATAACCAAACATAAATTTTACTAAAATTTGTTAATTTTATTGTTATTTTCTAAAAATTTAGCAATTTTTAGTAAAAAACAAAAATTTTATTTAAATTTTGGGAAATTTTGGTGGATGGTAAAAATGTAAAGAAATTTTTAGTTTGATAGACAAATTTATAAATTTATGCTATTATGTTGCTATGGCATTTTGTAAGTTTAGTCCAAGTTTCATATCAAAAGCGCAAACAATGGTGGATAACGCGTTTATTTCAGACTATTTGCCAGAGGCTCCCGACTTATGCGTGAAAGCATATTTGTTGGGTTTGATGAAATGTAACAGCGCAGAAAGTGAGGATAACACCATTGAGTATTTTTCAAAAACTTTGAAAGTTTGTGAAGATGATGTTATTTCGCTATTTAAATATTGGGAAGAAGAAGGGTTGGTGCAAGTTTTATCCACAGAGCCTGTGGAAATAAGATTTTTGCCGATTCAAACTTCCGCGTCTATTAAAAAGTTTAAAGTGGATAAGTATAACGATTTCAACATTCAAGTGCAAGAACTATTCAACAAGCGAATGGTTATGCCAAATGAATTTGCTGAATTTTACTTTTTGATTGAAACTAAGCATATGGAAGAGCGCGCACTGCTCCAAATTATTAAATATTGCGTGGAATATAAGGGATTTAATTTAAGCCCTAATTATGTTTTAACCGTAGCGCGCGATTGGGAACGTCAAGGAATACATACACTTGAGCAAGTAAACGCAAAAATAAGTGAACTTGGCGAGATTGATGATAATATGACGCTAATTTTAAATGCAATGGGTAGCAAACGCAAAGTGCAACTTGAAGACAAAGAACTTTTAAACAAATGGTTAACTGGTTTTGGCTTTGAAATGAATGTAATTTTGTACGTCGTTAAACTGATTAAGTCTAAAAAAAGACGAATTGACGTCAATGTTTTGGATGAAAATTTGACCAAATATTTTGAAATGAAATTGATGAGCATAAAAGAGATTGACGACTACGAAAGTGAAAAAGAAAATATGTATTTTATTGCAACTGCTGTCAACAAAGAATTAGGAATTTTCTATGAAGATTTAACAAAAGAGATTGATACATATGTTGTAACTTGGATAAATATGGGCTTTGATATCGACACACTAAAACTGATTGCCGACAATTGTTTTAAGTCCAGCATTCGCACACTTGAAGGTTACAACAACATAATTGTGAAATTGTTTAAATTAGGAATAACTAACACAAACGCGTACCTAAATTATATGCGAGATAATCTTGAAACAGACAATAGAATAAAGGCAGTTTTAGACGCGCTTGGGCTAAATAGAAACGTAAACAATATGGATAGAAGTTTCTTTAAAATTTGGTCGTCTGATTGGGGATTTAGCGACGAAATTATAATATATGGCGCGTCGCTTAGTGCAAACAAGGCAAACGCCATTCAATATTTAAATAAAATTTTATCAAATTGGAATAACGAGGGATTAAAAACCGTAGATAAAGTGAAAGGTGCAGATAATAAAATAGAGCAGAAGCAAGAATTTATCCACAATAATTACACAAAAACGGAAATTGCAAGTTTCTTAACCAATTTGGATGAAGTGGAGGTGTAGTATGGACAAGCGACAACTAATCTCAAACATAAAACAAAATTTTATGTTAAAACGTGTTCGCGCGCAAGAAGAAAGCGAAAATTATATAAATTCTCTTAGAAAAAATGAAGAGTTTAACAAGTTGTACACCGAATATTCGCACGTCAAATTTGAGTATTTAAAAACATCTTACGAAGAAGAAAATATCGCACTAAAACACGATATGCAGGACTTGCAACTAAAAATTAACCAATATCTAGATAAAAATGGTTATGATAAAACGAAGATGACTCCGCAATATGAGTGCAAAATTTGTAACGACACAGGAGTTGTTGGTGGAAGAATTTGCTCGTGCCTTATGAAAGAGTTGAATAAAACTCTTAGCATAAAATCTAGCAGTATTTCTAAATTTAAGTCTTTTAAAGATGTGGACATTTCTCTTATGAACGACGTCGATCATAAAGCGCTAGAAATTTTAAAAACGTGGTGTGATAAATATCCAAACGTCTCAAAGATTAATATAAACATTATGGGCGCTTCTGGAAGTGGAAAAACATTTTTGATGGAGTGTATGGCAAACGAACTTGTAACTAGCGGGCAGGTTGTGACGTTTAAAACTGCATTTGAAATCAACGAGTTGGCGCGCCTTTATCATATGGGAAAATCTTACGAATTTTCGGACATTCTTAAAACAGATATTTTGTTTATTGATGACTTAGGAACTGAACCAATAATTAAAAATATTACAAAAGAGTATTTATACAATTTAATAAACGTTAGACAGATGAATAACCTTCCAACTATTATTAGTACAAATTTATCTGAAGATGATATTTTGTCGCGCTATGACGAGCGAATTTTTAGCCGTCTTGCAAATAAAAACTTATCTATCAATTTGTTATTAACTTCACAAGATAAACGCATAATAAAAAAAACCAAATAAAATCAAAAATGTCAAAATTTAAAAATTTTTCAAAAAACATAAAAACATAAAAAATATTAAAAAAATTTAAAAAATAACAAAAAATGTTGAAAAATTCATAAAAAACACTAAAAATAAATAAAAAAATAAAATTTTTTTAAATAAATTATTTTTATAAAAAATCATTTTTTAAATCTAGTATAAAAAATTTAAAAATAAAATAGAATAAGATATGAATTATAATGATTTTCCAATTTTAAATGATGATACTTATAATTATTTAAAAAATAAGTATAGCGAATTAAATAGTGAACAAACATTTGATAGAGTTACATCTATTAATAAAATTTGTTTTTATTTGAACGAGTGCGCGGGAAGTTGCAAATCACTAAAAAATAAATTGAATGTTAAATTAAGTAATTCCATTGAGTTTGCAAGCGATGAAATAAATAAAATTATAAGTTCATTAAATGAAACGTTTAATATTAATTTAAATTCAAATATAATTAAAGAATTTAATTTATTTACTTTTTTAAAATATTTAACCTATGCCATTGAATTATTTATAAATTGGAGTTATAAAGAGGAAAAAGAATATTATAAAAAAGTTTGCAATAATTGTTTAAATTCTCTAATTGAATGTGTTAAAAAAATTATGGAAGCGCTTGAAAATAGCAATATAAGTTTATATAAATATATGTGATAAGAATGGCAATTTAAAAAATTAGTAAAATAAAATTTAAGAAAATATAAAATTAAAAATTTTATTAAATAATAGTCCTATTCAATAAAATAAAAAATATAAAAAATATAAAAAATATAAAAAATATTAAAAAATTGCAAAAAAATACTAAAAATATTATTTTTTTAAAAAAATTTAATAAAAATATTTTAATAATTTCAAAATATCAAAAATTTTAATTATAAAAATTGATTGAAAAAAATAAGGAATTTCCTTATTTTTTTATAATTTCATATTCATTTTTTGGTTTATCTAAAATGGTGTAACCAAGTGATGTTATTTTATCTCTAAGTTCGTCGCTTTTTGAATAATCTTTATTTATTCTTGCTTGTTTTCTAATTTCTGCAATTTCAATAATCTCAGTTGGAATTTCGGATTTTTCCTCTTCAATTTTATCGAGGTCTAACCCTAAAAATTTATCGAATTCAATTGCAAGGTTATAGATATCAGCGCTATCTAAATTGTTTTTAAGCGCATCCCATAAAACTGATAGTGCAAGCGGAGTATTCACATCATCTGCAACGAATTTATCAAATTTTTCTTTATAGTCATTTATAACTTTTTCGTCAATTTTGTTTTTGCCATTTTTATGTTTTAAAATCAACTTTTTTAAGTTAGAGTAACTATCGCGTGCATTATCTAGGGCTTCAAATGTGAAGTTTTGAGGTTTAGAGTAGTGTGCGGATAAATAAAACAACCTTAAATCCATAGGAGAGTAACCTTTTTCAATTAGGTTATTTAAAGTGTAAATCCCGCCAGAGGACTTGCTCATTTTTCCGCCGTTAAACATAAGGTGTTCTAAATGAAACCAAATATCCACAACCTCGTGACCAGTGCAAGCAAAATTTTGCGCGATTTCATTTTCGTGGTGCACAGTTTTATGCTCAACACCGCCTCCGTGAAGGCTAATATGTTCACCTAAGAATTTATTTCCAATAGTGCTACATTCAATATGCCAACCGGGATAACCAACACCCCAAGGAGAAGGCCATTTTTGAATATGATTATCTTTTGCAATGACCCATAAAACAAAGTCGGCAGGGTTGCGTTTTTCATCATCCACAGAAATTCGTGCGCCAAACTTTTTATCTTGCTGATTCATTCCACCAAGTTTTCCGTAGTTTAAATATTTGCTTGTATCAAAATACACGCCGTTTTTTGTGATATATCCAAAACCATTGTCTAAAATCTTTTGAACAAATTCGATTATTTCGTCAATCACACTAGTGGCAGGGCATATATGTTCTGGTGTTTCGATATTTAGCGCTTTCATATCCTTAAAACACAAATCCCAATAGAATTTTGCAATCTCTTCTGGTGACTTATTTTCGCGCTTACTTGCAACGTCCATTTTATCTGCGCCCTCGTCCGCGTCACTTGTTAGATGACCAACGTCAGTGATATTCATAACGTGATTAATTTCATAACCTAAATATTTAACCGCACGGCGAACGCTATCCATAACAAAAAATGCACGCATATTGCCAATGTGTTGAAACCAATAAACTGTTGGACCGCAAAAATAATATGTTACTTTGTTGTTGTAAACCTTAATAGGTTCTTTTTTCTTTGAAAGCGAATTGTAAATTTTAAGTTCCATAATATCCTCTAAAAATATATATGTTTTTGATTATAGAATGTTTTTTAAAATTTGTCAAGGAAATTTGTTTTTTATCTTTTAATCGAACAAATTAAAAATTTTTTAAAAAATTTATTTTATATTTTATAAAACAAAAATTTATAAAAAAATAAAAAAATAATTAAAAAATGTTAAAAAATTCGCAAAAAATTGCAAAAAACACTAAAAAATTTAATTTTTTAAAAATTTTATTAATTTTTTCAATATTGCAATGCGTTAAAAAATAGAATTTCTTAATAGTTTTTTATAAATATTTAAAAAAATTTTATATAAAAATCAAGAAATAAAAAAATGTTGAAATATTGAGAAATTTGTAACTATTTATTTGATAAAAATGTAATTATGTGTTAAAATAATATTAATATTTATATAAGGCATTAAAAGGGGTAGATATGTCTAATACAAAAGTTAAACGAATTTCAATATGTTTTCTATTGTTGCTTTGTTCGATGTTTTTGTTTGCTTGCGATAACAACACCCCGGTAGAAGATATTCACTTTGCAGATGAAAGCATTGTTCTTTTGATAGGGGACACTTATTCGCCAAGTGTAAACATAACTCCAAGTTACGCAACTAATAAAAATTACACAATCACGAGTGAAAATTCATCTATTGTGTCAGTTCAAGATAATGTGTTAACTGCTCTTCAAGAGGGTGAGGCGGTTATTCGCGTTGTGAGTGAAGATAACCCTCTTCGCGAAGATGTTATGACCGTCAGTGTTAGAAAAAGTGTGACAACCCTACAAACCCCTAGAATTAATTACAACTCAGCAAACCAAACTATCAATTTTGATATGATAGCAAATGCCTCGTCATACACCTTGCGAATTAATGGAAGTGACGTAAATATTGGAAATAGCACAAGTTATAGTTTGTCAGATTACAACAACATTTCATCTAGCGCATTTGATAGAGTTTTAACAATTTCAGTTCGCGCGAATGCACCAAGCTATAGCCACGCATTCAATAGTTCAAGTTTTTCAGCAAGCCTTAAAATCTATCAAGCAAGCAGTGTAACCAACGCAAGCCTTGTTGGAGGTATTTTAAGTTATGATAATAATTCGAGTGATGTCCAAATTTCTCTTGATGGAAACGTAATATTGGCAACATCGTCTAATAGTGTGGACTTAACAAATGTAGATACAAATAAATCCGGCTATCTCGATTTAACAATAACCAAACTAGTTAGTGAAAGCAATAAAACAGATTCATCCGTGACATATTACAATTCACTGCCTGTAAGTTTGCGTGTAAAAGTTATGGATGAAGTTTCCGCTGTTATGGTAGAAAACACAGTGAGTTGGCAAAGCAATGCAGAGGTTGAAAGTTACAATATTTGTATTGATAACGAATTAAAACTAAACACCACAAACAATTTCTTAGATTTAACAACTCTTGATGATTACAATGAAATTTTATATTCGCCAACCGACCACACATTAACTGTTGAACCTGTAATTAATAGGGCAAGTGTGAACGTGATTAAAACTATAAGTTCAATAGACACAATCAATTTCAATAGGCTTGAAACTCCAAATCCAACCGCTGAAAATAACTTAATTAGTTGGAATGCTGTTGCTGGTGCGTCTAGTTATGTTGTGGGACTAAAGTTTGACGATTATTCAACAAACATTATAGTTCAGAATAATAGTTTTTCGCTTGATAATTATCCATCAGATAAAACTTATAATGTTAGTGTAATGGCAGTGCCAGCATATAACGAAAATAATTTATCGTCTTTTGTTGGCAGTATTGAAATCACTAAACGAGGAACCGCTTCACTTAGCATTGACAACTACATTTTAAGTTTCCCATCAACAAATTTAGATAGTTACCTAATTGAATTTAATCATACAAGTGGAGAGTATAGCGAAACAATAGTTGCAAATAGCGATAATTATACACTTGATTTGTCCGCTTTCGAGTTTAATGCGGGAGATAACACAATTTACGTCACTCATCTTGGAAACAACTTAGAGATTTTTGATAGCGCTAAGGTTAGCATCGACTTTGTTCAGTTGATTGACGAACAAGCAATTGACATTTCTAATGGCGTGATAAGTGTTGAGAGAAATGAGATTAATGAAAACGCACTTTATAGATTTGAAATTAATGGCACTGACACTGAGTTTACGATAGAAAGTTTAACTTACGAGTTAAACACAACAAGTGAGGCTGGTGAAAACTTCTTGCCTGCTGGCGAATATAACGTTTCACTATACATTTTAGGCGACGGAAAAAACACATTCTCAGTTAATATTGACGGAAAATCATCATTAACTGCTAGTTTTGAAGTTTTAAGCGCACCTGTTTTGAGTTTAGAAAATAAAACAGACACAATCTTATCTATTACACAAATTGAAAACGCAGAAAATTATGTTGTTTATAAACAAAATGGCGACAATTTTGACACTTTTGCTGAAATTGATACAAATTCGTGCGAGTTTGATATTGGTAGCGAGACTTTAGTGTTCCGCGCTCAAGCAATCGGCAATGGAAGCACCACAATTAACTCTAATTATTCAGGAAACATTAATGTGCAAAAATTGGTCTCTCCAACTCTAACTTATAATAGAAATTCAGATGTTGTTAGCATAACAGACCTAAACAATTCAGATATCGTTAAAGATTATGTGTTAACCGTAAACGGCGAACCTAAAAACTACGATTTCACTAGTGAATATGCAGACTTTGTGGTTGGAGATAATGAATTTGTTGTCTACATTGAGGCAATTGACTCAAGTGAAAACAATTTCTATTTAAATTCAGATTGTTTCACACTAAATATCAACAAAATAGACGGTGAGGTCGAATTTAATATCAATCAACAAGGTCAATTGATAATTACACCGACAAATCAAGATGTAGAGCACAATCTAATCTTATCTATCACAATAAATGATGAAGAATTATTGTTTGAATCGAGTGGCATGTTGCTAGTAAGTGATGATTATACTTTAAATTATGAGTATATTGAAGGTCAATATTTTGTTGATTTACTAGACGATAAATTTGAACCAATCATTCCAAGTTTAGTTGATGAGACAAGTTTTAGTGTTAAGGTAAAATTTGTGCCAATAGAGAGCGATACTAGTGTGGATAGTTCGTTTAGTGATGAAAAGGTGGTACAAATTGAAACTGCCACAATTTTAGGTAGATTTAATCAAAACCTCACTATAAAAATCAACGAGGTGACTGACAATTATCAAAACTATTCACTAATTGTAAACGATAGTGTTGTTATTGAACTAGATAGCAGTGCAATAGTTGATAGTGAAAACGGCTATATTTTGGTTGATGTCGGATACATATATTCATTCTTAGATAATGCCAATGGGGTTTTAAAAATAAATGCAATAACAAAAAATGTCAATTCAACAAGTGAAAGTTTAAGAATAAGCAAAAAGGGCGAAAGTGCATATATATCGCGTGCCAATCAATTGACGTTAACGAGTGTAAAAGATAATAACTCAACAAACAATTCGGTTATCATTTCGTTTAATATTGACCAAGAAGAGTGTGATAAAACGTATTTAATAAGTATATTCAACTTACTAGGTGCAGAGAAAACAAATGAAATCACAATCCAATTTTCAAACGACGATGCAATGGACGGTGTAATTTCATTTAATCTTGACGATATTAGCATTAATGGAAAAATTTTTGTTAGTGTAACAACTCTTACAACAGGCGATAAGATTGAGGATGATAATATAATTTTAATGTTTAACTCACTTGAAAGTGAACGCCTTGAAATTAATAAAATTGATGCTGTTACAAATATTTACGTTTCAAATGGGATTTTGCATTTTGATGCGGTGGAAAACGCAATAGGTTATGAAATTTATAGAGTGAATAGTTCGGTTTACGAAAAATTAAATGTTGGCTTGCTTTCTGAAACATCTTATGGATTAACAAGCCTAACAGGAGAAGCAAACATAGTTATAAAAGCAATTGCTGACTCGAATTACTCAAATTCAAGTTATAGTGAAAGCATTCGCGTAAATAAACTTACAACACCAATTTTAAGTATTGTGAATGGCGAAATGAATTTAACATTGTCTCCAACTGCCATAACTTTGTTACAAGATGAAAGCATAGATATAAAAATTCAAGCAACAAACGGATTAACATCGTTTGATTTTGAGTTATTAAATGAAGGAATCAGTGTAGATAATAACAATGTTATAATCCTAACAGATGCATTGAATAATGCTGGAGTTATGAGTTTCGGTGTCAATGCACCATTAAATGAAAATTTAACATTTAGATTAATTGTAAATTACACGAGTCTAGATATAGACGAAGAAGTCTATTATATAAATTCAAATTCGTCAAGTTTGGATGTATATGGTCTACTTAAAGCCAGCAACTTAAAGAAAAATTCAACCGAAAATGATTATGATGAGTATGTTGAAAGCATAACATTTGAGCCAAGCACAAACAACACAATCAATTCTAATAGCAATCTTGTTTCGGGATACACATTTAGAATTACTATTGGCGAAAACACATATTATTCAACAGATGCTAATCTAAAATACAGGCAAATTTCATCCGTTCAAGACGGAGTTATTGAGTATGTTTATCTATCTTATCCGTTAGTTTTAACCGCCACAAACTTTATTTTCCCTTATGGCTATGATTTAGATTTAGACGGAACAATTTCAGATGATGAGGTGTTTAAAGAGGGCGATTATTCTATAAGTGTTAAAACAATGGCAAATGTTATTGGAGGATACAACTTATTAAATAGTGTGTATTCAGATCCTATCGAATTTAGCATTTTAAAAACTCCTAGCATCAATGTCAGCACGGGTTCTATTGTCTGGGAAGAGAGCGCATATTGCACGTACATTGTACGCATTTACGATAGTTTAGGCGAAGATAAAAAACTATTAGAAATTGATAGTTTAACAACTAATTCGTTCGACTTTTCAAACTCAATTTTCGACGATTATTTTGGTCTTTATGCTGTGAGCGTGCAAACAATTAGCGATAATTCGTTAGTTGTAAACAGCAGGGAAAGTGAATTAAAACTTGTGTATAGAATGCCAAAAGTGGTGGACGCAAAAGTAGATGACGGATATCTAGTGTTAAGCGCAAACGCATATTTCAGTTCGGCGGAAATCACGTTTGTGGACACCTTGGACTCATCACTTAGCCAAACAATAACCTATTCGCGCTCAAACAATGCGGATGAAAAATTAAGTGAATTAGAAGTTGCTTCGTGGGCGGATTTTAATACTGAAAATATAACCGACCTTTATGCTAACTCTAACTTTATCGTTTTAAATGTTGAGGGTGGAATATTAACTCTCACTCAAAATAGAAGTTACACTATAAACGTAAAACTCATAGGAAACACAAATAATGATTTAGGTGTGGTCAATTCGGCGATAGTTTATAATGCGGGAGAGTTAACCGCCACCAAACTTTCAACTATAATTACAGAGGTTGAAAAAGGTGTGTTTAAATTTGATTCTATTGATGAATACAAAACTCTAAATTTAAATTATAACTTCAACAATTCAGTTACAACCGATAATAATACCTTCTTAAATAGCACAAGGGTGTTTAAGATAAATTTATCAACTGCAGGAGTTACTCACCAAATTTACGCAGTTGATTATTATTCATTTATGTCTGCAATAGAAAACTCACTCATTTTAGCGGATGAGTATGAATTAATTGAAAATAGAGAAAATCTGTATGCAGTATACAAATATAGTTTAGACGGCACAAATTATCTATACTTCAACGTGTTTAATGAAAACACAATCAATCTTAGAGATTATTCATACATTTACTATTATCAAATAACAAACACGTTAACCGAATCCGAAAGTTTATTTGAAAGTTCATCATCAATTTCGTTTGTAACGTTGTCAGACGGAGGAACGTTCACAATAAACATTTCACTTTTAGGCGGAGATAGCATTATCGAGGAAAGCACAACCAGAACTTCACACATTGCATATCTTTCTTCAGATGCTTATAATATGCCAACATTTGTCCGTTATGGAACAAATAGTTTATCCACATATAATGGTCAAGTTATGATTCAAAATATGCAGGTGCAAGTGGACGGGCAAGTTATAGATTATCCTATATATAAATTAGGTGTTAATGTATTAAACGATAGCGAAAATGTTGAATATGTGTATTTGTATCACTCAGATATAATGACTGAAGATGAGGCAAAAAGTGTAACAGGAGATAGTGAAGCAATTTACGTTGCAATCATTTTCTCAGACACGCAAAACATACTATTCAACTTTGCAGATTATTTTGAAGCGGGCTCATATCAAATAAATGTTCAAACTTTGGCAGGATTAGGTGCATTAGATAGCGAAGAAGCAAACTATCTATTGAATGCGCGCGTGCCAACGAACAAGTATAATATTAGAAAAATAACCTCAACTCAATTTGTCGCGTCAAAGGGAAATCTTGAATTTGATTTAGCATATATAACAAGCACAGGCGGAGCATACACATACATATATGATTATGAAATAACCTTATATGATCAAACATTAGATGAGGAATATATTTATAATATTAATATGTCAAGCGAGGGAGTTAGCCTAGAAAACAATAAAGTTACATACACTCTTCCTTCAAAAATAACCACTATTTTAGGTGAAGAACACACAATAGATAACAGCCATTCATTCACAATTAAACTAAAAGCACTATCTAGCACGCAGTATGTTATCAATGGAAGCTACTATCAAACAGACGGAGTTGATTACACTATGCAGTTTGTTCGTTCAAACGGAGTGAGCGATGTTAGAATAGAAATTGGCGAATTAAGGTGGAAAGTGTTGGATTTAACCAACTACACAATGTCGCGCATTGACCTAGCATTTGTTGATAGTAACTCGCAAATTCAACACATTTCATTCAAAACTTACGGGGATAGAGTAAATGATGAAAATGGCGAATATTTATATCATTCGCATACATTCACGGACGGATTATACCCAATTCCTTCAACGGGTGCGCAAACTTATATCAATCCTTCAATTGAATACACAATTTCAATTAGCACAATAGGCACAACAGGTTCAAACAATGCAATTATTAGCAGTGCGTATTCACAAGGTCTAAGCAGTTATAGATTGTCGTCAGTTATCAGTTCAAGCATAACAGCAGTTGACGGAGTGTTAACTTGGAGTGCAGTGCCGGATGCTGTTAGTTATGAGGTAACCTTAACAAAGAATGGCGAAAGTTATAATTTTGTAACAACTAACACTAGCCTTGACTTTAATGCGGTGGCAGATAGCTCAAATAATTATTTAACAGCAGGCGAGTATTCAGTTTACATTAGAGCGATTGGAGATACGTCTATCACGGCAAGGCAAGCGAGCGCCACATCAACGTTTATAAAACTAGATCAGGTAGAAAATATTAGAATAGACGAAACAGATTCTAGTTATATCACTTGGGATGCAGTAAATAACGCGGACGGATATTTTGTAACGTTCTCTTATGGAAATAATGTAACTACGAGTGTGTTAGTTGAAAACGACACAAAAGTGCTAGTTCCAGACGGAGTTAGCGGAGTGTTTGAAGTGAGTGTAATAGCACGTGGAATTGGATTAACTAGAGTGTTTAACGGCGAGGCAGGTAACTTTGTAAGTTCAACTTCTAGGCCAAGCGCAGTGTCAGGTTTAAATTATGATTATGACAATCAACGTTATTATTGGTCGGTTGCAAGTGACTTCTTATCTAGCGATAGTTTCAGAATTAGTTACTCAATGTATGAATATATCGCAAGCGCTTCAGCATCAAATGGTTCGGTTGTAAGCGACGAAATAACTCAACAGACTATCACAATAAGTGCATCTAGTTGCCCATACTATGAGGCTGAAGAAGTTAGATATTACTACTTTAAACCAACAGTTTTAGGAATGTACTCTAACTTTAATGTTCAAGTTGTGAGAACAAATAGCAACAATTCTGCAACGTCAAGTTATGGCGAAGTGGATTACAACTTATATTCATATGGTTCAGGAACAAGTGAAAATCCATATAGAATCAAAAATGCAACACACTTATTAAACATTTCGTATAACGAATCTGCAGAGTATGAATTGTTAGAGTCAATCAATTTAAGTGGCATCAACTTCTCAGATAGACTAAATAGATTCAACGCAATAATTGCAAACAATTTCTCAGGAGTAATCAACGGAGAGGGTAATGTTATCTATGGATTTAATAACATTGAGTTAACGAATATAACTAACTTTGCATTATTTAATAACCTAGACGGCGCTGAAATTAATGATTTGTCAATCGGACTTAATGATACTCCTTCATATATCTCAATTTCGTTTGCATTAAATAGCGCAAATATGATAAACTTATCAGTGTTAGCAGTTAATGCGAACAATTCAACTATCAACAATGTGGATGTTAATTCGTTCAATATTAGTTTAATTGATAGTTCAAGCGCACAAAATGTGGCATTGTCAGGCAATATCTACGCGTCAGGCTTGGTTGCAAGTTTATCTAATAGTGAAATTATTGATAGCAATTCAAATATCAGTTTTGATTTTGATATCAGTTTCACTTCAACTCAAGTATACGTCGGCGGTATGGTGGCAACTAGCACCTCTTCAAGCATAACTTCAACAACAGCAACGTTTAATTCTAACTTGACGTTATCGCAAAGAAATTCAAACAATTCGTTTAACTATGTTGGCGGTGTGGCAGGATTGTTTAGTGGCGAAGAGGCGCGTTCAAGCACAATTTCTAATGCTATAGCAAATGTAAACTTCACTAACATTTATGCAAACCGAATTGGAGGTGTTGTTGGCGCAGTAACGCAAGGTAGAATTTCAAATAGTGTGTCAACGGGTGTCATCACAAACCAAGCGCTAAACAAAAATATGTCGATGGGTGGAATTGCAGGCATAATACAAAGCGCAATTGTTGAAAATTCAGGTTGCGAAATCACATTTAACTTGAGAGTAACAAATAGTTCAACAACTGAAATTTATATTGGTGCGCTTGCTGGAAACATCACCACAACCAATAACATCACCACAACTATCAACGATTGTTACGCAAGTTTTGCTTGTTTAAACGGAGCAACAACAATTGGTAGTGGCGGAATTGTAAATATGGGAATATACGGGCAAAATCGTTCAAATATTCCAATCAATAATTGGACAACTACGGGGTAATTATGAATTATAATGATGAGATTTTAGAAAATAAAACATTCAACATTTTCAAACAAGTGTTGTTTGATATAGTTTTGGCAATCTGCATAATGCTCGCTATCGCTTTGGTGCTTGTGTATGGCTTTAAATTTAAGCCATACGAGGTGCTAAGCGATAGTATGTATCCCGTTTTTAAAACAGGCGATATGGTGGTAGTTAAAGCGCAAGATGATTATGCGGTCGGCGATATAGTTACCTATTCGTTTAGTAGCGGAACACTTGCAACTCACAGAATTGTTTCAATAAAAGAACATAACGGCACAACATATTACTTCACGCACGGAGATAACGTTCAAAGCCCTAATCCGGAAGATGGTTCAGACCCGGTTGAATGGAAAAAGGTTGCAGAGTATATCGACGGAAGAACTTACGAACAAGTGGTTGCAGAAGATAACGCAACGATTGACGTTTTAACACTTTCTGATATAGAAGGAAAAGTTGTCACAAGCATTGCGAACTATGGAACGTATGTCAATTTTATCGCTGAACATAAACTTCTATTTATTGCTATGATTATCGCTATATGGTGCATTTGCGCAACCGTGCAAAACGAAATTGATATGAGGCGAACTAGGAGGATCTGGATTGCATAAATTGAGAGCAAAAACCAATAATTTAATAATTATTTTAAGCGTCTTATTAGTCGCGGTTTTTGCTTTTACAATAGGTCAAACTTTTGCCAATTTAACACTAACTTTAAACGTTGGTAGCAATCCAAATTCAACCACAACTTATTTAGCAAAACAAGAATATGCAGTTATTAACGACAGCATAAATTCGCCAATAATTTTTGGCGATGGCGCAAAATTAAGCGAAGTTGCAATAGAATATTCGTATTCTTACGATATAGATATTAGAATCAGTTATTCTCTATCTTGGTCGAATGGCGCGAGCACAGACAATGTAATTTTAACAATGCCAAATAGAGATAATTTCATAGTGGATAATGATTACATTTTTGTTAGAGATTCAATTTCAGCGGGCACAGGCAAACTAACAATAATTTCAGCAGTAAATTTTGCAGACACCACTGACGAAACATTTATGGGTGCTAGTTTAACAATCAATATAGATGATGTGGAAATATATATCGCAAGCGACGATAGTTCAAGTTACAATTCCACTCACGCACTAGCGCAAGGAATTTCGGGCGAGGCAGTAACTGCTTGGTTAAAATATAAAAATCCGTCAATAGATAGTGCAAATTCATCCAACGCATATGTTATTGCTTATAATTATAGGTATAATTACGATAACGGTGTGGTTCATCCTGGTGCAAACACTGCATATTATCTAGACGGCACAAACTATAGATTACTTTATGGAAATAGATTTTACGCAGGAGTGGGGCTATACATTGTAACAGGTTCAAGTCCTATAAAACTCACTGTTGGAGCAGTAGGTCTTTGGCGAACTGCCACAAACACAAATGCAAGCGGAGATACATTAGTGTTTGAAAATAATTTAAAATATAATTTTGATGATAATTGGACATACGATAGCGCAATAAACAACGTGTTCGATAATATGTATTATAACTACATAATTCCTGCAAACTCAGCAGTGTATGTAAACGTAATTGACAGCATTGAAATAACTACAATAGGCTCACTTCAAAACTCAGATTATTCAAATTATAGAATGGTAACAAATTTGATTGTAAATGATGTGGATTTCATAACGTTTTCAAATGGCATTGCAAGCGGATATATTGCATCCAAAGATAATGGCGCAACAACCAATTATCAAGAGGAAAATATTGTTGTCACAAACAGCGGTGAATATAGCCCATATCTTTATAATTTAACAATTGCGAGTGGTACAACCGATATTTTAACAAGTGTACTTTTAACAAACAACACAAGTAGTAAATTAAGTGTCACTCTAACCACAAGATTAAATGCGGTTATAAGCAATGGGAGAACGCAAAAAGGCGAAGGAAATATTGATTTTTCAAATAGCAATTATTGGGCAAGAAAAGAGTTTAATTCATCCGCCTATTCTGCCGAGCCAAAATCATATGGCACATATATAGCGCCATATTCCACAATTGACCTATATGAAGCATATCAAATTGGTGCGTCATTCTTCGATGAATTAGCAACTCAGTCGGGCGGAGTGTACGATGCGTGGGTGTATTTAGAAGTAAGTGTAAATTCTTCCTCTCAAACGAGTAGTTCATCAACCAATAACAGCCTAGATGTCATTGCAACTATGAGTAATTCCTCAAATAGTTCAACTATTGAATTGTTTGTGAAAAATAACACAGATAGCAAAGTGACAAACATTCAGACCACTTTATCATTAACAAGACAACAAACAACCTACTCTCAATTAACATCATCCACCGCACCAGCAGATTGGCGTCACTTCTATTGGCAATATTACATTTATTCTAACGGCAGTTTTATTGCAAACACTAATCCAGATTTCTTATCAACACAAACCTACTACATAAAAAATGTGGATTATCCATTGATTAATTTATCAAATAATTACACCACATTTAATGGATTTAGTTTGTCTAGTGGAAATAGTTTTAGGTCATCAAGTTTATCTCTAATGCCAGGAGAGAGCGCTAAGGTTATGGAAATATCGCTATCATATTCGTTAGAAAATATAGATTTATCTCAATCTAGCGCTTCAGGTTCAACCGAAACAAGCCTAAACACAATTGAGATAGTAAACGAAGGAACGACTAATGCTTTCATAGTGAATAATTCAACAAATTCATATTATGTCCGCTTTTTGGGAACAGTTGATACATCCAACACAAAGTTTGAAACGATTGGAAATTATAATTACTTTGTTGGAATCGTTCGTCCAGGTCAAGTGATAAGTGTGAGTATGAGTGCGGGAGAAAATTTAACACTTTCTTTAATTTTGGCAACGGATGAATTTGATGATAATCTAATCCAAACTATGACCTCTTCTTGGGGTGAGAGCGCCACACAAATATTTGAAAACTATTTTGCAATAAAATAAAAGGAGTGCAATGAAACAAAAAAGTAAAAAGATTAACATAATAGGCGGTGTAATTCTTATTGCGTTAGTCTTTTTATGCACTTTCAATGTTACATATGCTTATTTCACATCCGTTGCAAATATAGAAGGCAATTTAAATTTTGGTTCGCTAGATGTTAGGTTTGCCTATTATAGTAACGGCACAACCACAACTCTAGCAAACGGAGAAACAACGATGAACATCCTTCCTTCGTTCGATGCGTCAATTTCTCGTGGTTCAACATTTAATTTTCAAACTGCCTCAGGAGATGCAATAACATATTTAGGTTTTCAATCTAATTCGAGTTGCACAAGTTATATAGCACTTAAAGTGAATGCGTATATTATGAATGGTGACGCAATAGATTCATCAACAAATTATGGCGAATATTTCTTATTAAACTCATCAAATAATCGTATAGTTTTAGGCTCAGGTTCGGGCAGTCAAAGAGCGGATGTGTATTATTTTAGGTCGGCACTAACGGCTAATGGATTTGTTGACTTTGCAAATAGTATGACATTAAGCGAAAATGCACCTGTTGAGTTGTTAAATTCAACAGTCCATATAACAATCACTTTTAAAGCGGTACAACAACCAAATAGTGCTTATTTATATGAATTCGGTTCAGAATGGGGATATTTAGAAAGTTGGAGTTAATGAAAAAAAGTTACAAGTCAAGAAACTTAATAATGTGGATTATTTCAAGTTTTATTATACTTGCTTGTCTTTTATTTCCAATTTTGAAAACAAATGCTTGGTTCACTTCGGGAGATAATCAGCAAGTTCAAATAATTTTAGAGATTAGTAACATAAACTTGCAAGTTTATCAAAAATTACCGGGCGAATCGGGAGAAGGAACACTAATAAAAACATATGAAGAAAATATTGCAGAACAAGAAAAATCGTATATAAATTTAACAGATAGTTCAAATAATGTAGTGCGTGAAATTTTGCCTAACACAGAATATTCACTTAACCTCACACTAAAGAATGCCGACACAGGCTCAGCATCAGTGTTCGTCAGATATAAAATAGAAATGTTTATAAATGGCGAAACGGACACTCTCATTGATTTAAACATAATCGGTGCGTCCGCGCCAAATGGTGCAACTGCAGGATTTGAATTGGATTCGGATGGCTATTATTACTATAGAAATTCATCAGGAAATCAAAGATATCCGTCACAAGCAAATTTGAATATGCTAACCGCTTTTAGTATTCCGTATTCAGAGTTTATAGATATAACAAATAATATCAATGCGGACTCTGTGAAGTTAGTAGTCACAATCGAAGGATTCGATGTCGACCCTAGTTTAACAAACTAATATAAAACAAAAAAGGAGGAATGTTATGGAAAATAAAGAAAATCAACCTATTAGAAATAATAGTCCTCTTTCAAACAATAATTTAAATCAACCTTCAGTTAATTCAATTAAAAATGAGATAAATCAACAACAAAATAGACCGGCACAACAACAAAATAGACCAAATCAAACATCATTAAGACCTAAGCCAAATCAGCAATTTACAAGGCAAACTCAAATGGCAAGACCAACGCAATCTCAGCCATCAAATCCTCAATCTTCAAAACCAACGCAACCACAGCCTCAGCCATCAATTAGACCAACTCAACCCACTAGACCAAGTGAGCGGGTAACGCCAACTCAATTAGGTCAAACAAATAGAGTGAATAATACTCCTGTTCAACAAGCAAGACCACCACAGCCTGAGCAAACCAATAGACCGGTTCCACCTCAGCAACCAAATAGGTCAGTTCAACCTCAGCAACGACCGAACCTGGAACAACAAACAACGCAAACATTTGCTCAATTTCAATCAAATCAACAGCAAACAAGACCAACTCAACCTCAACAACAACCTATTAAACCAACCCAACCGATAGCAAACCAAACTAAACCACAACAAGTTAATCCTGCAAAAGATAATCAAGTTCAGAATTTAAATAAAAATCCAACTCAAGAAAATGAAAAAACAAATCAAAAAGATTTAGAACAAACACAATCAAAAACAAACGAAGATGATTCAGTTCCACAATCTAATAGATTTAATAATTTAGGTCAACCTGTTAGAAGTTCGCTTAGGTCAAAGTTGAATGATGATTCGATAGATTTAGTTGAATTGGAGCAGTTAAACGAAACGAATCTAAAAAATTTCAAAGCAAGAACACGAAGAAATAGAGTTATCATAATTGTTTTAACTATTTTATTAGTAATAACGGCGAGCACTATTGGAATTCTACTCGCAATTTCTAAGCTAACTAACAATTCATTTCTGTATATTCACGGAAGAGTGTCTGCAACTCACGTGGTCGATGGTTATGAATTAAATAGATTTAGAACACCAACAGAAATTCAAGGTAATAGGCTTCTTTCAATAGATTTAGATTTAAAGATTGAATCGTCTGGAAATTACAATATAAGATTTACAATCGATATTTTCCAAAACGGAGAAGAATTAGATAACACTATAATTTATGAGTATAATCGAACTCTTTTCTATGCAGGTAATGATGGCTATTATTATAGTAAAAACCCAATTGCTGGCGACCAAACGATTGATTTGTGTGAGGGAGTGCTAATAGATTATAGATATGAGCACACTTTAAATATTAATAACTTCAGAATGGAAGTGCACACATATATTGAAGTGGCAACCTAAATTCACCTTAAAAGATAAATGTTTAAGGTGAATTTTTATAAAAATGAAAACTAAATTATCTAAAAATTTTTGACTTATAAATATTTTTGTTGTATATTATTAAAAATGAAAGACGAGATTATAAAAAAAATCACCGATAACTTTGAGTTGAGTGAAAAAGATAAAAAAATAATAGATAAATATATTGTTGAAGATATGAATTTAAATAGGTTGTCTTTTGTAATAGACACAATGATAACTTATCATATTCAAACTGATTTTTTAATAGTATATATAATTTATAGTTTCAACAAAATTAATAGTGAATCAGCACAAGATGAAATAAAAAAATTTAATAAAGAGCAAAAAAGGCTTTTTGAGTCCTTTTCACTTTTGCGTGACGTCACCACACTAAATAGCGCGGTGGAAGCAGAAGATATAAGGCATTTATTCTTAGCAATTTGCCAAGATATGCGAATGGTTATAGTGAAATTTGCTTCGATTTTATACGACTTAATGCAAATTAAACTTCCATTAACAAATCAAGACTCAGAATTTGTGAAAATGGTTAAAGAAATTTTTGCACCCCTTGCCGAGCGCTTAGGATTAAACCGATTTAAAAACGATTTTGAAGATTTAGCATTTGAATTGTTAGAACCAGACGCATATAACCGTTTAAAAAATGAGGCGCTTTTAAAAACGAGTGTAAATCAAAAGCAGATAGAACTAACCACTAAAAAATTAAAAAAGATTTTGCACGAATTAAATATTGATGGGGAAATTCAAGCCCGTCAAAAGCACTTTTATAGTGTTTATAGAAAACTCACAACTAAAAATATTCCACTTGGTAAGGTGTATGATTTAGTGGCAATGCGCGTGATTGTAAACACGGTTGAAGAGTGTTACGCAGTGCTTGGAAAAATTCATTCTATATATAAACCGATTCAGGGAAGAGTGAAAGATTATATTGCAAATCCAAAACCTAATGGTTATCAAAGTTTGCACACAACAATTGTGGCGGATAACACTCGCCCGCTTGAAATCCAAATTAGAACGCACGAAATGCACAGGTTGTCCGAATACGGTGTGGCGGCGCATTGGATTTATAAAGAAAGGCGCAGTCAAAATAAGGCAGATAAAAAGTTTGTTTGGTTTAGGCAAATGCTTGAAAATTCTAAAGACCTAAACAATGAAGAATTTTTGCAAACATTGAAGTCCGACCTTTATGGCGAGGCGATTGTGGTTCAAACTCCTAAGGGTAAGGTGTTGGAATTTCCGCTTGGCTCAACCATATTAGATTTTGCCTACGCAATTCATTCAGATATTGGAAATAAGTGTGTCGGTGCAAAAGTTAATGGAAAAATGGTGCCTATAACAACAAAATTAAAAAATGCCGACGTTGTGGAAATTATCACAAACCCTAATAGTAAAGGTCCGTCTAGAGATTGGTTAAAATACGTTGTAACAACTTCTGCTAGAAGTAAAATTCGAGCGTTTTTTAAAAGCGAACATAAAGAAGATAATCTAAAAAATGGAAAAACAATCTTCGACCAAGCGCTAAAATCTAAAAACATAGTTTTATCAAAAGAAGAAAGAGAAGATTATTTAAATAAAATTGCAAGCGGGCTGATGATTGATTCAATTGATGGATTGTTTTCTGAAATTGGTGCAGGTTCAATTTCTATTGCAAGTGTGATAGGAAAAATCACTAACTTTATTTCTAAAGAAAAATTAGATAGTATAACGAATAAAAATGTTTTAACAATCAAAAAGAATAAAGACGGAATTTTAGTTGACGGCGATAATGGACTTTTAATTCGTTATGCGGGATGTTGCACTCCTGTTGTTGGAGATGATATTATTGGCTACATTTCACGCGGGCGCGGTGTCACAATTCATAGGCGAGAATGCGTTAATGTAAAACACTTAGAAAAGGAAAGGTTAATAAAAGTTGAATGGCAAAAGGATTTAGTTTCAGATTTTATCACAACTATTAAGGTGGAAACAGATAACAATCCAAAAATGGTAAAAGTTTTAACCGATTTTTCGCGCACATTAAAAGGAAAACTAAAGGGCTTTGGATATATGGAAGCAAATGATAAAATAGATTTCCAAATTGTTATAGAAATAAAAAATAAAACCGAGTTAGATAACATTATGAAAAACATAAAATCAATAAAAAATGTTAACACTGTTTATCGTAGCGAATAACAAACTTGACTAGCATCAAGAGATAAAAAAGAAAAAATAAAAGTTTAGGATAAATTAAATGTAAATTAAAAATTAATTAAAAAATAAAAATTAATTAAATAACATTATATTTAATAAAATAATAAAAAATAAAAAAATTAGAAAAAATAATAAAAATTCACAAAAAATACTAAAAAAATAAAAAAATATTGAAAAAAATTCATAAAAAATACTAAAAATAAATAAATTTTAAAATTTTTTAAAAAAATATTAAAAATAAAAAAATCGTGTTTTAATTAAGTTTATAAACTTTATAACACGATTTTTTTTGCTTTAAAATTAAATTTTTTATTTATCGCCTAGAGATAGATAATCATTTGGGTCAACTTTAATGCCGTTTAAAGTCATTTCAAAGTGCAAGTGTGCGTTAGTGTTTAATTCTTGCGCCATACTGTTTGAAACTGTTCCAATTTCAGTGCCAGCAGAAACAGTGTCGCCAACTTGAACTAACACGTCGCTATCAAGCGATTTATAAATTGAAACGAGTCCGTCATCGTGGCTGATTTCAATAACTGTGCCTTCTAAGTAATTGGTGTAAACGTTTGTGACTGTCCCATTTGCCACAGCATACACTGAGAGATTATCAGTTGGAACAAAGTCGATGGCTTTGTGAATTTCCCATTGTTTTAAAGTGTCATTATATTGGAGTTTTGCACCTGAATAATCTTTAGCGATTGTTGCGTTTTGCATAGGTAACACAAAAGTTACAGTGGCAACAGGAAGTTCGTCATTATTTCCAATTTCTCCTGTTGTTGGATTATCGTTTCTATTATTCACAACTGCAATTGTGATTGCGCACGCCATAACAAGCAAAGCAACTATGGTGGCATATATAACACTCGTGATAACTCTCTTCTTTTGACTAGTATTTGTTTTGTTCATCCTTTCCTCCTTCACGGAAATGATAGACAAATTTTTTTCTTTTAAACACAATTTTAAAAATTTCTTTAAAATAATTTTTTTTCATAAGTTGGAGATTTTATTTATTAATTTAAACGTATTCTTGATATTTAAATTTTTTTTTGCAAATTAAATAGAAACTTAGCATAAAACAATGTAAAATTTAATAACTTCCTAAAATCAATGGCCAGCCAATCACTGAATAATCTGAATAAGTAGCAATTTGAATGTTTACTTTTTGATTTTCAATTGTAACATTTTTATTAATTTTATCAGTGTAGGCATAAAATATGGTTGCACCCGTATCTAATTGTTCAATTTTTATTAATTTTGCATTTAAAACTTCTAATGCGCTCAAAGGTTCAAAGTTTTGAATGGTTAAACTTTCTCCTATTATTGGCACATTTTCATCAACCGCACCAATATTCATCACGCAACTTCCAAGATTAATGTAATTTGCGCTTGCAGGGGCGGATGTGTAAGCATAATACTCGCCAGAAAAATAATCTAGAAGAGTAAACGTTTCTTGCGTTTTTGCTCCGCTAATTAAAATTAAAAACATTAAAATAAATATAAGAAGTTTTTTCATATGTAGAATTATATTGCTAAAATCTAAAATTTAATCAAAAAATAATAAAAAAAGTAAAAAATAATGTTATTTTTTGCAATTTTTTAAAATTTTTTATAAAAATATTTTAAATAAGTAAAAACAAAACAACAAAACAAAATTGAAAAATAAAAACAAATTAAAAAACTAAAATTAAAATTTGAAATTATTTAAAAGTTTAAACTTGAATTAAAATTCTTATGTTCCAAACACATTGTATAGATATAGATAACCTAAAATGCCGTCACTAGTCTTAGAGTAGTTTTTGATTTTTTCTATAATTTCGTCAATATGCTGATTTGAAATTGAAAAGTATTTTAAAAATTCGAAAATCGACTGCTTAGTTTTTTCACTAGCAGAATTAAGTTTGTTAAAATTCAAACTGATTAAATTTGTGAAAAGTTCGTTGTTCGCCATAGTGTAATACCTATCAATTAAAGCATAGTTTTCGCGCGCTGATTTATACACATCAACAAGTTCATAAGCATTATGTTTTATCGCACCAATAACTATATTAAATGCCGAGATTAAAAGATAATCAACTAAGCATAAATCCTCAATGTCAATATCAGTTTTTTTAATAATATCAATATCAATAAAATTCATTTTTTTGTTATGATTATTTAATAAATTTAATATGTTTTTTTGCGTGATATCACCTATGAAAAAATCAAATTCTATAGAACTTGTTTGAGTGTAGAATAGGTCAAATAAAAATTGATAAAAACGATTGAAAAATATGCTTGTATAAACTCCAACGTCTAGATTAGAAGGCTTTAAAAACAAGGCGCATTCCTTTTTGTTAAAAATGTTTGTTTCGTCTAAAAAATAGGGCAAAATGTGTTCGTCAGTTGGCAAAAAAATTGAATAAAATTCGCTAACTCGAATATTTGCTTTAACAAAAGCATTTGTGCTGGTGATGATAATTAGCAGTTTGTAACCATTATAAATTTCAGATAAGTCTCCTTCAATTTTTAATTTGTTAACTATGCAACATTCTTTTATTTCATTAAAAATCGTGTTAACTAATTCGCTTTGAGAAGAGATATCAAAAAGAATCATAACTTTTTGAAATTTTGCTTTTTCTTTCACTATTTTTTTAAATTTTTGTGCTAATGTAAAATTGTCGTATGCGTTATCAATAATTTCAATATTCATAGATAAATTGTAACATTAAAAAAGATGAAAAAATTTTCTAATTATGTGTAATTTTAAAGTTATTGGGCAAATTGTGTCAAATTTATAAATTTTACTTTACTTTTATAAAATTTTTATATAAAATAACTTAAGGAGGAAGTATGGAACAAGAAATTATTAATCTTATCGCTGAAAAATTAGGAAAGAAAAAAGAGCAAATTAACCTAACTACAAGGCTTGTTGAAGATTTAGGAGCGGATAGTCTTGACGTGGTTGAACTTATAATGTCTTTTGAAGATGAATTTGGTGTAAGTTTGCCAGATGAGGACGTTGCAAAACTTAAAACAGTTGGCGATATAATTGACTACATTAAAAAATTAAAAAAATAATATTTAATTAAATAGTATTTTTTAAAGTTTGTTTTGCTTTTACTTGGTGCGTCAAGGGAAAAAATATACCACACAAATTTGAATTTTATATGTAAAATGTGTGTTATATGATTAAATTACACAAAAAATGAAGAAAAACGAAAATTAAAAACCACTTGACAATGCCACTCACCTATGTTATAATGAGGTCATCAGGAGGAAAAAATGAGAAAATTAAAAACAAGAGCAGAACTTTTGGCATATATTGATGAATGCCTGAGACAAATTGGTGAGGTGCGTAAATTAAATAGACTTAAAACACTTGAAGAAAAGTCAAATTCAACATCTATAGATATGGATTTAGATGAAGAAATGGAACTTAGAACATTAAGAGAAAAGTTTTTAGGTAAAAATGCACCTAACATGAATAACAATGCATATTTAGCAATTGAAAATGAATTTCCAGATAGCGTTTTATATGCATACTATAGGAAATATGTTCAAGTTAAAGCAGAGCAAGCAGGAAAAGAAAGAGTTGGTCAACAGCTTTCCACCATTATGAGTAATGGTCATGTTGAAGTTAAGGATGCTGTTATTCAAGATCCAACAGATTGGATTGTGACAAATCCTAAGGGCGAGGCTTACATTGTTAAAGACGCAAAATTTAAAATGACCTATGAGTTAAATGTTGGTGCTGACGGGAAACATGCGCCAATTGGAGAACCGAATGCATTTTTAATGGTTCCTGAGGATATCGAGTTTATGGTTCCTTGGGGAGAAGGTGGCAGTTTGATTCCTTTTAAATTGAAAAAGGGTGGATATCTAAATGTGACAGATGCGATAGATGTGACAAATGTGTATAAAAAACATATCGGAGAACTTGATATCTACGGCGTGCAAAGAGATGAATTTAAAGAAACTTATGCGCAATGTAGTGCTATTACAGGAGAGTTTTATGATCCAAAACTTAGAGAAGCGTTTGGACAAGAGCAAATTTTTAATCTTTGAGATAAGACCAGCAAGATCTGCTTTATCCAAATTATTTTCAATTTCATTAAACTCTTCAAACTCATACAACTGAATGTATAAGTCACTTTTAGGGTTTGACAATTTTTCGTCTAGCAAAATTACATTACCAACTTTTGGATCAATTCCATGAAACTCTAAAATGAGCCGATGTGTTCTTTTTGTATTGACATCCTGCAAAATATATTCGTTAAATTTATTCATTTGCTTTATTTTCAAAGATAAATCCATAGTTTTCTTTTTAGTCATCATAATATCAATTTTTGTTGCAATTGTCAATAGAATCTAATTTTTTGAGATTATTAAAACTAAAAAAGAGTTAAACCTGAAAAGTTTAATTTTTTCTGTTTATTCCGATAGTTTCAAAAGGGATAGCCCTTAGAAATATTATTTATAAAAGTGCCCGAATTAAAACATATCAATGGTTATAAAAATGGCTATTGTGAAAAATGCGGTTCCAAATTAGATTAAATTAAAAAACGCAAGTTGATTAAAGTAAACCTTTTAAAACTATCTAATTTTTAGGGTTTACTTTTTTATGCCTTGCGTTTTTTATTTACTTTGATTTTATTAGTAAGAAATTCTTTTTGCCTTTTTTAAATAGGATGCCGTCTTTTAATTTGTTTGAGTCAATTTGAATGGTTGGGTCTAAGATTATAACACCATCCATACTAATACCTTTTTGTTCAATTAGTCTACGCGCTTCGCCTTTGCTTGAAACGAATTTTGCATTGAACAATAAATCTAAAACTCCAATGGTAGGAGTGGATATATCTAAAGTGACAGTTGGTGCGTTTGATTTATCAACAGAGTTTGATGCAAAAAGGTTATTGCTCATTTTTTCTGCCTCAATTGCATCCGCTTCGCCACGAATAAACTTTGTGATTTCGTATGCAAGTCTCTTTTTGCTTTTCACAATATCCGCCTTTATAAGTTCACGGATTTCATCCATTGGAATGTCAGTAAATAGAGCAAACATCATCTCTACACACTCATCTGGAGTTTGATAAATTCCTTGATAGAAATCGTATGCTGAAATTTTATTTTCGTCAATCCAAATGGCGCCTTTTTCAGTTTTACCCATTTTCTTTCCTTCAGGAGTTAAAAGAAGAGGATTGGTGGCTCCAACCATAACGCGGTTTTTATTATCTAAAAAGTTTAGTTTTCGCCCTAAAGTGCAACCTGCAACAATGTTTCCCCATTGGTCAGCGCCTCCCCATTGAAGATTGCATCCATACTTTTCATTTAAATACACAAAATCATATGCTTGCATTAAGATATATCCCATTTCAAAGAAAGTGAGCCCGCCTTCTTGAAGGCGCTTTGCATAAATTTCATTAGTTATCATTTGATTTATCGGAAAGTGCACACCAATATCGCGCATAAAATCCACATAATCGTAACCTTTAAACCAATCGGCATTATTTACGATTATGGCAGGGTTGTCCCCATCAAACTTTAAAAATTTGCTATACGCGCGCTTTATTCCTTCAATGTTGTGATTTAATTGCTCTTTAGTGAGCATTGGTCGCATATCTGTTTTTCCTGTTGGGTCGCCAATTGCAGCGGTTGCACCACCAACCAAAATTATAACCTTGTGTCCCGCTTGCTGAAATCTTCTTAGTATTGTGCACGGCACGCAATGCCCAATATGCAAACTATCCATAGTAGGGTCAGTGCCTGTGTATACAGTCACTTTTTCATTTGCAAGCATCTTTTTTAACAACTCAACATCGGTTGATTGATATAATAAATTTCTATCCACTAGTGTTTCAAATAAATTCATATTTCATCCTTAAACTAATTAAAATTTTAAATTTTTTCATATTTTTTTATAAAATATTGTGTTTTTTATTATTTTTTTTAATTTTTTTAAATTTTTTTAAAAAATTTTGAACCATTTTGCAATTTTAAACTATTATCTTAAAAAGATTTTTATCTATTTTCCCAAAGACTATTTGCCCATTCTTGAATTGCGTTCCCGTCGATTATATATTTTTCAACGATTTTGTCCGTTTGATTGTACACAAATTTTTCAATATATGTGTTATCTTGAATTACAGGTGTTATTGTGTTGTTAACTGCTGGAATTAAACTTAGTCCTACGAGTAAGCAGTTTAGAATAAACACTATGCAACACGCTTTCACAACTCCAAATATTAGCCCAAACACTTTATTAAGACCACCCAATATTTTTGTGCGCGCAATGTTATCAAACAATCTTGATAAAATCGCGATTATAATTTTTAGCACGATGAACACTAATACCGCAGAAATCACAACCATAATAATATGCCCAAGGCTCGCACCTGCAATCGCGCCAACTGTTTCTTCGCTTGTTAAATCAACATTTGTGTTCGAAAACACAACTTTAACAATTTGCTTAACAATTCCATTTAGTTCTAACCCGTTAATTCCTTCAATGATTTGGTCCACACTTTCAAACGAGGCGATCGTGCGAGAGAAAAATTCGTTTGATGAAGATAAACTTTCAGCAATTTTTCCGCCAATCAATGAGGAAAAATCATAAATTCCATTTATCCAACTTGCAACATATTTTGCAGTTAAAATTGCTATAACTAAACAGACAACCCAACTAAAAAGAGAGATAATTGATTTCAAAAAACCTTTATTGAAACCAATTATTCCAAATATGACTAAAATTGCCACAATTATCACGTCTATAATAATTCCAACAGTTGACATTTTAACTCTTCCTTTTAAAGATTGTTTGTTTTATACCTTATATTTTAACATAATAAAAGTTAAATGTAAAACTTATTTAACGGTTTGATTAAATTTAATTGTTCACTTTTATAATCGACAAATTTCATAAACAAAACATAAAAAAAATTGATAAATCATTTAATTTGTTTGTTAATAATTTACATTTATGTTATAATATATTCTATTAGCGATAAACTTGAAACAAGTAGACGTTAACCATAACAAAATTAGTAAAATGTTGCTATAGGAGAAAATATGGATAAAAAGAAAAATAATTCAATATGGAAATCGTTAATATACGTGCTTGCTATTATTTTAATTGCCTTTTTGGTGTATTGGGTGGTGGCAAGGCGAGATGACGATAAACAAATATCATACACTGAGTTTCAACAAATGGTGTATGCTGGTCAGGTTGAGGAAATCGACGTGTATGGCTACACTATTAGAATCCGTTTAAAAGACGGAGTTGAAGAAAATCGTTTCCCAAACGAGGTGGACGCATACTGCTCTTATATGAGTTACAACGACCTAACCGCGTTTATCACAGAATATAATGATAGATTAAAAGAAAATCAAGAAAATTGGGCTACTGATAGTGAAGGCAACTATATTTTAGATGCGTTCGGCGATCACGTAGTTAAAGAAGAACTATTACTTGAAGCCAACTATTCTTTTGAACCAGAGTCAATTTGGTCAAGCATTATGCCGGTTATCTACATTGTGCTTATCTGTGTGCTTGGATTTATCTTATTTAGGTCAATGTCTGGTAGTAGTAAAGGATTTGGCTTTGGAAAAAGCAAGGCAAGATTAGTCGTTTCTTCAAATGTTAAGTTTTCAGACGTTGCGGGTGCAGAAGAAGAAAAGTACGAACTTGAAGAGATTGTTGAATTTTTGAAAAATCCAACAAGGTTTACAGAACTTGGCGCAAGAATTCCAAAAGGTGTGTTGCTAGTTGGTCAACCAGGTACCGGTAAAACATTGCTTGCAAAAGCAGTGGCAGGCGAGAGCAAAGTTCCTTTCTTTAGTATTTCAGGTTCGGACTTTGTTGAATTGTACGTAGGTGTTGGTGCTAGCCGTGTTAGAGATTTGTTTGATAACGCAAAAGCAAACGCACCTTGTATCGTGTTTATTGATGAAATTGACGCAGTTGGTCGTCAACGTGGCGCAGGTATGGGTGGCGGTAACGATGAGCGCGAGCAAACTTTAAATCAACTTCTTGTTGAAATGGACGGATTCGAAACAAATAGCGGTATTATTGTGCTTGCTGCAACCAATAGGGCGGACATTTTGGATCCAGCGCTTACGCGTCCTGGTCGATTTGATAGGCAAATTTATGTTCATCTTCCAGACGTTAAAGGTAGAGAAGATATAATTAAGGTTCACACAAGAAACAAACCGCTTAGCGAAGATGTTGATATTAAACGTATTGCAAGGCTTACAAGCGGACTTGCCGGTGCAGATATTGAAAATGTATTGAACGAGGCAGCGCTTCTCACCGCGCGTGATAACCGTTATAAAATCACAATGGTTGATATTCAAGAGGGCTTAAATAAAGTTTTAATGGGTCCTAAGAAACTTTCGCGCGTTATAACCGAGCAAGATAAGAAGATTACAGCAATTCACGAGGCGGGTCACGCAATAGTTGCACAAACTCTTCCTAATTGCGATAATGTGCAAGAGATTTCAATAATTCCACGCGGAAATGCAGGCGGATATACTTTGACGTTTGACGAAAAAGACCGCTCTCATATGACAAGGCAAAAATTATTAGATTCTATCACTATGATGCTTGGCGGACGTGCGTCTGAAGAATTAATGTTAGAAGATATCACAACGGGTGCATCAAACGATATTGAGCGCGCAACAAACGTGGCTAGAAAAATGGTTGCCGAATGGGGTATGAGTGATAAACTTGGTCTATTTAGTGTGGGCGAAGGCGAAGAAATTTTTGTTGGTCGCGATTATCAAAGAAAGGTGGCATATAGCCAAGAAGTTGCAAAACTTATTGATGACGAGGCTAAGAAAATAATCGACGAGGCACACGCGCGCGCAATAAAAATTTTAACAGACAAAAAGGATGTTATATCTAAAGTTCATCAAATTCTTTTAAATAAAGAAACTATTTATAAAGAAGAGTTTGAAATGCTTTATAATGGTGCGAGTGTTGAAGAAGTTGAAAGCGCAATAGACAAAAAAGAAGAAGAAAAACGCGTTTATCAAGAAAAAGCAAAACGTGAAGCAATAGAAGAAAAGAAGATGCGCGATTTAACAAGCCGAATCAAAAACGCTGAAGCACTAATGCGCGCGGGTGTTATAACTAAGCAAGAAATGGAAAACATTAAGTCGGAAGCAGAAAAAGAATTAAATGCTTTAAATAAACAAATTGAAGAAATTGATAAAAATTTAGCAAAGTCACAAAATAATAGTGAGGATGCGTCTGAATTAAAAGATAGCGAAAAAGCGGTTGAATCAAAAGATAACGGAAATGCGCTCAAACCAAAAGAAAATCAAAATGATGAAAGTGATTTAAAAAAAGATAGCAAGTCTAACAACACTGAAGAGAAGAAAGACAAACCTAATAAAGACAAATCAGACAAAAAATAAAAATATAACTAAATTTTCTTGATTTTATTTAAAATTTGTTGTATGATTTAGTGTATTTAATTATATTAAGGAGAAGTTATGCAAAAAAGAATCTGGGCAATAGTGAGCCTTTCAATTATTGGAATTTTAATAATTGCCACAATCATTATGGCGAATGTGGATGTAAACTATAAAATTAATTGTGCCAATCCTGATTTTATGTGGGTTCAAAATGCAGACGGAAATGAAGTGCGTGTTGAGGGCGAACAGTATGATGAAATTTTAAATTATATCAATAACGCAAGCAAGGAAAGCAGTTTAACCGCATTATTTGGTGGCAGAATTAACGACACCGCGGAGGTTACAACCAATAGTTCAACCACATCATCATCAATTCCAAGCACAACAAATTATTATGTTATTTTCGAATACAACGATCCTCAAAAATTAATGGTCGGAAATAATAGTTATAAAGACGGCGACGGAAATGAATATTATTATAGAGAATTAGTGTTCACAGTAAATCCAAGTGAAGAAAGCGGTCAAGTTAGAGTGTATATTAAACCATTTTATAACTCTAACGGAGAAGCTGAAATTATCGAAACTTACAATAGATATTATTTAGTTACAGCAGATTTTGGTGACCTATACAACTACTTAGAAGAAAGCAATATTGCATAAATTTAATCGTCTAATTAAAGTAAAATTTGCTTTATTTAGGCGATTTTTTTTAAATAAAATGATTTTTAAGATTAAAATACAACTTTAAAAATAAAAGAAAATTTAAATTAAAATATTATTTTTATAAAAAAATTTATAAATAAAAGATAATTTAAAAACGTATTTCAAGTTGTGTGAGTGAATGAACATTTTTATTTCTTTTGAATATTATGTACTAGGCAAGACATCTTGCCTATAAAAGGAACAAAATGGTTTACGATTACACTAATGAAATCAACGTTCAAAACGTTACAGGAACAGGCTTAAAATGGAGCAACTTTGAAAGATTTGGACGTGGATGTTGTTCAAACAAAAGAAACTTTCCTAGAAGAGATTTTTGCAATTGTAGAAAACCACAATGCTGGCAACCACAATGCAAAAAACCACAATGCGACTGCCAAAAATTTTGTTGGTCGTGTTGCCCTTGGGGATTGTTAGTTATAACAACTATTTGTAGATGTTGCAAATAATTTGTTAAAAATATTTTAATAAATTGCAATTTAAAATATTGTTAAACAAATTCGCTATAACTAATAAAAAATGAGCAGAATTGTTCTGCTCATTTTTCTTAATAAATTTATAATTCAAGTTTTAATCTTTTATTTTTATAAACATAATAAGAATACCTTGATTACATAACATTTCACAAAAATGTGATGTTAATAAATAGTACAAAATTTCAAAAATTGATTTAAATAAACAAGTTTATAATATCTTTTTATATAATGCGCGAATATCTTTAACTGAAGTTGTGCGAGGATTTCCGCCTGTGCAAACATCGTTATATGCATCAACGGATAAAACGTCCAAATCTTCTTCTTTAATTCCAAGTTCGGATAATTTTTTAGGAATGTTTAAACTTTGCTTTAATTTTTCAACACAAGCAACCGCCTTTTTGCCTGCTTGTTCGTCTGTTAACTTTGCAGTATTCACTCCGAAAGCCTCTGCAATCAATCTATATTTTGGAAGACTAGCGGACTCCATATTATATTTCATAACAGTTGGAAGGAGCATAGCATTAGCAGTTCCGTGTGCAATATTAAATCTTCCGCCGAGAGGGTGAGCCATAGAGTGAACGATTCCAAGACCAACGTTGCTAAATCCCATACCTGCAACATATTGCGCGTAAGCCATTTTTTCGCGCGCTTCAATATCGCCACCATTGTCGTAAGCACGGCACAAATATTTTGCAATAACTTTGATTGCCTCAAGTGCGAACATATCACTCATATCCCACGCGCCTTTTGTTATCAAACATTCAATTGCGTGAGTGAGAGCATCCATACCTGTGCTAGCAGTAATAGATTTTGGCATACTCGCCATAAGTTCAGCATCTAGGAAAGCCACCATTGGAATGTCGTTAGGGTCAACGCATACCATTTTAACGCCACGGTCCTCATCTGTTATAACATAATTGATTGTAACTTCTGCAGCAGTACCGCTAGTTGTTGGAAAAGCAAAAATTGGAACGGATTTATTCATTGTGTTTGCAGTACCAGATAGACTTATAAGGTCATTAAACTTAGGATTATTTCTAACAATACCTATTGCCTTTGCTGTGTCTATAACCGAACCGCCACCTAGAGCAAATATAACGTCTGCTTTACTTTTTTTGAATGCCTTTAATCCTGACCAAACATTTTCTTTGGTTGGATTTGGAACAATGTCACTAAATACAGTGTATTTAATACCATTTTCATCCAACATATCGGTTAGTAATTTTAAAACACCGCACTCAACCAAACTAGCATCAGTTGCTAAAAACACCTTTTTAAACTTGTTGCGCCTAAATTCGTGAATTGCCTCGCGTCTGCAACCAGCGCCAAAATAACTTGTTTCATTTAATATAATTCTTTGCATATTTTCCCCCTAAAAATTTAATACTATTTTATTGAATATGCTAAAAAAAGTCAAATAAATTTATATTGTTTCAAACTTTTTATAAATTGATTTTAACTTTTTACTTTTTTCACTTTCAATCATTTTTTCTAATTCTATTGCATTTTGATAGCATAATTTTAATGCTTCATCTTCAGTTAGATTGTTTGGTACACTATATAACAAAAGTTCATAATCGAGCGAAACAGGAGTACATTTTGCTAGCATTTTCGCCAATTTTTTCCAATCAATTGAACCAAACTGATTTAGTGTGTGTTGGTCGGCTGTTCCGTCATTGTCATGAAGGTGCAATGTAACTAATTTTTCGCCGTATTCATTTAATAAGTTTCGATTAGGTGAGAAGGTATGCTCGTGCCCTGAGTCAAAACAAAATTTTAAATATTCGTCTTCTAAATTTTCAAATATGTAATCTAGTGAATTGTTAGCATGAATATTTTCAATGGCAAGTGGTATTTTGTATTTTCTAGCATAATGCAAAACGCGTTTTAAACGTTCTAACCCAATAGGGTTATTTTCACCATCCATATGTGCAACCACACACCTAAATCCGTATTTATGCGCGATTTTAATGTCTTTAATAAGATTTTTTTCTAATTTATCGCCAAGTTTGCCATTTTCAAAAAAATATTTTAATTCACTATTTAAATATCTAGCGTGAAGAGAAGATAGTTTTAAGCCGTATTTTTTGCACAATTTCATTTGCTCTTTTATGCTTCCGTTTTGATAGTCAAAGCGAGGGTCGGCATTTGCAATAACTGAGTCAAACCCCGCCTCTTTTATCTTTTTTATGCGGTCCTCAATTGGCGAAGTGAATCCAAAATACACACTAATTCCTTTATCCATAATTTCTCCTAAAACAATTAAATTGTATCATAAAATGATAAAATATCAAAGAAAAATTAATGTTCAGTTAGGTTAATTATATATATCATTAATATTTAAGTAGATTATTCATATATAAAAGTAAAATTTATATATGATCGAATACTAAAATGAGAATTTGCAATTTAATAAGAAATATGATATAATATTCATTAAATAAGAATGTTTTTCTTAAAGTCAATTATAAAATAAAGTGTTTGTGAGGTAAAATGGATAAAAAAGTTTTGGAAAGCGAGCAAATTGAACTTGAAAAAATTCAAAAAATTATTGAAAACGAAATTGACAAACTAAACCTTGTCATAAATTCGCGCGAAGATTCAATTCAAGACACTATTCATTATTTTAACGGAGATAAGCGCCATATTGATAAAGGCGAGTTCGAACACATTTTTAATTCGATTTATTCCACAGACGAACTAATAGATTTAAACAAAAAAGAAAGGGCAATGTATTTAAGAATTTTGCCAAAACCATTTTTTGCAAAATTGACAATAAAAGATAGTGATAACAATATAAAAAGTTACTATGTTGGGTTAAAAAATATAGAAGAGAAAGGCAATTCAAAAGTGATTGATTGGCGCGCGCCACTATCTAGTTTGCTATATTTTTCATCTCTTGGAAAAACGAGTTTCACAGCACCAATTGGAGAAGTTGAAGTTGAATTGCTACTTAAAAGGCAGTTTAGGCTAGAACCGAATAAAATCGTTTCGTATATTGACACAAACACGAAAATAGACGACGGAATATTGCAAGAAATTTTAAGTAAAAACACCTCTTCATTTATGACCAACATTGTGCAAACAATTCAAGAAGAGCAAAATAAAATTATAAGAAAAGATGCAAGGCAAAGTGTAATTATAAATGGTGTTGCAGGTTCTGGAAAAACTTCAATTGCTATGCATAGAATTTCATATATTTTATATACACACAGAGGAAAAATTAAAAGCCAAAATATTATGGTGATTTCGCCTAATCAATTATTTAGTTCGTATATTAGCGAATTGCTTCCAGAACTAGGAGAGGAAAACGTGTATGCCTGCACAATCACAGAACTATATAAGTTGCTAAATCTTGCACCTGAGAGTTTTACAAATCGAATGGAAATGGTTGAAAGTAAATTTAGTAGTGCGAATAGAAGCGAAGAGATAGATATAAAATACTCAATCGAATTTTTTGATAAAGTGGATGATTTTTTAATAAATTTTGATTTAACTGACTATATTTTATCTAGTTTTAATTTAACTAAAATTAATATTACAAATTCTAAAATTCAATCAATAAAAATTAAACCTACTAGCGAACTTTTTAATAGAATTAATATAATTATTGATTATATTTTAGACTATACATTGTTAATATCTAGCGAAAGTAAAAAGGCAAAATTAAAAGAAAGGGTAATAAAAAACTTAAAAAAAGTGTTATCCGTGCAAACAATAATGGATGAATTATATTCTAAATTCAACTTGCACTATTTTAATAGTAAATTGAATTATGAGGATGTTTCGATTTATGCTTATATTAACGCAAAATTATTTGGAGTTGATCAAAATTATTTTATAAAACATATTTTTGTGGATGAAATGCAAGATTACGACCCATTTAGTTTATATTTACTTAAAAAAATTTATCCAGACGCGGTGATGACTCTTGCTGGAGATTACAATCAAAACATTTTGTCTAAAAATTCAAATTTAGATATGATAAAACGATTATTTCCAAATGTTTCTATTGACAATTTAGATGTTAGTTATCGTTCCACTTACGAGATAATGAAATTTGCACAGAATTTGGTAGGAAAAGATATCAACACTCAACTTATAAGGCACGGAGATGAAATTAAATTTTTTAAAACAGAAAGTATGCAAGATTTTATTGAGGTTGTAAATGACATAGTAAATTCACACAAAGATGAAAAAATTGCAATTATTGCAAAAACCATGCTAGATGCCGAAAATTTGCATAAATATTTAAATGATTTCACATTTATATCGGATGAACTAAATGAAAATTTAATATCGTCAAATAAAATTTTAACCACGGTCTATTTAAGTAAAGGAATGGAGTACGACCGAGTTATAATCTACAATGCGGACGTCTCAAATTATTCTTCGGAGCAAGACAGGCAAAATTTATATGTTGCCTCAACTAGAGCATTGCACGGACTTTATTTAACATACAATCAAAACCTAACTAATTTTGTAGATCGCAATATATATAAATAAAATATTTTTTTGAATCAAATTTCCTTCTTTTAATTTTCTATCTCTTTATTTTTGTTTACTCTCTTTTTAACGTTTTTATTGTTTATTTTGCTTTGCTTGTAAATACACTACTAATGCTTGTGCGCTTCCAGACAAATCCTTCCGATAATATAAAAAAGAAAAAGTTTGTGTGAAGTATTTTGTTACTTTGCTTAAAAGTAATTTTTATAAATTGTTTTACAATAACTTTTTCTTTTTCTATCAAAATTTTAGAAAAATCAAAAGAAAATTTTGGAAAAATTAAAAAATAATGAAAAAAATGGTTAAAAATTATGAAAAAATACTATTTTTTAGAAAAATTTTTTAATTTTTTCAATTTTTTAATAATATGTGTTTAATGATTAAAAATAAATTTTATTTATAATATACAATCATTATTCTTGACAAATATAGAATAATTATTTTAGAATTTTCATATCAAATCTTAAGGAGAAAAAAATGGGCGAAAATAGCGAGGAGTTGAACGATAAAAAATTAGAAAAAAGTGAAGAAAATAAAAATCAATATATTCAAAATATTAGTGAAACAAATGATATAAATAAAACAGAAGAAAATAATCAAAAAAACATTGTTGAAAGTAAAGGGCAAAATGCCAAAGAAAGTGAAAAAGAAGATGTAGATTTAAAATATAAAAGCAAAACAGAAATCGCGAAAGGTGGAGTGTTAGGCGCGTTTATTGGGCTTGCTGTTATCGTGCCAGGAGTCAGTGGTTCGGCAGTTGCAATCATTTTTAAAATGTATGAAAAACTGCTTTATGCAATAGGAAACATATTTAAAAAATTTAAAAAATGCGCGAAATTTTTGTTTCCAATTTTGCTAGGCGCAGCCGCAGGATTTATTTTAGGATTTTTTGGAGTTCGTGCACTTTTAAATATTTTGCCATTCATTGTCATATGTCTGTTTGCAGGGCTTATGTTTGGTGCGTATCCGGCGGTTACAGACCAAATAAAAGGCACAAAACCTAAAGCAAAACATATCATCTTATTTATTGTTGGTTTGATTATACCTATTCTTATTTCAGTCATCTCAGTTTATGGAAACGTGGTAGAACAAGCACTAACAAATTTAAAATTTTATCATTACATACTCTTCGTCGTTATCGGTTATTTAGTTGCTGTCACTCAACTTGTGCCAGGGCTTAGTGCAACCGCGCTCCTTATGTCGCTTGGCTACTTTTCAGCACTTATGAATTCGGTTAGTCTCACATTCTTTAGAGAAAATCCACAAATTTTCCTAGTTTATCTCGCGCTTATTGTTGGTTTTGTTCTTGGTTTATTCACTGTTTCAAAAGGTCTATCATTTATGCTTAAAAAATACAAAACTTCCACATTCTATTGCATTGCAGGGTTATCTCTTGGTTCTATTGCAACAATGTTTTTCAATCCTGAAGTTATGGAAATTTATTCATCTTGGGGAGCGGGTGGAAACATTGTTCGTGATTTAGTTGTTGGAATTATAGTGTTTATTGTTGGAGTTATACTATCATATATGTTTGTTCGCTACGAACGAAAAAAAGATAAATAACTAAAAAAAATATAAGTTAAAACGAACTAGTCTGTTCGTTTTTTATTAGGACATCGTTATTTATTTAACTCAGTTTTATTTGTTTGCAAAAAATATGGCAATGTGCTAAACTGAATCCGTGTGGATTTTATATGCTGTTTTATATGCTATTTTTGTTGGATTTTACAACGTGCTACGAAAAAAAGCGTGCGAAAAAACCAATTTACTTTTTTTATTGGCTATAACTAACACATTTGGATTCTTTTTAGTTGCATTTGCATTTACAGAAGCAATGCAGGTAAGTGCAAACAATTTAATTTTAATATTAATAAAGTCAATTATTTTATCCTTGTCTTGGGTGCTTGAAATTATAGCATTTAAAAATTATTACATTTCTTCGCTTCAACCAATTAGTGCGATAAAAGTAGTGTTAACATTTGTGGCTAGTTTGATTATTTTTGATGAAAATTTGGTTTGGTGGAGGTTCATTGGGGTTGCCATAATCTTCATAGGATTAATTTCATTAAATCAGTTTGACAAAAAAACATTAAAAAATAATATTATTCAATCTAATATAAATAACTCCAATTTGAATAAACGAGCGATAAACGATAATAAAATCGAAAATGCAGAAAAAAGTAATAAATTTATTTTAAACGATATAGAAATTGGTAATTTTAAGAAAAAAAGAATTTTATCTATTGTTTGTTTTTCATTTTCTTGCTTGCTCAACGGAATTTCTGGAATTTTAGATAAGTTTATTTTAACTGACGTTACAACTAATCAACTGCAGTTTTGGTTTATGCTTTTTATTTCCGCGCTATTTTGGTTATACTTTTTCATCTATTGCATAGCAATAAAAAGGATTAATATAAAGAAGTCCGATTGGAAAAATTATTTGCTTTATATATTGCCGATTTTTGAAGTTTTGGCAAACGGGTTTATATTTATGTCTATAGGTGACGAAAACGCAGTGATGTCTGCCATCTCAGTTTTAAAAGAATTATCAACTATTATGATTGTTATATATGGAGCAATGTTATTTAAAGAACCAAATCTTAAAAAGAAGTTGATTTATCTAGCGTTCATTTTGATAGGTATCATCATTGTTGTTGCGTGAAATAAATATAATTAAAAAATTGCAGAATAAATTGAATTGTCTGACATATTTTTACAATTATGTTACAATACCACATAAATTTTAAATATTGTTGCAGTAGTTTTGGTAAGTAAAGAAAAGAAATTTCAATCTATCAATTCAACCGATAATTCAAATGTTTAGAAAATTGTGATTAAATTTAAAATAAGTGGACCTTTCGAGGTCCACTTATTTATTGGTGTAACTTTTAATAAAATTAAATTGTTTTTTATTTTAAAAAGCATTCGATGATTTTATTTTCTGCTTCTTTTTCGCTTAGACCTAAAGTCATAAGTTTTATAATTTGTTCGCTTGCAATTTTTCCGATTGCTGCCTCGTGAGAAAGAGATGCAAGGTTAGATTTTGCGTCAACGCGAGGGACAGAACTAATTTGAGCCCTATCTAGCACAATTCCGTCGCACTCAACATGCCCAAAACACTCATTTTTTCCAATTATTGTGGATTTAAACACTTGCTCACTTTCATCTCGCGCTACACTACGCGAAACAATATTACATTTTGAATTTTTACCTATTAAATGCACTTTAAAATCTGTTTTTGCAACATTAAATTTGTTGGTTAAAATTTTTTCAGTAATGTTTATTGTCGCGTTTTCTTTAAGGGTTGCTTTTGTTATTCTGTTTGAATAATCCACACCGCCAAGTTGATTAGTTTCCATATTCATAACACTATTTTCGCCAATTGTTATGTTTGTGGTTGGATTTAAAACTTTGTGAGAGCCGTTTCCAATTGCAATATGATTTTCAATGTAATTTACAACTGCATTTTTACCGATATGGAATGTGTGAATTCCATCGTGCCCGCCCGAACCGTTCGAATGCACTCCGCATCCAGCAACAATCGTGACGCTTGCACCATCCTCAATATAAAAATCGTTATAAACAAGGTCAAAAAAATCCTCTTCACTCACAACAACGGGTATATGGCAAGATTCATTTTTGCAAGACGAGTGAACAAAAATATTAATTCCAGAACCATCCTCTTTTCTTACAATCTCAATGCTTGGAGTGGAGCGGACAATTTCGCCCTTACCATTTCGTCTAAATGATACTGCGCCATTAGGAATTTCGTGGATTTTTGCAATTTTTTCAAGCAAATTTTGTGATATTTTATCTAATTTCATTTATTCTTCCACCTTTTTGCAAGTTGTATGTTTTAAATTTTTTAAAACTGTTTTAGCGTCGTCATACTGAACAATTTTTCCGTTTTGCATAACCACAATTTTATCAGCAGACGACAAAAATTTTGTTTGATGACTTACAACAATGTACGATTTGTTTTTTTCAAAAATTTTGTTAAGGCGGTCAAAACTCCAAATGTCAATTCCTGCCTCTGGTTCGTCAAAAATTACAGTGTTTCCATTTTGTGCAAGAGCGAGGGCTAGTTCAACGCGTTTTTGTTCGCCACCTGACAATGTTTTATCAAAATCACGATTGATATAGTCCTTTGCGCAAATTCCCACACGCGACAAATACTCACAAGCCTTAGGAATGCTGTTTTCTTGTTTTGTTGCAATATCTATCAGTTCTTTAATGGTCAAACCTTTAAAAGTGATAGGTTGTTGAAAAGCATAATTTATTCCAAGTTTAACGCGCTCATCAATTGAATAATTTGTTATATCCGTTCCATTATATAAAATTTGACCGCTTGTTGGACGAATTATTCCAATTATAATTTTGGTTAGAGTTGATTTTCCACTTCCATTTTGACCAGTGATTGCCGTTACGCAATTATCTTCAAATTTTATTGAAATATTATCAAGGATAACCTTTTTGTTTCCTTTATCTTCAACTATGTAAGTAATGTTATTTAATTCTATCATCTTTTCTCCGAGTATACTTTAACATAGTTGGATTAATTTGTCAAATTAAATTATAAACTACAAATATAAAGAATAATCATTAAATATTTTATAAAATATTTTTAAATTTAAATCTTATAAGAAAAACATTAAGAAATAAAAAATATTAAAAATTGTTGAAAAAAATTAAAAAAATACTAAAAATAAGGCAATTTTTTAAAAATTTTTCTTAATTTTTAGCATTTTTAAATTAAATTTTTATTTTAATCTAAAAGAATTTTTTATATTTATGTTTTTTATTTATTAACAATTATTTTTTATTATAAAAAGAAATTGTTATACTTTATTGGCTTAAATATTCTAATTGTTCATTAGGTTTGGTTTCTTTTTTTAATAGTTCATATTTGTGTTTTGTGGATTCTCCGCCGTGAATATGTTTTATTTTAAAATTTTCTTCTAATAGTTTTTTCACTTTAAGATATAACGCATAGTCTATATATTTTAATTTGTAAGACAAATCGTGATGCACTGTGCTCTTTGGTAAGTTAAATTCTTTTGCCGTTGCTCTTATGGTGGTTTGATTATCTAGTATGTAAAATGCGAGATTTGTAACTCGTTCATCTAGGTTATAACTATTCATAATTCACTCCTTGTTATAACCTATTGTTTGATTTGACGAAATATGTCATATTATAAAAAATTTTAAGTTGTTTTGTTTTTTTATTATTTCGTAAATTGAAAACATAAAATATACAAATTTATTTTTTAAAAACAAAAATAAAATTTAATAAAATATAAAAATAACAGATGATTTAAAAATATAAATTAAATTACTAAACTTAATATGTTAAATAAAAAAATATGAAAATATTAAAAAATAATAAAAAAATCCTAAAAAAACTATATTTTAAATAATTTTTTTGCGTTTTTAATAAAATTTTTATTTATTTTTGTAATTTTTATTAAAAAAATTTTAAATAAATTTTTTTGAATTTATTTAAAATCTTTCATTTTATCTAGTAAATTATATGACTCATCTGATAATATTGCGTGCTCAATTCGCTTTTTAACTCCTGGAATTTGCTTTTCTAAATTGTTAATAAATTCTTTCACATCTTTGCGTTTGCTATTATCGTTGGCTGGGCAAATGCTTTTTAAAATTGGATAGTTACGGCTTGCATAAATTATTCTTTCTTCGTGTGTTAAATATAGCGGACGGATAAGTGTTATATCCGAATTCGACATATAAGATTTTGGTTGCATTGTGGATAATCTTCCTTCATATAAAAGAGATAAAAAGAAAGTTGTAACCACGTCTTGCAAATGGTGAGCGAGGGCGAGTTTATTGCAACCGAGTTGCTTGCAAACCGAATTTAGCGCACCTCTTCTCATTTTTGCGCATAACGAACACGGATTTTTTTCTTTTCTTTCTTCAAAAACTATTTTATTTATATCAGTTTTTTCAATATGTAATTCAACACCTATATTGGAACAAAATTGTTTCAAATTAGAGTAGTCCACTTTGCCTGAATAAATGTCGATAGTTACTGCCACAATTTCAAAATCATAAAGATTAAACTTTTTAAAATCGGATAATGCTTTAAGCAAAACCAAACTATCTTTTCCTCCGCTTACGCCAACTGCAATTTTATCTCCTTTTTGAATTAAATTGTATTTTTCAATTGCTTTTCGCATTGTGCTTAAAACTTTTTGCATAATTTCCTCAAAGCAATTATATCACAAAAATTCATTTTTTCAATAGATTTTAAAATAATTCATTTGTTAAAAAAAATAAAAAATTTAAAAAATATTAAAAAATTTTTAAAAAAAATATGAAAAATACGTGAAATTTTTAAAAATTATAAAAATTTTCTTAATTTTTATCAAAAATATGTTTAAGAATAGTATTTTTCAATAATTTTTTACTATCTCTTATTTTATGTTCAAAAATAAATTAATTTACAAAATTCAACAAATTTTTTTGACTTTTCGCGTGCGATATTATATAATAAATTTATAAATAAATTTCAAACGATTACACAAGTTAAAGTGAGGGGTTATGAAGAAAAAAATATTTAGTGTTTTAGCAAGCATAATGTTACTTCTATGTCCGTTTGTTTTAAGTGCGTGCGGAGATAGATACGAAAATATGGAATTTCATATTTCGTATGCTTTCAGTGAAGATTCACAAAATTGGTTGGATGCAACCAATGGTATTTCAATTACATATGGCGGAAAAAACGACGCATTAAAAATTGACGAAACCTTAGGTTATGGCACGATTTACGTCAAAGTGGAAATTGCAAACGTCAAGGCAAAATATATTGACGATATTATTGTCACAACCTCTGGTGTTAGCAGTGGACTAAATTTCTCAACTGCCACTGTTAGTCAAAACCAAGTTTTTGCAATTAGAATAACAGATAATGTTAAAACAAATCTAAGATTTTTTGAAACAAACTCAGGAAAAAGCGCACTAACGAGTTTAAATGTTTCAAGGAGCATAACCGGCATTAAGGTGGACACTTCAATCAAACCGGCAGTTGTTATTGGTGACACTGTTGGCCTTGCACTTATGCAAGTAAAAAACTTAACCTATTTGCCTGAGAAGAAAACAGAACAAACGAGTGTAATCTATTCAATTGATTCTGTAGGCGGGTATGTATACGATGAAACTTTAGGCGCGAATAGGTATGTTGCAACAAGTTCAACATCTGGAGTGAATTTAACTTCTGGCGGAGTGTTAACAGTCAATAATTTCACTTTAACAGACACTAGATATATCGTTCGCATAAAAGCAACATCGTTTTATAATAGCGAAATCTCAGCATATTTTGACGTTTACATTTTGGATAGGGTAACAAATGCAGATTTGTCGCTATATTCTCCAGCAGTTAAATACAATAAATTAAATAGCGCAGATATAACTGATATGACCTTGTATGTAGGCAATTCAAACTACAACACAAGCAAAATAGTGGTTGAGTACCAAGATTTCTCATCATTTTATAACACTGAACGTTTAACCATCGATGGTGCGATTTCATACGACGTTTCAATGACTGTTGATGGTCAACCTATTGATTTTGAACAAACCAATTCAATAAATGGCTTACTTATAAACAATAAAGATGGTGTCATCTCAATCACTGCAATAGATGGCGAGATTAAAACTAATAAATTAGTATTTTCTTTAACTCTTAACGGGGTCGGATATTTCACATCCACAGAGCCTAGATATCAAAAGGAAATCACTTTAACAAAGGAAATTTTGCCAACTCAAATTCAAATCAATGGTCAAATTTATAACGCGGGAGATAGCGCAAACGGAATTGTTTATGGCACAAATGCAAATTATAACGGGCTTGAGTTAACTCTTTCTGCTATGCCTCTTGAATCGTCTAACGATTACGTTATAATTGAAGGTAATGCTTTAAACAACTTAATTATAGAAGGTGAAAGTATTGAATATATTGGCAACACTTTGCGTATTCCTAGTGGAGAGACGATTAGAATTCAATTTAGAGAAAATGTGTCAACTACACAAAGCATTACAATCAAAGTGCTTTCTTCTCCAGCAACCTTTGAAGGAGAGACGGTTACTGAAACCAATTATTCTGGCATAACTTACACAATTGATAAGATTATCACAGCGGATAGCATTAATGTGTATTCAAATTATTCAAATGGCGAATTATCAAATTCTGTTCAAGACGGAACGTTAAATATTGATGCGCGAGATAACACTAGTTTCTATGTGCAAGTTTACTATGACGGAACACGTCTAGACGCAAGCACTATAACATTATATAGTAGCAACGAAATGATTAAGTTTAACAATAGAGAAACTAGCATCTCATTAGGTGACAGCACATTCGTTACACTAGTTGGTGATTCTTTAACTGATACTATTGGAAAATACAATGTTTATGAAGTGACCTTTATGCAAACTGCATCTACTGCCTTATCAAATATTAACATTGTGGCAGGCGATGGAAATATTGGAGTGGATGCAGAGTTTTTGGCATCGAGCGTTTATCTGTTACAACAAGATAGCATATCGCTTCAAATGTCTAACAACAACGCCATTGAATTTGACCCTATAGCTAATAGTCTAAATCCTATCACTAATTCTGGTAATCCTATTAAATATTACGCAGTTATTAAGGATGGATATGTTGAATTCAATGTTTTAGGTAGGGCAGTAGGTTCAAATGCATACATCGGCGAAGTTATAGATTCAATTTCGCTTGCAACCAACAATGACTACTCAACCGGTGACTTTAGTACGCACGCAATAACTTACACTTTAATTCCAACAAATTCATTCTCATTAACGGGAAATATTGGTGGAAAAACTCAAGTTTTAGTTTTAACGGTAAATTATTACACATTAGATAATGACGTTATTGTAAATGCAAGTTTAGCTATTCAATTGGAATTTGCAGTTTACGATCCTATTCAAAATATTAGTTTAAATGCCTCAAGAAGTGATATAACGTATGTAAATTCACGATTTGAAAATGCTAGCCAATCTGAAATCACTATTCGTTCAAGTGGCTCTAATGCAATTCCTGCAAGCAGTGTTAGTTTTAGTAATGGACAAAAAGTTGCAAATGCATCACAATTAAGATTGACTTTTGATAAAGTTTTAGAAGAATCTGACAATATTCAAGTTTCACTATCTGTCAACGGTGAAACTAGAGATTTTAATTTGGCAGACAGCGGGAATGGCTATATCTTAACCGTAGATGAAAACGACATTTTAAATGGCACTATCATCGTTAAATTGAATGGTACTCCTAATTATCGAAATCTAATTTTAAGTGTGCAAGCGCTTAGATTTGGCGAAGAATCAAATGTAATTGCTTCAACAACTATCAATTTTGCAGATTATGAATATGTTGAAGGTGTGGTTGTTGGTGGAAATAGTATAGTAAATGAAGGAATAGATAGTAACTATATCTATATGTCTTTTATGGACGTTGAAGAAAATGGTTTTGACGAAGAAACTTTCACAGCAACCGCAAGATACTCATCATCTCAACAAGAACAAGGCAAATTGAGATTCGGTGATTTAACGTACGTTTTATATCAGGTTGAGCAAGATGAAAACGGTCAAATTGTTTCAACAAATGGCTCTGTCAATCTTGAAGAAATTACATATTCAGTGCTAGATATTGATATTGATGAAAATGTTGTAACAGTTAGAGCAAACAGGCAAATTGAAGGTGGTGGCGGAATATTCAAACTTGTTATCGTTCCGCTAGATTCATATGATGATTTAACAGGAAGATATGATGAATCAAAAGGCACAAATTTATTTATTCAACTTAGCGACGGAACAAGGCAAAATCCATACATAATCTCTAGCGAAGAAGAATTATTCTTTATCAATAATGACCTTAATGCCTCTTATGCTTTAGGTAGCGATATCACTGTAAGTCGTAATTTTAGCCCAATTGGTTATACTAATGGCAGTTTAACAGAATTTAATGGAACACTAGTTGGTAGCCGTCAAATTTTAAGTGCGGGTGCTGGCGAAAGCGGAGAGGTTGTAAACTCAGTTGTTTATAAAATTGGATATGAAGTTGCAAACTCTATTGAAGATACGGGTGAAGACACAAGCAGTGCTTATGCAGGACTAATTGCAATTTTAGGTAGCAATGCAGTTGTGTCTGACATCAATTTAGAAGTTAAATTTGGCGAAAGGTTTACAAATGTCACCGAAAACAGCAGTCTATATATTGGCGCGCTTGCTGGCGTAAACAACGGAACAATTAGAAACGTTTCACTTGTTGTTGAAGCGGGAACAACTGATGTAAATAGTCTAAATGGCACATATTTTGGCGGACTTGTTGGCGCTAATAATAACATTATAGAATTATCAGATAGTTCAATTGAGTTTGGAAGTGTTGAAATTAATTTAGATTCTGATTCTTTAACCGCTGGTGTGGTTGCAGGAAGAAACACGGGCTCAATTATAGGAAACTATGTTGATAAAGAAGGATTAAATGACATTGTATTTAATGTTATTTCTAATTTAACTATTAATAATTATTATAGTGCGGGTAATAGTAGAGCAACTATTTATGCTGGTGCGATTTCAGGCGAAAATTCAAACGGTGTGATTAGCAATTTATTAGTTGGTGGTCAAATTAAAGTTTATGATCGTGGTAACGGACAATCAAGCGGTTATGTCGGTGGAATTGTTGGCTATAACACTCAAATTGCTGGTGAAAACACTAACGATAAGTACATCGATAGTTGCACAGTTATCGGACTAGATATTCTATCAAATTCAACCGATGTTCAATTGGCTGGAATTGCTGGTTCATCTTCTAATTACACAATTTCTAACGTTCGCGTTTTGAGCGTAAATATTAAGTTTAGCGATTGGTCAACAGTAGGCAAAATTGAAGGCGGTGGAGTTGTTGCAGGTGTTGTTGCCTCTTCATCTAACGATACAATCACTAATGCAAGTGTTCAAAACTTCGTTTCTAACGCACTTGTTGGTAGTGTATTAACTGACTTCTACACATTGAATAGTGCAAATAATTTTGTGGCTGGTCTTGTTTATTCAGGCGATGGTACTCAAATTAATAGTTCATTTGTAAACGCAAATATTGCAGTGAACGAGGGTAGCGCAAACCCTATCTATCTAACCTCACAATCAGCGACCGAAAATGACACTTATTTCTTAGGAAAAGTGCAAGGAATAAGCGAAAGTTCAACAAATATATACGCAAATGCTGGTTCTGATTATAACGTTGTTTATTCAGACGATGCAATGTATATTGTTAGCGGAAATAGTGCTAGTGAGATTAACTTAACACCAAATTTTGAAGAAGATCAAATCACTCTATTATCTAGTGTTGACGTTAACGACATTTTAAGCGAGTTTAATGTTGATGAAACAAGTTTTGAAACGTTTAAATCAAGTTTGTATATAAAGGTAGGGGAGCAATATGAAAAACTTGATGAGAATGCGACTTATGATGCAAATGCAACATATTACACAATAAGTGAAGATGCTATTTCAAAAGAAATTGAGGAAGGTTTAATTGCAATTGATGAAAACGATAATATAATTGTGATAGATTCTTCATCTCAGTTCAATCCAAGTTACACTTATTACAACATCAACTTTAACTACATTTCAGTAATCGGTAATAACTTTGATGCTAATTCTAATATAGAAGAATTATATATAAAGCAAGATAATAGATATATTCAACTAACTGCCGACATTATCACAGGCGAAAATTTACAAGAAGTTATATCTAATCTATCGCAAACATTTGTTATTCCAACATTAGATGAAGCACGTTGGATTGAAACTATAAAATCTAAGAATATTGCTTATGAAAATTCTATATTAAAAGAAAATTACGCATTCACAACTAACGAAAACGAGATAGAAACAATCATTAAGAATAATCACATTGAAATTCAAGGTTTGAATTATTATTTCCCATATCTAGTTGATAGTGATGGCAATGCTTTGATGATAATTAGCCCAACTAGCATAAGTGCAAATATAAACGAAGATTACGTTGTGGATATTGATTCAATTTATGTGGAAAACGATATTGAAATAAGCGAAATTGAGTTGTCGCATTCAGCAATAATCAACTATCACAATTCAAATAATCCTCTTCAAAATGAAAGATTAAACACATATAATCTAATCAACACTTCAACAACTGACGAGCCAAATGGTTTAATTGATTTATCAGTTTTGCCGTTTGAATCAACTGCAGGTGTACGATTTGAGATTATAAACGGAACAAGTTACGCCTACATTAATGTAAATAATGAAATTGTGTTTACAGGAGTTAGTGGGCAAACACCTATAATTGTTCGCGCATACTCTGTGTTTGATGATTCTGTGGAGGCTTATGTTGCGTTCTACACATATCTTGGATTTACAGATGTTAATCTATCTTCTAATAACATTGAAGAATTAAACAACAACGATAGCGCAGATTATGAACTCACTACCTTTGTTGGAAGCAATCCTCATCTAATTAGTATTGAACTAGAAAATATTTATCTTGGTCAAGAATGTTCAACCTTGTTTGATATGGACGGAGTTGAAAATTTTGTTAACGTTCAATTTAGTCATAACGAAAATAGCATTGTGGAAATCGGTTCAACTTTAGCAGTGGATGTTTTCCGCCTAGGAATTGAAGAAAATCCTGTGTTTGATGGAAATAGGTGGGAAGAAAATATTGAAATTATTTTAACCTTCAATTTAACAGAGTATTTTGGCGAAAACGTTTATCCACAAATTGAAAATTCGGACCAAATTTTAGAAATTGGAAGAGTGAGTTTGCGCGTTGTTGTGTATAAGTCAGCAACGAGTGTGGAAATCAATGAAACAGGTTTTGAAATTAGCACGGAAAGAAGTTTAAACTTTAATGCTAAGTTATACACAGGTTATGTTGCAGATAGTTCTCATTCATCGCAATATGACATTAAGCCTAGCATCGACTCACAAGGTTTAGTCACTCTAAGTGGAGATACAGACAATAAAGATAGCATAAGCTTAAGTTTTGAAGTTGTAAATGGCGAGAGCGAGGCAAGTAGACTACTTTCTCGCGCAGATGTAAGCACCTATGCTGAATTATTTGACTATGATTTCAGTTGGCAAGCAATTTTTGCAAACGATATGGTTATAGGCTACGACTATAATATAATAATCTCACTAAAAGATGAATTTAATTTTAGATATATTAATAGCGAGATTGAATTTAATTTAACGATTAGCGCGTGGAGTAACGATGCTATTTACGACACTTTATTAGTGACAATCACTCCAACCACTCTAAACACTGCAAGAATTGAAAATTACACGGCAATAGAAATTGATTCAGACAATAGTTACATTGACCTTATCGATAGAGGAAATAGTGAAACTTCAATAATTACTCCAGGTGGACTTGGCGGAGTTATGCTAATATATTTGCAACCTGCATATTCAAATATTAAGTCAGCCACATTAACTAGTTCTTCACTTTACGTTCCAAGCCTAAATCGTGATGTGATGATCAATTTTGAGCAGTTAGTTTATAACACCTACACAGGTAGGTATCAAACAATCTTATCCGCTGCAGAGCCAATTGAAGGCGGTATTCAACTAAGATTAGTTTCTAACATTGATAAAGACGGAAAAGAATCATATAATGGTGTAATTTACGTTCACACTCAACTTGATACATTTAGTGGTCTATCTAGCACGATAACTGCCACTTTAACAGTAGAAACAAATAGTACTATTGAGCCAATCAAAACTGTAACCAAGCCACTTCTCACTCAATATCGCCCAGGTGCAAATTTAAGTTACGACGGCGAAGAAATTGCAGAAAATGAATATCTAATTCAAGAGGGAACATATTCAAATACTGCAGATATAACAGTTTATGGTTATGAGTTTAATAGCCAACCAACTGTCAACCTTGAGTGGTATTTATTAGACACAGTAAAATACACTTACAGTTTTAATGATGGTAAATTAACAGAAGAAGAATTTAATGAAAAATTTGATTATTTGTTCACTTTAAGTAATGGTGTATATGTAAAATTAGGTGCAAATGCAACTTACGATGCAAACGTAACTTACTACGAGCCGGCTAATCGTGGAATAATATATGATGTTTCAGACACGGATTATAGCGACCCTTATTATATAAGTGATTATGTAACAAACAGAATTGTTGGAAATTTTGCAGATTTAGAGCCTAATGCGGACGGGTCATACACTCTTCAAGTGTTATTTAACGTGTATGATGACATTCCAGCAAGTTTCAAATTAACTGCAAATCAATCTTTAACCACAAGTGATTCAATAATTATAACAGAGAGAAGTGAAAGTTTAATTTTCCACCCGGTTAAAGCAATTTTAAACGAACTATATTTTGGAAATTTAAATAACAACACAATGAATCTTGTTATAAATTATTCAAATAGTTTAGATTTTGAATTTGTAACAGATGGTGAATTAACAGATTTAAATGATTATTTATATTCTGCTATTTTAAATGCTTTCAGAAATGAAAATAACGAATTAAACAAAGAAGCATTCGTTAATCAATTCTACTTTGTAAACGATTCTGGTTCAATTGAGTATTTAACTTTAAATGAAACTGAGGCAAGTATACGTCATCCTCAATTTAGAGTTAACGCAATTGAATATAACGATTCGATAACCATATCGCTAAGAGGTGTGGAAACATTTAACCGCACTATCTACTTCAGCATTCAATATGGTTACATATATAACGAAACATCAGGTAAATATGAAATAAAATTTGGCACAATGAGCCAAAATTCTCTTTCAAAATCTCTTGAGGCTAGTTTTAACCTTATCATCACTCCAAGCACAACCGAAGAAAACGCATTCCCTATCTATTCAGCAGACGATATGGTGAATGAAGATGGTAGCACACGTCTAGTTGAAGGCACAGACTACATTTTGATGAACGATATCACACTCGACCTCGTTCAACCAATCGACGTTGCAATCGCAAGTTTTGACGGAAACAATAGAGTTATCACAATTAATAGTTTTGCAGTGTCTAGCGAACAAACAAACTATGGATTGTTTGCAAGCATTGGCACTTACACAAGAAACGACGGAACTCATAAAACAATCCTTAAAAATATCATTGTAAATTATGGTAATTTTAACTCTTCTAATAATGGAATATTGTCACTCGCTGGTTTAAGTGATGTAACATTTGGTGGATTAGTAGCAGTTAATAATGGTGGATTGATTTATAACTGCGATGTTATGAATTTAACAAACACAACTAAAACTATAAATATCGTCACTGATAGCGAAGTTGAAAAAGTAACATTCGGTGGATTAGTTGGTGAAAATAACGGAACAATCACAAATTCACGTGTTGGCAGAATGTCATACACTCGCATTGAAGCCAACGAAGAAACTCAGTCTGAGCGCACAGTCTATGGCGAAGCATTAACGTTCGTTGTTGGAGATAACAGTGCAAACGTTAACGAATCGGCAAATGGTTTTGTTGGTGTTTCTGGCGGATTTGTTGGAACGAATGGCACATCTGGTGTTGTTGCAAGTTCATATATGGCAAACACAAGCCTAATTAACCTTTCAACTGCCGACAGTTTGGCGCGCACTGCAGGTTTTGCGGGAGTGAATAACGGAACTATTAATTATAGTTATGTAAAAGCTCGTGAAGATACAATTAGTTATGAAAATCCAAACTCAACAGGGGCGTCTATTCGCGCGGGAACAAATGGTAACGTGGCTGGATTTGTGCACGTAAATAGCGGAACTATCACAAATTCGTTTGCAAACACTGAACTTATCACAACAAGTGCATTTATGGCGGGATTTGTTTATCAAAATAATGCGTCTGGAGTGATAAGCGAATGTTATTCTGCTTGCACATTAAACGGAACAAACAACACACTCGACGTCAGCGAACAACCATTCGTAGGAATAGACGAAGCGGGAGTTTTGCTTTCAGACGGAACAATTGAAAACTCATATTTCTTAATTTCAAACACATATTCTGAAATCGAAGAGCAAGAAGGTAAAGATCAAGCGCAAGCCCTAAACAGCGAAAACTTTATGAATTCAGAACAATTGAATGGTTTTGTGTTTATAAATTCAACCTCTAGCACTGAACGTAACCAAGGTGTTTGGACATACTACTCAGGTAACTTAAGTGTGGTTTTGCCAGAATTAACAAATGCAAACTTAGTCGCACATAGTTACAGGTATTTCATTGGCACAACTGATGAAGAAGATTATGTCGTTTATAATTACACCAACGCGGTAAATTATGAGCCAGGAAGCGCAAATAATCCACACATAATTAGAAATGTGGACGAATTTAACGAGATAATGACTCAAAATTCAACCGAAACTAACCGCAGTATGACAGGTTATGTGAGATTTGTCGATAACATTGACTTTGCTTCAGATTCTCGCGCCATTCAAACTAGGGTTAACTTCACACTTGGCGACGTTAATAATAGAGCAGTTACAAGCATTGAAGGTAACGGAATGACTATAAGCGGAATCTACCTAGATGTTTTGGATGCAACAAGTGCGGTAGATATCGGTCTATTTGCGCGCGTTGAAAATGCATACATTAAAAACTTGAATTTGAACTTTGTGTCAACAAGTCAAACAGATGACCAATTCAGTTCGGTAAGCGTTCAAAATTCGGGTGGACTTGCTGGTAGAATAAACAATTCGGCAATTATTAACATAAGTTTGGACGGATCTAGCACAACTATTGCTGGCAAAAACTTTGCAGGCGGACTTGCTGGTAGAATCACAGGTTCAAGTTTAATTTATGGCATAGATTCGAACCTAAGTGTTAGAGCGGTTAACACTGATTCTAGTTACTATTTGTACTACAACGAAGCCGACTTCAACACAATGAAAAATATTGGCATATTAAGTTATGGCAATTATGATGATTATGTTAGAACATTATCTTATGCTGGCGGTATTGCAGGTGTAGTTGACATAACTGAAAGAGAAAATGTTGAATTTAACTTCTCATATATCAATGTGTTAGGCACTGAAATGTATGATAGGTCAAACAACAACGGAAACATACAAGCAGACTATGCTGGTGGTGTTGCAGGCTACATCAATGACGAAACAGATGCGTTGCGCGTTAAATTTATTGTTGGCTCAACAAACCTAATTCTTGGTCAAAAAGCAACAGGCGGTTTGTTCGCAGTTTCTATGGGTGATATTACTGCTTCTCAAGTGAGCGCACCAGAAGAAACTCAGTATGATTACGACACCGCATTCGGTAAATACGTAACCGATTTACGTAACGGCGAGGCAACATTAGACGGCGAATATGGAAATCAAAATTTACTAGAAGGTTATGGCTATGTCGGCGGTCTTGTTGGTCTTAGCATTGGCGGAAACTATAATTCAGTTTACAGCAAAGCAAGCATTAAAACAGGCGAAGTTGTAGGAGGATTGATAGGTTCAAGTTATTCATCAAGAATTGTGTATTCTTATGCTGTTCCATATATCAATTTAGACTACAACATAGATATGTATAGCGATGTTGCTGGTTTAGTGGGTTCGGCTTACGGTGTTGGAAAGATTGGATCACACATTTCACGAAATGATATGCAATACGAAGCAATCGCACAACGATTAATGAATATTTCTAGTCAAAACACCGATGTTCGCTTCACATTCTCAACCTTGCTTTTAGATGATAGCAAGATAAGTGAATTTGGTGACGACGTAACATTTGATTACATTTCAGCAGACTATTTAGAAGATACAAGCAATGTACAATATATCACTTCAGAAAACAGTTCAACACTTGCATACGTCTACTCTGGACTTGTTGAATATACTGTTGATTTAAACGAACAAAATATAATAGAAAATAGTTTATCAAATTCTTCAAACAATATTGACCTTGATGACTTGTTTGATATTTATGGTGATAATAATGAGCAAGCGACAATATTCTATGAAGTGTTCTCAGGTTGGAGCGAAGAGTATTGGACACTTGACCCAACAAAATACTATCCATTATTGTTAGATAAAGGTGCAAGCAACTATATTGAAATTGATAGTGCAAGCGATTTTGAAGAGATTATTAATAATCCAGACGGATATTTCAAAATTATTGACGACATTAATATGTCCGATTGGTGCAATGCACAAGGTAGCAACTATGTTCTACCTGTTGACTTCACAGGTGTGTTAGTTGGTGAGTTGCCAAATGGAGGCACTCCAAGATTGTATGGATTGTTTATCAACACAGTTAGAAATGAGAATTCAGGTTTCTTTAGATCAACCGAAAATTCAACAATTAGAAATATTAATTTTAAGTGGAATGGAGCATACACGGGCAGAAATTCAATAAGTGTTCCATCAGCCGTTCAAATTAACACAACCGTTCAAATGTTTGGCGGAGTTTCAGCAAGAGATACCGGTTCATTATTCACAAATTTAAGTGTAAGTGTATCTAATCAAGAGACGGACGAAATTCCATATATGATTCAAAATGCTAATAATTCAATTTCTGGTTTTGGTGGAATTGTAGGATACGCAACAGATAGCAATATTTTAAGTTGTTCATTTGTTGGTAACGTTAACGCAACTGTGGATGACACGGGCGATGCAATTATGTTCGGAGGACTAGTTGGAAGTGCAGTACGTAGTATTGGAAGTGGTGGAGATTTAGAAACTGGCGAAAATGAAAATGGTTACACTTCAAATATGACAATTTTATCTTCATATGTTGGTCCAACATCAAACGACGATGGCACAATATCATTTACATTAACCGCTGACGACAATGTAAGTCAACCTATGTATGTTGGCGGACTAGTGGGATATGCGTCTAATGCGTCAATTTCATCAGCTCGTCTTGGAAATTTGGATGTAAATCTAAGCTCGCAAAAGGTTGATATAACTGTAAATTCAAATAATATCAATGCGAATGTGTATATGTCTGTTGGTGGCGCAATAGGTTATAGTGTAGATTCTAGTATATCTTCATCAACAATTTTGGCAGATGTAAGCCTAGTAGGTTCACAATCAGAGCTTTCAGGAACAGCTGGAAGCAATATAAATGTTGCTGGTTTGATTGGATATTTTAACCAAAGTGGAGCTATGTCTAATTCTCCTATTAGATTAAATGGAGTAACAGCAGATATTAACTTAAGCGAAATGAGTGTTAGCACGCTAGCAAACGTTTCGCTTGGAGTGGGATATATTGAGGCGAACACTTCAACAGTGAATATAGAACAAAATCTATTTAGAGGAAATGTAAACACATTTGGCGCTGAAAACAGCATATCTGCAATTTACTATGGCGGAATTGTTGCTAATGCAGACCAAAGTTCATCAGTTTCTATAAGTGAAAGTATGGCATATGTTGAAGAAGCACAAATTGGTTCACAATCAACTAATATAATATATGCTGGCGGAATTGTTGGTTCGGCAAACAGTGCTATAATCACCGATTCAATTGCAGTCGGAAGAATTTATCCTAAAAACGCGGGTTATATTGCTGGTAGTTCTGTAATTCGTTTAGGCGGATTAATGGGTTCAAGCGCTAGGATAGAATTAAATAGAGTTATATCTCTAGTTAGCATATTCTTAAATAACCTTGTTGGAAATAGTTTACCTTATGTAAGTTCGGGCGCGTTGTATGGTTTTGTGGGAGGTGGCGAGAATAACACTAACACAATTACAGATGTTTACTATTCTTCAGATTTAGCATTAACAACACAAAACGATAATGTTGGATATAATATTCCGGTTTACACTTTAGTTAACGCAACGAATAATTACAACGGAAATTTCGTAAGTAATCAAGAGATTAACCTATGGTCTGAACTTGGTTCAAAAGTGCCATATATCACAAGTTTGCAACAGATGTTAATCAATCATTCTGTTTTGAAGCCAGGGCCTAGTGGATATCAGTATAATCAAGGAAGCATTTTAAATCCATATGTAATAGAAAACAATAACTCTTCATACGATTTAATATCAAGCACTTACGCATATTACTTGATTAGTTCAAATGTAACAACTCTTCAAGCAATCAATGGTTATAATAACGGAGAGATTAACGGATTTATTATTGGCGGTGATCGTGAAAACGATTATCAACTAAACGCTTCAAATTTATCAACGATGGATTCGTACACAGGTATATTTGCAAACGTAAACGATAAGAGTGCGATATCAAATATTCATATCAATTTAACAAGCGGGGCAGACACAACAAACGTAATATTAAATTCCAATGATGATGTAATTGGCTTAATTATTGGTCAAAACTCAGGTGTTGCATACAACTTATCAGTTCAAGGCGTTGGCTTGAATATTGAAGTAGGCAGATCAAGCGATTTAGGATTAATAATAGGTAGAAATTCAGGCTTTGCTTCAAATATCTATTCATCTGCCGAAATATTATTAACAAGTGCAGGACTTACTTCTGGACTTATCGCGCACAACAATGGAAACTTGCAAAATGCGTATTTCACAGGTTATATCAATAATGAGTATCCTGCAGCAGGTATGATAGGTTATGTTGAAGACGGATATGTTTATAACACTTATATGGCGGGTGTTGTTGAAAATATTTCTGAGGGAGGAAATAGTTATTATTATCAATTAGATTCTAACGCATCTGCTACAGGTTTTGTGGGTAGTAAGAACTACATCGATAGCCTTGCAAATATAGAATCGAATGATTCAATTGGTATTAATAATGGAAGTTTAGTTGCAACAGACACTTTAAATATTATGAAGGTTACAAATGAGGATAACGAACCTTTCTTGGACGGAAATTGGTACACTGTTATCAACTCTGTAACAAACAACGGTGTGGTAAATTATTATATCAATCCATATGCTGAAACTTATGGCTACAACTATAACTATCCAATCCTAAGAGATAATAAATTGATGTCTACAACCACCACTGAAAACGAATGGACGGTAAATTCTTTAGCACATCAATTGTATACAGGCACGGGTTCTATCACAAGTGATATGGACGATGATAACAAGGATGCAAACTTAAATGTTAAATTAGATATCAACAACTTCTCAAACGGCGCAACCGATACTTCAATAATGAATAACGTGTTTAAAATTCCTCATTTAGGAGTGTTGTCAAGTATTCAAGGATTGACTAGGGTAAATAAAAATGCATATGATTCAACTCTTGAGAGCGAATTTGTTTCAACCTGCCTAAATTATATGATTATCTATGATTTAGACGGAATAAACAATAACCAAAATATCACAACAAATTGGAATGCAATAGGTAGAGATACTAATTTTGGAGATTCTGATTTATATTATAATGTCGCTGGTCAAAACAAATTTAATGGACTATTAATATCTAATAAAAACTTTAAATTCACTGGTTTAACTAGCGAAAGTGAAAGTTTGGATGATGCTGTAACTATCACAAACCTTTCTCACAATGGCTTACTAACTAATATAAATAACGCATATATTGGCTACATTAAACTTGGAAATTTCCTCAACTTAGAAAATAGCGGTGCGTTAGGTGTTACAGTTAATTCAACTAACCTAGAGAATATTGATCCAACTCAAAACAATTCAATCACAGTTGCAAATATTAGTTTTGTTGCTGAAAATCGTGAGAAAATTAGCCAAATAACAGGTCTTGGAGTGGAAAATACAGCAGATAATGGCAACTATATCGGTGCATTATTCGGCGAAATTATTTCAGGAGATATAACTATTACAAACTTCTCAACAATTGTGCCAGATGAAGAAACTGCATCGTTTGAGTTAGATTCAGCAAATAGTGCGGGCCTAATAGCGGGCAGAATGAGTGGCGGAACGATCACAATTGATTCAGATGATAACCCAAATGTTGAATGGCACGCAAAATTTGGTCAGATAAATTATGCTGGTGGCTTAATAGGTCAAATGTCAAGCGGAACAATTAATGGTGGCAACACAATTATTAATCTTCACGCAGGAGACGAGGACATTGCAGTTAAAATGCTTGGCGGACTTGTTGGTCAAACAATAGAGCCTACTAGCGAAAGCACTGTGACTAGTTCAGCTGGAATAAACGAAGTTATTGTTTCTCCTTCAATTTCTGAAAGAAACATACTCTACATTAATAGTTTTGGCGGACTAATCGGTGAGGCAAACGGTGGATCTGTGACAATTGAAAATTGCTCTATAGCATCAAGCGAAGTGACAAATATTGTAGCCAAAGCGCAAACGGACGAGGACGATAATCAAACAATTGAAAGTTACTTTGGCTTGTTGGTTGCAAAGTTGGTTAAGGGCAATGTTACTATCTCAGGATTTAGTCACGGCGGAAATAACGATGAAATCATAATTGACGTAGAGGAAGTGTTGTCCGATGAATCGATTGAAGAAAATAGTGGTTACGGTGTGTTGGTTGGAAAAATGCTGAATGGAACAATTGAAGCTTCTTTAGGCTCAGAGGATGGCAATAACGATTCAATTAACACAAAATTAACAGTCAATGGCTACAATGTTGGCGGAATTATAGGTGCATATGCAGGCGGAAAAATCAACATTAACAATGAAAATTTAGGAAACTATGAAGTTGAAATCACCGGTGTAACAAACGTTGGTGGAGCAATTGGTTTGGTTAGCGGAAACATTAATGAAATAATAGACTTCAATTGGAATAACCAAGATGTTGAAGCAAAAACTTATTGGAACTTCTTAGCTTCAGACGATGCTTATGCAACTCTTACAACTCCACAAGCGGACTCAGACTTCCCTCTCACTCTTCAAAATTGGGGTGGATTGTTTGGTAAATTCAAATCTAGCAAATCTAGCGAATCTGGCGAATCTAGCGAATTGTTCTTATATTCAGAAAATGAAGATGGAAACACTCGCACAATGCAAGAAATAAAAAACAAAAATCAAATTAACATAAATTTTAGAACACCAGGCGAAGAAAAACTAACGGTTTCAGATGTGAAAATTGTCAATGTTGGTGGTGTGGTTGGATTGTTTGAAGGTTCTGTCGCTGCTAAGTTAACAAATGAGGGAAGGATAACAACCTCTCCTGAATATAGGAGTTGGTACAATTCTATAGATGATAATAAGGACAACAACATATTCTTATATGAAAATGGTGGTGTAGGTAGTTACTATGGCTATAAGAGCATAAATGTTGGCGGAGTTATAGGAAATATCGGTGGAGTAGAAGAAGATGTCTATTTATACGCATTAAAAAATAATTCAATGATATCCGGTTATCAAAACGTTGGTGGTGTAATCGGAAATATGGATAAAGGCTACTTAACTAGTGGCATTCCAAATGAGATAAATGGAAAGGATTACAAAACTGAAAGTGGAATATATTCAGATTCTGGTAATTCGAATTATAAGTTTGACACAGACCAAGAGAATGAAAATGTTTATTACGATATTCTAGGAAACTCATTCGGATTATATACAGAAGCATCTTCATCAGAATCAAACGTATACGGAGTGTTAAACGTTGGCGGTGCAGTCGGTTTGATGACGGGCGGAACAATCGATTCAATCCTATCTCAAGGTAATGTTTACGGAAACGCGAGTGTCGGTGGATTAGTTGGCTATGTCCAAGGTGGCACAACAATAAGAAATAGCATTGTTGGTGCAAAAGATAGTTCAAGCGAAGTTAAAGGCGTTTATTTTGCACAACGTGAATTAATTATTAATGAAAGCACTAATACAGCATCGTCAAGGTGGAAGTATTACGTTCCAACAAGCGTAGGTGGATTTATAGGTACGCTTGTATCTTCTAGCGAAGTTAAGTATAACAATGTTTTGGATGTTTTAGTCACTTCGTCAGAAGAAGGTGTTCAAGCACCAAGTTCAACCGATAATGACACTTCAAGCACTATTTCCACAATTTCAAATAATATGGCAAGTTTAATGGTTGGAGATTCACAAGAAAATAATGATTATATAAAAACAGACGTACCTTTTGATTATTCACGAATAGTAACCAATCCAACTGATTCAAATCAAATTAAAAAACCTGATTTTAATGATATTCAAACTGGTTTTGGTGGATTTATTGGTTCGGTTAATATGTCTGCGCTTGCTAGCGATGTTGAAAATAACGCAAGCACAAATAACATTTCTGTTGATATTCAGGCATATTCAGGTGTCAATGTCGGCACGTTCTATGGTTATTACTTGTATGATACCACAACAAGCGGTACAGTTGGCGAGCAAGTGTTGTTGCCAAACTTGTTAGGTGATGTTAATATTTCAGGTGCTTACAATGTTGGCGGTGTTATTGGTGGATTGGGAATGCCAGAAACTAATGATACACTTTCAAATTTCTCGAATGCTAATATCAAAGTAAAATCAAATAGCGAGTCGGCAACTACCGAAATCAACATTCAGCCTAGCTCAATAACAGTTGGAGAGGAAACCACTAATCTTGCTATTATCAATGGAATGTATGTTGGCGGATTGTTCGGAAAGTTGAAAGGAGATGCATCTGTAATTCAAATTTTAGCTTTAAATACAGAAAGTCAAGATAATCCTGTTAGGGTTGGCATCTCTCTTAGCACTAACAATTCATACTATATCGGCGGACTTATCGGAAGATTGGAAGGTAATCTAACACAAGAAACAATGACTTCCACCGGTCAGATAATCACTAACCATGTTGATGGTCTAATAATAGGTGGAGATCAAGATGTTGCAACCAACTTTGGTGGACTTGTTGGTATGCTAAAAGTTGCTAAAGGCGGAACTGACAACAGAAGAGAAGTAACAGTTCAAGGCACTCATAACTATCCATTCACAATTAACACGATCGAAAATTCAAATTATGCGGATGGTTCAAGCAGTTTCAGTTATGACGATTCTAATAGCGAATACATAAACTTAATTGCTCAAGCCTACTATGTGAATTTGGATACATTCCAAATTTCAGCAAGCAAAACTGTTCCAAAATCAAGTCCTTTAAATAACACTGCAATAAATTCAAATGTTAAACCAACAGGCAACGACGCAGCCGATATGCAATCGGGCGCAATCTCAGGTTGGGCAAAGGAATACACAACATTTAGAAAACTCCAAAGAAACATTCCAAAAGAAGAAAATCCTAATAGCGAAAATTCTGTTGGTTGGGATTCAATCGCAGTTGTTTACGACGCAGCCAACATAACCAAAGTCGGCACAATCGCAAACCTCGGTCTATCTGGAAGAGACGACCTTGCTATTCAACCAGGCAATGATCACGTGACAAATAACATCTATGATGATGATTATATTGTTTACACAATATATGAAGAAATGGAAGATTATCCAACTCTATATTCAGCAATTGGTGTCGCCACGCCTTACACTTCTTCAGAAGGAGGATATGCTTTCCCATATTATGATGAACAAGAAACAAAGCAATGGTGGGAAGCGGTAGGCGACTGGATTACCGGCGCCAATTCAAATTCTCAAACCTTTTATATAGACCTAAATCACGGAAATAATAGCCAATTTAATGGATTAACTTATTTTAATTGGCAATATGGCGATGAAACACGTGCAGCAACACCTAATGCCAATAATGATAGAAAAAGCCTAAGCAAACCATTCTATGAAATACATTATGGAGCTCCAACGCTTGGTGGAGATGGACAGACAGATATTGACCTAGCATTTTTGGTTTATAATGTAGGTTATTATAATGGCGAATATGATCTTGATGGACCATCTGGTTATGACGGTGTGTATTTTATATTTTTAACAGTTTATAATAATAAAACAATAAGTTCAGACTTACCTGACGATGCAATAAAATTACCAAAAGACGGAAGTGTATTTAATGTAAATGGAGCGAATACCACAATCGCAGAAAATATCTTCCCAGATCCACAAGTAGATATATTGAGCATTATAACAGCTATTCTTGCCGGGTTAGTTATTATTTTAGCAAGTATTCCTCTTGGAGGATGGGGATTAGCATTTATTCCTGTATGGTTTGCTGCCCCTGCGCTTGGTGTAGGAATTGGTGTATTAGTTATGTCAACATATAACATTGCAGTTAATGCTAACATGATGGCAAAAACAACCTATTTTGAAAAAATGGATCAAAGTCTTGGATTAATGTCACAAACTTATAGCAAGAGAATTTTGTATAATAGTGATGGGAATATAAATTTTATCGATGAAAATTTAGCTTCATATGGTGGAATGGTGTATGTTTACTATTCATCAGTTAGACCTGCAGATTATTATGATAACTACTATTTATATGTTGATCCTACAATAACGACAAGCACAGTTAACGTGGTGTTAAACAATTCACTAGAAACAACTTCAGGAAATGCGCCTAATAGAGATATCACTATTACAGAAAGTTCAGATCCAAGAACACAACCTGGCACATTTGAGTTTACTGAAAATGGACAAACAAAAACTGGTAATATTTATCGTTATTATATTTATCATAACGGCGCTTATTATAAAATTGCTGCCGGTGTTGAAGTTGAATATGCTCCAACTCAAATTTTAGCAGATTTATCAGAGTTAAATCCTGGCGAATATATTTTGTATGATAACTTGTATTATATTAGAGGTTCTTATACTACCGATAACGGGTATACATATACACCTAACCATGGAAATAAATTAGAAGATAGAGGAAACGGCAACTTTTATGTTAATGGTGAGCCATGGGGAACAGGAATAACTGCAGATTTAAAGGCATATATAGATAATCGACCTGTAACATTCTATTTCGATGAAACGATATCAAGTAATCTGCCTCAAGAAAGTAATGGTTCATTCACAATAACAGGTGGAGAATTTGGGCAAGAGCGCACAACAACATATTATGAGGGTTACTCATATATGAAAAATGCATATTATGCAAGGATAGGTATGTACGGCACTTTGAAAAAATATGCAGAATTCACTTGGGCAGGCACCATTCAACCTGATGGAAATCCTGGCATTGATTATATCCAAGGTTCACACAGTACCACCGATCAAAACGGAGAACCTATGGTTGAATATGGTTATTACAAAATCGAACATATTCAAGATGACCCAGTTGAAGGAGCATTTGAAATAAATGAAATAATAACTTCATCAAGCAATAGCGTTTGGGTTGAAATCTATCCATATTCATTTACTAATCCTTATGAAACTGCATTCACAGGTTCTGCTCAAGATAGTAATTATTACACAATAACGGCTACCGATAGCTCTATATCTATCACACAAAACGCTACTTACTATTATTACGATGGTGGATATGAAATGTTTGAAACAGAATTTGATGGCGAAACAGTAAAAGGTATTTATAATCAAATTTTGGATGAAACCTATAATGATTTGTTTAAAGTGGGTTACAAACTTACTTTCTATAATAGCAACGGAGGTGTTCGAGAAATAAATAATTTAACTGATTTTAAAAATTTCTTAAATAGCAGTAATTCATCTAATTACTACATAGACGATCCAACAGATTACGAGCCTAGCACATTAGTAACAGATGAATATCAATATAGAGTTGATTATAACTATAAAGTGAAAAATAATACGCTATATGCATTATCTAGTTCTTATTCTTTGCAAAATGGTGTTTTGGCAGTTAGTTCGTTGGTGTCAAACGAAATTGACGAAATGTATAACCTCAATAAATTCTTAACCAATAACGAAATTCAACTATTCACTCGTTACAAATATTTAACCGATGATTCACAAACAATAGATAATATTTTGCAACCTGGATTATTTGATGGACATACATTCCCAACTTCAACTATAGGCGGAGCATATTATTTCACAGAATCAGTAAGCATTTCAATAGGTGGTGGAACAGTATATTTAACATTTGTAGATGGTCTAGATGATGAAGGCAATCCAAATAATGAAATACGTGACGAAATAAACACTGGTGGAATTGTTGTTTTAGCTTAATCAAATCATTGTTTAAACAAAAAATAAACGGTTTAAAAACCGTTTATTTTTTTATACTGCCATTTATTAATATTTAGTCTTTCCTTCCATAATCATATCGTATAGATAATATTGTGTTAAAAATTTATTTTGCGTGTCATAGTATGTAACTGATTCATAATTATTTAAATAATAATTCATATCATCTTGATTTTCAAATGTAACGCTGTATGGATATGAATATACATTATCATAAACTGATGAAACTTCTTGACCTAGAAATCCAGGAATTAGATAAGCCGTTCTTATAGAAGAAATAGCAACAACATTGTCGCTACTTGCCGGTCTCATTTGTAATTCTAGTGTATTGTTTGGAACAGAAAATTTAATTATATCAATTGTTAAATTTTTATGACCAAATAAATCTGATGAAACATTGTCATATCTGAGTAAAGATTTCAATATCTCATTATATGAATCAATAGTCATGCTAGCTTCTGATTCAACCACAGGAGTTTTTTGATAAGATAATTCTTGAACAAATAAAGGAGCTTCAAAAAGTGTGTTAATATGAAGATAATGAAAATCAGACATCTCTAGATTGGATAGTTCATATTTTAAAGTATAACAAGTGTAATATGGAGTTTGAGCGTTGGTTTCCACTCTTAGTGCTATATATAAACTATTTTCTTCGCCGTCTTTTCTATATGGTATTGAATCACATTCCAATTCATCATTTTTTATTCTTTCAATATTGTATCCTTCACTTTGCAAAAATCCATAAGGAACTGGATCATAGATTTGAGATTCTCTACCTGATTGTTTTGAACTATAATTTTCCATTAAATTTCTATAATAGCTATTTTCTAATAGGTTGTATGTGATTTGGCTAAAACCGCTAAGATCTTCTTCTGGGGTGGTTGCGCTTCCGTCACCACCAATTTGCGTTTGGTTATCGTTATCAATATTTGGATTGTTAGTTTGCCCATTATTAGGATTAAATATTGATGCTAACCCCGAGCAACCAGAAAGCGCCAACGTTGAAGCGAGCGCCACGCTTGCCACACCTTTCCTTAAAATTTTTCCATTTGTGGGGTTTTTTAGTTTTTCTGTGATTTTACTGATTAAACTCATAATTTACTCCTTTATTTATCCAGAATATTAAGATTTAAGTAAAATGTTTGTGTGTTAATATAATTTCTAGAAAAATTTTATTTAAAATATAAATTTTTTTAACTAATTAACACAACAAATTGTAACTCATCATTATTATATCAACGATATAAAGATTTGTCAATAGGTGAATTTAAAATTGTATGGCAATTTATCGTAAGCGGGTATTTAGAAAGTAAATTTTGTCTAAATCATTAGCAAATTTATAGATTATTAATGAGATTGCCACTAAATAATGACATTGGCGCTAAATTTAGAAAAATTGTGAAAAATTTTATAAAACTAGTTGACAATTTAAGTTTTTTAGTATAAAATAACAAAAGTTAAATAAAATTTCATCGCCAAAGACCACAAGTTTAAAGGTAAAAATAGATATTTTCTATTTTCTTGTGTAGGAAAGAGAAAAGAATGTAAATGAGTTTGTTTGATTCCTTTTGTCTTAGGCAAGAGGAATTTTTATTTAATAAATAGCATAAAGGAGGAAACAAAGTGTCAGCAAATCTTGAAATCAAAAAGAATGCGGTGGAAGAAATTAAGAATTTAATTTCTAACAGCAAATCAGTTGTTTTGGTTGACTATCGCGGAATCACAGTTGCTAGCGACACAGCGCTTAGAAAAAACTTCCGTGAAAAGAATGTTGTTTACAAAGTTATTAAAAACACACTTTTCAAAAAAGCGTGCGAACAACTTGGCATCACAGGTTTAGACGAAGCGCTAAACGGAACAACCGCTTTTGCATTCGGAATGGAAGATGAAACAAGCGCTCCTAGAAACATTAAGCAAGCTATGAAAGACTACACAACTCTTTCAATCAAAGCAGGTTTAGTGAACGGAAAAGCTGTAAGCGATCAAGAAATTATCACACTTGCATCAATCCCAGGAAAAGAGCAACTTGTGGCTCAACTATTGTATGTCCTCAATGCACCAGTGTCTGGTCTTGCTCGTGCATTCAAAGCCATCGCAGAGAAAAAAGCAGAATAATTAGGCCAAATTTTATGTTTTTCATAAAACTCAATTTATTTGTAATTTGATAAACATAAAAAAGTTAAGTCTAAAGTTAGACTAAAAAACAAAAATATTAAAAGGAGAAAATTTAGAATGACAACTCAAGAAATCGTTGAAGAAATCAAAACTAAAACTGCCGTTGAATTAAACGAGTTAGTTAAAGCATTAGAAGAAGAATTCGGTGTTAGCGCAGCCGCTGCAGTTGTTGCAGGTCCAGCAGTAGCAGGTGAGGCTGCTCCAGCAGTTGAAGAGAAAACTGAATTCAATGTTGTGCTTAAAGAAATTGGCGCAAACAAAATCGCTGTTATCAAGGCTGTTCGTGAAGCAACAGGTCTTGGTCTTATGGAAGCAAAAGCAATGGTTGAAGGCGCTCCTGCAACTGTTAAAGAAAATGCTCCAAAAGCAGACGCTGAAGCACTTAAAAAGTCTTTGGAAGACGCAGGCGCTACAGTTGAACTTAAATAATCTTTTATGCTATCAAAATGCCACAGTTCGTGGCATTTTTTTATTTTTCAATTTACAATTTATTATAAATCTAATTTTAAACTTATTTTAAAATTGACAATTTACACATATAAGTTATAACAAATTAATTTTAAATTGACAAATTCACACATATAGTTTAAAATTATTGTATGAATATAGAATTATACGAAGGCTTAAAAGATAAATTATTTGAAAGAAAAGTGGCTGATATAAATGGTATTACTAGACCAGGTGTAGTTTTTGTTGAAGAAAAAAATGAAGAATTCAGTTCAAAAACAGGCATAACGGCAAGCAAATTTATAACGATTAATGGCAAACGTTATTTCATTAAGTATCCAACACTTGGCGCGCTAAATGCTCAACACGAAATTTTTGCTGAACTTCTCACATCGTTTATTGCAAAGAAGGTCGGCATTGATTGTGTGGACTGCAAACTTGCAATTGACCATATTCAACAGGCGATTGGAATAATATCTCCCGATTTTGGTGAGCATTTTATGTATGATAATTTTGGCGGATATATTGATAGCACTTCGTCATCAACCACGTCAAGCGAGGTTATGGATACAATTATGTTTAGAACAAAAAAAACAATAGGTGTTGAAATCAATCGCGAAGAACTAATAGAAAAATTAAATAAACTTTCCTGCTTTGACTATCTAATAAACCAAAGAGATAGGCACTCTGAAAACTTGGCATTTGTGATTAAAGAAGAAAACGGAGTAAGAAAACTTGATTTAGCACCAATTTATGATAATGCTAATGCTTTTTTGAGAGTTTATTCAAAATTGTATAAATTAAGCCCTAACGATTGCAAAATTTATGGAATGGAACAGCAAAAATTGTTAAATTCAACGTATAAGGATATGTTGATTAAATTTCAAACACTTTTTGGTGAAAAGTTTGAAGAAACTATTGAGGAATTTGAAAATTATTATGGTTTAAATGCGCTATTTTCAAGGCAAGAATTAGATAGTTGGAAAGAAAAAACACAAGCCAACGTAAAAGATAAAATTAAGCAGTGCAGATTTAGGCGTGATGGTGTACAATACATTCCGCTAGAGGTCACTTATGCGGTTATACAAAGACATAAAGATGAGTATTCGCCTGAAGAATTTGCTAAAATTTTGCAATATTTTGCTGCCGATCTTGACAATTATTTTAATGATGAAAGTTACAGTTATAGTTATAAAAATTTCACGCAACAAACAAAAGGCGAATTGGCAACTTGGAAATGGTATGATGAATGCGAAGAATTGTTAAATAATTTAGATTCTGAAGAGGTTAAAAAAGCAAAACAAATTTTAGATGAAAAACGTAAGAAATATAACACCACTTCTCTAATGATGGCAATGGATAGGAGAATTGTTTATCATAGAACTTATGATCAATTGAAATATTTTTTACTTGATGACCCTTCAGTGTTTTATACAAGAAAACAAGATAAAAGTAAATCAAAATATTATGCCCGAACAGATTTCTCACTTCAATATTCATCTTTTAAAGAATTGCGCGCTTGGGTTAGAGATATGGAAGAAAAAACGAATCTTTCTTTAGATCAAGAAAAAGAGTTGAAAGAAACCAAAAAATTATTAAAAAAATATCTTAAATGTTTCAATGCTTTGATAAGAAAAAGCAAGAATTATCAAGATGAAAGTATGCTTGAAAAGATAGGTTTAAGATATGATAAAAAATTAGGAATAGTGGAGGTGGGTGATGAAAATAAAAGTTTGCTATAAAGATTTTTCAATTGGCGAAATTGAAAAAAAAGACAATCTTTATATCTACACTTCACTTAGAGACATACAAAAATTTAAAACTCAATATGGTTTTATTGATTTTGAGTTGATGAACGTAGATAAAAAAACATATAAAAAATTGCCATACTTTTTCACCGAATTTGTGGATAAACTAATTTTTAATCCACTTATGAATAAAAAGCTTAATATAGATTTAGAAAAAGATAGTTATTTTGATATTTTATACCGCTACGCAAAACTACCACAAGATCAGAATTCATTTTATTTTATTGTAGAAAAATAAACTATTAGTGTAGAAATATAAAATAAAATTACTCTTATAATCTTGCCTACCCTTGCAAGGGGAGGTGGCGCGACAAAGTCGCGACGGAGAGGTAGTCAAAAAATAAATACTAAGGATAACTAAAACCAAGAATTAAATAAAACAATATAATACAACAATGAAAAAAATAAAACATAGTAAATATATTTTTAAATTTTAAAATATTTAAAAGTCTAATATAACATAAAAACATTAAAAAACTAAAAAATATTAAAAAAGAAAAAATTATCAAAAAAATTGAAAAAAATACTAAAAAATAGTTAAATTTTAATAAAAAAATTAAAAAAATAAAAATTTTTTAAAAAATAATTTTACCGATGAGGAAAAATGAAAAAGGTTGATTGGAAAAAATTTAAAGAAAATATTTTAGATATTATTTATCCGCGTCATATTAAATGTATTTTTTGTAGCGAAGAATTAAATGAATTAGCGCATAATGACACGTGCGTCGAATGCTTAAATAAACTTCCTTTTATTATTCACGGTTGTCCTAAATGTGGAGGACTAATTGAAGATAATAACACGGGTGTATGTTTAACTTGCAAAAGGAATATGAATAGCTATTATTTTGACGAAGCAAAAAGTGTGTTTATTTATATGGATGATGTTGTTAATTTAGTGCACAACTACAAATTAGAAAATCGCAAATTTTTAAGTGAGCCGATGGCAAAATATTTAACCGAAAGGTTTATAACTTGGGGAATAAATGTGGACTATATAACTGCAGTGCCACTTCACGAAAATAGAGAAAAAGTAAGGCGTTTTAATCAATCAAAAGAGATTGCATTAAAAGTGAGTGAGGCGGTGGAAATTCCATACATTGATTGCATTAAGAAAATAAAAGACAATGCTCGCCAAGCGCTACTTGACATTAAAGATAGAAAAGAAAATGTGACTAACGCATATCAATTTATTAAACCTTTTAAAAACACTATTAAAGATAAAAGTATATTACTAATTGATGACGTGTTTACAACGGGTGCAACCACAAATGAAATTAGTAAAATTCTAAAAAATGCGGGCGCAAAGTGCATTTATATTTTAACCTTCGCGCATAGTGTTCTAGGTGATTTTGAAGAAGTTAGAAAGAAAATCATACAGTTACCTAACTCATAAAATAAAAAAACAAACTAATTTAAAATAAAAAACAAATTAAATTTATAATAAAAAAATTATAAAAATTAATTGAAAATAAAATTAAAAATATTAAAAAATTTTCAAAAAATAGGAAAAAAATTAGTTATTTTTCTATTTTTTTAACTTAAAAATAGCATTTTTAATAATTTTTATTATTTTTTTGATTTTTTATTATCTTTAATAATTTTAATTTTTTTAAATAAATATTCAAAATTAAATAATAATTTTTAATTGGATTGATTTTAAAAATTATTTGTAGTAAAATAAAATTATGAAAATAGTTGGCACAGTTGAAAATATAGTTTTTAGAAATCCTGAAAATGGTTACACAGTTTTAGGTCTTATTTATAATAATAAAAAATTAACAGCGGTTGGAACATTACCAGAAGTGTACGAAGGTCAAACTTTGGAGTTGGATGGCGAATTTGTTGTGAATAAAAAGTTTGGTGAACAATATAGTGTGAAAGAGGCAAAAGTTGTTGAACCAACCACGCTTCCAGCGATTGAAAAGTATTTGTCTAGCGGGCTTATTTATGGAATTGGACCGGTTACAGCAAAGCGAATTGTGGATGAATTTAAGCAAGACACTCTTGCCGTACTTGAATTTAATCCTATTAAACTTAGTAAAATCAAAGGTATAAGCAAACAAAAGGCGATTGAAATTTCTAATGCGTACAATGAAATGAAAGAAATGCAAAATGCAATTATGTTTTTGCAGTCACATTTCATATCCACAAACACTGCAATTAAAATTTTCAACATATATAAGGAAAAGACGATTGAAATTGTGAAAAATAACCCATACCAATTGATTGAAGATGTGGACGGTATAGGTTTTGCAACGGCAGATAAAATTGCGATAAAACTTGGAATTGACCCTATGGGAGAAAACAGAATAAAAGCAGGTCTTATCTACACATTAAAAACAGCAAGCGAGCGAGAGGGTCACACGTTCTTACCAAAAACAACACTTATTCAAAACTGCATTGAAATTTTAAATTTTGGCGAAAGTGAATACAATTTAGTTGAAAGGTGTGCTGAATTTTTGCAAATTGAAGGAATGGTTAAAAATTTTCCATATCACGGCGAAGATGTTTGTATGCTCACAAAATTTTATTTTCAAGAAAAGTATATATCAAAGAAGTTATACAAACTTTCATACAATCAATTTGAAGAAAAAATCAATTTTTTAGACAGCATAAATTTATATCAACGAATAAATAAAATCCAATTAAATGGCGAGCAGACGGACGCAGTTTTAAATAGCCTTAAAAAAGGCGTTTCAATTATTACAGGTGGTCCAGGAACAGGAAAAACAACAATTGTCAGGTGCATATTGGAAATGTTTAAAGAGTTGAATAAAAAAGTTCTATTGTGTGCGCCAACGGGAAGGGCATCAAAAAGATTAACTGAAAGTAGCAAAATGGAAGCAAAAACTATTCATAGAGCGCTAGAGATGAATACAAGTGACGGAGAGGGTTTTTTCCATAGGAATCAAGATAATCCAATTGATGCAGACGTTATAATTGTGGATGAAATGAGTATGGTTGACGTCAACCTATTTTATCATCTTCTAAAGGCGACTAAAAGCACAACTAGGCTAATTTTAGTTGGAGATAAAGACCAACTTCCAAGTGTTGGCGCAGGGAATGTTCTTCGTGATTTAATTGAAAGTAAGAAAATTTACACCACGCATTTAGTAAACATATATAGGCAAGATAACGATAGTTTGATTATCACAAATGCACACCTAATCAACAGCGGTAAAATGCCAATTATAGATAACTCTAGCAAGGATTTTTTCTATGAGCCGGGCAAAGACCTTCAAACTAACAGTGAAACAATTATCGATTTGGTAACAACAAGGCTACCAAAATATTTTGGTTACAAGCCAGAAGAAATTCAAGTTTTAGCGCCTATGAAAGCGGGTCCATGCGGAATAGATAATTTAAACAAACGTTTACAGATGACAATCAATCCATATTTTCAAGGGCTTGAAGTTGGAAGTGAGGCAACAAAATTTCACGTCGGCGATAAGATTATGCAAACTGTTAATAACTACGAACAAACATACGTCAAATATGAAGAAAACGGGATGTTGCAAGAGGGTACAGGTGTTTTTAATGGAGATATTGGCTATATCACAAAAATTGAGCCAGACACTCACGAAACAACCGTCCGTTTTGACGACGGAAAAATCTGCAAATACGCAAAAACTGACCTTTATCAAATTGTGCTTGCTTATGCTATCACTATTCATAAAAGTCAAGGAAGTGAATTTGATTGTGTGGTTATTCCGCTTGTTCCAGGTGCGCCTATTATTATCACTAGAAATTTGTTGTATACAGCAATAACGCGTGCAAAAAAGGCGGTTGTGCTTGTTGGTTCAAAACAAATTTTGGCGCGTATGATTCACAACAACTACACTCAAAAACGTTACACAATGCTAAAAGATTTCCTCATCGACGAATTTTCCCAAAACTATTAAAGCTGAGATATGCTATTCTTTCTCCTAAATAGTGAAATAAATAATAATTATTGTTAAAAGGAGGTATGATGGAAAATAAAAGTATTTACGATGAAATTTTTGATAAACCCTGTTCAGTTTGTGGAAAGTTTATAAAAAAAGATATTTACGACCAAGGTAATTGCCCATATTGCAAATGGAAAAATAACTTTTTAACTGATGAAAATCCTAATAACGTTGTATATCCAAACTTAATTTCACTAAACAAAGCTAAACAACTTTATATCAAAGGGAAGCCTTTTGAACCAAACCTTGATGAATTTATAGATGCATTGTTTTTTTACAGTGAAACACAGTTTGTATATAATGGTACGCGTTTTGAAGTTGAACTTGTCGGTAAAAGTGAAATTGATAATAATATTAAACTTTATAATTCAAAAACAGGAGAAATTTCCATTTTTAAAACAAAAGATGACTTTAAAAATAATGCTAAAGTCGAAGGTAGACCTTTAAAAGATATATGGGAAGAAACAACCGGTAGATATTGGTTGCAATAAATAAAAAACAAATTATAAAGAATCTTCAAGATTGTCAAAATAAATAAAAATTAAAAAATTGTGTTAAAAAGTGTGCAAAAATGATGAAAAATGGTGGAAAAATTGAAAATTTTGAAAAATTTTTGTTAATTTTGTTGTATTTAATGAAAAATCCTAATAAAAATACATTAAAAAAATTAAAAAAAGGGTATTGACAAATTTATTAAATAGGGTATAATAGTTGTAACAAAACGAAAAAAGGGGAAGAATATGAAGAAATTTTTAATTTTCCTAGTTGTCATTGTGGTGGGAGTAAGTTTAGGACTTACTACATATTATTTTATGCGCGATGACGAAACAATTAGTATTAACACAAAAGAAATCTATTGCAACGTTGGCGACGTTGTAAGTTTGGAAGATTTAGATATTGTTATCAATCGTCCTTATAGTTATAGAAACACCACATTCAATTATAACGCAGGTGGACCGCTAGTTCAAAGTATGATAAACTTTGATGAAGAAAAAGGTTACTACACTGCATTAAATGGTGGCGAAACAACTTTAGTTATAACAACAACTAATGAACGTTGCCCAGAATTTAAGATTAGTGTGCACATTGGTAATGGAACAGAGGAATATCCTTACTATATAGAAAATCAAGCGGATTTAGAAAAAATTGGAGATAGTTTCACACTTGATTCACACTATTTGCTATTAAGAGATATTTCTCTATCTCAATCATTCCAACCAATTGGTTACAATTATTCAACAGACACTTGGGTTGGTTTCTCAGGTTCGTTTAACGGAAATAATCACACAATCAGTGGATTAAATTTAACTAGCACTGATTATGCAAATGCAGGTCTATTCTATTCATTTAATAATGCAAACGTAACTAACTTATATTTAAATAACGCAACAATTAGCGGAAGTTATGATTACGCAGGCGCTTTAACAGGACTTGCAAATAATTCGGTTATCTCAAATGTGTTTGTAAATAGCGCTAATATCACGAACTTGAAAGATAGCAGTGTAACAGGTGGTGTGATTGGTGCACTTACAGGTTCAACTTCAAAATTATCTACAAGTTTAACTGAAAATGTAAGCATTACTTTAGGCAATGCTAATGCTGGCACTATTAATGTTACAGCGGGCGGACTTGTTGGTGCACTAGATATAGGAACAATTCAAGCAACTAGCGCAAATTCAACTATAACAAGCGCAAATGCAACAGGCGATATTGCTGGTTTTGTTGGAAAATTTACAATAGACACAAACCTTGGTGCAATTTATGAGTCACTTTCAAATTCGGCTTTAGTTGGCACAGACAATGCGTCATTTATCTCAACAATTGAAAAAGCAACAAATTATAATGCGAATATTGACCAACCATTATATCACCTTGCTGGAAATATTGTTGCAACTAATGGTGTTGTCGCAATAAGAAACGATGCAGATTTATGTGACACATATTTTAATGAAATAAATTCGTTATATTTAGTTAGAGAATTTGCTTCAATGCAAGATGCTGTGGCAACTCTTACTCCAACTGATTATGTATTCTATGCAGTTAGTCAATCTTCAAAAGTTTTGTGGGATAGTTCTGCTTGGACACTCGCTCCAGGTGCAGTTCCAGAACTTAATATGACAACTTCAAGTTTAAGTTCATTATCTAGTCAATATCTATTAAAAGATTTAACTGAAGACAATGTTGGTGATATTGATGACACTCTTGAAAACAACAGTCAAGCATTTATCGACTTTATCAATGTGAATGCTGTGAATGGTGTTATAACAGGAATGAAAATATCTCTTCAAACAGATATTGATTTAACAAAATTAAACTACACTCCTGTGGCACTTGTAAATTCGGTATTTAACGGAAATGGTCACACAATCACTGGTTTAAAATTGATGAGTGGTGGAAATGGCTCAGATGCTGGATTATTCACATATTTAGATAATAGCACAGTAACCAATGTGACACTAGATGAAGTTACAACAACAATCAATGCTACAAATGTTGGTGCAGTTGCAGGGCGTATGTTCTCAACCACCGCAAATTCAAGTTCAGAAATTTCTAATATAGTGGTTAACTTCTCAAATGAAATTGTTGAAGATATTAACAACTTTGGTGGAATTGTTGGAACGATGGATAACAATTCAATTGTAAGAGATGTTGAAGTTAATAATTTAACCGTTTCAAGTTCTGCTACACTTGTTAATGTTGGTGGACTTGTTGGTGTAAATAATAGCGGTATAATCGAAAATTCTACAGTCAATAATTCAACTATTTATGGTATTTCTAGAGTTGGTGGTGTGGTAGGTCAAAACGCGGATAGAGTTAATAACATCACAGGTAATGTAATAGTAAATTTAAGTTCAAATGTTGGAAATGCTAGAATTGGTGGTGTGGTAGGATTAAACGATGGCACTATCGAAAATGTAAATCTTGAAATTGATGTAAACGTTCAAAGCACAACCGCAACAAACTATATTGGTGGTATTGCTGGAACAAATAACAACACAATTTTAAACACAACAATCACAGGCGAGGGCATTTCAATTGCTAGTGGTGTTTCGGCTGATAGACTATATATCGGCGGTGCAGCAGCAGAAAATAATGCTAGAATTAGTGGTGTAAAAGTGTATGTTGACACTATTGGTTCACTAATCAATGGAAAAGACCACTTTGTTGGCGGACTTGTGGCATTAAATTCAAATACTGATTCAGAAATCACTTCTTCTATTGTAACATCTGATATCTACGGAAATAATGTTGCTGGTATTGTTGTTCAAATGGGTGACTTTGACTTTGCAAATAACAATGTAACGGCTGGAAATTGTGGTGCAGTGGTTGACCAAGTTTATGTTGGTAGATACAACGATTTAACAAAAGAATTGTCTCGCAACACAATCTCGGGCGATAAATATGTTGCAGGCGCTGCATATATCTTAACAGGCGACATTTCAAACGTTCAATTAAATAGCAACTTAGTTGGTGCAAATAATAACACTGTAACCTCTTTAATTGTGCTAATCTTCCCAGATGGTGCAAGTTTTAGATATGCAACAGTCAATAGCACATTAGATGGTTATGGAAAGTTCTATAGAGATACTTGGTTTGATTATAGACAAGGCAGTGATTTTGCAAATAGTGGTAATTTCTACTTCAACTTGTATCAACAAGATTCAGTTGCGGGAAGTATGCAACACGTGGTTATCAACACTGAGGCTGCTTCATCAAACGGAATTGAGTATGGTGAAAGTTATATCCGTACGTCATTTAATATTTTAGGTTTCGGTAATTGGTGGATGACTGATTATGAGAACTCAGCAAATAGTAGTTTCATTAAAACTGTTAATAATTCAGACTTCAATAATGCAGCAAGTTTCAAAGGTTCATTCAACCTAACCGACCCAGATAATAGGGTAAGTTACTCTAAAACTCTTGAATTTGATTTCACTTTAAACACTTGGGTTGAAGGTAGCGGAATAAGGCTTTCAATTATAAACTAACAATAAACAAAAAGTCGGATAATCTCCGACTTTTTTAGTTGATAAGATAAATATTTATAAAAAAATTTGTTAAATTATTTGGTTATTAGATTATTAGTTATTTGTTACATAATATTTTAATTTTTATTTCTTATTTATTAAATTTCTATTTCTTAACTCTGCTTATTAAAATTTAATAAAAAAATCTGCCACTCGGCAGATTTTTTGCTTTATTGTTTTGCGCTTTCGTAAGCAGACAATACAGCGGAACTAATTTGTTCTCTTGTTTCAGTGTTGGTTGGATGAGCAATATCTCTATATTCACCGTTTGGCGATTGTTTTTGAGGCATTTTGATGTACAATCCATTGTTACCCTCTAAAACTTTCACGTCGTGAACAACAAATACTTCATCAATAGTGAAAGAGGCGATGGCTTTTAATTTGCTATCTTCCTTGGCAACCAATTTAATTCTAACGTCTGTGATATTCAAATTCATTCACCTTTCCCTTTTAATAGATTCTACATTTTAGTAGTTACTAATATTTTAACTAAAATAAAATTTAAACGCAAACGTTTTAACATAGTTTTATAAAATTTTTTAACAATAATTGATTTGTTTTGCTATAAAATTTTAGTTTTTTATAAATAGTTTTTGCAATATAATTAATTATTTTTAACTGCATACTAACTTATTTGAAAATAAATTCATAAAAATAATTAGGTGAAAAAAATGAATAAAATTATTGAAAAATCTGTTTTGTTTTTAGGAATAGGTGGAGTCAGTATGCATCAATTAGCCGTCGCATATAAACACGTGGGTTACAATGTTTACGGCTATGATAGAAAACGAAATTCGTACACAAAGTTGTGCGAAAATTCAGGCATTAAAGTTACAACTAGATTTAATAAGAAATTTTTAGACGTGAATTTTGCTATAAAAACCGGTGCTATAAAAAACGATGATAAATACATAATTGCACTAAAAAATAAGGGTATTCCTATTAAAGATAGGGCAGAAGTTTTAGGCGAATTATGCGCGCAGTTTAAATGCGTTATAGCAGTTGCTGGCACGCACGGAAAAAGCACAACAGCAAGCCTAATTTATGAAATTTTGCGCCTTTCAAACAAAAAGGTTTCCTGCCATATCGGAGCAGACGTTTTTGCACCACGATTTGAGTTAAATGATGACTATTTGGTGGTGGAAGCGTGTGAGTATAACAAAAGTTTTTTATCTTTGAAACCAGATATATCGGTAGTCAGCAATATCGAGCCAGAACATATGGATAGTTATAAAAGTTTATTTAATTTAAAAAACGCATTTTTAACATTTTTAAAGCGTGCAAAATCTAGATTTGTATATTTAGATGAATCGACAAAATTTTTATTACGTCATAAAAATATTAATTTTGTATCATCAGAATTAAAATTTAAAACCAAACTAAAAGGCGAGTATAATCAAAGAAATATAGCGCTTGCTTATGCTGTAACAAAAAGTTTAGATCTTGACGAAAAAAATATTTTAAAGGCAGTATCGTCTTTTTCTAGTATTCCTAGAAGATATGAAGAGATTGGAAGAATTAAAAACACAAAAATTTTCATAGATTATGCACATCATCCAACTGAGATAAAAAATTTCATTGAAACATTTAAACTAGATTATACTAATTGCCTTATAGTCTTTCAACCGCACACTTATTCTCGCACAAAAAACTTTTTGCAAGAGTTCGTTAAAGTGTTTAAAAATGTGGATAATTTGTATATTTTTAAGGAATATCCGGCAAGAGAAAAGAGAAGTGCAGGCAAATCTGCTTACGAATTGTATCAAGAGATTAAAAAGGTAAATTCAAACGTAAAATATGTGGCAACGGGTAAAAAACTAACCAAAATTATTCCAGAGTTTGATGCTGTTGCTTTCATTGGAGCGGGAGATGTTGATGAAGTTGCAAAAAAGATTATAAAAAGTTATTGCAAAAACAGTTGACAAAATCGTTTCTTTAATGTATAATCATATCGCTATGAACTATTAAGGCAAAAACTATTTTAAGTAAAATGGTTATTTTGCCTTTTCGTTTGCTTTAAAAAGCAAAATTTAGTTAAAAAGGAGAAGAGTATGCAAAAAGATATTCAACCAAACTATGTGGATGTAACATTCGTATGCGCTTGTGGTGCTGAATTTGCAGGTAAAACTGCTAAACCAGGCACAAAACCAGGCGACACTGTTAAACTTGAAGTTTGCGATAAATGTCACCCATTCTTTACAGGTCAACAAAAGTTAGTTGACACTAAAGGTAGAGTAGAAAGTTTCAAACATAAATACAAACTAAAATAGCTTAGATTTAGCGTGTCTTTTTTGCGTATGTTTATTAATTTTTTGGCAATTGCTAGAAAATAAATTCGCAAATATTGGCACGCTTTTTTATTTGTTGTTTAGGAGAGTTTATGAAATTAAATGATGTGAGGAAATCTTTAAAAACAGAGTTTGAAAATAACAATATTGATAGTATTGATGCAGATTTCATCATTGCTGAAGTTTTAAACGTTTCACACACAGAACTTAATTTAATAGATGAAATTTCAAACTCGCAATTTCAAAGCATTCAAGATTTTGCAAAAGAGAGACTACAAGGTAAACCGATTGATAAAATTTTCAAAAAAAAGTATTTTTATGGGCTAGAATTTGTGGTTGATGAAAACGTGCTCACACCGCGAAGTGATAGCGAGATTTTAGTTGAAAAAGCATTGAAAATTATAAAAGAGAACAATCTAAAATCTGTGTTGGATTTATGCACAGGTTCAGGGTGCCTTGCAATAGCGGTTAAGAAAAATGCAAATGTTGATGTAACGGCAAGTGATATATCCACAAAAGCGCTTAAAATAGCAAAACTTAACGCGAAAAATTTACAAGCGGAAATCAATTTTATTCATTCAGATATGTTTGATAAAATTGAAAATAAATTTGATTTAATCATATCTAATCCGCCATATATTGCTTCGGATGATATAGATGAATTGGATTTGGAAGTTAAAGACCACGACCCACGTATCGCTTTAGATGGTGGCGAATTAGGACTTAAATTTTATAACATCATCCACAATAATGCAAAAAAACACCTAAACGAAAACGGCTATCTTATTTTAGAAATTGGAGACGAACAAAAATATTTAGTAACATCATTATTCACTGATTTTAATTTTATTGAATGCGTTAAAGACTACGGCGGAAATGACCGCGTGCTAGTGTTTAAAAATTAAGTTATTATATTTAAAAAAATAATTTTAGAAACTAACAAAAATTAAAAATAAAATCATCAAAAATAAAACTAAAAAATTAAAATAAAAAATATTAAAAATTTCAAAAAGTTATTAAAAAACGTAAAAAAAATTTAAAAAAAACATATAAAAATAAGCAAAATTTAAAATTTTTTAAAAAAAGGAAATAAAAATGATTGAAAAGTTAAAAGTTATAAAGGAAAGATTTGATACTCTCACTCGCGAAATTGCCGATCCTGATATTATTGCCGACAATAAACTATGGCAAGCAAAAGTGAAAGAACACGCGTCATTACAAGAACTAATGGAAGAATATGAAAATTATTTAAAATGTGAAAAAGACTACTGCGACGCAAATGAAATGCTAAAAAGCGAAACCGACCCTGATATGCGCGAAATGTTGAAAGAAGAATCGTTATCTTCAAAAGAGAAAATGGATGAAAGTGTTGAGAAATTGAAAATTTTAATGCTTCCAAAAGATGAAAACGATTCTAAAAATGTTATACTTGAAATTCGTGGTGGTGCAGGCGGAGAAGAAAGCGCATTATTTGCTCACTCACTTCTTAGAATGTACCAAATGTATTGCGATAGCCACAAATATAAAATGGAAATACTAAACATAGAAGAAACCGAACTTGGCGGAGTTAAAGAAGTGCAAGCGCTAATTAAAGGAAAAAATGCGTATGCTAGATTTAAATATGAGTCGGGTGTTCATAGAGTGCAACGCGTGCCTGAAACTGAAAGCCAAGGAAGGGTGCACACTTCAACAGTAACTGTTGCGATTTTGCCTGAAATGGAAGATGCAGATGTTAAAATTGACGAAAAAGATATTAGAATTGATATTTTCCGTTCAAGTGGTGCTGGTGGTCAAAAAGTTAACAAAACAGACTCGGCAATCAGAATAACTCACTTTCCTACCGGAATTGTTGTATCCTGCCAGGATGAACGAAGCCAAACCCAAAATAAAGAAAAAGCATTCAATATTTTGCGTGCCAAAGTGTTTGACTATTATCAACAACAAAAAGAAGCGGAATATAAAGAAAATAGAAAAAGCCAAGTTGGCACGGGTGATAGAAGTGAACGTATAAGAACGTATAACTTCCCACAAGGTAGAGTGACCGACCATAGAATTGGTTTGTCGTTATATGATATAAATGCGTTTATGGATGGCGACCTTGATGAGATGATTGACGCACTCACGATTGCCGACCAACAAAAGAAATTAGCGATGCAAGAAGATTAAAGTTCAAATTAATCTTCTTTTTTGTTTTCTAAAAAAATAAAAATTTTTTAAAAAATTAATAAAAAATGCTAAAAAATTTAAAAAATACAGAAAAAAATTAAAAAAATTTAATAAAATTTAAAAATTTGTTGAAAATCTAATTATTAAAAAACAATTTTATTAAAAAAATAAAACGAAATAAATATAATAAAAATTTGTGCTATTTGTTTGAAATTTGTCTAATTTATGTTATAATAAAAAAAATAAAATACAACACCTTGAAATTTTAAAAAATTTAGGGAGAGGCTTATGGCAAAGTATCAAAAATTAGATAGCGAATTAGGATATGTTGAAGATATTGCAGATATTGAATATTTAAAGTTCAATAATTTGCGCCACACAATTTCGGGTTTTATGTTGGGCGATTTTGATAGTGAAGGCAATTATGTGGTTGACCCAGACCTTGTTAAAGAATTAATAAATATGAAAAAATATATTGTTGAAACTATTGACAATATAGATATTTGTGTTTCAAATTTAAAGTTAGATAAGCAAATAAGTTTTTTAGTAACATTTGAAGGCGAACGCGCAACACTCACTCTTGTTGAAAAATTAAATTATGAGGCGAACAATAAGCAAAATAGTGGTGTGTATAGCAACATAAACGAATATCTTTTAGATGAGGTTGAAACGAGTGGCGAGGTAGATAAAACAATTTTATACAATCGCTGGAATATATCAACCACTGAGGGCGAGGCGGAAGATGTGTTTAAAATGGATGAAGAAACTATCGCTGTTTTATATAGTTTAATAGTAAACCGTTTTAAAGAAAATCTTGTTGCTAATAAAATGTTGCTAGATAAAGAGGAAGAGATTGAAGAGATTGAGTCTGAATACGCAACAGATGTGTTTGAAATTTTAACTCACTATCCAAAACTTAAAAAAGCAACCGATTCAGCGATAAAGTCTGCATTGAAAGAAAATAATAGATTTATTAAATTTGATAAACCAAATTTTGCAAAAACGTTAAACGAAGTTATCACGCAAAAAATCGAAGAAAATAAATCAGTTTTAACAGACGATGAGAAAAAAGAGTTTAATAGCGAAATCCACAACGCAAAAGTAAATTACAACAACAAAATTGGCGAACGTTTAGAAATTGTAGAAGAAAATTTGTTTGACAGTTCGGATGACATTGAAAAAAACATACCTCCTATTGTTCGTTTAAAAACAAATGGCGAAGAAAATCGCCCGCTAAATGAACTCGCAAAGGAATATATCGAGGCAGAAAGAAATGCAATAAACAGAGTGCAATTTAATGCGGTTAGGTTGCTATCTGGTAAGCGTTTGGCAACTGTTGGGCTAATTGGCGCGATAGTTAGTGGCAACAAAGATGAAAAAATATCAAGTAAATCAAAATTAAAAATGGCGCTGGATGAGTTTGGCATTGATATTCTCGCTATGACGGAAGAACAAACTCAAACCGAGGTTAAAGAGCAAACTAAACAAAAAGAAACAAAATCAGAAGCGGTTAAAGAAAATTCAGCCGAGCAAACAAAATCAAACGCAAGCGCAAAACCTTCATTAAATAAAAAAGGAGCCACAAAGAGTGGAGGTTCTGGCGGAAAAGGCGGTGGAGGCAAAAAGAAAAAGGAAGAAAAAAAAGAGCAAGGCACTACCACGTCAACAAGTTTTTCAACCTCAAGTTCAAGTGTAACTAACAATAGAGTGGACGTCGCAACTAATTATAATGAGCATAAATCGATAATAGGCTCTGCCACTAAACAAGATAAACAAGCATCAACAAATGCTCAACGAGCAAGAACAACTATAAATACTGATGACCTTGATTTGATTGATACGAAAGGTAACTCAAATCAAATAAATACAAACATTTCACAATCTACTGATATAAAGGTTGAAAATGAGAGAGGTGTAAATGTTGAGATTGAACCATCCTTTTAAATAAAAAATTGACCAATTTGGTCAATTTTTTATACACTATTTAATTTAAACGCTTAATGAGCTGTTAACATACCAGGTTATTGTAGGTTGCAATAAATCATCTCTAAAGTATCTAATAAGACCTTTTAAATATTCAGTTGGTAAAGCCTTAGGGTCTCTAGAGGATGCTAGCACAGTTTCTTTTGGGTTTTCTTTTAAAAATTTTTCAAAATCTTCTAAAATGGCATAGGTATTTAACTTGTATCCTAAAAGAGCGGAGTTAGATAAAATATTTGTTGCTAGCATTGATGCCAAGGCATTTGAAGTTTTAGGCGCAAGATTGTAAATAAATCTAAAATTTAAATTGTTTCCGGTTTGACTGTCAACAATAGTGTTATATTCATCCGCCAATTTATCATTTAAGTTAGGATCATTTTTAACACTTTCATCAGCAATGAAATATCTATTAAATAATTCTGCTTCGTTAATTCTACCTAACTTTTTTGCCATTTCTGATTTATTTTTATCAAATTCAGCCATATTTTTCTCCTAAATTATAAATTTTTTAATTCGCTATGATTTTAACACATATTTTTTTGTTTGTAAATACCTTTTTTAAAAATTTTTAAAAAACTTTTGAGTAATATATAATTTTTATCTTTAATCATAACTAATTATTAATTGCCATTTATTTATTACAAATTATTAATTGATATTTACTCATTATTTTACCTTATTTATATACGCGTGCGCGCGATTATTTGTTAACTATGTCAACAATGAGGTATCATTAAAAAAATAAGCAAATTAAAATTATAAAAATATTTTAAAAAATTTTTAAAAAAGTGTTGACAAAGATTTAGTTGTTTGATAAAATAACATTGCTAATTGTGGGTTACGGCACAAGGTTGCAACAGCAAAACAGGTTGCTGGTGGGAATTTGTGCTTACCATATGTTCGTTAGAGCGACCGGCAAAATAAAGGTGTTGAGCCTTATTTATTTTTGAGAATTAGCACTTAACACACGGCTTGGTGTAAACGCGTGCAAGTGTAAATGGATAATTGCATACTACCGTGCTAAACTTTAGAAGTGTTTAAGATTTTCCGGTTTAATTGCTAAGTAAAGAAAGGAGAGAAAAATGGCAACAAGAAAAATCAGAATCAAACTTGCTTCATATGATACAGGTTTAATCGAGAATGTGGTTTCAAGAATTCTTGACACTGCAACAAAGTCTGGATGCAAAGTGTCTGGACCAATTCCACTTCCAACAAAGAAAGAAGTGGTAACAATCCTTCGTTCAACTCACGTTAACAAGGATTCACGCGAGCAATTCGAATCTCGCACACATTTTAGGCTTATTGATGTTTACGCACCAAACCAAAAAGCTATTGACACTGTTTTAAAAATGAACGTGCCAAGCGGTGTGGACATTAAAGTGGAATTATAGGAGGGCACTGTGGAAAAAGCAATCATAGGTAGAAAAGTTGGTATGACGCAAGTGTTTATGGACGACGGAAGAGTTGAGCCTGTAACAGTTATCGAGGCTGGTCCTTGCTATGTGTCACAAATCAAAACTGAAGATGTGGATGGCTACAATTCAGTTCAACTAGCATTCGGCGAAGTTAAAGCAAAGAATGTAAACAAAAGTCAAGCAGGCACTTTTAAAAAAGCTGGCATTGACGCAAAAAGAGTTTTAAAAGAATTTAGATACGACGACGTAACAAAATTCGCCCTTGGTCAAGAAATTAAGGCTGATATGTTCAAAGAGGGGGATCTTGTTGACGTTTCTGGAGTCACAAAAGGTCACGGATTCTCAGGTGTTATCAAACGTTGGAATCATCACAGACTTAAAATGACACACGGTGTTGGTCCTGTTCACCGCGAAGTTGGTTCAATGGGTGCTAACTCAACACCAAGCAGAGTGTTTAAAGGTAAAAAGATGCCTGGTCAATATGGTCACGAGGCAGTTACAATACAAAATCTTAAAGTTGTGCGCGTGGACGCAGATAGAAACTTAATTTTAGTTAAGGGTGCTATCCCTGGACCTAAAAAATCAATAGTTACTATTAAGTCCGCTGTGAAGGCTTAAAGGAGTTAACTATGGCAAAACTTAAAGTTTATAATATGAATAAAGAAGAGGTTGGTTCAATCACTCTAAACGATATGGTGTTTGGCGCTGAATATAATGAGCCATTAGTTCACCAAGTTGTTGTTGCTTTGCACAACAATGCTCGTCAAGGAACAAAATCAACCTTAACTCGTAGCGAAATTAACACTAGTAAGAAGAAAATCTATCGTCAAAAAGGCACAGGTAATGCCCGTCACGACGAAAAGAGCGCTCCACAATTCGTGGGCGGTGGTGTAGTGTTTGCACCAAAGCCAAGAGATTTTAGTCAAAAGATAAATAAGAAAATGCGCGATATCGCGTTCGCTTCAGCATTATCTGAAAAGATTAGGCAAAACGAAGTTGTTATCTTAGACAAAATCAACTTTGAAAACGCAAAAACAAAAGAGGCTAGCAACTTCTTAAAAACATTTGGTCTAAATAGGCGCACAATTATTGTTACTGACGGAAAGAACGATAACGTCATCCGCGCAACAGGTAACATTCAAAAAGTGTCTTGTGAGGACGCAATGCTTTTAAACGTTGCAGACATTGTTGAAAACACATATCTTGTTTTCGATAAAAACGCAATTAAGAAATTAGAGGAGGCATACGTATAATGAACGCGCAAGAAATCATCTTGAAGCCTATTATGACAGAGAAATCATACGCAGGCTTCCCAAATAAGGTGTACACTTTCTTAGTTAAACTTGATGCTAACAAAGTTGAAATCAAAAAGGCTGTTGAAGAACTTTTTGAGGTTCAAGTGGCACGTGTTAACACAATCAGAGTGAAAGGTACAACAAAAACTAGAAGAACAAAAAATGGTAAAGTTATTGGTAGAACAAGCGATTACAAGAAAGCAGTTGTTTTCTTAAAACCTGAATCAAAGGCTATCGCATTCTTCGAGAGCTTGAACTAAAAGGAGATTGAATATGGCTATTAAAAGTTATAATCCAGTAACTCCTGGACAAAGAGGCAAGAAAACAATCCAATATAAAGATGTTTTAACTAAAAACGCAGTTGTTCCTGCAAGTTTAATTGGAACAAAGAAAAAAACAGGCGGACGTAACGCTCAAGGTAAAATCACTGTTAGAAATATCGGTGGCGGTAATAGAACAAAATATCGTATTATCGATTTCAAACGCAATAAAGACGGAATTGTGGCTCGTGTAGACAGCATTCAATACGACCCAAATAGAACTGCTTTCATCGCTTTGCTTGTTTATGCTGACGGCGAAAAGAGATATATCATCGCTCCAAAAGGCTTAAATGTTGGCGATAAAGTTATGAGTGGTGTCGGTGCTGAAATTAAGCCAGGAAACGCACTTCCACTTTCTGAAATTCCACTAGGTAGCAAAATTCACAACATCGAATTGCAACCAAATCGTGGCGGTCAAATGGTTAGAAGTGCAGGACTATCTGCTCAACTTATGGCAAAAGAAGGTGCATTCGCAACTGTTCGTTTGCCATCAGGCGAAATGAGAAAAGTTCCAATTAATTGCCGTGCAACTATCGGTGAAATTGGTAACGAAGAAAGAGAAATTATTTCTCTTGGTAAGGCAGGAAAGAGTCGTCACCTTGGAATTCGTCCAAGTGTTCGTGGATCTGCAATGAACCCGGTAGATCACCCACACGGTGGTGGTGAAGGTAAGTCACCGGTCGGTCACGCAGGACCTGTTACACCTTGGGGTAAACCAGCCCTTGGTTATAAGACAAGAAAACAGAAAAAAGCTTCTGACAAGTTAATTGTCAAAAGAGCGAAAGCTAAGTAGGAGAGATTATGAGTAGAAGTTTAAAGAAAAAACCATATGTGGAAGCAAAGCTTATGGCTCGTATTGAGGAGATGAATAGTAAAGGCGAGAAAAAGGCCGTTAAAACTTGGTCTAGATCTAGCACTATCTATCCTGAATTCGTAGGCCACACAATCGCTGTTCACAATGGAAGAAAACATATACCTGTATATTGCACTGTCGATATGGTTGGTCACAAGTTGGGCGAATTTGCTCCAACAAGAACCTTTAAAGGTCACAAGCAAAAAGAGGCTAAGAAGTAGGAGTGAATTATGGCAAAAAGAATTAGAGAAAAAGCAGAATTAATTAAAGCAAACAAAGAAACTCGCCCTTATGCTAGTGTTCGTTTCGTTAGGCTTTCTCCTACAAAAGCCAAAATCGTTATCGACCAAGTTAAAGGCAAGAGTTATGACGATGCTGTGGCAATTTTATCCAATATGCCACACGATGCAGCAGCAATCCTATTAAAGGTTGTTAAATCCGCTGGAGCAAACGCAGAACACAACAAAGGAATGAATGTTCACGATTTGTATCTTGCAGAAGTAATTCTTGGTTCAGGCCCTGTTAACGTTTATAAAATCTATGCGCGTGGTAAAGGCGGAATGAATAGAATTGCAACAAGAACTAGCCACATTAAAGTTGTGCTAGATAGTAAGGAGTAAGAGTATGGGACAAAAAGTTAATCCAAATGGACTAAGAGTTGGTATCAATAAAACGTGGAATTCGTTTTGGTACGCAGACAAGAAAGATATAGCAAAAAACATTAAGGAAGACAATGTCATCCGTAAGTACATCCTTAAAGAATATAAAAATTGCGCAATATCTAACGTTTTGATTGAAAGAACAGCAGATTCAGTAACAGTTACAATTTCAACTGCTAAACCTGGTGTTTTAATTGGTCAAAAGGGCGCAGGTGTTGAACAATTAAAGAAAAATATTGAGAAATTATCTAATGCTAAAAAAGTGAACGTTAATATCGTTGAACTTAAAAATCCAGATTTAGATGCAAAACTAGTTGCAGAGTCAATCGCTTCTCAACTTGAAAAACGTGCTCAATTTAGGCGCGTTATGAAGTCTGCTATGCAAAGAGTTATGCGTGCTGGGGCTGAAGGTGTTAAAACTATGGTGTCTGGCAGACTTGACGGCGCTGAAATCGCTAGAAGTGAACATTTTAGTGATGGTAGCCTTCCTCTTCACACAATCAGAGCAAATATTGACTATGCTTGTGTTGAAGCACACACAACTTTCGGTGTACTTGGCGTTAAAGTTTGGATCAATAAAGGCGAAATTTTAGGTAAAGTTTCTCAAAGTTCAGTAAATCATAAGAAAGGAGAAAACTAGTATGGGTATGCTAATTCCAAAAAGAGAAAAAAGAAGAAAGCAACATCGTGGAAGAATGACGGGACGTGCAATCCGTGGTAGTAAAGTTGTTTATGGCGATTATGGCCTTCAAGCAACCGAACCATGCTGGATGACTCCTAATCAATTAGAAGCAGCACGTGTTGCTATCAATAGATATATGAAACGTGGTGGTAAAGTTTGGATAAAAGTTTTCCCAGACAAACCTATCACTAAAAAACCTGCCGACACTCGTATGGGTAGTGGTAAAGGTGCGCAAGTTGGTCACGTTGCAGTTGTTAAACGTGATAGAGTAATATTAGAAGTGAGTGGTCCAAGCGAAGAAATTTGCTTAGAGGCTTTAAGGCTTGCTTCACACAAACTTCCTTGTAAAACACGCGTAGTGCGTAAGGAAAAAGGCGGTGAAAACAATGAAGAATAATTATCAAAACTTATCAGTAAAAGAGTTGACCGACGAAGAAAGCAAACTTAGAAGTGAACTTTTCAACCTCACTTTCCAAAATAAAGTTGGTCAATTGCAAGACACTTCTAGAATTAGAATTGTTAAGAAAAACATTGCGAGAGTGAAAACCGCTCTTAAACAAAAAACAGCTGGGGCAAAGGAGTAGTATATGGAAAAAGTAAACCACAAGACAATTCAAGGTGTTGTTGTTTCTGACAAGATGGACAAGACTATTACTGTTTTGGTAACCAGCAAGAAAAAACACCCAATTTATAAGAAATACACAACTTACACTAAAAAATATAAAGCACACGACGAAAAGAATGAAGCACGCGTTGGCGACACTGTAACAATTGTAGAATGCCGTCCACTAAGCAAGGATAAATACTTCAGGCTTCTATCTATCGTTGAAAGGGCTAAATAGGAGGCAGATTATGATTCAACCATTATCAACTTTGAACGTGGCTGACAACAGTGGCGCAAAGAAAATTATGTGCATCCGTTGCTTAGGCGGTTCAGTTAGAAAATATGCTAACATTGGCGATGTCATTGTTGCCTCTGTTAAAAAAGCAGATCCAGACGGAAAAGTGAAAAAAGGTGATGTTGTTATGGCAGTTATCGTTCGTTCTAAAAAAGGAATTGAACGTGCTGACGGTAGTTCAATCAAATTTGATGAAAACGCGGCAGTTTTAATCGACAAGCAAAAAGCACCACGTGGCACTCGTGTGTTTGGACCAATAGCAAGAGAACTTCGTGCAAAGGGATTTATGCAAATAATTTCACTTGCACCAGAGGTTATATAGGAGGAAAAGATGAAATTAAGCGTTAAAAAAGGCGACAATGTTCTTGTTCTTGCTGGAAAAGATGCTGGAAAAACAGGCGAAGTTTTAGAGGTTAATAGGCAAGACGGTAGAGTGGTTGTTGCAAATGTAAACATTCAATCTCATCATCGTAAACCTCGCAGTAAAGACGACAAGGGCGGAATTTTAAAAACAGAGGGTGCTATCGACGTTTCAAACGTTCAAGTAGTATGCCCTGTTTGCAAAAAAGCTACTCGCGTTTCTCACGTGATTGAAAATGAAAAATCAGTGCGCGTTTGCAAAAAATGCGGTGCTAAATTAGATGCTAAAGCAAGCACAAAAACTACAGCAAAGAAAACTGCTAAAAGCAGTAAGAAGGCTTAAAAGGAGTATGACTAATGAATAAAGAGATTAATAGACGTCATGCATACTATAACGAAGTGGTTAAAAAGGAATTAGTCGATAAATTTGGTTATAAAAATGTTATGGAAATCCCAAAAATCGACAAAATCGTTTTAAGCCTTCGTCTTGGTAAAGAAAAAGACAATGCAAAAACTTTCAACACTGCAGTTGACGAATTAAGTTTAATTGCAGGTCAAAAAGCAGTTGTTACTGTTGCTAAAAAATCAGTGGCAAACTTCAAACTTCGTGAAGGTCAAAAAATCGGTGCGAAAGTAACTCTTCGTGGCGAGAAGATGTACGAATTCTTTGATAGACTTATCTCAGTTGCACTTCCACGTGTGAGAGACTTCCAAGGACTTAGCACAACTTCGTTTGACGGACGCGGAAACTATTCTTTCGGTGTGAAAGAACAAATTATCTTCCCTGAAATTGTGTATGATAAAATCGATGCAGTTCGCGGTTTCGATATTATGATTGTCACAACAGCGAAGACTGATAATGAAGCACTTGAATTGTTGCGCTTAATGGGCGTGCCATTCAAGAAGGCAAAGTAGGAGTGAATTATGGCAAGAAAAGCAATGATAAATAAACAACAAAGACCTCAAAAATTCAAATCTCGCGAATACACGAGATGTTCTATTTGCGGACGTCCTCATGCCGTGCTTAAAAAATATGGTATTTGCAGAATTTGTTTTAGAAATTTGGCAAGTAAAGGAGAAATCCCTGGCGTTAAAAAGGCTAGTTGGTAAAAGGAGAGAAATATGTACACTATAGACCCAATCGCAGATATGCTTACTCGTATTCGTAATGCGAACGCAAATAAGCAAGATAGCGTGTTAGTTCCTCAATCAAAAACAAAACTTGCAATCGCTGAAATTTTGAAAAATGAAGGTTTTATAACCGATTATAAGTCAGTGGTTGAAAACAAAGTTAATATGATTGAAATTACTCTTAAATATGGTCCTAATGGCGAAAAAGTTATTCAAGGGCTTAAAAGAATAAGCAAACCAGGTCTTAGAATTTATGCTAACTCTGAAGAATTGCCAAAAGTTCTTAACGGCCTTGGAATTGCTATAATTTCAACAAGCAAGGGAATTATCACAGATAAAAACGCAAGAAAACTAAATGTCGGTGGCGAAGTTATCGCCTATGTATGGTAGGAGGTGGATATGTCTAGAATTGGAAAATTACCTATCGCTATACCTAACGGCGTAACTGTCGAAGTTAACGGCTCAGTTGTAACAGTTAAAGGAAAATTAGGCACTTTAACTCAAGAAGTTTCAAAAAATGTAACTGTTAAAGTTGAAAATAACGAAGTGTTTGTCACTAGAAACGACGAAACTAAAGATTCTAATATGAAGCAAGGTCTTTATCGTCAACTTATCCACAATATGGTTATAGGTGTTAATGAGGGATTTAAAAAATCTTTAACCGTTCAAGGTGTTGGTTACAAACTAACAAAACAAGGCAACAAACTAGTTATGAACCTTGGACTTAGCCATCCTGTTGAAGTGGTTGAAGAGGAAGGTATTAAACTTGAAGTTCCAGATAACAACACAATTCTTGTTTGCGGTGCTGATAAACAACTTGTTGGCGCAGTTGCTGCAAAAATTAAAGATTTACGTCCAATCGAACCTTATCACGGTTATGGCATTCACTACACTAGTGAGCCTGTAATCTTAAAACCTGGTAAGGCCGCTGGTAAGAAAAAGTAGGAGGTTAGGTTATGATTAACAAGATTAATAAAAATAGTAAACGCGTTAAACGTCACGTAAAAATCCGTCATAACTTGGCTGGAACTACCGCTTGCCCAAGATTATGCGTATATAGAAGTTTAAATCACATCTATGCACAAATCATCGATGACACTAAAGGCGTAACATTAGTTGCTTGCAACACAACTCAAAAAGATGTTGCAGAAAAAATCAAAAATATGACAAATTTAGAGCAAGCAAAATATGTTGGCGAACAAATCGCTAAACTTGCTTTGAAAAAGAAAATCACTGAAGTCGTGTTCGATAGAGGTGGATATCTTTACACCGGAAGAGTTAAAGAATTAGCAGACGGCGCAAGAGCCGGTGGCTTGAAATTTTAAGGAGAGATTATGGCACAACAAAAACGTGAATTTAGAAAGCCAAGAGAAGAAGTTAAAGACGAGTTTGATAAAAGATTAATCGGTGTTAGACGTGTTGCTAAAGTCGTTAAAGGCGGACGCACTATGCGTATGTCTGCTCTTGTGGTGGTTGGAGATAAAAAAGGCAGAGTCGGAATGGGAATCGGCAAAGCACGTGAAGTTCCTCAGGCTATCGACAAGGCAACAAAAGCTGCTAAAAAAGCATTGATTAACGTTCCAATTATTGAAGGCACTATACCACACGAAACTATCGGTAAGTTTGCAAAGACTAGCGTTAAAATGCTACCAAGTAAAAAAGGTAGAGGATTAATTGCTGGTGGTGCTGCTCGTATTGTGTTCGAAATGGCTGGTTACACTGATATCACAGCAAAAATTTATGGTTCAACTGATAAAATCAACGTTGTTAGGGCAACATTAAATGGTCTTAAAGGTTTAAGAACAAAAGAACAAGTGGCTCTTCTTCGCGGAAAGTCAGTTGAAGAAATTTAGGAGGACTTATGGCAAAGAAACAAGTTAAAACAATTAAAGTTACTCTAGTTAAAAGCCCTACAGGTTACGACAAACGTCAAGCCAAAATCGTTGAGGCACTAGGATTTAAAAAACTTGGTCAAACGAGGGTCCTTCCAGATAACGATTGCATAAGAGGTAGCATCTTCAAAGTTAATCACTTATTGAAAGTGGAAGAAGAGGCGTAAAGGAGAGATTATGTATATACACGATTTAAAAAACGCACAAGGCGAGAAACAATCTAAAAAAAGATTAGGTCGCGGTATCGGTTCAGGTGTTGGAAAAACCTCTGGTAAAGGTCACAAGGGTCAAAACGCACGTTCAGGCGGTGGCGTTCGCCCTGGTTTTGAAGGTGGTCAAAACCCATTATATAGAAGAATTCCTATCAAGGGATTTACTAATGCTAAATTTAAAAAAGTGTATTCAACTGTTAATGTTAGCGCATTGAATGTGTTTGAAAAAGATACTGAGGTTGACGCACTTAAATTATTAGACGCAGGCATTTTGTCTAAAATAGAAAAAGACGGAGTTAAAATTTTAGGCAATGGCGAACTTACTGTTGCATTAAAAGTTAAGGCAAATAAGTTCACTTCATCAGCAAAAGAGAAAATTTTAGCACAAGGTGGCAACGTAGAGGAGGTATAATGTTTAAAACATTAGCTGACGCATTCAAAATTAAAGAAGTAAGAAATAAGATTTTACTAACCTTATTATTACTTTTTATCTACCGCGTTGGTTGTTGGATTCCAATTCCGGGAATTGATAGCGAAGCACTTGGTTTGAATGTTGAAAATAACACATTTTTAAGTTTGCTTAGTGCAGTGAGCGGTGGCGCATTATCACAAGGTTCATTCTTGGCACTCGGTGTTTCGCCATATATCACAGCATCAATTATTATTCAACTTCTAGCAGCCGTTATTCCTAGTTGGCAAAGATATGCTAAAGAGGGTGCGGACGGAAGGAAGAAACTTAGTTTGTACACTAAAGTTGCAGCATTAATTATTGCAACCGCGCAAGCAATTGCAATCGCTGTTGGTTTTGGTCAAGCAGAATATGCTGATTTAACCATGTTTGGTGGTCAGGCTTGGGTGTTCTACACATTCGTTGTGTTGATGCTTGTTGCTGGTGCAATGTTCACAGTTTGGCTTGGCGAAAAAATCACTGAAATTGGAATTGGCAATGGTATGTCACTTCTAATCTTTGTGGGTATCTTGTCAAGCGCAGCAACTGCTATTATGGGAACATTCAGAAACCTTGCAGTAGGCGGAGAAACAACTCAAACCGCTATCTGGCAATTGGTGTTATTCGTGGTGGCTTTGATTGCTATATTTGCTTTGGTTGTTTTTGTGGACGGAGGCGAGAGAAAAGTCCCTGTTCAATATGCAAAACAAGTTAAAGGTAGAAAAATGTATGGCGGTCAATCAACCTACATTCCAATAAGAGTTAATGCAAACGGTGTTATGCCTATCATTTTCGCAACATCAATTCTAGCATTCCCTCAAATGTTAATGAGTATATTCGCGCCTAATTCAACCAATGCGTTCATCACTTGGTGGAACAATTGGCTTGGAACGGGCACGTGGATTTATTCAATTGTATTGTCACTTTTAATTTTGGCATTTGCTTACTTTTACACAATGCTCAACTTCGACCCAGATGAAATTGCTCGTCAAATTCAACAAAATGGCGGATTTATAACGGGTATTCGCCCAGGTAAACCTACTGCACAATACTTGAAAGGGATAAATAAGAAAATCACACTATTTGGCGCAATATTCCTTGCGTTTATGGCACTTATTCCAACACTTTTATTCACAGCAATTGGAACAGGTGGATTAAATAGCGCATTCAGTGCAACAGGTATGTTAATCGTAGTTTCAGTGGCTCTCGAATTTGATAAACAGCTAGAAGCGCAAATGCTTATGAAAAATTATAGAGGATTTTTAAAATAGGGGTTAAAATGAATATTGTATTAATTGGAATTCAAGGCTCTGGTAAGGGCACGTTAGTTACAAGTTTAGAAAAACATTTAGATTTAAATGTTATTTCAACTGGTCAACTTCTTCGCGATGAGGTTGCAACGGGTTCATCTCTTGGCAAACATATTAAAGAAATTCAAATGAGTGGTGGCTTGGTTGAACTCGATATTGTTATGGACATTTTAAAGAAAAAAATGAAATCCAACAATAAAAAGATAACCGTGTTTGACGGGTTCCCTCGCGATATGGAGCAAGCAATTGCACTAGATAAATTATCTAAGCCAGACATTGTGATTTATCTCAATCTAACAAAAGAAGTTGCAGTTGATAGAATTTTATCGCGTCTAACTTGCTCAAAATGTGGTCAAGTTTGCAATTCAAAGCGAATAAAGACAACGATTTGCCCGAATTGTGGTGGAAAACTAGAGCAAAGATTCGATGATACAATAGATAGCATTAACAAACGTTTTGAAGGATTCTATAAAAATACTTATCCATTAATTGAAAAGTATAAAAAAGATAATGTTTTATTTGAAGTTGACGCAAGTGGCACACCAGACCAGGTTGCCGAAACTTGCTTAAGGATTATAAATGAGCATAACAATTAAAAATTCTGAACAGATTGAAAAAATGCGTAAGTCGGGTAAAATTTTAAAACAAACACTCGATTTATTGGAGAAATCAATCTATCCTGGCCAAACCACTCAGCGCCTTAATGATTTGGCCTATAACTACATTATATCACAAGGCGCAACACCTTCCTTTTTAAACTATGAGGGATTTCCTTACACAATTTGTGCTAGCCTAAATGCACAAGTTGTGCACGGATTTTGCTCAGATATTCCTCTAAAAGAGGGAGATATAATTAGTATCGATTGCGGTGTTATTTATGAAGGGTATCATAGCGATGCTGCTAGAACATTTCCGGTTGGTAACATCTCAATCGAAAATTCAAATTTAATTGAAGCAACCAAACAATCATTCTTTGAAGGTATTAAAGATATAAAAGCAGGTTCAAGATTAGGTCACATAAGTCACAAAATTCAAGTTTACTTGGAAAGTCGTGGTTATGGAGTTGTTAGAGAACTTTGCGGTCATGGTGTTGGCACTCATCTTCACGAAGACCCGCTCGTTCCAAACTACGGAAAATACAATTCAGGCATTGTGCTTGAAGAAGGTATGACACTTGCAATAGAACCAATGAGTACTCTCGGTAAGCGCGACGTATACCTTGAAGATAATGATTGGACGGTCACAACACAAGACGGCAAACCTAGTGCGCACTATGAAAACACTGTTTTAATCACAAAAGACGGTGTGGAAATCTTAACATTGTAGTGCAAAGAAATTTTTAGGAGAAATATGGATAATTTATTTCAAGCGGGAGATATAGTTCAATCACTGTCTGGGCACGACAAAAATAAGTTATTTTTAGTGCTATCTATTGACAAATTTGGTTTTCTTGCTATAATTAATGGTAGATCGCGAAAAATTGGCTATCCAAAACGCAAAAATCCTAAACACGTCAAGTTTGTTGCAAAGGATGAAAACTTGCTAAAACGATTAAATTCGCCAACGATTACAAATGCTGAGTTATACAAATTAATCAATGCGTATAAAAATAATTTAGAATAAGGAGAGATATGTCTAAAGAAGATGTAATTGATGCTGAAGGTGAGGTTGTTGATGTTTTACCAAACGGCAATTTCAAAGTTGAAATTATGAATGGTCATTGCATTACTGCCTACATTTCTGGAAAACTTCGCGCCAACAAAATTCGTGTTTTGATTGGCGATAAAGTTAAAGTTGAAATGAGCCCATACGACCTAACCAAAGGCAGAATTGTTTGGCGCAATAAAAACTAATTTAGGTTCAACACAAGGCATTTTGCCAAAGTGTCGATAGACGTTCACGATTTATCGTAACGATATAGCAACTAAAATTTATGTTTAAATTTTAATGTTGCTAAAATTAACTAAATAAATTTAATTATAAAATTCGGCATTTTGTCAGAATGCCTAAAATAAGGCAACTGCCTTAAAAAGATCTAAAAAGGAGTTCAAAATGAAAGTACGCCCATCAGTTAAACCTATGTGCGAAAAGTGTAAAGTCATTAAACGTAACGGAAGAGTTATGGTTATATGCGTTAAACCTAAGCACAAACAACGTCAAGGTTAATTACACTAGTTGTAATTAATTTTTCGTTTAATTTTGAAAACAAGCATAACATCTCGCGGCATTTTGGTGTTATGAGAAAATAATTTATGCGTTATATTGGCGCAAATATCTATTGATTTTATCCTTCAAAAAGGAAAATAAATTAATTCATCAAGGAGGAAAGAATGGCACGTATAGCAGGTGTGGATTTACCAAACGAAAAAAGAGTTGAAATTGGTCTTACTTATATCTATGGTATCGGTAGGGTTAGTTCAAACAAAATCTTAAAAGAAACAGGTATCAATCCAGACACAAGAGTGAAAGATTTAACCGAAGAAGAAGTTGCTGCAATCCGTAAGTATATTGACGCACACTTCGTGGTTGAAGGAGAAAAGAGAAAAGACGTCGCTCTTGACATTAAACGTTTAAAAGAGATCAGATGCTACCGTGGGCTTCGTCACATTGCTAATTTACCGGTTCGTGGTCAATCTAGCAAGCAGAATGCTCGCACACGCAAAGGTCCAAGAAAAACAATAGCAAATAAGAAAAAATAATAAGGAGTAATTAAATGGCTACAAAAAAAGAAACTAAAAAGAAGAAAAAAGTAGTTAGTGGTGGCGAAGGCGCTGTGCATATTTTCGCTAACTCTAACAACACGCTTGTAACTTTAACTGATAGTCAAGGAAATACTTTAGCACAATCAAGTGCGGGCGCTCTAGGTAACCGCGGTGCTAAAAAGACAACTCCATTCGCTGCTCAAAGCGCAGTTGAGGCATGCCTTAAAGATGTGGCTCAATTCGGTATCACTAAAGTGGCAATTTATGTTAAAGGTGCGGGCAACGCAAGGGAAGCTGCAATTCGCGCGGTTGGTAGCGCTGGTCTTCAAGTTACAATGATTAAAGACGTATCTCCAATCGCTCACAACGGATGCAGACCACCTAAGAGAAGAAGGTTATAGGAGGAAATATGGCAAAAAATACAAGTCCAGATTGTAAGCAATGCCGTAGAGAAGGTGTTAAACTTTTCTTAAAAGGTGAAAGATGCTTAACAAAATGTTCGTTTGATAAACGTCCGGTTGCGCCAGGTCCACACACTAACACTCGTAAGAAAGTTAGCGAGTATGGAATGCAACTTAGAGAAAAACAAAAAGTTAGACGCGCTTACGGCTTACTTGAAAAACAATTTAGATTATATTACGAAAAAGCAACTAAGAGTAAAGAATCAACAGGTTGGGCACTTCTTAAAATGCTTGAACTAAGATTGGATAATGTGGTTTATCGCCTAGGTTTAGGCTCTTCTAGAACAGAGTCAAGGCAAATTGTGAACCACGGTCATATCACAGTTAACGGTAAAAAGGTTAATATTCCTTCTTATCAAGTTAAAGTTGGTGACGTGATTGCAGTTAAGGAAAATAAACAAAATCTTGAAATGTTTAACGTTATAAAAGGTGCAAAAATTAGCACTCCAAAATGGTTAGAAATGAACACTGAAACTCTAACAGGTAAAGTGTTGGCATTGCCAGAAAGAGATGATATTGACCTTAACATTCAAGAGCACTTAATTGTAGAATATTATTCAAGATAATGGGAGAGAAAATTATGATGAAAATCGAAAAACCAAAAATATCTTTGGAAGAACTAGATAATGGAGCACACGCAGTTGTAACAGTTGAACCTTTGGAAAAAGGTTTTGGTGTTACTATCGGAAATATGCTACGTAGAACACTTTTGAGTTCGCTTCCAGGAGCAGCTATAGTTGGCGTTAAAATTAAAGGTGTTTTGCACGAATTTTCAACTATTAAAGGTATAACTGAGGACGTGCCAGACATTATCTTAAATTTAAAAACTGTTGCTGTTAAAACTGAGTCAACAGATGAAGATTTTAAAGGCGTAATCACATTAAATAAGAAAGGCCCTGCAACAATTTATGCTAAAGATATTGTATGTGAAGATGGAATCACTATTATGAACCCAGATCAATACATTTGCACAATAGATGATGACGCAGACCTTGATATCACAATGTATGTAGGTCGTGGAAGAGGTTATGTTCCAGCTAGTCAAAACAAAAATTTCTCAGATGAAGTGGACTTTATTGCAATCGACGCATTGTTCACCCCTGTGAAACGCGTTAGTTTTGAGGTGCAATCTAGCCGTGTTGGTAGAAACCTTGATTTCGATAAATTGGTGCTAGATGTTCAAACTCGTGGAACTGTAACTGCAAAAGAAGTTATCGCACTTTCTGCAAAACTTATTAACGACTACGCAACAATGTTCGTTGAACTTGTTGAGGGTATGGACGGCGTTAACATCTTAGTTGCAAGAAAAGAAGATGAAAGAACCAAATTATTCGAAAAACCTATCGAAGAAATGGAACTTAGCGTAAGAAGTTATAACTGCTTGAAACGTGCTGGTATCGAAACTGTTGGCGACCTTGCTAAAAAGAGTCGCGCAGAAATGATGAAAGTGCGCAATATGGGTGCTAAATCTATGGAAGAAGTTATTGCTAAACTAGAATCTTATGGTATAACTCTTGAAGGAAACGATAATTACTAAAATTAAAATTTAAGGAGAAAAATATGCAAGTGAAACAATTAGGACGTCCTACCGAAGAAAGGTTGGCAATAATGCGCAATCAAGCAACTGACCTTCTTTGGAAAGGTAGAATTGAAACAACTCTCGCTAGGGCTAAATCTCTTAAAAGTTATGTTGAAAAACTTTTAACTCTTGCTATAAATTCTTACGAAGATGTTATAACTGTAACCAAATATTCAGTAAATAAAAAGGGTGAAAAGGTTGCTCGTGAAGTTATGAACGACGGACCAAAGAAACTTGCTGCTAGAAGAAAGATTATGGCTAAAACATATTCAGTTAAAGAAGAGCGCAGACCAGGTGAGAAAAAATCAGATTATATCGCTAGAACTGAAAAAATTAAAAATCCACTTTTGGAAAAAATCTTCAACGTGCTTGCTCCAAAGTATGCGGCGCGCGCTAAAGAATTAGGTTCTTTTGGTGGATACACTAGAATAATCAAAACAGGTCTACGTAAAGGCGATAATGCTCAAATGGCAATCATTGAGTTGGTTTAATTTTTATATAAAACAAAAAGACCAAATTTAGTTTAAAACTTTGGTCTTTTTTGTGCAAAAAACTCTCACGTGAGAGTTTTTTAAGACTTTATATTGTTTATTTTTTCTTTTGAAATTTGCCGTCTTTTTTATGCACAACGTAATTGAGATCATACTTTTCACACAATTCTTTAACTCTTTCCATTGCCTCTTCTTTTGTGTGATATGAATCTATTGTACGTTTTGCTCCGTCCTTTTTAATAAGCCACTTTCTATTTTCTTTGTCATAAGCAACGCGATATATACATTTCCTTGCTTTGTCTTCTGAATTCTTCATATTTTACTCCTCATAAAAAGTAAATATTTTATGTTAACATTTTATCAATTTTCTTAGATTATTCATAACGATTTTAACACATTTTTTCATCTTTTTATAAAAATTTAGTGTTGAACATAGTTTACACTAAAATATACAAAAAAATCTTAATTAAATTTTCATAATCCATTGACAATTTGATTGTGTTTTGTTATAATTAATCAGTATTGTACAAAATGCTGCTTTGTCTATACTTGGGGAAACCCAAAAAGAGGTTGCAATTTAAAATTTATAAGGAGGATTAAATGCCTACAGTCAATCAATTAGTGAGAAGAGGTAGAGTTAAACAAGTTGATAAAAGCCAATCTATTTTGCTTGATTCTTGCCCACAAAAACGTGGAGTTTGCTTAACTGTTACCACCACCACACCTAAAAAACCTAACTCAGCTTTACGTAAAATTTGTAGAGTTCGTCTTTCAACGGGTAAAGAAACTACTTGCTACATCCCAGGTGAAGGTCACAACTTGCAAGAACACAACGTAGTGCTTGTTAGAGGCGGTCGTGTTCCTGACCTACCAGGTGTTAGATATCACGTTGTTCGTGGCGCGCTAGATACTGCTGCTGTGCAAAAACGTAAGCAAGGTAGAAGTAAATATGGCGCAAAACGACCAAAATAATCCAAGCGGTTCAATCACCTTCTATCATCGTTTTGCCTAGGCAAAACTCAGTTTACAGGTGTTGTCCCGCTTTTATATGAGAGTGAGCCTTGGTTTTCTCTCATTACTCATTTTCCTGAATAGGACTATTAATATATCTTAGTTGGTACATTTTTTAAGATTACTATAAAAATTCGTGAGTCTAAATTAAGGTATAATAACTGAAAATGAGTCGAAGATTAGAAGTTAAATATAAAAAATTTATTTTATAGTTTCAAAATTTTAATTTAAGTAATAAATATATAAGGAGAAAATATGTCTAGAAGAAATAGAGCGGTTAAGCGCGAGGTATTGCCAGACCCACTTTACAACTCAACATTGGTTACAAAAATTATCAATCAAGTTATGAAGGATGGCAAGAAGGGTATTGCTCAATCTATCGTTTATAGCGCAATGAAAAATGCTAGCGAAAAGTTAAACGATGACGCAATGAACGTGCTAACCACAGCAATCGAAAATATCAAACCAAAGTTGGAAACAAAGGCAAGGCGCGTTGGTGGTGCGAACTATCAAGTTCCACTAGAAGTTAGCGCAGATAGGCAACAAACACTAGCAATTCGTTGGCTAGTTATGTGTGCTAGAAAACGCAATGAACGCGGAATGCAAGCACGTCTTGGCGCTGAAATTGTGGATGCATTCAACCAAACAGGTGGTGCAATTAAAAAGCGCGATGATATGCATAGGCAAGCAGAGGCTAACAAGGCATTTGCTCACTTTCGTTGGTAATATAAGGGGGATTAAATGGCTAGAACTGTACCATTAGAAAAAATTAGAAATATTGGTATTATGGCGCACATCGATACCGGTAAAACAACAACAACTGAACGTATTTTGTTCTACACAGGTGTAAACCACAAAATCGGCGAAGTGCACGATGGTGAAGCAACTATGGACTGGATGGCGCAAGAACAAGAACGTGGTATTACAATCACATCTGCTTGTACTACTTGTCAATGGCAAGACTGCACAATCAACATTATCGACACTCCAGGGCACGTTGACTTCACAGTTGAAGTTGAACGTTCATTAAAGGTTTTGGATGGTGCTGTTGCATTGTTTAGCGCGCGTAATGGTGTACAAGCGCAGAGCGAAAACGTTTGGCGCCAAGCATCTAAATTCAACGTTCCAAGAATGTGCTTTATCAATAAAATGGATATCAACGATGCAAACTTCTTAAAGGCTGTTGAAAGTATTAGAAATAACCTTGGTGCAAATGCTGTTCCTCTTCAATTACCAATTGGTCAAGAGGCATCATTTAGGGGAATTATTGACCTTATTAAAATGAAAGCATACGTTTTCTATGATGACCTTGGAAAAGACGTTAGAGAAGAAGAAATTCCAGCGGATATGGTAGAACAAGCAAAAGAATATAGGCAAAAAATGGTTGAAGCAGTTGCTGAAACTGACGACGAATTGCTTGAAAAGTTCTTTGCAGGTGAAGAAATCACAAACGACGAATTGAAAAAGGGCATTAGAAAGGCAACTTGTTCGTTAAAAATGTTCCCTGTGCTTTGTGGAACTGCTGCAAGAAACAAAGGTATTCAAGAATTGCTTGATGCTATTGTTGACTATATGCCAAGCCCAATCGATGTTCCACCTATTAAAGGAACTAAATTGGACGGCGAGGTAGTAGAACGTAATAATGATGACAACGAACCATTCGCAGCCCTTGCATTCAAAATTGCCACTGACCCTTATGTTGGTCGTATCACATTTATTCGTGTTTATAGCGGTAAATTGTCTGCTGGTAGTTACGTTTTAAACGCAAACAAGGATAAAAAAGAACGTGTTGGACGTTTGCTTCATATGCACGCAAATCACAGAACTGATATTGACGAAGTTTTATCAGGAGATATTTGTGCGGTAGTTGGTCTTAAAAACACAGGAACAGGCGACACTCTTTGCGACGAAAATCATCCAATCAAATTAGAAGAAATGGAGTTTATGCAACCTGTTATTCAACAAGCAATCGAGCCAAAAGATAAGCAAGCGCAAGAAAAACTTGCCATTGCTCTTCAAAAACTTATGGAAGAAGACCCAACATTTAAGGCATACACTGATCAACAAACCGGTCAAACAATCATAGCCGGTATGGGCGAATTGCACCTTGATATTCTAGTTGATAGAATGAAACGTGAATTTAACGTTGAGGTTACAGTTGGTAAACCTCAAGTTGCATATAAAGAAACAATTCGCAAAGCAGTTGAAGCAGAAGGTAAGTATATCAAACAATCAGGTGGTCGTGGTCAATATGGTCACTGTAAAATCAAAATGGAACCGCTTGAAAGAGATAAAGGTTATATCTTTGAAAGCACTGTCGTTGGTGGTGCTATTCCTAAAGAATTTATTCCACCAATTGATGCCGGTATTCAAGAGGCAAAACGTTCAGGTGTGTTAGCAGGTTATGAAACTGTTGACTTTAAAGTTACAGTTTATGATGGCTCATTCCACGATGTCGATTCAAGCGAAATGGCATTTAAGATTGCAGGTTCACTTGCATTTAAAGAGGCTATGAAAAAGGCCGACCCTGTGCTACTTGAACCTATTATGAAGGTTGAAGTTAACGTGCCAGACGAATATCTTGGCGCTGTTATGGGTGGACTTACTTCTCGCCGTGGTGTGCTTACAGGCACTGAGGCAAAATTCGGCGGTCAAGTGATTCACGCAGAAGTTCCACTTTCTGAAATGTTCGGTTATTCAACTGACCTTCGTGGTTCAACTCAAGGAAGGGGACAATTCACTATGGTTCCTGACCACTATGCTGAATGCCCAAAGAATATCGCAGATAAAATTATTGGCGATAGAAAGAAATTAGAAGGTAACAACTAATAAAAATAAGGTTAAGTTAAGAAAAATTTTAAAAAAACATATTATAATTTGCTTGACTTAATTGTAAAATATAAAGTAAAATAATAAGGTATTAATAATAAAGGAGAAATGAAAATATGGCAAAAGCTAAATTTGAAAGAATTAAACCACATGTTAATATTGGTACTATTGGTCACGTTGACCACGGTAAAACAACTTTAACTGCTGCTATCACTATGGTTCTTGCTGCTAAAGGTCAAGCTCAAAAAATGAGATATGACGAAATCGATAAGAGCCCAGAAGAGAAAGCACGTGGTATCACAATTAACACTTCACACGTAGAATATGAAACTGCAAAACGTCACTACGCACACGTAGACTGCCCAGGACACGCAGACTACGTTAAAAACATGATCACTGGTGCTGCTCAAATGGATGGTGCTATCCTTGTTGTTGCTGCAACTGATGGTCCAATGCCTCAAACTAAAGAACACATTTTGCTTGCTCGTCAAGTTGGTGTTCCTTACATTGTTGTATTCTTAAATAAAACCGATTTGGTTGATGACCCAGACCTTATCGACCTTGTTGAGATGGAAATTAGAGAATTGCTTTCATCTTATGGTTTCCCAGGCGATGACACTCCTATTATCCGTGGTTCTGCATTGAAAGCATTAGAGGCTGCATCTGCTGGTAAAGTTGATGATCCAGCTTGCGCTTGCATCAACGAATTGATGGAAGCTGTTGATGCTTACATTCCAGATCCTGTTCGTGATACAGATAAACCTTTCTTAATGCCGGTTGAAGACGTGTTCACAATCACTGGTCGTGGAACTGTTGCAACAGGTAGAGTAGAACGTGGTGTTGTTAAACTTAACGATACTCTTGAATTAGTTGGTATTAAGCCTACTCGTCAAGTTGTTATCACAGGTATTGAAATGTTCAGAAAGTCACTAGACGAAGCTCGTTCAGGTGATAATGCTGGTCTTTTAATCCGTGGTTTGCAACGTAGCGAAATCGAACGTGGTCAAGTTCTTGCTAAACCAGGAACAATCACTCCACACACTAAATTTAAAGCAGAAGTTTACTGCTTGAAGAAAGAAGAAGGCGGACGTCACACTCCATTCTTCAATGGTTATCGCCCTCAATTCTTCTGCCGTACTTGCGACATCACAGGTTCAATCAAACTTCCTCAAGGAGTTGAAATGGTTATGCCAGGTGATAACGTTTCTATGGAAATCGAACTTATTCACCCAATCGCTATTGAAAAAGGTATGAGATTCGCTATCCGTGAAGGCGGTAGAACAGTTGGTTCAGGTGTTGTATCTGAAATCATTGGTTAATAATCAACAAAAAATCTCGCACACGCGAGATTTTTTTTGTGGAAAGTTTTGTTGAAATAATAAAATGTAAAAATATTTTTACAAGAATAATTAAGGTTTACGTTAGTCATAGTTGTATGAATGTAATAATTTTTAAAAAAAATTATAAATTTGTAAAAATATAATGAAAAATACTTGATTTTTTTGTTAAGGGGGGGGGTATACTAGAATTAAGGAAAAAAATGGTCAGTTTATAAAAAAGTGAAGAAGATATTGTTATAACTGATAGACACTCATTTCTATCAATTAAAAACGCAATTGATAAAATAATTCAATTGTGTTTTTTAATAATTAAATTTGTAAGGTTATTAAAAGTACGAATGATTAAAATCTAATTCTCCTAGTTTGCTTGACAAATAATCTAATTTATTTTTATAATATTTAATATCTAAAAATATTACATTATTGATAGGAGTTTTTTATATGGCAACAAAAAAACAAGTTTTATATAGTGCAACAAAGCCAACTGGTAATTTAACAATAGGTAATTATTTGGGTGCTATTAAAAACTGGATTGGTTTAATGGATAAATATAATTGTTATTTTTGTATTGCCAACTTGCATGCCCACACTATTGATTTAAAAGCAGAATTTGTGAAAGAACGCACTCTTGAACAATTTGCTATGTTTTTAGCTTGCGGTTTGAACCCTGAAAAAGCAACTGTTTATATTCAGTCAATGGTTAGTGAACATACTGAACTCACTTGGTTGTTAAATTGTAATACAATGATGGGTGAAGCAAGTAGAATGACACAGTATAAGGATCATGTAGCAAAGGGCGAAAAAGGTATAACAACTGCTCTATTTACCTATCCTATTTTGATGGCTGCGGACATTTTATTGTATAACACAAACATTGTACCTGTTGGGGAAGACCAAGTGCAACACGTAGAATTAGCACGTGATATAGCAAATCGTTTCAATCATAAATTTAAAGACACATTTGTTATACCAAAAGCAGTAATCCCGACAGTCGGTGCACGTATTAAAGGCTTGCAAGACCCAACTAGTAAAATGGGTAAATCAGGAGATGATCCAAATAACGTAATTTATTTAAAAGATAGTGACGAAGAAATCACTAGAAAGATTAAAAGGGCGGTAACTGATAGTTTAAATAATATTGCTTATGATGAGAAAAATCAACCAGGAGTGAGTAATTTATTAACGATAATTTCAGCATGTGAAAATAAACCTATAGAAGAGGTAATTAACGAATTAAAAGGTTCAGGTTATGGTGCACTAAAAAAACGCACAACTGAAGCCGTTATTAATGTCATAGCTCCAATAAGAGAAAAGTATCTGGAACTTATAAAAAATCCAAAAAAATTGATAGAAATTGCTGAAATGGGTGCAAAAAAGGCAAAAAAGGTTGCAAAAGTAGTTATAAGAAAAGCAAAAGATGCAATGGGGTTAATTTAACATCTATAAGATATATAAAAAGTTAAAGTTTATATATCTTATTTTTTAAACGAAACTTCTTTGTTGACCGAACACATAGCAGTTATTATTGTTGTTATTGTTTCCGTATGCGCCGAGAGCTAGAAGAAGTAGTAGTAAAATTGAGGTGTTATTTGCAAGATTAGTGTTTGTGGCTTGCGCAATTACAGCAATGAGTATAGCAAAGAGTATGTAAAATGGATTGTTCATTCGTCCTCCTTATACAAAATAATTTGTTTATCTTATTTATTCGTCAAAATTAGATTTTGTGAATATTTTTCTATTATTTTGTATTGTGCTAAAATGAAAATATGAATATTGAATTAGAAGATATATATAAATTAAAAAAATTTATGCCAAGCAGTGCCGATATTAGAAGTTTATCTAATTTTTATTATGCTTTTAGCGACGCAACACGGCTTAAAATCATAATTCTTCTAACGATGAAAGCGCTTTGCGTAAGTGACATAGTGGATGTGTTAAATATAAACCAAACAACTGTTAGCCACCAACTTAAAATTTTGAAATCACTAGATATCGTGGACGCGGATAGAACGGGCAAAAATGTAGTTTATTACATAAAAAATCATAGCATTGAAGAAGTTTTGAATGTGTCAGTTGATTGTATTTAAAATAAGTTTGAATTTAACTTATTTATATAATTAAGGAAAGTAAAATTTTTGATTTATATAGCCCCAATATTAAAATATTTTTTATTTATTTGTAGATTAAATACGATTAAATATTCTTATAATTAATTTATAACTAAAAATGTTTATGTATTTTTACAAAAACATATTAAGTTATTATATTATATAAAAAACAAAAGGAATTATATTAAAATTGCATAATATACTAAATTTTCATATTATGTTTTATGAAAATTATTTTTGTGTGTGGTGGCAGTTATAAGTCATTTTATTTAAACCATTATTTAAAATTAAATAGGTGCGATTTATTAGTTTTTAATTTTGGTGTAATTTACGATTACGATTTGCACATTGAAAACTCGGATTGTGCAATTGTAAAACCTGAGTTGATAACTATTGCAAAAAGGTTAAAAGCAATTGTTGTGGCGGGTGTGAATGTACTAGATAGAGGAACAATAAAAAAATCAATACTAGTTTGTGACGGTAACACAATAACACTTAAACCAGCAAGTAAAGGCGCATTTATTTCAATAAAAAACAAACGATTTGTTGTTGGAAGTGATAGTTGCACGTCTAATGCCGAGAATAAAATTATACTTTCCAATAGGCGTATATATCCTATTGCTTCACACTGCTCGTTACGAAAAGTTTATGTTTTTTGCGATAAATTTGGGCTTTGTTTAGTGCAAAATGGCAAAATCAAGAGAAAATTTAATAAATATTCAAAAATTATTTTGAAATAATTTTTTGTTGTGATATAATAAACTCATATAATACTATGCAATAGAATTTAATATTTTAGTTAAAAAGTAAGTCAAATTGTAATAAAAATTCACTTTTTTAAAACTAACTTTATAAAAAACTATAACACACAAAATATGGAGTTGATATGAAAAAAACCATAAGAGATATCGATGTGTCTAATAAACGCGTTTTTGTTAGGGTGGACTATAACGTTCCAATGAATTCAGAATTGAAGATTATGGATGACACACGAATTGTTTCCACTCTTCCAACAATCAATTATTTAATTGACCACGGAGCAAAAGTTATTTTGTGCTCTCATTTAGGTAGACCAAATGGTCAGGTAGACCCTAAACTCTCGCTTAGACCAGTTCTAGCTAGATTAAGTAAACTTATGGACAAGCCAATTTCTTTTGCAGAGGATGTAAAAAGCAAATCCACTTTAGAAATGGTCAATAATATGAAAAGTGGCGATATTCTAATGCTTGAAAACATTAGGTTTTACAAAGAAGAAGAGAAAAACACTGAGTCGTTTGCAAAAAAGTTAGCAAGCCTTGCAGATATATTTGTGCTTGAAGCATTCGCTACCGCGCATAGAAAACACGCATCAACTTACGGAATAGCGCAATTTATTCCTGCAGTTTGTGGATTTTTGGTGGAAGAAGAACTTAGAATTTTCGATAAAGTGCTAACTAAACCCGAGCATCCTTTCGTGGCAATTCTTGGTGGTGCTAAAGTTTCTGACAAACTTCCTGTTATTGAAAACTTGCTCGATAAGGTGGACACTATTTTAATCGGTGGCGGTATGGCATACACGTTTATCAAGGCAATTGGTGGAAATATCGGTATGTCTATCTTGGATAACACAAAAATTGACCTTGCTAAAGAGATTTATGACCGCGCTAAAGAAAAAGGAGTTAAAATTATTCTTCCAATTGATAATATTGGCGCTAAAGAGTTTAGCGAGGACGCAGAAAGCAAACTATTTAATAGCGGTTTCTTTGCCGACGATTATCAAGGTATGGATATAGGACCAAAAACTATAAAAATGTTCAAAAAGGAAATCAAAAAGGCAAAAACTATCGTTTGGAATGGTCCACTTGGCGTTTATGAATATGAGAAATTTAAACGTGGAACAAATAAAATCGCAAAATATGTGGCAAAAAGTAAAGCAATTTCAGTTATAGGCGGAGGAGATAGTGTTGCTGCCATTCAATCGCTAGGATATGCCAAAAAAGTTACGCATATTTCAACAGGTGGAGGCGCTTCGTTAATGCTTTTGCAAGGCAAAAAACTTCCTTGCGTTGAAATGATTGAAGATATTTAGGGGTGTTATGCACAAATTAGTTGTTGCTAACTATAAAATGAACGGAAATATTAAATTTTTTCGTTCGCTAAACATTTTAAATAAATTGAAATTGAGGGACACAAAAATTGTTTTGTGTCCACCTTTTCTTTATCTGCCTATTGTTAAATTGAAAAACAAATCGATAAGTTTAGGTTGCCAAAACATATCTCAATTTATCAACAACAAATCAACAGGCGAAATTAGCCCGTTAATGCTAAAAGAATTTAATGTGTGCTATGCAATTATTGGTCATAGCGAGAGGCGAGCAATTGGAGAAACTGACGATATGGTGGCAAATAAGGTTATTAACGCGTTAAATCACGATATAACGCCGATTATTTGCGTTGGTGAGAATAATAAAGAAGAGGGTTTATCGCTTGTTAAAACGCAAGTTAAAGCGGTTTTAAAAGCAATAGATAAAAGCGGAATAGAAAAAACTAAAGAGGTAATTTTTGCCTACGAACCCGTTTGGTCAATCGGAACGGGAAAACTTCCAACTATTAAAGATATAGATAAAGCGGTAAAACTTATAAAAACAACTGCTAAATTGCTAGTAAATACAAAAGTTTTGTATGGCGGAAGTATAAATGGAGATAATTTTACTGACTTAACAAATTCGATTGCCGACGGATTTTTACTTGGCGGTGTCTCACAAAAGTTAGAAGAATTTAAAAAAATAGTTAAAGGGGTGGATGCGTGAAAAAAGGTATTTTATTGATATTAGATGGCTACGGCGAAGGTAAAGCGGGCGAATATAACGCAGTGAAAAATGCAGACTCTCCAACTCTTGATATGTTGCACACACTCTCACATTCATTATTAAAAACGGACGGAGAGGCAGTAGGTCAATTTGCTGGCGAAATGGGAGGCAGTGAGGTTGGCCACACCACAATCGGTGCGGGTAGAATTGTTCCGTCAACTTCTAAAAAAATACACGACGATATAAATTCAGGCGAGTTTTTTAAAAATGAAAAATTATTGAGTGTTGCCAAATCTTTAAAGAAAAATCACGGAAATTTGCACCTTATTGGTCTTATGAGCGATAAACGCATCCATTCAGACATAGCGCACGCGTTTGCTTTAATCAAACTTTTTTCTAGTTACGCAAAAAACATTTTTTTGCACCTTATAACAGACGGCAGAGATTCAGGCATTCACGATAGTTTAAAATATCTAAAACAAGTCAAAAAAGAAATTAGCCATTATAAAAACTGTGAGATTGCAAGCATTGGCGGAAGATTGTATGCAATGGATAGAGAAAACAACCTTGACCGCACAAAGCAAGGAATGGATGCTATGTTTTCACAAGGCGGTTTAAAAAGTGATGAGGTGGAAAAATATATAATAAGTCAGCATAAAATTAATAATACCGACCAATATATTGTGCCAACTCACGTGCAAACAAAAGAATCTAGTGCAGTCACGAAAAATGATTGTTTATTCTTTTTTAATTTTCGCGAAGATAGACTGCGCCAGATTGTTAAAATGTGTGAAAGTTTAGGTTGCGCGCTTGTAACAATGGCAGAAGTTGGCGGAACAAGCGCTACTCCAATCTACACTCATAAAAATGTAGAAGGCACATTGTCCGAACATTTGTCCAAACTCGGTTTAAAGCAAATTAAAATTAGCGAGAGCACAAAATATGCGCACGTAACTTATTTTTTAAATGGCGGGAGAGAAAAACTATTTGAAGGGGAAGATAGAGTGCACGTTCCGTCACTAAAAGTGGAAAGATTTAATGAAACACCTAAAATGCGTGCAAAAGAGATAACAGACCAAGTTTTAAAAGCGATTGATAAAAAATATGACGCGATTATAGTAAACTTCTCTAACCCAGATATGATAGGTCATACAGGCGATTACGAGGCAACGAAAAAAGCGATCGAATATTTAGATGTGTGTGTTAAAAAAGTGTTAGAAAAAGTAAAGAAAAAAGATTATTTTGTGTTAATTACTGCCGACCACGGAAATAGCGAAACAATGCGTACCCCTTCGGGCGAACCGCATATGGCACACACAACAAATAGAGTGCTGTGCGTTGTTGTGGATAATGTTGAACATAAAATGTCGCGCTACGGTGGGTTGAAAGATGTTGCTCCAACAATGCTAGATTTGATGCAAGTTAAACCTAATCCAATATTTGAAGGAAAAACGTTGATAGTGCACAATAAATAGCAATAAATATTCATTCTATCTTGACAAAATGCTAATTTTTTGCTAGATTAGTAGAAAGGAAAAAATATGTGGACTTCATTATATAATAGATTTGTTAATTTTTTGCAAGAATTAGACACTATTTGGTTTGTAACAATTTGGATGTTGCTACTAGTGGTTATGCTAGTTTGTATTCTTCGCTTTTTTAAAATATATAATGGAACGCAACAAAAATTTGAAAAAGTGAGTCTTATGATTTTAGCGCTTGTTGTGTTTGCAGTGATGATATTTATAACGTACATTCGAAGTTAATCAAATCATTAAAAAACGCATTAATTTTCAATATTTACTTATATAATTTTAATAAACACTTGAAAATATTTTAAATATATGATATAATTACTAAGTTTTGGAGGAATTATGAACACATTGTTGGCAACCGTTCCAGGTTGGATTAGCACAAGTTTTCCTATTTTAGAACGTATTTGTTTAGTCATCCTTGCCCTACTTGCTTTGGCGTTAATAGTGTTAGTGTTTATGCAAATCACAGGTGGCGGTCAAGGCGGTAATGTTATAACAGGTAATCAAGAAAGTTACTATTCATTAAATAAATCTGGCTCAAGAGAGGGTAGAATAACTAGGTTGATTTATATATTTGTTGGTTTAGTTGCTTTATTTTGTATTATTTATTTCTTACTTGTTAAAATTCCTACTATGTTCTAAAAGTTTGAGTTGTTAATTCTAGTGTGATACCATAATATATCGTGGTGTTATAAAAAACAAGTTGTTAATGTTTTCACTAGTATTCTTAACAACTCATTTTTTTTGCCTATTGTCGCTTTAATGCCTTTTTTTTGTCACGAAAATAGAAAAATGTTCAAAAATCTACATTTTTGTACAAAAATATTTGACTATATTACCAAAATATGGTAAATTAGTATTGCAGGCTCAAAAGGGGAATTTATGGGCAAAAAAATTCAAGAATACCAAGAAAAAGTTTCAAAAAATTATTTCTTACTAAAGAGAATGGGTGACCTTGGAATAACTAATGAATACATTGGTTATTATTATTTGGTGGACATTATGGATATGCTAATAAATGAAGCAAAAACCTATCGTTCTTTTTCAAAAGAGTTATTTCCTTATCTCGCGAAAAAGTACAATAAAAATCAGTGTACCATTGAGCGGAACATTAGAAATCTGCGTGATAAGCGTTGGAATAGAGGATTAAAAAATAAACTTAGCAAGTTTTGGAATAATGAAAAGAAACCTAGTTGTTGCAAGTTTATTTATTTGGTTAAAAATTTCGTTTTAGATGATATTAGTTAGAGTGGTTAAGATGTATTCTTTAATCACTCTTATTTTATTTAACACACCATTATTTTTTAGATTGTATTGAGATTTAGATTTTATCTCAGGATTTGTGCAACTATTTAAAATTCTTCCAAGTTCGTATCTGATTGTGCGCGGTTCGATTTTGTATTTTTGTGCGATAGAATCCACACTGTCTTTAAAAACAGTTTCATCTGCAATTTGTGGTGTTTTTATTAAATTTAACAAAATAGTAACAAGATAATGGAACGAAAAATACGACTCACTCATACCTAGCAGTGCGAGAGAGTACTTAATTTTTGCTATAAGTAAGTCGTCTGGAATGCTTAATAACTTACTATATTTATCGAAATCAGATTCCACGAAAATATTATAAAATTTTTTATTTTAAAAATCAAATACTTTTGTACAAATTTTTAATTGTTTTTGTATAAAAATTAATATTTTTGAATGAAAATATCATAAAATGGTAAAAAATAGCAAAATTACCATAATATTTTGTTTTATATTTTAAAATATCTCTAATTTTATTGAGTTAATTCGCAATAAAATTGATAAAAAAATAAATTGACAAAAATATGTATAAATGTGTCGTATTTTGTTTGACTTAAATGTCGATTTTTTTATAAAATGTTTAAATATTAGGGGATAATATGGTTAAGAAAAAAGTATCTGGTCAAACAATAACTATAATCGTTCTTGGAATACTATTATTGCTTACTATTGGCTTTGGTGGGGTTTATGCTTATTATAGTTTTAGGAGCAATAGAATCACAGGTAGAATTGTTATGGCTAATTTAAACATACAATTTCAAGAAAACGGTGGTGCAAGTGGCGCAAGTGAAATGGTGCTTTCAAACGGCGTTAACGTTGTGCCAAACGAGTTTTTGCAAAACACCCCATTGATTATAAATAACAATTCAAACACTCCTATTTATATCGCTGTTTTGTATAAATTAAATGTTTATAAATTAGACACTGAAGAATTGGTTAGCTATGATAATAGCGTGCCACTTATAAAGGGTGCGTCAAACGATTGGTATGACTATACTTACGTGCAAGAAGCAAATGGCACTCAAAATGTGTATAGATGCTTAATAACTTTGAATCCACAACCTGATGAATATAAGGAAATTACAGTTATCGCAGAAAACCAATTGAGATTGCACGAATCTGTTGGAGATGAATTTCAAGAAACTTCTATAAACTTTTTGTTCCAAGCATATGCAATCAGTTCAGAGTCTTTAGATGAGTGGATTGATGAAAACACGTCAAATAACGATAAGTGTAAAATTATTATGGATGCGATTTCAGAGTCCTACGATTACGATTTGAGATTTACAACCACATAGTTTGTTATCATAAATTGTATATTAATTAGATTTTATTAAATTTATTATTTAACAAAAAAATTACAACTAGTCATTAATTGGCTAGTTTTTTTATTTCATTTTGACCATATTTTAGTATATGTGGACAAGTTTTCGCATAACTTTTTATATGAATAAAATTTGGATTGTGATGATAATTTCTAGCCTAATTATGCTATCAATTTTTTCGCCTTCAAGTGTGGTTGGAACTATGATGGAAGCCGCTAAAATGGGTGTTACAATGTGCATAGAATTTATAGGAATTTATGCGGTTTGGATGGGCATTATGCAGGTTATGGATGATTGTAAATTAAGCCATAAACTATCAAAGATTTTATCACGTCCTGTGCAATATATATTTGGAAAAACAGATGCGGAAACTGAAAAAAATATTTGTTTGAATATTGCCTCAAACATAATTGGAATAGGTAGTGCGGCAACACCATATGGAATAAAAGCAATGCAGGGAATGGATAAAGGAGATAAAAAAGCAACGCGTGGAATGATTATGTTAGTTGTTATAAATTCAACAGGAATTCAACTTCTTCCAACCACAGTGATTGGAATGCGCGCGGTGGCGGGAAGTGTTAGCCCAAGCGCCATTTTATGGCCAACAATTGTATCAACCTTTATTCCTACAATTCTTGGAATATTGCTCGTCGCCTGCATTTATAGAAAAAAGAGGCAGAAAAATGGCTGATTTATTTATTCCTGTTTTAATTGCGTTTATAATGCTGTTTGCTTTAATTAAGGGAGTTGATGCCTACTCTGCATTCGTTAAAGGGGCAAAAGGCGCGCTTCCCCTTATGGCTTCACTTCTCCCGTTTATAATAGCAATGTTTGTGGCGGTTGAACTTTTTCGTTCAAGTGGACTTAGCGGATATCTATGCAATTTTTTAGCACCTGTTTTTCGCCTTATTGGAATACCTCCAGAAGTGTGCGAATTGACACTAATTAGACCATTTAGTTCAAATGCGGCATATGTGCTACTAAGAGATATTTTTTCAACCTATGGTGTGGATAGTTATATCGGGAAATGTGCAAGCGTCATAATGGGTAGCAGTGACACGATTTTCTACGTTAGCAGTATTTATTTTGCTTCCACTAATGTGAAAAAAACATTACTCACAATACCAATTGCACTAATTTGTAACGTTGCGTGCGCTATTATTGCTTGCTTTTGCTGTAGATTTATTTAGAATATATTGTAAATCAAAATTTATATAAGGTTGATTGAATTTAAATTGGTGTACAAACTTTTTGTTAACTATTTGCAAAAACTATTTTATTCTTTATTTTTAAATAGTTTGTATTGATTTTTATTTTAAAATGTGGTAAAATACCATATGAAATTTTTGAAGTTTCTTATTATGTTTGCCATACTGATTGTGGTTGTGTGCGTATGTTATCAGTGTGCAACATAGATACATATTTAAATGTACGAGATTAATTAGTCACAAAAAATACACATAAATTTAAGTGGCTTATTTAATCACATTAGTAAAGAAAGAAGAAGGTTTTATGCAATATTGGGATGTTATTTTAGATGCGTTGATTGATACGGCAAAACTTTTGCCTCTTCTTTTCATTGTCTATTATATCATCGAACTAATTGAATATAAATACGCGCTAAAATTTCAAAATAATAAGTTTTTAAAAGGTAAGGCTAGCCCGGTTATCGGTGCACTACTAGGTTGCGTGCCACAATGCGGTTTTTCAGTTGTAACAACCGACCTTTATTCGCGCAGAAGTGTTTCAATTGGCGCGCTTATTGCGGTCTACATTGCCACAAGCGATGAGGCAATTCCGCTTATGATTTCAAATCCTGATAGCATTTTGTGGTTGCTCGCTTTGATAGGTATAAAAATAGTGCTAGCAATTTTGATTGGTTATCTTGCTATGTATTTATATAAAGTTATATTTAAGCGAAAAAAGGAATACGTTTCGCCAAACAATCATAACGAAAAAGTGGTTGAGGACGACCACTCGCATAATGAAAATGATAAAGAGGATATTCATAACGAACAAACAAGTGGAGTTGTTTTAGAGGGTAACGTTGGAGAAATAAATGCAGAAACACAGTCTGATGTTCACGGTGGTTGTTGCCACCACCATGTCGGCAAAAAGACTTTTGATTGGCTTCATCCACTTTTGCACTGCTTAAAAATTAGCGCGTTTATTTTGGTTATTAACCTATTGTTTGGATTTATAACAGAAATATGGATTGGCGAAGAGGCGCTAACTAATTTCTTGGCATCAAGTTTGCATTGGCAACCTGTGCTTGCTATAATTATAGGGCTAATTCCAAACTGCGTTTCTAGTGTTGTTATAACTGAATTGTTTTTAATGGGAGGATTATCGTTTGGTTCACTTGTAGCAGGCTTAATGGTAAATGCAGGTATAGGTTTAATTATTCTATTAAAGCAAAACAAAATTTGGAAAGAAAACCTATTTATTTTCTTAATGTTAATAATTCCAAGTTTAATTGCGGGTTACGCACTTAACTTTATTTAGAAATAAGTATTAATTTACTTATTTTTTTTATAAAAAATTATTTTAATATTGAAATTATTATAATATAATAAATTAAAAAGTGCTATTTTATAGTATTTCTTTATTATTTTTTTTAATTAATAAACTTAATTTTAATTTTTATTTTTTTAATTTATTTTTTATTTTATCTAATAAACTAATTTTTTCTATTTTATTTACATTAAATTTTGGTTTGCATTAAATTCAATAAATTTTCATTACGTTTATATATTTTTTATAAATATTTTTTTCATTATTTTTTTAATAAAATATTGACCATTTATTTACTAATTTTAGAATAATTATAAAAAAAAGATAGAAACTAATTTTGGAGGAATAAATGGAAGATAACGAAATTAAATTATTAACTCGCTTGTTTCAAGATGCAGAAATAGGGATGATATCAATAGATAAAGTGATTAAGAAAATTGAAGATAGTGCAATTAGAAAAATGTTTATTAAGCAGTACGAAGCGTACGATAAATTCAAGGAAAGATGTGATGTGTTGGCGGTCAATTCTGAGATTGAACTTAAAGAAAACAGTGCAATGAAAAAATTTAAACAAACTGCTATGGTTTATCTATCTTTATGGAAAGATAAGTCTTGCCGTCACATTATTGAGATGATGATAACAGGCACAGTTATGGGTATAGTTGACACAATTAAAACGCGCACCGACTGCGGAGTGGTTAGCCCTGAACTTTCCGTTTTAGTTGCCGATTTTCAGAAAATGCAGGAAGATTTTTACGAAAAATTGAAAAAACAGTTAGCAAAGGTTTAAATTTTAATTATTAGGAGAATATTTTATGGACGATGAAATTACCGACTACATTAAATATATATTAAGTCTAGTTGAAATCAAGCGACCTAAAATGCCAACTTTTTCTCTTTCTGCATATACTGAGAGTGAATACATTAACGCAATAAATGAGATTATGAATGAGTGTTCACATCTAGATTTGGAGGCACTAGAAAAGACTTAGTTAAAAGGACATAATGGAGATTTTACGAGGCGAAATTTACTACGCAGATTTAAGCCCAGTTGTGGGGAGCGAACAAGGTGGTGTTCGTCCTGTTTTGGTGATTCAAAACGATGTGGGAAACAAATATAGTCCAACCGTTATAGTTGCAGCAATCACGAGTAAACTAAGCAAAGCGAAGCTTCCAACTCACATTGAATTAGATAAAGATAAATACAATTTGCCAAAAGATAGCGTTGTGTTATTAGAGCAAATTAGAACATTAGATAAAATGCGCCTTAAAGAAAAAGTAAGCGTTCTAGATGAAAAAACTATGCAAAGAGTTGAAATTGCAACAATGATAAGTTTAGGAATAACGATGTAAAAAATAAGATTTTCGACATATTGGAATAAAATTCTTCTTATATGTTTACAATTTAAAAAATATACAAATATTTCGTAAATTGACACAAATTTTGTAAATAAATGGCACAATTTGTATTAAATTTGCGAATTGTACAAAAACACTTTACTTAAATTGCGCAATATGATAAAATTAGTGTGTTAAAAAATTGCCTATAAAATAGATAGAATATGGCAAAGATTAGGCGTTTTTAGCCTAATTTTTAGATTGTTTACAAGGGTCAATAATTTCGACATTTTGAACAAAAGAAAAATTTTCGCTAAATTGTATGAGCCCTTTTTGAACAAAAATAATGGTCAGTTTGTTGTAAATATTAATAAAATCGACAAATTTTAAAAAATTGTTTGGAGGGTTAATGACAAAAGAACAGTTAAACGAACTAAGCATTTATGCTCTTAGAAATGTTGCTAGAAAAACAGGTGTTGAGGCGCCAACAAGCAAGAAGAAAGAGCAGTTGGTTCAAGAAATTTTAATGATTATGGAGGGAAAACTCGCACCTCACGTTGCAAAAAACAGGCAAGGTCGTCCACCTAAAAATTCAGGACTTGCCTTTGCACAGGCGTACGGTTATGGCATAGACCATAATAGTTTTTCGAATTATTTGTCATTTAACCAAATGCAATCAGATTTCGTTTACGATGATATGACAACTGTTTTAGGTTACGTCGATGTTGATGCTAACGGAACTGCGGGCGTTTTGTTTAAAGATACTAATTTGGACAAGTATTTAAGATACATCCTGCCAACATCTATTAGTGAAGAGTACAACTTAAAATCTGGCGATATGGTTTTAGTTGAAATTGCAGAGCAAGGTGTGGTTAAAACTCTATATGAAATAAATGGTCATTTAGCAAAAAATTTCAAGGCAAATGATAGGAAGGATTTTAACAATATTAAACACGTTTCCATTAATAGACCGCTTAATTTTAAGTCGGATAAATACAATAAATTAAATATGAAAAAGGGTGAAATTATTTATTTGTATGGCCACGATAATGCGCATAACACTCGCGTGTGCGTGGACCTTGCAAATAGTTGCGATATTGCTCACAAGATTTATATCAACGCTTCAATAACTGAAAAAAATGCTTCTTTGTTGGACGAATTAAATCAGTCGGTCGAAGCATTTACAACTAGATTGGTGGACGAAAAAAAGATAACGCAATTTATTGTTTCGCTTGCAGGCGAACGTGCACGCAGAATTGTTGAAAATGGCGAAGATGTTTTGTTGATTATCGACGATATTCGAACTATAAATGCGCTAGACACTGAAGAAAGAAATGTAACAAAAACAATGCTAACTCTAGCACGCGATAGTAAAGATTCGGGTTCTGTAACAATCATCGCAGTTATGGATAACACTCCTATTTTAGATGTGTTTGAAAAACTAGCAGACCTAAGATTAAAGGTTGAAAATAACGATTTAGTTTTACTAAAATAATTAAATGAAAATGTTTGTTAAAATACGATTAAAAATTGAAAAAACTTTTTATTCATAATAAAAAAATTGGACAAAAAATACTTTTTATTCGTTTAAAACTAAAAAAATGACTCTTTCATTCCTAAAAACTAAAAAATGGTTAAATGAAAATGTTTATTAAAAAACAATAAAAAAGTGACTAAATTAAAAATAGTCACTTTATTTTTTATGGTGTCCCCTGCAGGAATCGAACCTGCAACTAAATCTTAGGAGGATTTTGTTATGTCCATTTAACTAAGGGAACGAAATTGTCACTATTTATTATAACACAAATAAAGAGTTATTGCAATAATATTCATCAAATTTGTTTGTAGGGAAGAGGTCTAAAATGTTTGTACAAATATATTCATTTAGAATTTATTAAAACTATATTATTTATTGTCATTTTTAATTTAATGTAATTTTGGTGTGCAGATATTAATATTCAAAATATATATAAAAAATTTGTACAATACAAATTTTGCTTGTACAAATTATAAAATAACATGTTAATTATTAGTTATTTAAACTTATAGAATTAATAAGAGATTTAATAGTTTTGATTGAATTGTTGAATTCCTCTTTTTCTTCGGTGTTTAGGTCTAGTTCCATAATTTTCTTGATGCCGTCGCGATTTATGATTGCAGGTTGACCTATGCAAATTTTATATTTTGGATTGTAAGCAGAAATTGTGAAAATAGAATTTGAATTGTTGAAAATTGCATCGGTTAAATTTTTAAGGCACATTCCAATTCCGTATGCTGTGTTTCCTTTTTTTTGAATGATTTCGTATGCGCTGTTTCTAACGTCTTTTAAAATCTTATTGCGTGTTTGTTTATTTAAAAATTTTGTGGCAGGATTTAATCCAATTAACGCGTTAGACCAAGGAATAATTTCACTATCGCCGTGTTCGCCAATAACGTATGCGTGTATGTTTCTTGGATTGATTGAAAGTTCTTTGCTGATGAGATAGCGAAGGCGAGCAGTGTCCAAAGTGGTTCCACTACCAATCACTTTTTCTGCCGGCGCATTTGATAGTTGCAAAGTAACATACGTCATCACATCAAGTGGGTTAGTGGCGATTAAATAGATTCCTTTAAAATTTGTTTTGTTGATTTCGTTTATTATGGAACGAAAAACTGCAATGTTTTTATCTATTAAATCGTGGCGAGTTTCTCCAACCTCTTGATTTCGCCCAGCAGATATACAAATAATATCTGCGTCGTTGCAATCAGAATAATCGCCCGCTTTTATTTTTATGCGTTTTTCAGTGCAACTTGTGGCGTGCAAAAGGTCAAGCGCTTCACCTTCTGCTTTTTTCTTATTCACATCAATAAGCACAAGTTCATCTAAATTGCTATTTCCATAAATTAAACTTGTGGCATAACTCATTCCAACATTGCCACAACCTATTAAAACAACTTTGTTCATATTCTCTCCTAAAATAACAATAAATATATTATCATAAATAAAAAAAATTACAAATTAATTTTATTAAATTAATATAAAAAAATAGACAATAATTTGCTTTTATATATTAATTATTTATCTATTTTTTAGTATTTTTAACAAATTTTTAATAAATTTTAATATTTTTTATGATTTTTTATTAATTTTTAATATTTTTTTGATGATTTTATTAAATTTTTTTTATTTTTAATAATACAAATTTAAAATTAATTTTTTAAATGTTATTTAAAATATTTTTATAAACCAATTAATAAACGGAAATGAAGTATAAGAGATTTACTAAGAAATTTGGTCACTTAAATATTTACTGAATGCTTAGGCATCTTGACAGAAGTGAAATCTTTGCAAAGCCTATGAAGAAACTTAGAAAAGAGATAATTGTATCACTAAGAAATTTGGTCACTTAAGTATTTACTGAATGCTTAGGCATCTTGACAGAAGTGAAATCTTTGCAAAGCCTATGAATAAACTTAGAAATGAGATAATTGTGTCACTAAGAAATTTGGTCACTTAAATATTTACTAAACGCTTTGCAAATCTTGACAGAAGTGAAATCTTCGCAAAGCCTATGAAGAAACTTAGAAAAGAGATAATTGTATCACTAAGAAATTTGGTCACTTAAGTATTTACTGAATGCTTAGGCATCTTGACAGAAGTGAAATCTTTGCAAAGCCTATGAATAAACTTAGAAATGAGATAATTGTGTCACTAAGAAATTTGGTCACTTAAATATTTACTGAATGCTTTGCAAATCTTGACAGAACTGTCATCAAAACATTTATTTTCCATACAAAGAATTATGATTGAGCCGATTGCGTCGCCGTCCTTTATGATTGGCACAATCAGTTCGCACGAATAATCTTTTCCGCCGTTAACAAAAAATTCAAGCATTTCGCTTCCGTCATCCTGCTTTTTTATAACGATTTCTTTATTGTAAATTAATTCTTGAACTTCATCAGACAATTCTTTATTAATATACTTTTTCTTGTTGGATGAAAGAACTTTTTCCATATCAGAAATTAGCACATCGTGTTCAATGCTAACAGCAATTGCACTTGCCACTGCGTCGCTATATTCTTTAAGTGACACCATATCGCTATATTTTGTTAGCAAAAATTTGTTGCCATCTACAACGCCAATTTCAAGTTTACTTCCAACGCGAACATTTAACATTTTGCGCATCTCTCTTGGCAAAACAATTCTGCCGAGTTCATCAACGCGCCTAACAATTCCTTTACTTTCCATTTTAACCTCATTAACTAAAATTAGTATGTTTACAATTCAAATTCTTATTCAAAAATTTCTAAAGTATATAATGTTTATAAATTGTAAATTAATAGATGACAAATAATATTTATTTATAAATTTTAAAAAGAACGTAATTTAATTAACATATAGGTAAGAAAAAGAATTGTAAATTAGACTTATTTTAGTTAGATGTTTTCAAAAAAAAATTTAAAAAAATAAAAAAATAGCAAAATATTGCTATTATTTAATAAAAATATTGTTTTTTTGCTAATTTTTATAATTTTTCTATTAATTCGTTAACTTCATTGAGTGTTGTAAACAACATAATTTTTCGCTTTATTTCAGTTGCAAGAGGTAGAGATTTAACATACCACATTAAATGTTTTTTAAAATAAGCAACGAGAGTTTTTTCAGTTTTAAAGTATGTTTTTAATAGGTTTAAATGTTTTAAAATCACTTCCTTTTTAGAGTAGGGAGGAGGGGTGTTTTTTAGTGTTGAAAATATTTCAGGGTTTCCCATACTAGCGCGACCTATCATAACTCCCGCGCTACCGATTGATTTTGCATATTCCATATCTTCAATGCTACTTATATCGCCACTCCAAAAAACGGGAATATTAACAGAGTCAATCAGTTTTTTATAAGCAGTTTTATCCACATTTCCCGCGTAACCTTGCTCACGAGTTCGTGCGTGCAAAGTAATGAAACTTACTCCACATTCTTCACACATTTTTGCAAACTCTATGTAGTTTATATAATCGTCTATTCCTAATCTAAATTTAACTGACACGGGTTTATTTGAGTTTTTAACAAGGCACGAAATAATACTTCTAGTTTTTTCAATATCTCGCATTAGCGCTGAACCATCGCCATTTTTTACAATTTTTGGAGCAGGACAACCGCAGTTAAAATCAATGATATTAAAATTATCAAATAGTTGAGAATTTAATGCGTTTGCAATTGAATTTTCATCGTGACCAAATATTTGGCAACACTTTATTGCGTCGGATTCTTCTCTTAACATTTTATTTGTTTTAAAACTTTTATTTTCAAGCGCTTTTACACTTATCATTTCTGTAACAACCATATCTGCGCCAAAGTCAGCACAAATTTTTCTGTAAGCAAAATCTGTAACCCCTGCCATAGGAGCAAGTGCTATTATAAACTTATTAAATTTAATTTTTCCGTTTTTAAATTCAAACATTTTTTTCATATTTAGATTATATAAAAAACTTAAACAATAATCAAGATAATTAAAAAATTATTTATTAAAAAATAAAAACAAAAATATTCATTAAAAAATAAAAAAATTACAAAAAATTTTTTAGAAATTCAAAAAAACATAGAAAAAATAGTATTTTTTCACATTTTTAATATATTTTTTAAAATTAATTTATTTTTTTAATATTAGTTATCTAAAATTTTTATTTTAATTTATTAAAAATAAAGTAAATATTTTTAATTTAATTTGCAAAAACTAGGGTATGAAAAAAAGTAATTTAATGTCTGGTGTTTTAGTGCTATCTATAGGCGGGGTGCTCGCTAAAATTTTTAGCGCAATTTATAGAATTGGATTAACTCGCGTTTTAGGTGGCGAGGGGATAGGATTATATCAATTAGTTTTTCCACTTTATTCGTTATGTGTTGTGCTTGCAACAGCGGGGCTTCCTATGGCTATTTCAAAAGTTATAGCACGAAATAGAGGTAAAGAAAAATCGGTTATAAAAAAATGTTTTATGTTTACGTCAATCATTTCGCTAACTCTAACATTTATACTTTTAATCTTTTCTCGTCCGCTTGCAACAATTCAAGGAAATGCAGACATAACTATATGCTATATTATTCTAGCGCCAACAATAATTTTGGTAAGTTCAGCAAGTGTTTTAAGAGGATATTTTCAAGGCAAAGAAAATTTCACACCAAGCGCAGTTTCAAACATAGCTGAACAATTCGTTAAACTCGTGGTTGGATTAATTCTTAGTTTTGCACTATTACGCGTCAGTTTAATTGCATCCATAATAGGTGCTATGATTAGCATAGTGGTTAGCGAAATAATTTCTGTATTAATTATGCTATTATATTATAGATATCATAAACCGCAAACAGACACAAATTTAGATGCTAATTTATCTATGAAAGACATTGCTAAAGACGTGCTTCCAATCACTGCCACAAATATAATTATGCCTATCGCAAGTTTTATAGATAGTTTGTTAGTTGTAAATTTGCTTTCATTTAGTTTCACTAGACCAATGTCAATATTTTTATACGGATTGGAAAGTGGCGCTGTTTCTAGTTTAGTTAGCCTTCCAACCATATTTTCGTTTGCCATTGCAAGTGTAATTTTGCCAAACATAAGTTTAAAAGGAAGTGTGTTTTCAAGAAGTCATAAACTATCTCTTGCTGTGAAAGTTATATTGATAATAGCAATACCTTGCGTGTTATGTTTCTTATTCATACCAAATAGACTGATTGATTTATTATATGCAGATAGATTAAACGGTTATGGTGTGGAAGGACTAAACATTGCATACCGCCTTCTTGCAATCTCTGGAATAGGTGTAATATTTTTAGCAATTAATCAAGTGTTTTCTTCTTCGCTTCAAGCGGTGGATGAACGAGGTGTTACGGTTAGAAATTTAATAATAGCAGTGGTTGTTAAATTTATCATTGAGTGCATTTTTATGCCGAGTGTTAAAATTAACATCTACGCGCTAGCATTCGCAAACACCGCCTGCTATCTAACTGCTATGGTGTTAAATCTAATGGAAATAAGAGAGCATTTTAAAATAAAGATTAACTACTACTTTTCAGGAAAGTTGATTGTTTCAAACCTGGCTATGCTTTTAGGTCTATTGGCAATATTAAATTTAAATAAAAATAGTGTAACCACATTACTTGCAATTGCGGTTGCAGTGCTGATTTACTTTGCATCATTATATTTTTTAAAAATTTTCAACAAACGCGACTTGGCATCGATTAAATATAAAGTAAAAAATTAATTAAAAAAAATTTCTAAAATTGAAATAATTTGTTGCAGATACTTAAAAATACAAATTATCAAAAGCAATTATTTGAGTGAATAAAAAATAATTACTTTGATTTTAAAAATTATAGTATATTTAAGGGCAAAATTATTTATTAAATGTATAAAAATTTTATTTTTGTTAACTATCTAGTTGGAGGAAATTATGAATAAGAATGAATTTTTATCGGTTGTAACAGATAGGGCGGGCTTATCTAAAAAGGAATGTAAACTTTGCTTAGACACAATTTTAGAGGTTATTAAAGATGCATTAAAACAGGGTGACAGTGTAACACTTTCAAACTTTGGAAAATTTAAAATGAACGAAATTAAAGCAAAGCCAATGTACAATTTTGCAACTAAGCAAACTCATATTATGAAAGCAAGAAAAACACCAGCATTCAAAGCGAGCGACAACCTAAAACAAAGTGTAAGATAGTCTTTGACATTAAAAATAAGATAGCGTAATAAAGTAAACATTAAAAAAATATTTGAGTATATGTTGTTTCATATCAATTATTACGCTATCTTTTTTAGTATTAAAATAAAAATTTATTTAAAAAAACAAATTCGAACAAGAACAAAATCAACACAATTAAAAAGCAAATAAAAACAAAGTTAATTAAATTAAAAAATTTTAAAAAATTATTAAAAACGAGTGTTTTTATCGATTTTTTATCATTTTTTTGCATTTTTTCGCTTATTTTTGAAAAAATTTTGAATTAGATTTTTATTTTCTTCTTCGTATGTTTTATCGTGTTCACTTATGGTGGTGTGATTAAGAGTGTTATTTAGCATATCAAATTTTGAAATTGCACCGCTATTTTCATCGCTTACAGCATAAACCACTTTTTTAATTCGCGCATTCAAAATAGCACCTGCACACATAGGGCAGGGCTCAAGTGTTACATAAAGAGTGCAATCATCCAATCTCCAAGAGTGCAATTTTTTGCACGCTTTTTCAATTGCTAAAATCTCTGCGTGGTGAGTGGCGATTTGGTGTTTTTCTCGTTTATTATATGCACTTGAAACAACCTTATTGTCTTTTACTATCACCGCGCCAATAGGAACTTCGCCTTTCATATAAGCTTTGCAACCTAGCAAGGTAGCCTGTTGTATTGGATTTAACTTTAACTTTTTCATCACTACTATTTTGCACAATTCTTCCCATAAAGTCAATCGAACTAGCATATTCGTTTGCTTTATCTAGTGCAACAAGTGGAACGTTTTTGTTCCTATTATATATCTCGGGCAAATATTCAACTCCAATAGGATGAGGAATAGTGTCTGAACCAACTTCAATTGTGTAGGCTGGAATTTTAAGAGTGTCTATGCACCAATCTTTGTAACCACCTGTTGAATTTTCTGTGAAAATCAGCGGATAGTTTGTTGTTTCGCTAAGCGCTTCGCCAATTGCTCTATCGCGAGAAATATCTTCTTCACTTTCATTTTCAAAACCATAATAAATAACGTTGCCTTTGCTGTGATACGAGATTGTGAGAAGTGGGCGAGTTTGAAGTGTGAAGTTTATAAGAGATTGCACTTCACGTTCGCTTTCTGGATAAAAGCCAACAAAATCTTCAGTGGCAGGGCAGAACACATTTTGACTACCACCTCCCCAATTGGCATCGAAATTTGTGTTAAGGTCAACTAGATTTACATTTGCTTTAAACTGCGAAAAATCTGTGCTTCCACCATTTGCAAGTGTTAAATATTGACGCGTGATATCGCAGTTGAGAGAGTCCACTCCGTCCAACTCAATCTGCGCGCCGTCTGGATTAGTTAAAAATACAAAATATATGCCGCCATCTTTAACTAAGTCATTGCTATTTAAATTTCTTACCATTTCAACAAGTAAAAGTGTGGTTATCCATTCGCGTGAATGAATTCCAGCTTGAATTAAAATTTGTGTACCTGAATAATCTCCTAAGTGAGTTGCTAAAATGTTTTTTCCTAACACTGACTTTCCTGCATTGAATAATTCAATTCCCTCGTCTTGCAAAGATAAAATACTTGATAACAATTCTTGATACGTCATAAATACCTCAATTTTATTTATGTTCGTAGTTAAAAAATTGTCAACTAATTCATCTGTTTTGAAAGCAAAAATATATAAATAATTTCTAAAAAAATAAAAATTGCATAAAGTTCATAATAAGTTTAAAAATTTATAAAAATATAAAAAATTATTAAAAAATATGAAAAAAAATGAAAAATTTAATAATTTTTTTAAATTTTAAACAAAAAATAGAGAAAATTTCTCTATTTGTGATAGGCAATATTATTTAAAATTGTGAATGCTCTATAAATTTGTTCAAGTAAAATCACGCGCATAAGTTGATGAGGAAAAGTCATTAATGAAAATGATAATTTTAAATTTGCCCTATATTTAATTTCATCACTTAGTCCGTTTGATGCACCAATTACAAATGTTATCGTTGAATTAGTTTGAGTTATTTTTTCAATTGTTTTAGATAACTCAATGCTATCAATTTGTTTTCCTAAAATATCTAGCACAATTATAAAGCCTGATAGGTGCTTTTCTATTTCAATTGCGTCTTTTTTTAGTGCCGACTTTATATCTTTTTCGCTGTTTGATGCAGGATTGTTTTCTTTAATTTCAATTATGTTTAAATTTGCAAATCTAGTAATGCGTTTTGAATACTCTTTAATTGCATCTAATAAATATTTTTCTTTAATGTCGCCTATTGCAACGACGTTGATTTTTATCATTAGATTATCCCCCAAATGAAACTTGAAATTGTTACAATTCCACCTAAAAACAAACTTGAATATAGGAAAATGTTTTCACTAAAAGTTGGCTTTTTATTTCTGTTTATATACCTGTTTTGCGAATTTTTCTTTAATAGAACATTTATTTCATTCACGCGTGACTGCGCTTCTGTTATGCTTAGTTGATTAAGTTCTAAATAATGCACAAGTTTTTGCACCTCGCGCCGTGACCGCTCAACAGCAATCTTTTTAACGAAGTAGAAATATAGATAAATAAGCGCGCAAACTCCAATTGTTGTGAATATGATGAATAAGAATATATTTGAATATAATGCAGTTTCAATGCCATTAATAAAACTTGCAAGTGGCCAATCTAGATAATATCCGTAATAAAAATAAGTTGCTAATGCGTTATTCATAAAGTGAATAATCATACTAGGAATAATACTGTCAGCCACAAGGGTTACATAACCCATAAGACATCCCAAAATTGCAGCATAGAAGAATTGATTAATGTTTAGATGTATAAGACCAAATAAAAGTGAAGAAATGATGAGGCAATAGTGTGGATTTTTTTGTTTTTTGCCCGCGTGAAGCATTAATCCTCTGTGTAGCACCTCCTCACAAATTCCTGGAAGAATTGCAGAGAGCAAAAATTCTTTTAATAAAAGCGCGTAACTAAATTGCACGGTTGTGGTGCTGGTTGAAACTGTTTCGTAGCCTAAAAGTGCTATAAAACTTTGAGAAACGGTGGCAACAAACGAATTTATAAAGTATAGAACAACTCCAAGTAAGATTGAAAAGCCAATAATTGCAGGACTAACTTTTTTTATTCCAAAAGTTTTAAATGTGTCCTTAATTTTTGTTTTTGTAAAAAGCGAATAAAGAAGAATCGGCAAAGCAAACATAATCACAATTTGTATTAAAAATGTGGATAACCAATCACTAGTGATAATTCCAAACGCACCTAAAACAAAAATGAGTGCAACTAAAACCATTGCAATAAAGTAGATTATATTAATTTTTATATACGTCTTATCTTTCATTTTTTTGTTTTAATAAAAGTTATTTATATTTAATTTTTGTGATATTTAATTTTTTTAACTTAAAAAGTTATTAACTAGCCAAATTATTAACATTATTATTAACGAACCAATTAAATAAGTCAATTCTTTTGAGTTTAATTTAATTTTTTCGCTAGATTTTGCTTTTCTTATTGTAAAATACAACACAATAGTTACAAATACAATCAATAATATGAATGCAATTAAAATGTACGACCAATGATTGTAACCTAAACTAACATTAAAGTAAGATAGAGTGAGAGATAAAAAGTTGTTAGTCATATGTGCGGTTATACAATATAGTATATTATCTTCGTAGTACATTATAACCCCAAGCATCAAACCAAATAGCAATGGATAAATTGTTTGACTAATTGATAGGTGGAAAATTGTAAACATTAATGAAGATATGGTTATAGAGAAAATTTTCCCATACCTTTTTAAGCCTTTAAAAATAATTCCTCTAAATAAAAGTTCCTCAGAGATTGCTGGAAAAATAACTAGAGACAACAGAGAAATAAAGTAATTTGCAGTGTTTAATTCATATGGAATAGTGTTTAAACTAACGCCAATGCTCACAAGCCAACTATCAAAACAATTAACGATAGGATAAAGCATAAAGAAACTTAAAAATGCAAGTAGAATATAGATAAAAATTTTTTTAACGCTTGGCTTTGAAACAAATTTTTCGTCCGTTCTTTTATTATAAAACCAAAAAATTAAAAACATAACTAAATCCATTGCAATCACTAATAGAAGGTAACCAAAAGCAGTGTTGAAAAATGGTTGCAACATATCTAATTCAATGTTTGCTATCACGCATATAAAATATCCTATAAACATCACCAATAGAGCAGAAATTTGCGTCAGCAAAAATCCAATAAAAAAGGAAAGAGATGAATCTATAGCGGTCAATTTTTTTTCTTGCATAAATTTATTATACTAAAAAATTAAAATTTAAGCAAATTTTTTGATATTTGTAATTAATAATTTTAATTTTCATATATAAAATTATGGAGTATATTATTTATAATGACAAACTAAACAAAACTGATTTAATGCTTTTAAACATTGTGATAAATGAAAATTGCAAAGTTGGAAAAAATGTTAAAATTTACTCAAATGTTTGTTTGCTTGGAAATTGTGAAATTTCTGATAACGTTGAATTAAATGTTAACACAGTAATATCAAATTCAAAAATAGGAAAAGGCGTTAAAATTCTTTCTAGTCATATTGAAGATTGCAAGATTGATGAAAATTCTTGCATCGGACCTTTTGCACATTTAAGAAATAACACTATAATAGGTAGAAACTGCAGAATTGGAAATTTTGTTGAAATAAAAAATTCCACTTTAGGTTCTGATTGTAAGGTGGCGCATTTATCATACATCGGGGATGCAACACTAGGAAAAAATTGCAATATCGGTTGCGGAGTGGTTTTCTGCAATTTTAATGGAAAGATAAAACAAAAATGCGTGATTGGAAATAATGTGTTTGTGGGTTCGAATGTCAACCTAATTGCACCTATAAGACTTGAAGATAATTCGTTTATCGCTGCGGGTAGCACAATAAATAAAGACGTTAAAAAGGACGAGTTTGCAATAGCACGTGCTCGCCAAGAAAATAAGAAAAATTTTAAAAATCCATATATAAAACACAAAAAAAGTTAAAAAAATGTTAATTTTTTGAATATTATTAAAAATTTTTATTAAAAAAATCAATTTTTTTCAATAATAAATTAAACTTTTTAAAAATGAAACTTTCTAATTTTTTTAATGATTAAAGATGATTTTTTATTGAAATTTTTTAATTGTTTTTATCTAATTTGTTTGTTTCAGATTTGTTTTTAATTGTCTTTTCAAGATGTTTTTGAAGTTTAAATAATAGATAAAAATCTATAATCAAAATGTTAACTAGTAATACCCATTCAATGGCGGTGAGTGATGACCAATTTATCACTTCGCCAACAAAACAAATTATCGCAACGTCTAATAAGTGACAAATGGTTGTAACAATAAAGAAATATATAAACTTCATTTTTGTCATACCTGCAACTAAACAAATTGCGTCATCTGGAAATCCTGGAATAAAGAAGAAAATAGGAAGCATAAATTTGCTTTTGTGAGTAACTAAATCTTGCGCACGTTCTAACTCTTTTTTACCTATCAATTTTCGAGCAATTCCTTCGCCGAATTTGTCGCCCACAAAGAAAAGTATGCAAGAAGAAACAATGCACGAAAAACTAGAAAGTAAAAATCCTTCTAAGGCTCCAAATAACACCATTCCAAGTGCAATCATTCCCGTTTCCATAACGGGCACAAAGCAAAAGAACACAAATAAAACCAACTCTAACAAAACAAACACAAGTGGAGCATATTTTGAGTTGGTTATTATATTGCGTATTGTTTCAATATCTGTTAAACCGAACGCACGAAGAATTAAAAATGCAACAATGCTAATTAAGGCAAAAAATAGAATTACCAAAGATAGTTTTAGCCAACTTTTCATAGTTCATTATATGATTGCATTTGCTTTTTGCTAAAATTAAAATATATTAAATTAAACTAAAATTATAAAAATTAAATATTAAAAAAAATTAAAAAAATTAAAAAATATAGAAAAAAATAATTTTTAAAATTAAAAATAAAAAACTTGTTAAATAACAAAAATATAGAAAAAATAATTTAATTTTAAAATTTATAAAAAATAGTTAAAAAAATTAAAAAAAATTAAAAAATATAGAAAAAATAAAAAAAATTATAAAAAATTTGAATAAAAAGCAATTATTTTTGATTTTTTATAAATTTTTCATAATTTTTATAAATAATTTCAACAATTTGTTCAGGTTTTTTATCTGTGCTAGATATAACTAAATCATATTGAGAAGGATTGGTGTTATCAACATTATATAATTTTTTATAGCGCGAATTTTCTTCATTCCAACGCGCTTTTAAAACATTTATTGCCTCTTCAATATTTTCAACATTTTCATTTTCGCGCTCTGCTTTAACCAACCTATCACCTGCAACAAACCAATCAACATCTAAAAATACTTTAAAAGATTTAGGGATAAAATGCCAGGCGAGGCGAGAGTCAAATAAAATGTTATCGTTTAACCTAGTTTTTCCTATCTCTATTGTTTTATTGTCAACTTGTTTATCAACGTCGGTTATATTTTCATTTTTTTGTTGAAATTCAAGAATGCTTTTATATCTATGCTTTGCGGTTAATTCTCGAAATATTTGACCGGTTGATAAAAATTCAAAATTATATTTTTCACAAAACAATTTTCCAACCGTTCCTTTTCCACTGCACGGCTTTCCTGTTAAAGTTATAATCATTGATTTTCCTCCACAACAATTTCACTATCTGGATTCTCTTTGTCACTTTGATAATATTCTTTTTCATTTTCAAGACGTGAAATTTCTTCTTGTTGCGCTAAATTGATTTGTTGTTTTTTATAAATTGTTATTATTTGTGCTATAACCGTAATTAAAAGTAGAGCAATCAAAACAATTGCTCCAATAAACAATGATTTAATTTTTTTTGATGCGTTTTTCATTTTTCTTAACTTTTAATTTCTTTAAAATATTATACCATTTGTTAACTAAAAACGCAACCAATTTTTTCATAAGTTTTTTAATTGTGCAAAAACCTAAAATATAAGCAAAAATAAGTGCAACACTAAATTCTCCAAAATTATAAAAATTTAATAAAAATATGAAAATAATTGATAAAAAAGTGTAAAAAATGGTGTCAAAAACGCATTTTAGAAAATTTTTTTGATAATTTTTTAAAAATATCACTGAAAATAAACAATCTAAAAAACCTAAAATAAAACCAAAAAACAAGAAAACTAAAAAACAATTTACTTGATTAAACGTGCTAAAAATCATTTAAATATTTTCCTAAAAAATGGTTCTTTAATAGGTTTTTCTAAAAATTTAATTCCATTGATGTTTCCGCTTAGTTCGGCGCGAGTTGTTAAATTGTCTAGTTTGATTAATTCTAAATCACTGCCTGTTATCATAAGACCACCAAAATTAGTGTCTAATTGAATTAAATCAGGTTTTAAACTTATAACCTTATTTGTGCCGGTTACCGATAAATTTTTTTTGTTGCTTAAAACAATTAATTGTTCGTTAGATTTAGTAACTTGTTCGTTTTCCATAATTCTCCTCGTTTTCTTATTTTATTTTTTTATATATTTAATTATGTTTATTTCCAATTTATTTGACAAAATAGTATAAAATAATTTATTATATATTTAGATTTTTTCTTTAATTTTTTAGATATTCGTTTTAAATATTTAAATAGAAAAAATAAAATAATTTATTTCATTTAGGGAAAATTAAAAATAGGGGAATTATGAAAAAATTATATAGTTTTGCACTTGTTTTATTGGTGCTAATGTCTAGCGTAATACTCTCTGCTTGTAGAACTAATTACGACAATTTATCAATGTCGTTTGTTTCGTCTACCGGCGCAAGCATTGAACGTGTGGAACTCAATATTGATAAAGTCAATTTAAATATGAATAACGACACTATTCGTTTAGGTGTGCGCTTCGATGGAATTGATTCAAGCGATATAGGAAACATAATCGTTCAATCAAGACCGAGCGGACTTGTTACAGTTACAGATTACGTTTATCAAGAAAATATTGTTTATTTCACCGTTAGAGCAAATTCCCCAACCGTTGATGGAACGTTAGAGGTTATGCACTATTCAAGCGGAAAAACTGCTAGTTGCCCGCTCTACATAGGTCAAAAATCTTCTGATATAACCGTGTTATCAAATCGCTACATTATTTCTATTCCAGAATCGGGAAGCAGGGAAAGCATAATTGATATTTCATCCCTTATTGAATTATATCCAAATGGAAGCACTGATAACATTTATTTCACAGCGCAAAATAACACGTTACCTCAAAATGTTGAATTTTTATCAACTAGTGTGGACGGTACAAACTACATAACAGGTTTCAGATTAAACAACAGCGTTTTAGATGGGGCAAGCATCACACTCTATCCTGTTACATATATGAATAACTACACACCAACAATTTATTCTAATCAACCAATTGAATTTGTGTTTAAACGTGTGTTAAATAGTGATGAGGTTGTGTTTTCGTCTGATAGTTCGCATATAGACTACATCAATTCCAATCAACCAATTTATTTGATTGAAAATGATGATAGTGCAGTGAATGTTGGCGGACAGTCTTATAATTACAATAATTTGAAAATCTCTCTTATGCAACAAGTTGGAGAGGAGTTGTTTAGCATTGACGACTATTTAGATTTTTACGATTACGAATTTTCTTCAACAAATGAAAATATTAAACCAGCACCAGCGGGCGAAGGTATAGTTATTGTTGCGTATGATTACACAAATGATATAGAAACAGTAACAATTTCACTAGTTCCAAAAGATTGTGTTGGTGAAATAGAGAGGATTGACAAAACAATTCGCGTTAAAGGCGAAACAAGACCAGAAGACATTTCTGTTAAGTTGCAAGGCGAAATAATAGACGCGTCTGAAAACATTGATTTATATGATTATTATGTAAACAGCATAAATTCTATGGGTGCTTTGTTTCAATTTACGCCTGTTGAAACTTACGCTATGCAAGACTTTAAGTCAATGCAATTATCTATTACTCCTGAAATTTTAAACGCATATATTAGTTTGGGCGGAACAATGGTTGGTCTTAATCCAATATATTCTGATGATAGTTTTACAACGCAAGTGACTGATTCTTCGCTTGATACAGGCAGTTTAAGAAACAACCAATATGTTTTGGATATATTTATCGAAAATCAGCCAATGAGATTTTACTACGATGAAACAAGTGGTAAAATGCTATCAGAAACATTCTATGAAAGCAATTCAATCTACATTCGCTATTCCGAAACAAATATCGCAACAAACAACTATGAACTAGGGCTTGATGTTGTATGTTTTTATTCGGGAAATTTAGATTATTTATCTCAAATACAACCTACCACTATATCTCTTCGCTTTAATAGAGAAGAGGGAGTAACAAATTTAATAGTAAACGCAGGTTCGGTTTCTATAAATGAAAACAACAGTGTTGAAATCTCCACAATTGAAAACGAAAGCGGTGGTTTTAAATTGGCAACCGACGTCTATTTAAATAGGCTTAACGGAATGGACAATTCAATCGACTCAAGCGATAACAGGTTTTCAAGCAGTATTTTGTATGTGGGCACAAATGGTGTTATAGGATTTAACAATAGAATTTTAACAGAGGCAAGTTTTGTAGTTTCAGTTACGGGTGGTCAAGATAATCCGCTAAAATTAAAGCAATATGATATCACAACAGACGGAAATGGAAAAAATGTTCAAGGAACGAGTTCGATAGTTTATAATTTTAGTCAAATAGGAGGCGCCAACCAAGGTCAAAATAATGCTATTTTGCTAGTGTTTGACAAAAATACAGACATAGGTGAATACACTATCACATTCACACACGCAAATGGCTACACTTTTGTTATCAACTGCTACATTTATCAAGATTTAACAACTAGCGACATTAATTACACTTTAGAAACAAATTCAACAGCATTCAGAAATAGTTTAAGCGAAGGTTATTTGTTTGATGACTATACTGCCGACTATATTGTTGCAAGCGGTCAAAACTTAGATTTTGAAGTGGTGCTAGATTCTGTTTTCTTAAATAATTATGTTACGGGCTATAACTTGTCAGTTGGAAATTATGGTGCTAGCGCAATAAATGTGCAAGATTATTTAACAATCTCTTCAACAAACAATTTTGCTGTTTTAAGATTTTTGAAAGGTAGTTTTATTAATGGTGAAAATGTTTATTTTGCCTTAAATGTAACAGTTAATGTGCGTAATTATAGCGATATTTTAACCGAAAATGGCACAAAACAAATTTCACGCACAATCACATTCTTTATCTACGAAGAAATAGCAAACGATGATATTTTTATAAATACTGTTAGTCCAACATTGTATGTTTATGACCAACTTGGAGTGTATTATAAAGACCAATCAAAAATTGAACTTGTTGTAGGGCTTAGAAATGGAAATTTGTGGAATTATGTGCAAGCGTACAGTCAAAATGATGAAATTTTAGGTATTGGAAATATTCCTAGCGATGAAACAGAAGAATCTGAAGATACGGCGCAAAATTTAAAACGTGTTGTTTGGACAATCACTAATAACCAAGGCTATGAAGGTCTTTTGGCACAAGAACAAACAGACAATTCGCTAACAATTAGAGCGGTTTCTAGCCAATACACAGGTCAATACACGCGCACACTTGTGGCAGTTATTAGGCAATTTAACACTGAATTTTCGTTCGTTGTGCAAGTTACTGTATGTGAACCAATCATTTCTGAGAGATTGGAAATCACTAGCAATGTGAGTGTTCGTGATAATGGCATTGAAAATCCTTATATTAATTTAAGAGCAGGCGAAACTTATCAAATCTCTGCAAACAACTACTCAATTGATGGAAGCGTTACAAATCCTGATATATTTGTGGTTGTTTCAGATAGATTTGGCAATTCAGATTATGATTCAGTTTCAGTTGACCAGGCAACAAACACAATCACTGTTCACGATGAAATAACAGCAAGCAACGGATTGAAAATTATAGTGTTTGCACGCGACGCATTGGGAGATGAAATAACCTCATATTCGCAAGGATTTAATGACCCACAAAGTTATATTATGGAAGGTCTTGATGAACTAACACAGAATCAGTATAAAAACGCATATTTTGTGATTGATTTAATATTGTCCGACGGAAGCGAAGAAAATCCATATTTAATTGAAAATGGCGACGATTTCTGGATGATTATAGAAGATACAGACGCGCATTATAGATTGATGACGAATGTTGATATTTCAAACACCACATACACAGGCGAGCGAGTTATAGAAAACTTTTCAGGCTCAATCACAACAGATTATTATATTTATGGCGAGAACACTGATAATGAACAAATAATTGAGTTTAGTTATAGTTTGTTTGGAATAGTTTTAACTGAAAGCAATCCTAACTTGTTTGTGAATTTCTCAGGGCAAATTGAAAATATAACATTCTCAGTTACTTATAACTATAATTTCACAACAAATATAAATCCTTCTTCAATAACAAATGTTTATTTAGGTGTGTTTGACACTATAACGAATCAAGAAACTCAAGAGAATCCGGTTGCAACTCTAACAAATGTTAATGTAAGCGCAAGCGGTAATGCGAGTTTTAATTCAACAGATAACTTTATTTTCGGTTCACTTGTTGGCAGAAATGGCGGAAATATTAATTACACATCAAATTCAATGATAGGTGCGAACGTAAACCTACAACTAAGTGGTAGTTCGCAAGTGTATTTTGGTGGACTTGTTGGCGAAAATGTTGGTTCAATTTTGGGTTACAGCGAGCAAACTGCTAGCGAAAGCTCCTTAAATTCAACAAGAAATAATGCTGAACCTATTGATAATGAAGTTATATTTAGTGTGTTGATTGCAGGTGAAGGTGCAATGTCAAACATCACAATAAATTCGACATTATCAGATGATGATAGTGCAATAGGTGGTGTAATCGGTGTTAATTCATATAACGGAATTAATGTTGGTAGACTAACTAACGCATATGTAACAGGTTCAATTGTTGCCACAAATAATAATGTTGGTGGTGTGATTGGTGTTCAAAATGTTGGAAAAAAAATCACATATGATGTTAAGTATTCAACACCTGAATCAAGTTCAGCCAACCAAATTACGATTGTTGGAGAAAGTTCAATTTTGCCAACACTTGAAAATATCACATCAAGCGTGCAAATTAAAGGAAATAACAACGTTGGAGGCATTGTTGGCACGGATAATGGCGCGTATTATAAAAATGTTCACTATCAAATTATCGACACGGGCGCAAATTCATCATATCTAGTTGGAAAAAATGATAATGTTGGCGGAATTGCAGGAAGTTCGTTCGACGGATATTTTGAAAATTGTTCTGTTATGAGTTATCGCCACGATTATAATAATCTTGAATCAACTTTTGAGAGCGCCAAGGCAGATATTTCAGGAAATAACTATGTTGGCGGTATTGTTGGGATTTCAACCAGCAGTTTAACAAGTTCTTTAAATTCTGGACTAAATGAACAAATTAGCGCAACTCTAATTTTAAATAGCAGTGTTAACGCATATATTTCTTCAAATAATAAGGTGGGTGGACTATTCTCACTAAATGATGATAAACCAACAACCGAAATTATAGACGGCGGAATTTCACTTGTTTTCAATGCTTACTTCTTAGGAAAGTTAGACGGGTCTATATATTATCATAGTGTGATTACAGGAAATCCAAACACCGCAGTTTCGCTAGGTAGTAACTCAAATTACGTATTTAACATTGCTTATTCAGTTAACGTTGACGATAGCGGAGCGGTTATTGAACGCAGTTTTAAAAATAATGATGTGTTTGATATAAAAAATTCAAGCAGTGCCACACAAGAAGAATTTGTAAAAAATCTTCCTAAAAATTGGGGTTATATGGAAGATTTGAATGGTGGATATATCTTCATATCAAAATTAGACGACGCGGGAAATAAAACAAACGAACCAATTTATGAACTTACACCAACTAGTTTGTCGGCAATTGTAAAAGATAACTACAAATTGGAAGATGCTGGCACATTGCTTCACTTAAATTATTATAATTTTAATATCGACACAACAAATCCAAACTATATAACAATTTTAAATGCGTTAAACGAAGATTATAACACGTATAATTTGAAAGATTTATTTGATTTTAGTTACGCACCAGAAAGTTTAAGTGAGGTTAGAATTTATGCTGTGAGTGGAAATAGTAATGTTGTTAGCATTTCAAATGATGAGTTGATAGTAAATGGAGTGGGTCAAACAACTTTAACCTTTAGGTCAATATTAAATCCACAAGTTAGCGCAACCATCACGGTAGATGTTAGCCTTCCAATTGGAGAAGATTTCCATTTGCTAGACGGAGATAATATTATAAATAATGGCGATGAACAACGAATTGCGCTAAACCACGCAAAACAATATTATTTTAGCGCTAATGGTGAAGTTACTTATAATAATGAAAATTATTCTTATCGTACGAATAACGAAGTGAATTTACGAGTAGGAGTAACGTTCAATGGGTCAGTGGAAGATGATAGCGAAATTAATCCGTATAAATATTTAAATATTAGTGGCATAAAGCCGGATTTGGACAATGGAGAAACGGTTGTGCTTGTTCCGTACAACACTCCACTAAGCATTTCAGTTATTGAATATAGTGAGAACATTACTTTCAATATATCAGTTCAACCATACACAATAATCAATTACAACGACCAAAAGATAAGAAATTACGTGTTAGGCGAGGGAAATTCGATCGAATTTACAGTTGTCCCAGCATTTGGTGCAACTAACATCTCGCTAGATTTCAACCACGCAATAATGTATCCTAACGACACAACAATAATCACGGCCTACATAAACACAGATTTGCAACTTAACGACGATGAGATAGAATCGTTTGTAAGTGCTGTGCAAATAGATAATGTAAATGTAGATATTTCTAATTACATAGAATATTTAAGTGAGAGAACAATTTATAATCAAGATACAAACATTCAAACCGCATACTTTAGATTGAATTTGGAAAATTTAGTTGAAGATTTAAAGGAGTTGTTTGGTTTGAATATTAATAATTTAGATAGAACCATAACTTTAACCGTTCGCTTCACACTAACTAATGGTAGAAGTGCAAATGCAGAATTTGTGGTTTTACCACAACGAATAAACAAAATTGAAATTAACAACTACATATATGTAAATAGAGGCGCGGATGAGGACACTCCAATAGAAATTGAAAAAAATGATGTTTTGCGTCCAGACGGTCAGGGCATATTACTAATCGAAATGGCACCAGAAAATGGATATTATGATTATCTAGAAATTTCAGATATCACAGGCGAAGAAGAAATTGTGTTCACGCAAGTGGACGGCATTGCAGGTTCGCGAATCGATATGAACTTGCCTTCAAGCGACGGAACAGGTATTAAATTAGTAAAAGTTAACGGAATCACATATGTTGAAACTAGAATTAATAGAGATTATTCAACGAGAGAGCACACTGTGTCAGTTCGCGCATATTTAGCCGACGGCACATTACTTAGCGAAAATAGAATTGTAATAGACGTTAGAATGCTTCCAGAAATTCAACTTGATTATATCGACCCTAACGGAGTGATAGTTAGAACAAACACTGAAATAGATTATGATCATAACTATTATCTAGCAAATGGTGTGAACGCAGATTTTAGAGTTACCACAGATAATTCAGACGGAAATGTGGATGTAACACTATCATTAGACGATAATAATTTTAATGCTAGTGATTATTTTGAGTTTGTTTTAGATAATAACGGGTTCTACACTTTAAGAAGTTTGAATTACAGCGACGCATTGCTAGGAAAAACTCTAACAATAACTGTTAGCACGCGCGCAACTGAGGAAAATGGAAACTTTGAAACGGCAACAACTAGCATAAAGTTAACTATTGTTGACTTTGTGATTCATAATGTAAGTGTAAGTAATTCACGTGTAATGTTTAATTCAAATATGGATAATATTTCGCGTATGATTTATGGCGATTATGGTGTGCCTGTTCAACTTGAATTTTATCTAAATCCAACAGATATAAGTTTCTATAATAGCGAAGTTTCTGACGATAATTTCTGGAACCAACCTTATAGATATGATGCGAATTTAAGTAATGATGAAGATGAAAGTTTAAAGGCTATAAATGATATTTTAGGAGCGTTAAACACAGACACAACAGGAACGGGCGGTAGCAATAAATTTATTTCTTTATCATATGGAACGGAAGAAGATAAAGATAATTTAACTTTATCTGGCAACACTTTAACAGTTACAAGCGGAAATCATTCAACAAGTTTAAGATTGCAATTTAAATTAGAGTTAGATGCAAATAATGATTATATTTGGAAAATTTCTGAAAACACGAGCGAAGATATATCAAACACTTCACCAAATTTAATTTACGCGCAAAATTATTCGCTAGAATTTGTAAACTCAAATTCGTTTGAAGACCCTATTGTTATAGTGGACGAGGAAGATTTTATCAATATGGAGTCGGGCGAAAATGTGTATTACATTCTTGCAAACGATTTAACATTAAGTGATTACACACCTCTTGACGTAAACTTTAGAATGTTTGACGGAAATGGCCACACAATCACAATTCAAAGTTTTGATATGTTTGGCGAAGCTGAGATTAGAGCAGGTCTATTTAGAGAGATTTACGACGGAATGATAGTTGCTAATCTAACAGTCAAATATGATGGAGGTAAGTCAAATGCGTTTGGTTCGTATAGTGTTGGTAATAGTGATTTTAGTGTAACTTATGCCGACCTTTGCCAAAACCCAGATGTCAACTATGAAAGCGCAGATTTTGGTGGGATAACTCCTGTAAACAATGGAATAATCACAAATTGCGAGGTTGATGGCATGGTTGCATTGTCCGCTTCAACAATTGAAAACCGAACAGATTCAACCTCAACAAGCAATTATAATATCGACTTTAATATTGGTGGAATTGTTAGCGAGAACGGTGCGTCCGGTTATATCACAAATTCAATTTCTAGATTAAAGATATTTGCGCAAGCAAATATAGGTGGCGTAGCGCACACAAATAGCGGAAAAATTGTTTCAAGTGAGTTTGATGCGTCAACCGAAACTGAAGATCAGAAAACCAGTTTAATTTACGCTTATAATAGCAATGTTCAAAACACAATAATCTCTTCAATTGCTGGCTTTGTTGTAACAAATTCGGGCGAAATTAGTATGAGTAACGTTAAAGTTGGTCAAACGAGGCTAGGGGGAACAAGCAATTATATTGGAAATATGTCTGCAAAGGATATTTCAGCAGGTTTCGTATACTCAAACAATGGCTCAATTTATGATTCTTACGTAAATTTAACGCGAATTGGTGCAAACAACAACACGTTCTCAGGGTTTGTAAATTCAAATTCAGGTTCGATAACCCGTGTCTACACCTATATCAATAACGGAAATAAATCATCTGCTGTTGTGAATATGTTTGCTCCACAAAACACAACAGGTATAACTAATTCTATTGAAATTGTGAATGTAACCGGTGGTTATAATAGCAGAATTGAAGGCTTAACCACTCTTAATTATACAGATAGATTCGTGTTATCAAACTACACCGATTTAGGATTTATCTTTGGCGATAACGAAAGCGCAGTATGGAAGCAAATCGTTTCTAACACACTTCCTTATTTAGTTGTTGAAGATGAAGAAGTAACAAAAGGTCATAGTTTCAGTAAAGGAAATCTCGAAGATGATACTGACAATATCGATGTTGAAATAGACGGAGTTACATATTCTGGCGATATCCTTGATGCTAGCGGGCTAAGGGCTATTGTTGTGGTTGAGGTAACCGAAACAGATGATAATAATCACGTAACAACTAACACATTGTACGCAACACTAAATAATGGTTACGGAAGAGAAAATAACCCATATTTAATCTATGATTTAACCTCTTGGAACAATTATTTTATTGACGGCACAAATGGATATTATAGACTAATCACAGATATAGATTTTAGTTCAGTTTATACAAATCCAAGCACTTCAGATAAAACATTTAGCGGAAATATCCAAGGCAATAATATGGAGATTTCTGGTCTTACAATTTATTCGTCATCATCACTAAATTCTATTGGTCTATTTGAAAAATTGCTTGGTTCGGATGATATTACAACCAACTTTGCAATTAGAAATTTAAAACTCAATGCAAGTTCAGTTTTGGCATCTAAAACGGTGGCGGTTGGCACTCTTGCAGGAATTAGCGAAAACTTCAAACTATATAATATCGAGTTAGATAGCCAAGGCGTAATTGTTGTGGGTAAAAATGCAGTTGGTGGAATTGTTGGAATTGTGCGCGGTAATTTCGATATTGACGGAGTTTCATCAAATGTAGGCGCAAATTCAACTAGAGAAACAAACGATAGCAGTTATTCAATTTATAGAGGAATAAATAATGGTCAGTCAACTAGCAACTTAAATGATGTGTACTATGCGGGAAGTGTGTTTGGAATGCTTGATGGCTATAATTATTCTAATTACGACATAAACGAAACTCGCGATATAGAAAATGACACATATTTTGAAGTGAAAAATGTTTCAACTAGCGGAAGTATCACAATTTTAGGCGATTTTGTTGGCGGAATGTTCGGTTTTGTTGGCGAAAGAGTGAAAGTTGAGGGTGCAACTATTGATATTTCAGGCACATTAAATGGAAAACAATATTCTGCTGGCGCTGTTGGCGAAAATCGTGGTGTTTTAGAAAATCTAAACGTGTTTAGCGATTCAGATAATATGTTTAGCACGTCAAGTTATGTAAATGGTGGAATTGTTGGTCTAAATCTTGGCGGAATGATAACAAATTCAAGCGCTAACATTAATATTTTAGCAGACACAACAAGTTCTATTGCAGGCGGAATTGTTGGTAGAAATGTCAATGGATATATCACAAATGTTTATCAAAGCGGAAATTTGCGTGCGTTCTACACGGGTGGCATTATCGGCACAAATTATTCGCGCGACGTGTTCATTTCACGAAGTACAGGCACAAATTCTTTGCGAGCAGACACTCAAATTGCTGTTCCTAATGATGAGTTAGAATATACGTCTAATTCAAATGCTGTTGAGAATTTATCTAACATAAACATTTCTAGCTCAACTATAGATTATCTATTTGAAAATATGAGATTGTTCTATTCTTACTTGTCTTCAAGAAATAGTGTTGATGATGCATTCCAACCTTATAGAATTTTTGGTTTGTTGATAGGAGTAGAGAGTGGAAATCAAAATTACACATTAGATAGTTATGGCTATTTAACTGAAAATAATGTGTTTAGTCAACTTGTAATCAATGAGATTATTGAAATTATTAAAATTGATGAAGAAACTCAAGAAACTCACACAACAAATACTTTTGCAACAACTATAGCAAGTAGTGTAACTATTGGCACAATTGAAAATGCCACATTATATAATGGCGCGAATAAGAGAGAAAGCGAAGAGGAAATTGTTGGTTATAATATTGAGTTTGCAAACATTATTCAATCAAGTGACTTAAGTTGTTCGTACATAACCTATCTTGTTGGCGCAAATTTATCAGGATTTGACAATTGGGATAGAAGGTCATACGCAACAGAAAAATTGGTGTTCACTAATGCAACCGAAATTGATGAATTAACAATCAGTTCGCTAGAGGGTTCTTTGCAAATTTATGCTCATAGTTCGAATATTAATTTGGATAATGAGTATGTTGTGGTTTTGAAAAAAGTAGGCGAATCTTCTCGAGAATCACTTGAAATCAACCTAGAATTTATGCTAAGTTATTTTGATGAAAATGCAGATTTAAGCCTTTTCTTAAATGAAAGCGAAGATGAAGAAGAAGGTTTTGACATCACTCAAATTAGCACAGAGTTCGTTGAATTTTCTATTAATTCTGACAGTTTAACAGCAAATGGAAAACAAACAACAATTAGTTTAGTTGACAATAACACAAATTTATCTTACACATTAATAATAAGAGTACCGAATGACTTGACAAATTATTATAATGTGCTAGAATCATTAGATGAAAGTTAACTATAACAAATTAATGCAAGAAGAAATAAGCAGTTTTGGCGGAAAACCAAAACTGCTTTTGCATGTCTGTTGCGCGCCTTGTTCGTCTGCTTGCATTGAAAGGTTGAAAGAACATTTTAATATCACTTTTCTTTACTATAATCCAAATATCTATCCAGAAACTGAATACGTTAAACGCAAAAGTGAGTTTAAAAAACTTGGAATTGACGTTGTTGATTTAGGTTATAACCACGAGGAATTTAGTAGTATCACAAAAGGAATGGAAGATGAGCCAGAGGGTGGAAATAGGTGCAGAGTGTGCATTGCAATGAGGCTTAAACGCGCATTTATGTATGCTGTTGAAAATAATTTTGAAGTTGTAACCACCACACTTTCAATTAGTCCGCATAAGAATGCTGAGTTTATAAACCTGCTAGGCGAAAGATTAGAAAAAGAGTACGGAATTAAATATCTCCACGCCGATTTTAAAAAAGAAAATGGCTACCTTCGCTCAATCCAAATTTGTAAAGAATTGGGGATTTATAGGCAAGACTATTGTGGATGCAGGTGGAGCAAATAGCCCTTTTTAATCGTTTTACTACGTAAAACTTCATCTTTGGGCTTTTGCTCCACCTTTTATGAGGGAAAACCTAAAGGAAATTTTCCCTCATTACTCCCTTTCCGTAAGGTGTTATTATTTTAAATAAATCCTCTTTAATCGTCCGCCTATTTCATAGGCGGACTTCTTTTTTGGGTTGTTGACCCCACCTATATAAGGGGACACCCTACGGGAATTTCCCCTTATTATTCCCCTTCCAGTAGGTAATATTTATTAAGAAATAGCCCTTTTTAATCGTTTTGCTTTGCAAAACTTCATTTATGGGCTTTTGCTCCACCATTATGAGGGGACACCCTTTGGGCATTTCCCCTCATTACTCCCTTTCCACAATGATAATATTAAAAAGTAATCCTCTTTAATCGTCTGCCTATTTCATAGGTGGACTTCTTTTTTGGGTTGTTGACCCCACCCATATGAGGGAACAAAACTGCGTGCGTAGAAATAAGAAAGAAATAAGAGTATAAGAGTAACGTAAGTCAAATTGAGGTATATTGTAAATGTTGCATACTCAAAGAAACTTACTTATAATTTAATAGAGAATTATATTTTTAAACAAAAAAATAGAAACGAACATATATAATGTTATGTTAAATGAGGTTGTGATAAATAGATATAATTTGCTAAAGAATTTAAGTTATATAAAAGAAAATAATCCTAATTCTTTAATATGTGCAATGGTTAAGGCGAATGCATATGGCGTTGGAATGAAAGAAGTTGTTAAAATTTTGGATGACAAGGTAGATTTTTTTGGTGTTGCGAGTGTGGGCGAGGCAATTAAAGCAAGAAAATACACTAAAAACAAAATTCTAATAGTTTCTCCTATTGAACGAAAAAATTTGATTGATAACGATTTTTCATACACTGTAACAAGCCTTGAAGATGTTGAATTTTTAGTAAATAATAATGTTGTTGCAAACATACATTTAAAGGTAAACACAGGGATGAATAGATATGGATTTAAATCTACAAAACAATTTAGGCGCGCGCTAAGTTTAATAAAGAAAAGCAAACTCAATGTTGAGGGGTTGTTCACACATTTCGCCACAACTGATGAATTGGTGGATAAACAAATGAAAATTTTTAATAAGTTCGTCACAATCACAAAACGGGCGGGGTTTAAACCGATTATTCACGCAGATAATAGCAGTGTTTGTGAACTCAAAAATCATCATTTAGATATGGTGCGAATAGGTTTTAATTTGTATAATAAATTTAGTGAAAATTTTTTGCCCGTAGTTGAAATTAAAAGCACAATCACACAAATTCAAGAGGTTAAAAAAGGCGAGTTGGTGGGTTATGATAGACGTTTCATTGCAAAAAAGAAAATGCGCGTTGCAATTCTTCCGATTGGTTATGCTGACGGACTAAGCCTAGCATATCTAGGAATGAAACTAAATATAAAAGGGCAGGATTGTGAAATTTTAAATATTTGTATGGATTGTTTTATGTTAGACGCAACAAAATTGGACGTAAAAAAAGGGGATAAGATTGGCATACTAAACAATCTTAATCCAATAAGTAAATTTGCTAGTTTTAGGCACACTAGCGAATATGAAATAATGTGCAATTTTTCTTCCATTCGCGCCACCCGCCACGTTATAAATTAAAATAAGAAAATATAAAAAGTTAATTAGTAAATTATTATATCAAATATATAAATTATAAACTATGTAATGTTAAAATTTTATTAGCATAAAATTTTATAAATGTTGACACATTTACCACAATAAATTGTGG